>NZ_JANUEP010000011.1:0-89905 GCF_024807335.1 Aeromonas sp. BIGb0405
GGTCACTTCACCAGACATTGAAAATCAAAAATTAATTTTGATGCTCGATGCTGTGAGTGCCCACACAGATTGCTTGATTCAAATTGTTAAAGAGCAGGGTCTGAAACTATAACCCTCACCGGATTGCTTTGCAAGCCGAACCAGCCGCGCACTGCGCCGTGCTGATGGGGTCGCATTATAGGGGGCCAATCTGTGATGACAAGCATAATTTACATGTTTTTTTGATAAAGCCTAAAATCGTTTAAATCATCACCTATCAGTGTCTGCATTTACGCCACAAGGTGTCGATGGAGTACCATTGTTGGGGCTGTGACCATCATTGTCGAGAGAGCGCTACAGCGCTACTCCTTCTTACTCCTCCTTAAGTTTTCCCCTCTATTGAAGAGCCGCAATAGAAAAGGGCCCTTGAGGGCCCTTATCATCATGCTTAATGCTTATATAGAGAAACTGGAGCCGCAACCACAAGTGGTGGTGGCGTTAGGGTTGGTCACCAGGAAGCGAGAACCTTCCAGACCTTCGCTGTAATCGACGCTGCCGCCGACCAGGTATTGCAGGCTCATGGGATCGATCACCATAGTGACACCGCTCTTCTCAACCACGGTATCGCCATCATTGATCTTCTCATCGAAGGTAAACCCATACTGGAAACCGGAGCAGCCACCGCCCGTGATATACACCCGCAGCTTGAGCTCGGGATTCTCTTCTTCGGTGATCAGGGTCTTCACCTTGTTTGCTGCCGCATCCGTCATCTGGATTGGCAACTGGGCCTCTGCTACTGCACTCATCACTGACCTCACAACCATTGGAACTGCGAAATTATCTAATACCCGACCATTTAGTTCAAGTATTCACCAAGCTAGGCTACCCGGATGTGGCGGACGGCGCCAGCTCAGTCGGAGGCGCCAACATGGGTTTCAGGACCTCGTTCCATTCAACCAGCAGCTCCTGTGCAGGCTGACGCCCCTCCTTGGAGATGGTGACCCGGATCCGGTCGGGCACAAACCCATCCGGCAGTTGCCAATCGCCCTCCAGAAGCTGGAAGTAGCGTAAGGAGTAGCGGCCCGCGCCGGCCTTCATCTGCAGATCCCGTCCGCTCAGGATCTTCGGTTTGTCATTCTGGCTTCCTTCAACCCGGATCTGTACCTGGCCGCGAAACAACTCGCGCTGTTTGGCTGGCTGAGTCAGCGCCAGTCGATAGTGATAACGGTTTGGAACGCTGCTCTCCTGTACCGTAAGATTGTCGATGACCACACCACTCTGCTCCCCTTCAGGGCGCATGATCCGCTCAAAGAAGGCGAGCTGGCGTTTCAACTCCTGAGATTGTGCCTCCTGGGACTTGAGCTGTTGCTGCAACTGTTCAAAAGCCGCTTGCTGAGTGGCAATCTGGGTCTGCTTGACCCCAAGTTCAGATTCGAGTTTGCCAATGGCCTCGGCCTGACGTGCCAGGGTCTGTTGCTGTACCTCGAGCAAGCTGCCCTGAGCCAGCTCCTGACGATTGCCAACAACGTATCCCGCCAGCGCTCCCAGAGCCAAGACTGCGAGCAGTATCCATTTCTGTTTCATGCGCGCACCACCTCGCCCAGTTGATTCATGTTCTGACTATATATAGAGATATTCAGGCCGCCGCACTGTTTTCACCACGGCGTTGTCGTGCCGCCAGACGCAAGGTCCGCTCCAGAATTTGTGAATAGATGGGGCGGCCGCCCAACCACTGAGCCACTATCGTCGCCCCTATGGTGGTGATCATCATCGGCAGGATGAGCTGATAGTTGTCGGTCATCTCGGTAACCAACACTATCCCCGTCACGGGGGCTCGCACCGTCGCGGCGAATAGTGCCCCCATGCCAGCGATGGCGAAGGCCCCTGGTTCTATGCCTAGCTCGGGGAAGGCGGCGTGGAAGATATAGCCAAATACCAGACCAAAGAGAGTCCCCAGAGCCAGGGTCGGTGCAAACACCCCCCCAGGAGCCCCTGAGCAGAAGCAGATCAGGGTTGTCACCAATCGCACCGAGAAGATGAGAAACAGGGTGGCCATGGCATAGTCCCCTGACAGCAGATGAGGGATAAGCTCTGTGCCGCCCCCCGTGACCGATGGCACGAAAATCGCCAGTACCCCGAAGGTACCCGCTACCAGCATGCCGATCGCCACGAAACGATGGCGCTTGTTTTGATGCAGGGCCAGATAGCCATCCTGGCAGGCCAGTACCAGCTTGTTGAACACGAAACCCAGCACCCCAAACGCCGCCCCCATGAAGAGAAACAACCAGAGTGCCTTCAGATCCGGCGCATCATAGTGCGGCAGGGCGATGACAGGGTGCTGCCCCTTCATGTTCTGCAGGGTCAGGGTCGCCATCACGGCCGAGATGCTGACCGCCTTGATGGCAAGAAAGGAGTAACGAAACTGGGGGCGCATCTCTTCCATCACGAAGAGTATGCCGGCCAGCGGCGCATTGAAGGCGGCCGCCAGTCCACCTGCGGCACCTGCGGCCAGCAAGGCGTGACCATGCTCCTTGGGGAGGCGGAAGATGTCGGCCACCATCTTGCCGAGGTTGCCCCCGATCTGCACCGAGGGACCTTCGCGGCCAAGCACCATGCCGGAACTCAGGGTACAGATGCCGCCGAAGAACTTGACCGGCAGCACTCGCCACCAGCGCACGGGGCGCAGATCGTCCATGGCTCCCTCTATCTCGGGAATGCCGGATCCGCCCGCTTCGGGGGCGAAGGCATGGGTCAGGAAGTAACCCACCATGCCAAGCAGGGCGCTGATGCCAAACCCCATGAACAACAGTTGCCACCAGGGGCGATCGGCCAGAAAGGTGCCGCGCTGCATGACCACCCAATTCACTCCGCTTTCGAACAGGCCACACACCAATCCGGCCAATATGCCGACCACGGCCGCCAGCAAGAGTACCCAGAGCGGCATCTTGTCTTGTTGAATGAGTCGTCGCACCATCCAGCTATGGGAGGATGCCCCTGCCGAACCCGCCGCAGAATGAGTGTCTTGTGCCATGAGAGAAACCATCGTCAGCCGTTAGATGAAACCCGGGGCTGCTGCCCACCAATGGGGCTTTCTGCTATAGTCGGCCCGTTTAAATGTCACTGGGCCGCCAAGTGCGCCGGGTACGAGAGTCATGAGCATACCTTGCCAGGGGCAGACTGCCGAGTCTGGATCCGCCTCTCCCCCCTCAGTGACGGTCAAAATCCCATTAAGGATGATCCATGTCAAAATCAGATCAGCTGTTTGAACAGGCCTGCCAAACCATCCCGGGCGGCGTCAATTCACCGGTACGCGCCTTCAACGGCGTAGGCGGCACCCCCCGTTTTATCGAACGCGCCGACGGTGCCTATCTCTATGACGTGGATGGTCAATCCTATGTCGACTACATAGGTTCCTGGGGCCCCATGCTGCTCGGCCACAATCATCCGGCCATCAAGGCTGCGGTCATCAAGGCCGTCGAGAAGGGGCTCAGCTACGGCGCGCCCACCGAGATTGAAGTGCTGATGGCCCAGAAGGTACGCGAGCTGGTGCCCTCCATGGAGCAGGTGCGCATGGTCAACTCCGGCACAGAAGCGACCATGAGCGCCATCCGTCTGGCCCGTGGCTATACCGGCCGCGACAAGATTGTGAAGTTCGAAGGGTGCTACCACGGGCACGCCGACTCTCTGCTGGTCAAGGCCGGTTCTGGCGCCCTCACCCTGGGCCAACCCAACAGTCCGGGCGTCCCTGTCGATTTCGCCAAGCACACCCTCACCTGCGTGTTCAACGATCTGGACTCGGTTCGCGAAGCCTTCAACCAGTACGGCAGCGAGATTGCCTGCATCATCGTGGAGCCAGTGGCGGGCAACATGAACTGCATTCCGCCCCTGCCCGGTTTCCTGCAGGGGCTGCGCGCCATCTGTGACGAGTTTGGCGCCTTGCTGATCCTCGATGAGGTGATGACAGGGTTCCGTGTCGCCCTCGGCGGTGCCCAGGCCCACTACGGCATAGATCCGGACCTGACCACCCTTGGCAAGATCATCGGCGCGGGTATGCCGGTGGGCGCCTTCGGTGGCAAGAAGAAGGTGATGCAGCACATAGCACCGACCGGCCCTGTCTACCAGGCTGGCACCCTGTCTGGCAACCCGGTTGCCATGGCCGCCGGTCTCGCCATGCTGGATCTGCTGCAAGCCCCTGGCCTGCATCAGCAGCTGGCAGAGAAGACAGCCGCCGTCGCCGAGGGCCTCAAAGCCGCAGCGGCCAAACACGGTATCCCCCTCGCCATCACCTATGTCGGCGGCATGTTCGGTTTCTTCTTCACCGAAGAGACCGAGATCAGCCGTTTTGAACAGGTGACCCGCTGCGACATGGCACGCTTCAAGCGCTTCTATCACCTCATGCTGGATGAGGGCGTCTATCTGGCGCCCAGCGCCTATGAGGCTGGCTTCCTCTCCATGGCGCACGGTGAGCAGGAGATAGCACACACGTTGGCGGCGGCGGATCGCAGCTTCGCCAAGCTGGCGCAGGCATAAATCCGGCCACATGATGCAAGGGGCCCTTGGGCCCCTTTCTCTTTGATGGCCCAAGACCCAAGCAGCACATCCCCGGCCCTGCGCCTGCCCTCTTTGCACCAATCTGGTGCCAAAGCCGCCCCTTGCCCCAAGTTGCCTCACGATTTCATCATCAAACTGCCACCAGGGGGTCATTTCTACCCGTCAGTCTGGGCCCATAACTTGCAAGACTAGCTGGCAATATGCGCCATCCATTCGGCATCACCCTGGAGGTCCCCATGGCTAACATGAGCCCTATCGATCTCATCCGCCGCTATCAGGAGTACGAGCCCGAGCTGCGCCTGCTGTTGCTGGGCTTGATCCAGCATTCGGACAAGGCGCTGGCACGCTACCCCTTCGTGCTGAGCACCCGGCCGCAGAGCGGCCCCATTGCCATTTTCCCTCCCTACCCCACCGCACAGGGGGAGTTGCACCTGCACGTACAGGGGGAAGGCATCCTCATCACCCTTAGCTTGCAGGAGCTGATCGCCTGGTTGATGGGGGACAAACAGCGCCGCAAACTCACGCCATGGTTCAAGGGAGTCTATGTATTGCTGAGCCTGGCGCTGTTTCTCATCGTCGCCAGCCTGATCTGGCATGGATTGCATGAGCTCTACCTGCTCGCCTGCGGCGAGAGCAGCAACCGGCTTGGGGCCTTCAGTGCCATCATCTTCCTGACCCTGGCATTGGCGGTATTCGATCTGGGTAAAACCATCTTGGAGGAGGAGGTGCTGCTCCATAAAGACATCTTTCGCCACAGCGCCATTCGCCGCACCATCACCCGCTTCATTGCCGCCATCTTGATTGCCGTCTCCATCGAGGGGCTATTGCTGCTGTTCAAGGGCTCCCTCGGCCAGACCGAACTGCTCTGGCCTGCGGTGGGCGTGATGGTCTGCGCGGTGGGGCTACTGGTGGGCCTTGGCTTGTATGTCTTTCTCGGTGCTCGCGCCGAAGCGGCCCTGGTTCAGGCCAGCCAGCGTCCCTCTCCCCCCCATGAAACCTCTGACGGCAGGCGCTTTGTCCAACGCCATGAGGCGCGCCGCCACGACCCCTAGCAGAGAGAGGCCATTCCCCTTTCCTTGGGGAACATAATGCAGAGAAGAATCCGAACGGCTCTGCTATTACTTGTTGTCGGGGGCCCGTCCCTCGTCTCATCGGCTTAGCCCTGGTCATTTCGCGACGACCAATGTCACCGATGAGCGCTAAACCCAAAGCGAGTCGGTCTATGCCGACTCGCTTTTCAATCTCTGACTCATCTGGACGTGATCCCCATCAGTTCGAGCAGGGCCCAATGTCAGTGGGCACAGGCGAACGACCTGCCTCCATCAACCCCTTGATCGCCGTGAAACTGTCAAAGGCGGCCTGGGCGGCAACCCGGTTGACCACCCAGCCCGGCAAATTGCCACCGGGATGGGTGTAAGTTTCGAGACTAATTCGACTCTCTCCCTGCTTGAGCGATTCGGCCCGCCACACCCCATGGCTGGCGCGGATCCGCATCAGCCCCTTGTTCGGCGGCAGAGCATCGGGTTCGGCCCATACCCGCAGGGTGAAGCCGCACCCGGACAACCAGCTCAGTCGGGAACGGGTGATGAGCTCTCTGTCCTCGGCAGGCCAGGGCGCCGCCAATCGGGTGTAGACCAGATCCTCGTCCGGACTGGGGTGAGCAAGCAGCCGCACCTCGCGACTGCCCGGCAACCAGAGTGTGTGACGCGCCGTGTCACGGAGCACCGCCAGCAACGCCACGGGTCTGGCTTGAACCTGCATGTCCAGCTTGAATGCCAGGAAGGGGCCCGGTGGATTGGGGCGGCTCCAGAGCGTGACGCCCCCCTGCTCCCGCTGTAGCGCCCAGTCAGGCTCGGCGCAGGCAGCGCCGCTCAGCAGAAGCAGCAACAAGGCACCCACTCCATCTCTTGATGTCCATCTCATCATCCGCTCCTCCCGAGCTACGGCACTGTTGTTACTCCAGTGTGGGGGTCCCTCGCCCATTCGCCCCAAGCATTGGCTCAAGGCTCATTGCATTGTCAGCGCGGTTCAACCAGTTCGAGGGGCAGGCCATCGGGGTCTGCGAAGAAGGTGAAGCGACTGCCGGTCAGCTCGTCCACCCGCACCGGCTCCACGGCCACCCCGTGCTGCTCCAGATGGGCGATGACAGGATCGAGCGCCGCCACCCTGAACGCCAGGTGGCGCAGGCCGCATGCCTCGGGGCGGTTCGGTCTGGCTGGCGGCGCCGGGAAACTGAACAGCTCAATCTGGCTGCCGTCCGGCAATGCCAGATCCAGCTTCCAGGATTGGCGCGCCTCCCGCAGGGTCTCCGCGATGATGGGCAGCCCCAGGATCTCATGATAGAAACGCCGGGAAACCTGATAGTCACTGGCGATGATGGCCAGATGATGGATACCGCCAAGCAGGGCAGATGTCATGAGCACTCCGAAAAAATGGGCTGCCATTGCAGCCCATCACAGGTTAGTTGAAGAAACCGCTGAACCACTGATCCAGGGCATTGGCCGGGTTGCCGCCGCCACAGCTGGCGGGGGGAGGCAGGCCAGCCGTTTTAGCTGGCACTTGCAAGCTGCCGGGACAGTTGGCAGATACCCGGGTGCCGCTGGTACGTGCGAAGCTGGCCCAGCTCACCCCTTTGGGCATATTGAGGGTCAGGCTGTTGACACCACGCTGGTTCAGATAACCGCTGAACAACTGGAGTGCGCCGCTCGAACCGGTCAGGCCAGCCGAGGTGTTGTCATCGCGACCAACCCAGATGCTGACCAGTTCACTGTTGTCCATGCCGGCAAACCAGGAGTCACGCAGCTCGTTGGTGGTCCCCGTCTTGCCCGCCATGACGATACCCGGGAAACGCGCACTCAGGGAGCGCGCCGTGCCCTCGCTGACCGTCTTGGTCATGGCGAACAGCGTCAGCCAGCTGGCATCCTGATCCGCAACCCGTTTGGCGCTCTGGCCATGCTGATAGATCAGTTTGCCATCGCCCCCGACCACGGCCCGGATAGCCGATAACGGCTGGGTCATGCCCTGGTTGGCGATCGGCAGATACATCTGGTTCACCTCCAGAGGGGAGAGTGCCACCGCCCCCAGCACCAGGGAGGGATAGGGCTGGATCTCCTGCTCGACGCCAAGCTTGTGCAAGGTGTCGACCACCTTGTCCAGCCCCACCTGCAGCCCCAGATTGACGGTCGGGACGTTGAGGGAGTGGGCCAGCGCCTCCATCAGCGGCACGCTCTGGCGGAATTTGCGGTCATAGTTTTGCGGCGTCCACAGTTGGCCATCCTGGCCACGAATGCGGATCGGCTGATCCTTGAGCGGCGTCCCCAGGGTCAGGCCATTGGAGAGACCGGTGAGGTAGACCGCAGGCTTGACCAGGGATCCTATCTGGCGACGGGCATCGATCGCCCGGTTGAAGCCGGCAAAACGGGGATCCCGCCCACCCACCAGGGCAACCACTTCGCCCTTGTGCCAGTCGGAAACCACCATGGCGGCCTCCAGCCGCTTCTTGCCACGCTGCTTCTCTATCTGGGTCAGACCCGACTCCACCGACTGCTCGGCGGCGTGCTGGGCGATAGGATCCAGGCTGGTGAAGATCTTGAGACCGGACTGGCTGAGCAAGTCGGCACCAAAGCGGGTCTGCACCTCGCGCTTGAGCAGATTCATGAAGGCCGGGGTACGGCCATAACTCATCTTGCCCCGGGTGATGATGCCGAGCGGCTGCTTGCTGGCCAGCTCGAATTCCGCCTGGGTCAGGCTACCGTGCTCGCTGAGCAGTTTGAGCACCAGATCCCGGCGCGTCTTGGCCCGCTCCGGGTAACGCCAGGGATCATAATAGGAGGGCCCTTTCACCAGACCGACCAGCAGGGCAACCTGATCTATCTCCAGCTCGTTGACCGGCACGCCAAAGTAGAAATAGGAGGCGAGCCCGAAGCCATAGACCCCTTGCGAGAAGTTCTGACCGAGATAGACCTCGTTGAGATAGGCCTCCAGGATCTCATCCTTGCTGTAGCGATAGTCGATGAGCACCGCCATGTAAGCCTCTTGCAACTTACGCCACAGGCTGCGCTCCCGGGTCAGGAAGAAGTTCTTGGCGAGCTGCTGGGTGAGGGTACTGCCCCCCTGCACAGTGCGCCCGGCCAGCACGTTCGCCGCCATGGCGCGCATGATGGCCACCGGGCTGACGCCGCCATGCTGATAGAAGTCGCGATCCTCTGTGGTCAGCAGCGTCACCAGCAGGCTGTCCGGCACCTCGGCAATCCGCACCAGCAGGCGATCCTCGCGCCCCTCGGGATTGAGTCTGTCCAGCAATACGGGGTCCATCTGGGCATAACCTAGCTGACGCTGATTCTCCATGGACTGGATCTTGTCCAGGCGCGGTCCGTTGAAGGTGAGCCGCATGGCCCGGGCCTTGTCGGCACCGTCATAGAAGTCAAACGGACGACGCACCAGCTCTATGCTGCTGCCATCCACCCGATATTCACCAGGGGAGTGAGGTTGGCGCACCGGCTTGTAACTCAGCATCTTGAGCTCGCGCATCATCTGATCACGGGAGAGTCGCTGCCCCGGGTAGAGCTCCAGGGGACGGCTATAGACCATGACCGGCAGTTGCCACTTCTCGCCATCGAAGCGATCGCGCACCTTGGTGTCCAGATAGATGCCAAACACCACCAGGAAGGCGGCGGCCACCAGCGAGAGTTTGACTCCCAGCCAGAACAGGGTGCGCCACAGGGTGCTTTTGGGCGCGGCCTTCTTCGGGCTACGCTTGCGTTTTTGGGTTGCCATGAATCCTCATTCTTCTTATCACCAGCCCTCACATCCGGGGTATGGCGCCTGTCTGTCACAGGCCCGCTGGGCGGGCCGCGTTGAGATTGTGTTACCAGCCTCCTCTCTCATCGGAGGGGCTACTGCTGCATTCGCTTCTTGGTGACGCTGGTCGGCATCGCCTCCAGCGGGTTATCCGGCCAGTAATGGCGCGGGTAACGGCCCTTCATCTCTTTCTTCACCTCCCCATAGGAACCCACCCAGAACGCCGCCAGATCGGCGGTGATCTGCAGTGGGCGACGCGCCGGGGAGAGCAGTTCCACCACCAGGGCTACCCGCCCCTCGGCGACCCGGGGCGTGCTGGCCTGGCCAAACATCTCCTGGATCCGCACCGGTATGACGGGCGCCTGACCCGGCTCATAGCGAATGCGCACCCGGCTGCCGGTCGGGGCGGTGAAGTGGCTGGGTAGCGCATCATCCAATCGCTTGGGCAGGGGCCAGGGCAGAGCCTGACGTAAAATATCGTTCAAATCCAATTTCTTGAGTTGCTCAAGCCGCGTCATACCATTGAGGGCTGGCAGCAACCACAGCTCCAGCCCGGCCAGCAAACTGGCCTCGTCCATCGCGGGCCAACCCGCTTCGGGCAACCAGTCGGCGGCGCAGCGCAGCCGGGCCAGCAGGCCTTCACTCGCCTCATTCCAGGGCAATACATGCAGCCCCTTGCGCCGGATCCCCTGCAGCAGGCAGCGCCCCTTCTGCTCATCGGACAGCTCGGTCAGCGGTCGCTGGCCGAGTACCAGCTCGCCGATCACCTGTTGCCGCTCGGCTCGCACCCGCTCCTCACGCTCATCCCAGTCGAACCAGTCCCGGGTCGAGACCAGCTCGGGCAGTTGGCGCGCCAGCTCATCCAGATTGACCGGCTCGGCAATGAAAATACGACTGCCCCGCTCGTTCTGACCCAGCTCGACGGCAACGAGCGCCGCTTGCCCCTGGCAGGAGTGTCCCTCGACCAGATCGCAGCTCAGGCCACCACTTAATTGATAGCGACTGCCGGATCGCAATTTACCGATGCGATCCGGCCAGGCCAGGGCGCAGAGCAGACCCAGCCATTGGCCCTGGGCGCTGGCGGACCTCAGCTCCAGTCGCTTGAACCAGCGCTCGGCCTGGGATCTCAGCCCCCCCTGGCGGCGCGCGAACAGTACGGACAGGCGTTCGGATCCTCGCAGATCTTCCTCCAGCAGCGCTACCAGATATACCGCATCGGCGACAATCCCTGACAGACCATCCGCCGCCAATGCCTTGGCGGCGAGCAGCATCCGAGCCAGACGAGGATGGCAGCCCAGGGCGGCCATGGCGCGCCCTGCCGGGGTGAGCTGTTGCTCACCCGGTTTGAGTGCGCCCAGGGTCTCCAGCAACCGCTGGGCTGCCGCCAGTGCCGAAGGCGGCGGCACATCCAGCAGCGGCAGGGCTTCGACCCTGGCTCCCCACTGGGCCGCATCCAGCAGCAAACCGGTCAGCTCCTGGGTCAAGATGTCCGGGGGGCTCTGCTCGGGGAGACGCTCCTGCCCTTCGCTGCTCCACAGTCGGTAGCAGATCCCGGGACCGAGCCGGCCGGCCCGGCCCGCCCGCTGGGTGGCCGATGCCTTGGCTATCTGGCGAGTCTCGAGGCGGGTGACGCCACTTCTCAGGTCGAAGGAGGCGCGCCGCTCCAGTCCGCTGTCGATGACCATCTGGATACCCTCTATGGTCAGGGAGGTCTCGGCCACATTGGTGGTGAGCACCAGCTTGCGCTGACCAGCCGGGGCCGGGACAATCGCCGCCTGCTGCGCCGCCATATCGAGCCGGCCATAGAGGGGGGCAAGACGCACACCATCTGGCACCCTCTCGGCGAGCCAGAGCGCCAGTCGCTCTATCTCCCCCTGTCCCGGCAGGAACACCAGGGCGCTGCCCGGATGGGTCGCCAGGGCTTCCAGCACCACGGTGCCAACCTGGGGTTCCAGCCACTGCTGACGGCTGATGGGTCGGTAGTGATACTCGATGGGAAAACCCCGTCCCTCAGAGCGAATGACAGGGGCATCCGGCAGCAGGGTCTCCAGTGCCAACCCATCCAGGGTGGCCGACATCACCAGCAGCTTGAGATCCTCCCTGAGCCCTTGCTGACTCTCGATGGCAAACGCCAGGGCGGTGTCGGCATGCAGACTGCGCTCGTGGAACTCATCGAAGATGACCAGCGAGATCCCCGTCAGCTCGGGATCCTGCTGCAACATGCGCGTCAATACCCCCTCGGTCACTATCTCCAACCGGGTCTGCTTGCTGACCCGGCTCTCTCCCCGCACCCGCAGGCCGATACGCTCACCGACCTGCTCGCCGAGCTGGGCGGCGAGGAAACTGGCGATGTTGCGCGCAGCCAGGCGCCTGGGTTCGAGCATGATGATGCGCCCGGGCAGCCGATCCTGGCGCACCAGCTCCAGGGGCAACAGGGTCGACTTGCCCGCACCGGGAGGGGCCTGCAGTATCACGCTGTTGTGCTCGCCAAGGGCGGCAAAGAGCGCGGGCAACACTGAAACGATGGGGAGTTGAGACAAAGCGACGAAAACCTTCTGTAACTGGCTTAAAAACGCCGCCTATTCTGCCATAGAATGGGGCCCTGGCATCAGCGTGAAACCCAAATGCATGTCCCGACTCTTCTTTGCCCTGCCCCTGGATGAACTGGCACCCCGGCTCATCACCTGGCGTGACGGGCGTCCCTGGCCCGGCCAGGCCGTGCCACAGGCCAATCTGCACCTGACCCTGGCCTTCCTCGGCGAGGCCGATGAGCAGCAATGCGCCCACTTGCTGGCCATGGCCGAACGTCAACACTGCCCGCCCCTGAGCATCACCCTGGATCGTACCGGCTGGTTCGGGCGCGCCAAGGCCGCCTGGGTCGGCCCTGACGCCTGGCCCAACGAACTGACCGTGCTGGCACGGGCGCTGCGTCGCCATGGTGAACGCATCGGCCTGGGTAATGGTGAACAGGGGTATACCCCCCATATCACGCTGTCGCGCAAGGCGAGCGAGGCACCTGCCGCCACCCCGGCCCCCGCCTTCCTCTTGCAGGCCACAAGGTTCTGCCTCTATCAATCGGTCAGCACTGAGCAAGGGGTTAGCTACCAACCCCTGGCCTGCTGGCCCCTGACACCGAGAGTGAAAACCACTGATGGAATTTAACCCGCCCCTGCAATCGGG
This sequence comes from Aeromonas sp. BIGb0405, assembly GCF_024807335.1. Classification (NCBI taxonomy): domain Bacteria; kingdom Pseudomonadati; phylum Pseudomonadota; class Gammaproteobacteria; order Aeromonadales; family Aeromonadaceae; genus Aeromonas; species Aeromonas sp. BIGb0405. The sequence continues at coordinate 12,511 of NZ_JANUEP010000011.1, forward strand.
CCTGCTGCTGCGCCGCTACAAGCGCTTTCTCACCGACATCCAGCTCGATGATGGCAGCGAACTCACCATCCACTGCGCCAATACCGGCGCCATGACCGGCTGCGCCGATCCCGGCACCCGGGTCTGGTACTCCACCTCGGACAACCCCAAACGCAAGCTCCCCCACAGCTGGGAAATCGCCCAGAGTCCGGCGGGCCACTTCATCTGCGTCAACACGGCACGGGCTAATCAGATAGCCCGGGAGCTGATCGAAGGGGGCGCCATTTCTCCCCTCTCGGGCTATGACACCCTCAGACCCGAGGTGAAATATGGCGAAGAGAACAGCCGGATCGATTTCTTGCTGCAAGATGCCGCCAAGGCAGATTGTTACGTCGAGGTAAAATCGGTCACCCTGCTCGATGAGCGAGCGGGTGCTGGCATGGGGTATTTTCCCGATGCGGTCACGGCGCGCGGCGCCAAGCATTTGCGTGAATTAATCGCCATGAGGGCGGCAGGACACAGGGCAGTGCTGCTATTTATGGTGTTGCACTCCGGTATTGCCAGCGTTGCAGCAGCAGCCCACATAGATCCGCACTATAGTCAGCTTATTGAACAGGCACAGCTGGCAGGGGTTGAAATATTATGCTATCGCCCCCATCTTGGGGTGCAGCGCATGGAGCCACAAGGATTCATCCCGTTTGAATCCTGCTCATGCGACCCGACTGCGGCTGATAAAAGTGGGATTGGATAACATATTTGGCACTGCTTGTTTGCCTAGCCGTTACCCTTCTGCTATAGATGTCGCCCTCAATTTATGGATGGCACCATTAGGTGCTAAATAGGAGACAGGGCATGCCAACAGGCGAAATCAGGAAATCTCTGGGCCCCCTGGCCGTTGCGGGAGTTGCGCCTTACCAGGAAAAACCCGGTGAGGAGTACATGAATGACCAACAAAAGGCTCATTTCCGCAAAATCCTGGGAGCCTGGCGCAATCAATTGATGCAGGAAGTCGACCGCACAGTTGATCACATGAAGGACGAGGCAGCCAACTTCCCGGATCCCGTGGACCGCGCAGCACAGGAAGAGGAATTTGCCCTCGAACTGCGTACTCGCGACCGTGAGCGCAAGCTGATCAAGAAGATCGAGAAGACCTTGCTGCTGCTGGACGACGATGACTTCGGTTATTGCGAACATTGCGGCATCGAGATCGGCATCCGCCGCCTCGAAGCACGTCCCACCGCCGATCTCTGTGTGGACTGCAAGACGCTGGCCGAGATCAAAGAGAAACAGATGGCCGGTTAATCCGCCATTTGAACCACTCGGGGCCATTCCCCCGAATTGGTAGAAAAGGGAGCACTCAGCTCCCTTTTTTATTGAGCTTTGGCGGGCCCAGGGCGAGAATGGCGCTTCCATGTTCATCTTGTCTCTGCCGTCATGCCCCTGAGAAGCCCAACGCCCTCCCCTTATGTGGGACGCTTTGCCCCCTCCCCGTCCGGTCCGCTGCACTTTGGCTCCCTGATTGCGGCCCTGGGCAGCGTGCTGCAGGCTCGTTCCCGGGGGGGACGCTGGCTGCTGCGCATCGAAGACATCGATCCACCGCGGGAGATGGCCGGGGCAACGAGCCTGATCCTGCACGCCCTGGAGGCCTATGGCCTGCACTGGGATGGGGAAGTGGTATATCAGAGTCGCCGTCATGCTCGCTATGATGAGGTCATCGCCGCGCTCTACCAGGCGGGAGATCTCTACTGGTGCCGCTGCACCCGACGCGAGATAGCAGCGTGCGGCGGCCTCTACAATGGCCACTGCCGCACATTGGGGCTGACCCCTGCGGGCTGCGCCGCCCGGCTCCGCCAGCGTCATCCGGTATACGGCTTTGAGGATGGCCTGCTCGGCGCCATCACAGTGACCCCGGCCCTGGCAGAGGAGGATTTCATCATCCACCGCCGCGATGGTCTCTATGCCTACAATCTGGCGGTGGTGGTCGATGACATGGATGCGGGTATTACCGAGATAGTGCGTGGGGCCGACTTGCTCGAGCCAACGGTGCGCCAGGTGGCGCTCCACAGAGCGCTGGGCAGTGAGCCTCCCGCCTGGGTTCATCTGCCCCTGGCGGTGTTGGCCGATGGCAACAAGCTCTCCAAGCAGAACCATGCGCCAGCCCTGAGCCTGACCGAGGTACGCCCCACTCTGCTGCAGGCGTTGCACTTTCTCGGCCAAGGGCCACCAGATGAGCTGGCAGCCTGTTCCATCACTGAGATAATCCAGTGGGCCATCGCTCACTGGCGGCTGGACAGGGTGCCCAAACAGCCGCAACCGGCACCGGGCTGCTAGCCCCCGACCACATGGTTTTTCATTTGGTCAAGGCTGAGCTATGATAGGCCGCTATTTTTTGGCCTCCCGTCAATTTGAAGTCATGAAGAGGTGTACCATTTTTTCCCAGATCGCAAACTTTTGCCGCAAGGTGCTCGGCAAGGAAGAAGGCGACGAGTCGATGACGACTCAAGAGCCTGTCCACACTGCCACCCAGCGGAGTGCCGGACCAAGACGCACGCTGAGCCGTGACCAGCACCCCATCTCGCGCAAAGAGATCAGTGAGAATGCCCTCAAGGTTCTCTATCGCCTGAACAAGGGCGGCTATGACGCCTACCTGGTCGGCGGGGGTGTCCGGGATATTCTGCTCGGGAAGACGCCAAAGGATTTCGACATCGCCACCAACGCGACCCCGGAACAGATCAAGGCGCTGTTTAGCAACTGCCGCCTGATCGGCCGCCGCTTCCGTCTGGCCCACATCGTCTTCGGGCGCGACGTGATTGAGGTCGCCACCTTCCGTGGCCATCACCATCAGGTCAACAACAGCCGCCATGTCTCCGCCCAGAGCGATGAAGGCATGCTGCTGCGCGACAACGTCTACGGCACCATCGAAGAGGATGCCGAGCGTCGCGACTTCACCGTCAACGCCCTCTATTACAGTGCCAAGGATTTCACCCTGCACGACTTCGAGGGCGGCATCGATGATCTCGCCGAGCGCAAGCTGGAGCTGATCGGCGACCCCGAGACCCGCTACCGGGAAGACCCGGTGCGCATGCTGCGCGCCGTGCGTTTCGCCGCCAAGCTGGATATGCACATCAGTCCGCGCAGTGCCGCCCCCATCAAGGAGCTGGCATCGCTGCTGCAAGATATCCCGGCCGCCCGGCTGTTTGAGGAGACCCTCAAGCTGTTCCTGGCAGGCGACGGCCTGGCGACCTACAAGCTGCTCCGTGAATATGGCCTGTTCCAGCAGCTGTTCCCCCAGGTCGCCACCCTGTTCACCCCGCACGGCAACTCGCCGTTCGAGCAGTTCATCGAGCATGCCCTGACTGACACCGACACCCGGGTGCGCGAAGAGAAGCGGGTCACTCCCGCCTTCCTGTACGCCGCCCTGCTGTGGGGCAGTGTCGAGGCCCGTGCCCGCGTGCTGGAAAACGAGAGCGGCCTGCCCTGGCATGATGCCTTCATGCTGGCCATCAACGAGGTGCTCGACGCCCAGGTGCGCATCATTGCCGTGCCCCGTCGCTTCACCACGGATGTGCGCGACATCTGGGCCCTGCAGCAGCGCCTGACCCGCCGTCAGGGCCGCCACCCCGAGCGTGCCATGGAGCATCCCAAGTTCCGCGCCGCCTTCGACTTCCTGTTGCTGCGCAACCGGGTTGAGCGTGGCCTGGGCGAGCTCGCCGGCTGGTGGGAGCGCTATGTGGAGTCCAATCCGGATGTGCGCCCGCAGCTGCAACGGGAAGCGACCCGTGGCGGTGACAGGCCGCAAGCGGACAAACCCCAGGGTGAAGGCGAGAAACGCAGCAGCAACAGCCGCAACCGTCGTCGCCCCCGTCGTCGCAAGCCCAAAGCGGCCGAATGATGACCCAGGAGGTCTTCGTTGCCATCGGATCCAATCTGGCCGACCCGCTAGGCCAGGCTCGCCGCGCCGTGGTGGCGCTGGCGGCCTTGCCTGGATCTGCGCTGCAACAAGCCTCCTCTTTTTACAGCAGCCGCCCCATGGGCCCTGCGGATCAGCCTGACTACGTCAATGCCGTGGTCAGACTGACGACCCGGCTCGCGCCCCTGGCCTTGCTGGATCAGTTGCAAAGAATCGAGTTGGAACAAGGACGTGTGCGCAAAGACGAGAGATGGGGGCCCAGAAGTCTGGATCTGGATCTGCTGCTCTATGGGGCAGAGTGCCTGCAGAGCGAGCGCCTGACCGTCCCCCACTACGGCATGAAGGAGCGGGAGTTCGTACTGCTGCCCCTGTTCGAGATTGCGCCCGCTCTGGTGCTGCCTTGCGGCACCCCGCTCAACGATCTGGTTGCCCGCTGCCCCCGCAATGATCTCGCCATCATAGCGTCGGCTGCGAGCCTGTAGGAGCCATCCAAGTGAGCAATATCACCACCGCCAGCCTGCTGAAGATGAAGCAGGACGGCCAGAAATTTACCGCCATCACCGCCTATGATGCCAGTTTCGCCAAGTTGTTCGACGACGAGGGCGCCCATGTGCTGCTCATCGGTGACTCCCTTGGCATGGTACTGCAAGGGGGCACTGACACCCTGGGCGTGACCATGGATGACATGGTCTATCACACCCGCAGTGTCGCCCGCGGCACCGAGAAGGCGCTGGTGGTGGCCGACATGCCATTCATGAGTTATGCCACCCCGGAACAGACCTATGCCAACGCCGCCCGACTGATGGCCGCCGGTGCACGCATGGTCAAAATGGAAGGGGGCGACTGGTTGTGTGACAGCATCCGCCACCTGACCCGCAATGGCGTGCCTGTGTGCGGACACCTCGGCCTCACCCCCCAGTCGGTGCATGTGTTTGGTGGCTTCAAGGTGCAGGGACGCGATGAGTTCCATGCCCAGGAGATCTATCGCCAGGCACTCGAACTGCAAGCGGCGGGCATCCAGTTGCTGGTACTGGAGTGCGTACCTGTCGCCCTGGCAGAGCGCATCACCAAGGCGCTGCGCATCCCGGTGATCGGCATAGGGGCTGGCCCCTCGACCGATGGCCAGATCCTGGTGATGCACGATGCCTTTGGCATCACCTCCGGCTATGTGCCCAAGTTCACCAAGAACTTCCTGGCCGAGACCGGCGATTTGCACGCCGCCGTGCGCCTCTATATCCAGCAGGTCAGCGACGGCAGCTTCCCCGGTCCCGAACACTGCTTCAACTGATCCGGGTCGCATGATGACAACGGGGGCCCAGGCCTCCGTTTCCGCATCCATGCCAAGCTGATTTAGCATCTATCTCTTTGATTCATCTGAGGGTAAACCGTCGATGTTGGTTGTTAACAATCCCGCCATTCTCCGTGACCAGTTAAGCCAGTGGCGCCGCGAAGGGTTGGCCATTGCATTCGTCCCCACCATGGGCAACCTGCACCAGGGTCATCTCACCCTGGTCGATAAGGCCCGCAGCCATGGCGAGAAAGTCGTGGTCAGCATCTTCGTCAACCCCATGCAGTTCGACAAGGCCGAGGATCTTGCCAACTATCCCCGCACCCTGGAGCAGGACTGCGCCGCGCTGGAAACTGCCGGTGTGGACATGGTGTTCACGCCGACGCCGGAGATCATGTACCCCCAGGGGCTCGCCAGCCAGACCTTCGTCGAGGTGCCCGGCATCTCTTCCCTGCTGGAAGGGGCGCTGCGCCCGGGTCATTTTCGCGGGGTCAGCACTGTGGTGACCAAGCTGTTCAATCTGGTTCAGCCGGACGTGGCCTGCTTCGGCCAGAAGGATTACCAGCAACTGGCGCTCATTCGCAAGATGGTGAGCGACATGGCCATGCCCATCGAGATAATCGGGGTACCGACGGTTCGGGCCGAGGATGGCCTGGCTCTCTCATCGCGCAACGGCTATCTCAATGCCGAGCAGCGCGCCCTGGCCCCCGAGCTTGCATGCACCATGCACTGGATAGCCGAGCAGATTGCCCAGGGAAACCGGGATCTGGCCGCCCTCATCGCCACCGCCAGTGTCCGTCTCGACGCAGCCGGTTTTCGTACCGATGCCATCGACATCGTCGATGCCGATACCCTCGAGCCTGCGACCGATACCAGCCAGCAGCTGGTGATCCTGATGGCTGCGTATCTGGGCAAGGCTCGCCTCATCGACAACTGCGTCGTCCCCCTCACTCACCCCTGATCAGGAGAACCCCATGTCCAAGAAGGTCTATTGCATCGCCCAGTTCCTGCCCAAGCCCGGCCAGGAGCAGGCGCTGTTTGCGGTGTTGCAGGGGCTCGAACCCAATACCCTGCGCGAAGATGGCTGCCTGCAATACATTGTCACCCGCCAGCTGGCCAGCCCCTTCGCCGAGGGGGAGAGCTTTCCCATCGCCTTCAACGAGATCTGGCGCGACAACGCCAGCTTCGTGGCCCACTGCCAGCGCGCCGAGATCAAGGCCTTCTTCGAGCGCTACTGCCTCGCCGAGGATGGCCTGGCGGCCAAGTGGAATGTCTGCATCTACAGTGACGAGCCGGCGGACTATGACGCCCCAGCCCTCCTAGGCTGATCGCTCGCACATGAAAAAGGCGCCCGAGGGCGCCTTTTTGTTGCCAGGAACCGCGCCTCAGTGACGCAGACCCGTACCGCGGGAGATGAGCCACCAGGCCAGCCCGTAGAGGGCGACGATGAAGGCGATAATGATGAGATAGGCGGTGCCGAGCGGCACGTCGGAGATGCCGAGGAAGCCGTAGCGGAAGGCGTTCACCATGTAGATGATCGGATTCACCTGGGAAACCCCCTGCCAGAAGGGCGGCAGCAGGCTGATGGAGTAGAAAACGCCCCCCAGATAGGTGAGCGGCGTCAGGATGAAGGTCGGGATGATGCTGATGTCATCGAACGACTTCGCGAACACGGCGTTGATCAGCCCCCCCAGGGAGAACAGGATCGAGGTCAGCAGCACGGTGAAGCAGACGCTGAACAGGTGGTGGACCTGCAGCGGCACGAAGAACAGGGAGACCAGGGTGACGATGAGACCGACACAGAGACCGCGGGCCACACCGCCGCCCACATAGCCGGCGATGATGATGTAGTTCGGCACCGGCGCCACCAGCAACTCTTCCACGTTGCGCTGGAACTTGGCGCTGTAGAAAGAGGAGGCCACGTTGGAGTAGGAGTTGGTGATGACCGACATCATGATGAGGCCGGGCACGATGAACTCCATGTAGCTGAAGCCCCCCATGTCGCCGATCCGCGAGCCGATCAGATTGCCAAAGATGACAAAATAGAGGCTCATGGTGATGGCTGGCGGCACCAGGGTCTGGATCCAGATCCGGGTAAAACGGCTCACTTCCTTGGCCAGGATGCTCTTGAAGGCGATGTAATAGGTCATGGGATTCATGCTCTACGACCCTCTTCTACGATCAAGGCGATATGATTGTTCTTGAAAGTCATGCTCTTATAACCCTCTGCAACCAAGAGAATGCAATCGTTCTTGAAACTCATGCTTTGCGGCCCTCTTCTACCAAATTGACGAACAGCTCTTCCAGCCGGTTTGCCTTGTTGCGCATGCTCAGCACCTCTACTCCTTGGGCGGAGAGCTGACTGAACAGACTGTTGAGGGACTGGCTCTTCTCCAGCTCCACCTCCAGGGTATGCTCATCCTGCATGCGACCATTGAACTCGGGTAAGTCCGGTACCTGGCTGCCTGGCACCAGATCCAGCAGGAAGGTCTCCCGTCCCAGCTTGCCGAGCAGGTTTTTCATGCTGGTATTTTCGATGAGGCGGCCCTTGTCGATGATGCCGATATTGCGGCACAGCATCTCGGCCTCTTCCAGATAGTGAGTCGTGAGAATGATGGTGACGCCCTGCTCGTTGAGCTGCTTGAGGAACTGCCACATGGAGCGGCGGATCTCGATATCCACCCCGGCGGTCGGCTCATCCAGGATCAGCAGCTTGGGTTCATGCATCAGGGCGCGGGCTATCATCAACCGGCGCTTCATGCCGCCGGAGAGGGTACGGGCGGCCATGTCACGCTTGTCCCACAAGTCGAGCTGGCGCAGGTATTTCTCGGCGCGCACCTTGGCTTCGGCTCGCGGCACCCCGTAGAAACCGGCCTGATGGGTGACAATCTGGCTCACCTTCTCGAACTGGCTGAAGTTGAACTCCTGGGGCACCAGGCCGAGCTGGGCCTTGGCCATCTCCAGACTGCTGTCTATGTCATGGCCAAATACCTTCACCTTGCCGGCGCTCTTGTTGACCAGGGAGCTGATCACGCCGATGGTGGTGGACTTGCCCGCCCCGTTCGGGCCGAGCAGTGCGAAGAAGTCCCCCTGTTTGACGGTCAGATCGATGCCTTTAAGGGCTTCGACGCCCCCCTGATAGGTCTTTTTCAGTCCGCTGATTTCCAGTGCGTTCATGACAACCCCTGATGGCCCATCGCCACCTCGAATCTATGAGACAGAAAAGGCGGCCGAGGCCGCCTGCTGGCATGAGCAATGTGGCTACATCACTCCTGCGGTACCACCTTGCCGATGAAAGGCAAGTTACGATACTTCTGGGCGTAATCGATGCCGCAGCCTACCACGAATTCGTCAGGAATAGAGAAGCCGATCCAGTCTACCGGTACGTGCACCTCACGGCGGGACGGTTTGTCCAGCAGGGTGCAGATGGCCAGGGACTTGGGCTCGCGCAGGGAGAGAATTTCGCGCACCTTGTTCAGGGTGTAGCCGGTATCGATGATGTCTTCGACGATGACGATGTCCTTGCCCTTGATGTCATCATCCAGGTCTTTGAGGATACGCACGTCACGGGTGCTGTGCATGCCGGAGCCGTAGCTGGATGCGGTCATGAAATCCAGGGTGATGGGCAGTTCGCACTGACGGCAGAGATCCGCCAAGAAGACGCAGGAACCACGCAGCAGGCCAATCATGACCACCTCATCCGAACCTTGATAACGGGCGGTGATCTCTTCACCCAGCTTGGCAATCCGGGCGGCCACTTCGGCCTCGGAAATCATCACCTCGACGTTGTGTTTCATCACATACTCCATAGTGGTCAGCCATGGCTGACCATTCATTGATTACAAAACCCTTGATTCTACCACCCAGGGCGGGAGGCGTCAGGCATACGTGATGCTTTTATCGGCTTATTTTAATTGTTAGAGTTAGCAGGCCCTCGGGCATTATCGGTGACCATACTATAAACACCATAATCAATAACTATTAGATGAAAAAATCATGGAACCACGCGCAGAAATCAGACGGAGAACCCGGCTTTCACCGGAGGCCCGTCGTACTCAACTCATGGAATGTGCCATTGAGGTATTCTCCCGTCGCGGCATTGGCCGTGCGGGTCATGCCGAGATAGCAGAACAAGCCAAGGTGTCAGTTGCCACCGTTTTCAACTATTTCAACACCCGTGAAGAACTCGTGGATGAGGTGCTCACCGAGATAGAGCAGTTCGTGCACCAGATGCTGGAACAGGCCTATGCGGGCAATCGCCCGGTGCGTGACTGCATTCACAGTCATGTGCAGCTGTTCGTGGATGCGGCCTATGACAGGCCGGATCACGCCAACATCTGGCTGGAGTGGAGCTCCTCGGTACGGGAAGAAGTCTGGCCCCGTTATGCCCTGCTGCTCGACAAGGCACTGGAACGCATCACCCCTGTGCTGCAGACCGCCATGGACAAAGGGGAAATCCAGAGCGTGCTGAGCGCCCAGGATCTGGCCCGCTCCCTGACCGGTTTTGGTTACGTCATGATGCAGATGATCAACTCACCCCAACGCCCGGTGCGCGACGAGGTGACTGAGTTTCTGTTCAAGTACGTGACGGCGCCCCTTCAGCCCTGAGCACGACTCACTACGAAAAAACGGCGCCCTGGGCGCCGTTTTGTTGTGGTGAACATTCAGATCATCGAGGGGCAAGCCGCAGCGCCTCTCATCGGATATTCACGGATTACCGTAACCCCAGCGGGCGGTCAGGGTATGTTCAATGCCCAGATGGTCCAAAATGCGCGCCACCATGAAGTCCACCAGATCCTCGATGCTTTTCGGCTCATGATAGAACCCCGGTGCGGCGGGCATTATGGTCACCCCGAGCCGCGCCAGTTTCAGCATGTTCTCCAGATGGATCGCCGAGAAGGGGCTCTCGCGGGGCACCAGAATGAGCTGGCCGCGCTCCTTGATCACCACATCCGCCGCCCGCTCCAGCAGGTTGTCAGAGGCGCCGTTGGCGATGGCCGAGACGGTGCCCATGGAGCAGGGACAGACCACCATCTGTTTCGGCGCCGCCGAGCCGGAGGCCACCGGCGAGAACCACTCCTCCTTGCCGCAGGCCACTATCTGCCCCTCTTTGGCGCCATACTGGCGACAGAGATAGGCCGACAGCTCTTTCGGCGACCCCGGCCACTCCTGCTGCTGCTCGGTCTTAAGCACCACCCGGGCGGCCGAAGAGGCGAGCAGATAAACCCGATAGTCCGCCTGCACCAGACACTGGAGCAGGCGCAGGGCATAAGGGGCGCCGGAGGCACCGGTCAGCGCCAGGGTGATCTGCTTGTTCATGATGTGCCTTGCCTGAGGCGGGCTATCAGCTTGTCGTGAATGCCGCCGAAGCCGCCGTTGCTCATGATCAGAATATGATCCCCCGCGCGGCTCTCGGCCACCAGCCGGTTGATCAGGGCCTCCAGATCGTCAAACACCTGAGCCGGACGGCGCATATGGGCGGTCACCTCGCCAAGGTCCCAACCGATGTTCGCCGGCTGGAAGAAGAACACCTCGTTGGCGCCGTCGAAGCAACCAGCCAGCTCCTCCTTGTGCACTCCCAGCTTCATGGTGTTGGAGCGGGGCTCCAGCACCGCCAGAATGCGGGCCTTACCGACCTTGGCACGCAGGCCGCCGAGGGTGGTCTCGATGGCGGTGGGGTGGTGGGCAAAGTCGTCATAGACGCTGATGCCCGCCACCTCGCCCTTGAGCTCCATCCGCCGCTTGGGGGATTTGAACTGGCAGAGGGCGGCTATGCCGTGCTCGACCACGACCCCCGCATGGCGGGCGGCGGCGATGGCCATCAGGCCGTTGTTGACGTTGTGCTCGCCTATGCACTCCCAGTGCACCTCGCCCTGCTTGACCCCATCCAGCCACACCTCGAAGGCGGAGCCGTCATCGGCCAGCTTGACAGCCTTCCACTTGGCGTCGTCCTGACCCACCAGCTCCACCTCGCTCCAGCAGCCCATCTCGCGCACGGCGGTGAGGTTGTCATCGGCCTGGGGGAAGAGCACCCGGCCGTTGCTCGGTACTGTGCGCATCAGGTGATGGAACTGGCGCTGGATGGCGGCGAGATCCGGGAATATGTCCGCGTGGTCGAACTCCAGGTTGTTCATCACCAGGGTACGCGGATGGTAGTGGACGAACTTGGAGCGCTTGTCGAAGAAGGCGCAGTCATACTCGTCCGCCTCGATGACGAAGAAGGGGGCGGAGCCCAGGCGCGCGGAGACCGGGAAGTTGCCCGGTACGCCACCGATGAGGAAACCGGGCTCCAGCTTGGCGTATTCGAGTACCCAGGCCAGCATGCTGGCGGTGGTGGTCTTGCCATGGGTGCCCGCCACGGCCAGCACCCAGCGATCCTGCAGCACGTGCTCCAGCAGCCACTGGGGGCCGGAGATGTAGGGCAGATTGCGATCCAGCACATACTCCACACAAGGGTTGCCACGGCTCATGGCGTTGCCTATCACCACCAGATCCGGCGCCGGATCGAGCTGGGAGGGGTCATAGCCCTCGGTCAACTCGATACCTTGCTGCTCGAGCTGGGTGCTCATGGGGGGATAGACGTTGGCATCCGAGCCGGTGACTCGATAGCCCAGCTGTTTCGCCAACACCGCCAGACCACCCATGAAGGTGCCGCAGATCCCGAGAATGTGAATGTGCATACCGCTGCCTTTTCCAGTAAGGGAGTGCGCATTCTAGGGTCTCTTGACCCGGTGGCACAAGCCGCGACCATGACCAGAGCGCAGCCAGGCCCGGCAAGGCGACAGAAATCGGACGGCCTCAGGCGACGCGGCATCCACCAGCACGCTCCCCTGCCTGCGAAATATGGTCATTTGACGGGACATCGCTATAATGTCGGCCTGCAAACTTGACTCCAACACTCAAAGGAAACGTCATGAGCCTGAACCTGGTACCGGCTGGCAAGAGCCTGCCTGACGACATCTACGTCATCATCGAAATCCCGCAGAATGCCGACCCGATCAAATACGAAGTCGACAAGGACAGCGGTGCCATCTTCGTTGATCGCTTCATGTCCACCCCTATGTTCTACCCGTGCAACTACGGTTACGTGAACGCCACCCTGTCCCTGGACGGGGATCCCGTCGACGTGCTGGTGCCGACTCCCTACCCGCTGCTGGCCGGCTCCGTCATTCGCTGCCGTCCGGTTGGCGTGCTGAAGATGACCGACGAATCTGGCGAAGATGCCAAGATCGTGGCCGTGCCGCACTCCAAGCTGACCAAGCAGTACGATCACATCCAGGATGTGAACGACCTGCCCGAGCTGCTGAAAGCCCAGATCCAGCACTTCTTCGAGCGCTACAAAGAGCTGGAAGCCGGTAAATGGGTCAAGGTTGAAGGTTGGGGCGACAAAGCCGCCGCCGAAGCCGAGATCGTCACCTCTGCCGAGCGTTACGCCGCTCAATAAGTCGCGAATCACGCAGCTTATGCACGAAAAAGGCGCCCAGCGGGCGCCTTTTTGTTTGGCGATATCCGTTCAGCACAACACTGGTGCTATCCGCCTTCATGACGGGGATTGCTCTGGCTGGTCAGTGACTCATCCCTGTGGCTTGTCGATTAAAGGGGTCTTTCCCCTCTGGCCAGCACCAGCCCCCCTCTCTTGAGGATCGCCCTTGATATAGAGATCACGCCCGTTCTGGTGATAGGCGCGATAGTAGTCATCCCCACAACGATAACCGCCCCCATGCTGACGAGAGAGTTCACAGTTGACCGGTAACACCTCCAGCCATTTCAGCGCCTCCTGATAGCGCAACCACTCCTGCCACTCGTGCTCCCGAGCCAGCTGATCGCGCAGAGCAAACGCATCTATCTTCTCATCGCCCTTGGTGATGATTATCTGACCGGCCCAGAGCGGCAGGCTGCACAACCATAACAATCCCCATAATCGGCTCATGACAGTTTCCCTTGTGACTTATTTTCGCAATTAAATTTAAAACTCAATCAAACTGTTAGCAAAAGTTCATCCTAAAACTTCCCCGAACATAGCTCAAAAACGTATCAAGTCACCTAGTTGTTAATCAGGGTCAACCGACGGGGTGCATCATGATGAAATCCATACCAAAGCTGGTACCTTGCATGATGCTGGCTGGCTCCTTGCACGCGGGAGAGGTCAAACTCGACTGGCAGTGGCAATCCGCCGACGGCAAGCAGCAACATTTCCAGCTGCAAACCGATGACAAGGCCCTGGCAAAGAGCCAGCACGAGATGGTGCTGCTCGATGCTTCCCTCAATCATCCCATAGAAACCCTGTACGCCTATATCAGCCCCAGGCTCTACAACAGCCTCAGCCAGATCAACCAAAATAGCCCCGACACGGCCACCAAGTTCCTCAGCCTGGAACAGGCCTTCACAACCCGGGATAACAGCCCTGAATCGCGGGAATTCTGGCAAGCTTATGAACAATATCAGGAAGATGCCTTCGAGAAGATGATGGTGCTGCCCTGTGTCCATCCCGCCAACATCAAACTGCCCTGTGTGAGGCCCAATTACTCCCAGCTGTTTTACCATTTCAAGGATTCGCTCAAGCCCCTGGCGAATCAGTTTGCCGCACCGGATCTTGCCGCCTCAGTAAGACTCATTCAGGAGTGGCTCAACGTTATCCCCAGCCCATCAGAGCAGATGGATCACTTCAATCCTCCCCTGCAGGCACTCAAGGGCAACCAGGCCGACAGCGATGAGAAGGCGCTGCTGATGGCCAGCCTGCTCACCGAGTTGGCCCCTCAATTCATGCTCAGCATCATCTATCCCGACACCAGCATCGGCAGCGTCTCCCCCGCGTGGCTCGCCATCACGGCAGACAGTGGCCTGCCGGGGGATGTGGTGGTCATCAACAACCAGAAACATGTGCTGCTCACCGGCTCCCCCATGATGGTGCAGCAGATGGCGATGGCACGTATCCCACTCGTCAGCGAACCACTCTACTGAGCAAGAGATCCAACCAGTCTGGATGAATCCCGCCGCTATCATGACTCTGGTGCGTCCTAAGGGCTCACAGCGCTAACTCTTCGATTATTTAACACTTTTTAAACAGATCCGATCAGTTTAGGATGAGGAGAACCCATTTCCTCAGCCATAAAATCGTTATAACATAACAAAGGAGTGTCATCCGGATGAAACATCTCGTGCTTACTCTGGCGCTGCTGCCGACCCTGGCCCTGGCTCATAACCTCAAAGAGGCGACCCCAGTCCCTCTGGTGCAGATCGCCGAGCAGGGTGAACTGCTGGTCAGCGGCCAGGACATCGTCTATCGGCCCTGGCAGAGCAAACAGCTGGCCGGCAAGGTGTTCCTGATCCAGCACATCGCGGGTCGTTCCAGCGCCAAGGAGCTGAACGCCCCCATGATAGAGGCGATCAAGAAGGCCAGACTGCCCCATGACAGCTACCAGACGGTGACCATCATCAATAGCAATGATGCCATCTGGGGCACCTCCGGCTTTGTGAAGAGCAGTGCCGAGGATAGCAAGAAGGAGTTCCCCTGGTCGGCCATGGTGCTGGACAGCAAGGGCATGGCTCGCAACGCCTGGGAGCTGACACCGGAGAGCTCAGCCATCGTGCTGCTGGATAAAGAGGGCAAGGTGCTGTTTGCCAAAGATGGCCAGCTCACTGCCAATGAGATCACCACAGTGATGGAGCTTATCAAGTCCCATCTCTGAATCAGACGGGGCCCCTTGGGCCCCTTATCAAGGGTTTATGGGTCGCGTTACCATTAGAGTCTGGATACTGCTGTTTAGCTGGTTGTGGCTACAACCCGCCCTCGCCCAGCACCCGCTCGAAGCCGACCTGCCGAATCACAGTCACCACTGCCTGATCTGCGCCCTGCACCTGGATGGCAAACTTGCCATACCCGCCAGCCCGCTCGCAGTCATCCCATCGCCCCCCTGCACCGAGTACACTCCCCTTCCCATCCTCAACCCCAGCCTGCCATCGGCACCAACCCAGCCCATTCGCGGCCCACCCTCATCCTTTTTCTGTTAAGCCATAACCCTCTTATCTTATTGTTTTAAAGGATGAATAATGAAAGCTGTAACTTTGTTGCTGGCGCTGGCCACCTTTGGCGCCCAGGCCAATCACGAACATGAAGAGAGCCACAGCCATGGCGCCCATGAACATGGCCACGGCCTGCTCAACTTTGTCGTCGATGGCAATCAGCTGATGATTGAGCTGCAGGCCCCGGCCGCCGACCTGGTCGGTTTTGAGCACGCCGCCACCACGGCCGAGGAGAAGGCGCAATATGCCAAGGCCCTCGCCCAGCTCAAGCAGCCGGAAACCCTGTTTGGCATAGCCCCGGCCGCCGCGTGCCAGTTGGCGCATCAGGAGATCAAGGCACCCCAGCCGGAAGAGGATCATGAAGGGCATGACCATGACGCCGCCCACGACGAGCATCATGCAGACCACAACCATGATGCCGCCCACGAAGAACATGAAGGTCACGACCATGACGCCGCTCATGAGCACGATGGCCATGCCGATCTCGGCGCCATCTATACCTACAACTGCACAGCCCCGGATCGACTCAATGGCCTGACTGCCAAGCTGTTCTCGGTATATCCCAGTCTCAGCAAGCTGACGGTGCAGGGCATCTTGCCCAGCGGCCAGACCGCCGCCGAGCTGACTCCTACCGCCAACACAGTGAACTGGTGATCCCATGACGACTGCCGTGGTTGAGATCAAAGATCTCGCATTCGCCTGGCCGGGTCAGGATGCCGTACTCGAACTGCCCTCTCTACGGATAGAACAGGGAGAGCGTGTCTTCATCAAGGGCCCCTCAGGTTCGGGAAAATCGACCCTGCTTGGCCTGCTGGCGGGGATCCAGATAGCCAACCAGGGCAGACTCGAGGTGCTGGGCCAGCCATTGGCCCAGCTCTCAGGTCGGGCGCGGGATCGCTTCCGCGCCGACCATTTGGGTTATATCTTCCAACAATTCAATTTGTTGCCTTTTTTGAGCGTGCTGGACAATGTCACCACAGCACTCACTTTCTCGCCACAGAAGCGCGCCAGACTCCAGGGTTCGCCCGAACAAGAGGCGCGTCGCCTGCTCGGTGAACTGCAACTGCCCGGCGATGCCCTGACGCGACCTGTCCATGCCCTGAGCATCGGCCAGCAGCAGCGGGTTGCCGCCGCTCGCGCCCTGATCGGCTCACCCCAGCTGGTGATCGCCGACGAACCTACCTCGGCGCTCGATACCGACAACAGGGCCGCCTTCATCCGCCTGTTATTCGAGGAGTGCGACAAGCAGGGCAGCACCCTCATCTTCGTCAGTCACGATCCCCATCTCGAACCCCTGTTTCCCCGAGTGGAAGATCTGCATCAGCTCAATCGGAGGGCCACATGCTAAAACTTGCCCTGCAAAGTCTCTGGGCCCGGCGGCTGACTGCCGGTCTCACCCTGCTGGCGGTCGCCATCAGCGTCACCCTGCTGCTTGGCGTGGAACGGGTGCGGATGCAGGCTCGCGAGAGCTTCGCCAATACCGTCTCGGGCACGGATCTCATCGTCGGCGCCCGCTCCGGCCAGGTTAACCTGCTGCTCTACTCGGTATTTCGGATCGGCAATCCCACCAATAATGTCGGCTGGGACTCCTACCAGGCCATCAAGGACAGGCCCGGCATCGCCTGGACCATCCCCCTCTCCCTCGGCGACTCCCACAAGGGGTTCCGGGTATTGGGCACCAATGGCGACTACTTTAAGCACCTCAAATACGGTCGCCAGCAAGCCCTGGTGATGCGGGAGGGGCGCCCCTTCCAGACACCGTTCGAGGCCGTGCTCGGCGCCCAGGTGGCGGCCAAGCTCGGCTACCACCTGGGCCAGTCCATCGTCATCGCCCATGGCGCCGGCAATACCTCGTTCAGCCAGCATGACAACCTGCCCTTCACCGTCGTGGGCATACTGGCGCCGACGGGCACCCCCATCGATCGCACCGTGCATGTGCCGCTGGCGGGCATAGAGGCGATCCATCTGGGCTGGGACACGGGTCGTCACAGCAAGAATGTCACCGCCGATCAGGCGCTGGAGCAGGATCTCACCCCCAAGACCATCACCGCCTTCATGGTGGGGCTGAGCAACCGCATCCTGGCATTCCAGCTGCAGCGCGCCATCAACACCTACCCGAGCGAGCCGCTGATGGCGATCCTGCCTGGGGCAGCCCTGCAGGAGCTGTGGGCCATGATGAGCGTGGCCGAGACGGCGCTCTCCGTCATCGCCGCCTTCGTGGTGGTTGCCGGGCTCATCGGCATGCTCACTACCTTGCTGGCCGGGCTCAACGAACGGCGCCGCGAGCTCGCCATACTGAGATCCCTTGGCGCAGGCCCGGGGCACCTGTTTACCCTGCTGACCATGGAGGCCATGGCCCTGACCAGCTTAGGGATAGTGCTTGGCGTCGCCGCCCTCTATCTGGGCCAGGGGCTTGCCTCGCCCTGGCTGCTCAGCCACTATGGCCTGCAACTTGGCCTGGCACTGCCAAGCGCCTATGAGTGGCAACTGCTGGGGCTGGTCTGGCTGGCGGGAGTGATCATCGGCCTGCTGCCTGCCGCCCGCGCCTATCGCTACAGCCTGAGCGACGGCATGAGTATCCGCGTGTGAAGAATCGAGAAGGACAGAAGATGATGTTGAGACTCATGGTGCTGTTGGCGGGCCTGCTGGTGCTGCCAGCCCAGGCCGCCGAACCGTTCAAGACCCTGGATTGGGATGCTCTGCTGCCGCCGGGCCAGAGCGTGCTGCCGCCCCCGCCAGTGCCCCATGATGGCGACATGAGCTCAGTGCCGCAGCCGGTCGGGGAGGTCAACAAGGCGCTGGATGGTCAGGAGATCCGCCTGCCCGGCTTCGTGGTGCCACTGGAGGGGGATGCCAAGAAGGTCACCGCCTTCCTGCTGGTGCCCTATTTTGGCGCCTGTATTCATGTGCCGCCCCCGCCCACCAATCAGGTGGTCTATGTCAGCTACCCCAAAGGCGCCCCCGTGGATGACCTCTGGGATGCCATCTGGGTCAAGGGCAAGATCAAGACGGTAAGCACCAGTCAGGATATGGCCAACACCGGCTACAGCATGGAAGCGGTCGAGGTCGCCGTCTACGAGGAGTAGTCGCGGCGGCTTCGGTCGCCGTCATTCAGGTACTCGCAAAACGGCCCCTCGGGGCCGTTCTGCTTACTGAGTCCCAACCTGCCGCACGGGGGTATTACCGGTCGGGCCAACTAGAGTAACATCTGACCCCAGTCCCCTTGTGCATGGAGCCGCCATGGCCGATCTGCCCCCACCCAAGAAAGAGAGTGCCATCCTCAGCAGCCAGGAACAGACCCTGCGTCTGGCCCGCAGCCGCGGCATAGACGGCATGCTGACCCGCAACACCGACAGCACCTTCGAGCAGAGGGCCAGCTTTCGCCAACTCGCGGATCAGGCGGCACGCCAGCGCAACCTGGAAGCCATCATGGTGATGGCGTCCCGCCACTGCGAGGAGAGCGCCGCCGGCGGCGAGATGGACAGCGACTGGCTGACCCGTTTCCTGCAACTGGCCGAAGATATCAGCATGGTGCCCATGCAGCAGTTGTGGGGTCGCATCTTCGCCATCGAGGTCGCCACACCGGGCCGCTTCTCGATCCGCGCCCTGGCCACCCTCAAGGAGATGACCCAGCGCGAAGCCATGCTGTTTCAGCGAGTCTGCGCGCTCTCCTGCCACTATGCGGGCAGCGATGAGCAGCGTCTGCTGCTGGGCCTGCACAAGGGCGCCAGCCTGCTCACCCGCGCCAAGGTGACCCGCCTTGGCCTTGGCAAATACCGGCTCCCCTATGGCGCCCTGTTGCAGCTCTTTGAACTCGGCCTGTTGCACAGGGGCGAACTGGAATCCGGCCCCCTGCCTGCCGATGGGGTCGAGCTGGCGTTTGGTAACCAGCAGTGGCGCCTGCAACGCAAGCAGGCCAACATCACCCTGCTCTACTACCGTCTGACGCCAGTGGGCAACGAACTCGCCCAGCTGTTACAGGAGTTGCCGCTGGAAGAGTACCTGCAAGATCTGAAAGCCGTGCTCGGTCAGGGGCTCACCATGGAGGTGAGCGTCACCACAGCCCCGACCCAGGAAAACGAAGGGGGCTGATGCCCCCTCTTAAGATCTCGACCAAGCGCCTCGTCGCTTGCTGTGGCTGCGCCACACAGGATACGAAAGCGTTGTCCCTGACGAGATTTCGCCCGTCCTTCAGCCATTGGCGACTCACTGCTGCTGGCCATAGACCTCGCCAAGCAGGCCTTCCCCCGCTGCACCCCACTTAAAATGGTGACTGCCCCAATATCTGTATATTCAGGGATAGTGCGCAAAGCGTAAAAATGGAATAGGCGAGAGCAAGCAGTTATTGGGGGGGCGATGGTTGATGATTCTCGATGAATTCACGCCATTCTGGTTCAAGCTCCAAGGATAATTGCTCTTCTTGGTTCAATGACACCCAAAATGGCAACCAAAGATGCATCCACCAGTATTCGATGTCGCCCTGCAGGGATCCCAAACCTTCGGGATCAATCCATGGGAATGAGTCTGCCGGGAGAGGCGGATCTAGCCTGGTCTGCTGGAGTGCTTCAAGCACATCGAGGTCATCACTTGCACACGAGACAACAGTTCCCGAAAATGAGGGGTGTAAAAAAAGCATTACCTTTTTACCAATCGGCTCCTGCGATCTCTCCATGACTTGGGTATGCTGCCCCGGATTGACCACATAACCTGCCTTCTCGAACATCAGGAAAAGGCGACTCAGGTTCTCTTCCGATACAAGGAAACGTACAAGATATGCTTCAATCACCGCATCTGGCGGTAGTGGAGTCGGATACCCTTTGTAAGCATGAAGTGGTGCCTCAGAAAAACCTGAGCCGCTGAAAATACCTTTCATGTCCAACGGTTCTGCGGATCGCTGTTTCCCTAGTAGATTGTTCAGAATACTCATCAATTTAATCTTCATAAATATGATCTGCTATCCAGTCTGCACCGTAGTACCCTGCCGCACCAGCGACAATACCGCCAACCAGGCCAGTTATGATGGCACCAGGACCAGTCTCGATCCCAAGAGCCGCCCCTGTGACCGCGCCAACCTTAGCCCCAGCGATTGCCCCACCCCATCCACCGGCTTGCCGGACCACCTCAGCTGAAATGGGCTTAACACTACCGAGTTCTACCGAAGTTTTTGAGGCTTTTCCCAAGTCATATGCCGTGAAAGCGAATCCAAAGACCTTAACAACTCGTCCCGCTTGCACCATTTTTTGAGTGATAGCCAACGAACTCTCATTAAACACTGCTTTGGCCGGTACTTTTCCCAGTAGCAATGCTTCTTTGTCAATATTCTGCACGTAGCCTGAAATTTTATCTATTCGCTTTGTTTGCTTTGGATATAGGTTTTTATATTTTTCCAACTCACTAATTATTTCACTTGTTTGTACTATCGTCGTACCTGACTGCAGAGCCTTATGAATATCTATAAATATAGATTTTCCATTAAATCTCGGCGAACCGCCAGGGAACAGTACACTAGTCGAACTATATTTAGACATGTTATTTCCCATAACATGCTCAGCGACAGTAACACTTGAATTAATATTCTTCGGATTCAGCCCATACCGCTCAGGGAATACCTCCATCAACGCTTGATATTTTGGAAGGTTTTTCTGCTGCAGGAATGGGTCATCAATAGAGCTGTAAATTTTTCTGACGAGAAACCCTTCTTTCCCAATAGACTCAACAACAGAAAAAAAGAACGCCCTTGCTGGCATCCATGTTGATGTTACTTCATGAACCGAGCCAGACTCTTCATTTGTATTAATTGGCTTCTTATATACATAGTTCGTCATATCACTCATTGCTTCCACCTTTCTAAAGCAACAACACCAAAATATGTACGCAAGACATCCTCTTTCTCTGTCTTGATGCGTGGAACACAACCGTTAAGATCGGTAAAACCTTGCATTGTCTCCCCACCAGGTAGTTCAACAAAGTAAGGCGTGTTCGATAATGGTGTGCCTTCTTCGGAGACAAGCTTGATCATTTCATCAAACACCGGAGAAGGGGGGATGATGGGGATGAATGTAGAAGGAGGTGGAGCCATGTCCCCCACAACAACCGTACCAGACCCAATGATTAT
Organism: Aeromonas sp. BIGb0405; assembly: GCF_024807335.1. Lineage (NCBI taxonomy): Bacteria > Pseudomonadati > Pseudomonadota > Gammaproteobacteria > Aeromonadales > Aeromonadaceae > Aeromonas > Aeromonas sp. BIGb0405. The sequence goes on from NZ_JANUEP010000011.1 coordinate 33,826, forward strand.
CCCACCACAATCGACTGAGCCACCGGTGATGGCCAAGGGCTTGCCATTGACGAGCACAGTTGATGAGCCAGATGAGATCTTGCGTGGGTGTGGTGGGTGATTAGGCTTGTCGTGAGGAGCTAGTGGATCGCCAACCCTGGCGGCGGGGATGCCGTCGATCAAGACATCTGGCGAGCCTGCCGTAATAGCTGTTGGATGAAATCCTTCATGGTCAGTGCCGATGTTACCAACCTTGGCTGCATGCTTTGACATCTGAGTTCCATTGCCTCAAATGAAATCCACCCTACAACAAAATGATTTCCTTTTGAAGCCAAACGACTCGGCCCGTGCTACATGGCCAACGTCAGCGAGATCCCGGCGGCGAAGGTATGGTAGCCGCATCGAACTTTCTCGGCAGAGAGGCAACCGCAAGGTTCGCGGTGCAATGCGCTGCGCTTATTGCACCCTACGGTCTCGAAAACGCTCCGCGGATAAATAACGACAGAGACACGGGGAATGGTTGGCAGGAAATAAACAAAGGGGCAATTGCCCCTTGTTTATTTACGCACGGTACCAACAATCGACATCAGTCGATCAACCCCCGCTGCCGCAGGGCTGTCAGCAGTTCATCCACCAGCACGGCCACCGGTTTACCGGCGTTGAGCAGGTGGATCTCGGGTTGCTCCGGCGCCTCGTAGGCGGAATCTATACCGGTGAAATTACGAATTTCCCCGGCCCGCGCCTTCTTGTAGAGCCCCTTGGGATCCCGCTCTTCACAGATGGCGAGCGGCGCATCGACAAACACCTCGACGAACTCGTCCGCTCCCAACAGATTGCGCACCAGCGCCCGCTCGGCACGGAACGGTGAGATAAAGGCGGTGAGCACGATCAGGCCCGCATCCACCATCAGTTTCGCCACCTCGCCGACCCGGCGGATATTCTCCTGACGGGCGGCGTCGTCGAAACCGAGATCCCCACAGAGGCCGTGGCGCACATTGTCGCCATCCAGCAGATAGGTGTGCTTGCCCTCGGCCGCCAGCGCCTGTTCCAGGGCCCCCGCCAGGGTGGATTTTCCCGCCCCGGACAGGCCGGTAAACCAGATGACTTGCGGCTTTTGCCCCTTCAATTCAGAGCGGCTCTGCTTGCTGACGGCATGGTCGTGCCACACGATATTGCTCATCTAAAACTCCTTGTTTGGCATTGACGCTGCCACGCTGAAACTCTTCTGACTTCCCGCAACCAAGCCTCTGCCCATCAATGGGCGGCTTGCCGCTGCCCACTGCTGCGCATCTCAATGCCTTGCATCGCTTCCCATGATCCTGCCGGTATCACCCGCCCCCATCAAAACGGAAACAGCAGGGGCACCATGATGATCACCCCGATGCTGTAGGCCAGGGAGACCGGCAGGGCCAGCTTGAGGTAGTCCGGCATCTTGTAGTTGCCCGCCGCATAGACCATCAGATTGGTCTGATAGCCATAGGGCAATATAAAGCTGGAGCTGGCACCAAACAGCACCGCCAGGATGAACGGCATGGTGGAAACATCCATGCTGAGCGCCAGCTGATAGCCCATGGGGAAGGCCAGGGCAGCGGCGGCGTTGTTGCTCATCAACTCGGTCAGCACCAGGGTGAAGAAGTAGATGCCGATAAAGGCGATGATGGGGCTGGCACCATTGAACTCCCCCATCAAGGCGTCGGCAATCAACTTGGCCAGACCACTGCTCTCCAGCTGATCGGCGATGGCGAGCGCGCCCCCCACCACCAGCCAGATATCCAGCGGAAAGCGGCGGCGGATCTCGTCCAGGGTCAGGATACGGGTGAATAGCAGCGCCACCAGCATCAGCAACAAGCCCTTGAACAGGGGCACTAGATCCAGCACCGACAGCGCCAGCACCCCGAGAAAGCCCAGCACCACGGCGGCGCTGCGCTTGCCATCGAGCCGGGTGGAGGCTTCCAGTCCGCTCACCACCACAAACTCCCGGGAGAGGGACTTGTTGCTGGCAAACTTAGGGCCGGGGGCCAACAGCAGGGTATCGCCGGCATGCAATTCAATCTGGCCCAGACCGCCGGTGAGCTGAGTCTCGCCCCGGCGTACCGCCAGCACCACCGCATCGAAGTGGGTGCGAAACTCCGCATCCTTGATGGATTGCCCCACCAGCCGCGAGCTGTGGCTGACGATCACCTCCACCAGATGCTGGCCGTTGAGCCGGTGCTGGCCATAGAGTTCCAGCCCCTTGAGCTCTTGCAACACGCCGACGCTCTCCACGTCGCCGCAAAACAGCAACATGTCCCCTTCGTGCAGCTCGTGCTCCGGCTGCACCGGGCAGATCACCTGACTGCCGCGAATGATTTCGGCCAGATAGAGGCTCTTGAGGCTGCGCAGCCCATTCTCCTTGACGCTGCGCCCGGCCAGGGGCGAGCCTGCGCCCACCTTGGCCTCGAGAAAATAGCCAGATTCCCGGCTCATCTCGGTATCCTGCTCCGGCAGATAGCGGGCAAACAGCAGCACGGCGATAAGGCCGGTCAGCAGGGTCCCCGCTCCCACCATAAAGAAGTCGAACATGCCAAGGGGCTCGGCCCCCATCTTGATGAGGAAGCTGTTGACGATCAGGTTGGTGGAGGTGCCGATCAGGGTCAGTACGCCACCGAAGGTCGCCGCGAAGCACATCGGCAGCAGCAAGCGGGAGGGCGCATGGTTGGGATTGCGTTTGACAGCCCCCAGCATGGAGGCCACCACCGCCGTGTTGTTGACGAAGGCCGACAGGAAAGCCGTGGAGAACCACAGCTTCACCAGCACCTTGTTGAACGACCCCGTGCCCACCAGATTGGCGAACCAGCTCATGACCCGGGTCTTCTCCACCGCGAGCGACACCAGCAGCAGCAACACCAGGGTCAGCAAGGCACTGTTGGTGTAACCCGCCACCACGGCGTTGATGTCCGCCAGCCCGCTCAGATAGGTGATGAGCACGGCGCCCGAGAAGAGCAGCGCCGGGCGGAGTTTACCCTGGATCAACAGGACAATGAGGGCAGCCAGCAGACCCAGCACCAGGGATTGTTGCCAGGTCATGGACTTACTCCTTGCCGTTGGCGATGGTCAGCGCCTGCCAGTGCGGGAAGTGCTTGCGTACCAGGGCATTGAATTCAACTTCAAACTCGCTGTACTGCCCGGCCACCGCTTTTGCGGCCAGCCCTTCCACTATCATGCCAGCCCCGACGGTGACGTTGGTCAACCGGTCAATGAGGATGAAACTGCCGGTGTCGCGGATATCCGTGTAGGGATCAAAGGCAACCGGGTCGGTCAGGCTCAGCTCGCACAGGCCGATCTCGTTGAGCTTGAGCTCGGAAGCCGCCAGCTCGTCGAGCTTGTTGATCTCGATGCGGTGGCGCACGACCTCGACCTGACCCCGAGTCTTCTTGGTGGCCAGCTTGATATCGTAGACCCGGCCCGGCTGCAGGGACTCCTCCCCCATCCAGACGATGTGGGCCAGCACGTTCTGGGTCACCCGGGGCTGCCTCGCGGCATCCACCAGCAGGTCGCCGCGGCTGATGTCTATTTCATCGGCAAAAGTGACTGTGATGGCCTGACCCGGCAGGGCATATTCCAGATCGCCGTCGAAGGTGACGATGCGCTTCACAGTGCTCTGCTTGCCGGATGGCAACACCGCCAAGGTGTCGCCGACTCGCAGGATGCCGGAGGCCAGGGTACCCGCGAAGCCGCGAAAATCGAGGTTGGGACGGCTGACATACTGCACCGGCAGGCGCACCGGATGGCGTTCCAGCTCGCGCTCCACCTCGGCGCTCTCCAGCAAGGAGAGCAGGGTCTCGCCCTGATACCAGGCCAGCTTGTCGCTCGCATTGACCACGTTGTCCCCGTCCAGGGCGGAGACCGGCACTAGCTGAATAGAATCCACAGCGAGCTTCTTGGCGAATTCGCGGTAATCGCTACTGATGCGATCGAACACCTCCTGGCTGAACTCCACCAGATCCATCTTGTTGACCGCGACCACGAACTGCTTGATGCCGAGCAGGCTGGCGATAAAGCTGTGACGACGGGTCTGATCCAGCACCCCCTTGCGGGCGTCGATCAGGATGATGGCCAGATCGCAGGTGGAAGCACCGGTCGCCATGTTGCGGGTGTACTGCTCGTGGCCCGGGGTATCCGAGATGATGAACTTGCGCTTGGCGGTCGAGAAATAGCGATAGGCGACGTCTATGGTGATGCCCTGCTCGCGCTCGGCCTGCAAACCATCCACCAGCAGCGCCAGGTCCAGCTTCTCGCCTGTGGTGCCGAGCTTCTGGCTGTCGGACTCCAGGGCTTTGAGCTGATCTTCATAGATCTGCTGGGAGTCATGCAGCAGGCGACCGATGAGAGTGCTCTTGCCGTCGTCCACGCTGCCGCAGGTGAGAAAGCGCAGCAGGCTCTTGTGTTGCTGGGCGTGCAAGTAGGCTTCAATGCCCTGTTCGCTGATGGCGGTCTGAATATGGTTGTTCATGATGCGATTCCTTAGAAATATCCCTGACGCTTCTTCTGCTCCATGGAGCCGGCCTGATCGTGGTCAATCAATCGTCCCTGCCGCTCGCTCGAGGTAGTGAGCAGCATCTCCTCGATGATCTCCGGCAAGGTGGTGGCATCGGACTCGATGGCACCGGTCAGCGGGTAGCAACCCAGGGTGCGGAAGCGCACCAGCTCCTGCTTCACCTCGTCATCCGGGCCTATGGGCATGCGCTCGTCATCCACCATGATCTTGATGCCACTGCGCTCCACCACGGGGCGCATGGCGGCAAAGTAGAGCGGCACTATGTCGATGTTCTCGAGATAGATGTATTGCCAGATGTCCAGCTCGGTCCAGTTGGAGAGCGGGAAGACCCGGATGCTCTCCCCCTTGTTGACCTGGCTGTTGTAGACGCGCCACAGTTCGGGCCGCTGGTTTTTCGGATCCCAGCGGTGGGACTTGTCACGGAAGGAGTAGACCCGCTCCTTGGCCCGGGACTTCTCCTCGTCCCGGCGGGCACCACCGAAGGCGGCATCGAAACCGTACTTGTTGAGCGCCTGCTTGAGCCCCTCGGTCTTCATGATGTCGGTGTGCTTGCCACTGCCGTGCACGAAGGGGTTGATGTCCATGGCCAGGCCATCCGGGTTCTTGTGGACGATGAGATCCAGCCCGTACTTCTTGGCGGTCTCGTCCCGGAACTTGATCATCTCCTTGAACTTCCAGTTGGTGTCCACGTGCAGCAGGGGGAAGGGGATCTTGCCCGGATAGAAGGCCTTGCGGGCCAGGTGCAGCATGACGGAGGAGTCCTTGCCGATGGAGTACATCATCACCGGGTTTTCAAATTCGGCAGCCACCTCGCGGATGATATGGATGCTCTCGGCTTCCAGTTGCTGCAAATGAGTCAATCTTTCACGGTCCATGTCGGGTCCTCTGGTCTGGCTAACGCGCTTGGTCAGAGCGCGGTTCGGGTTCAGTTCGATAAGGCTCGCGCCTCACCGGCAAATCAAATCGGGTCTGTCAGGGTCAGGCCAGGCTGACCAGTTTCAGGTCGTTGCCACTTGGCTCAGCGTTTGTCTCTGCGCTTTTATCCCCACTTTTCTCGCCAAACCAGGCGAGTCGGTCGCGCAGTGACACCACCTCGCCGATGACGATGAGGGAGGGGCTTGCCGCCCGCTGAGCCAAGCTGGCCAACTCCCCCAGGGTGCCGGTCAACACCTTCTGCCGGGCCTGGGTGCCGCGCTCTATGATGGCGATCGGCGTCTGAGCCTTGCGGCCATGGTCAATCAGCTGCTGCTGAATGTGTTCGGAGCGCATCAGCCCCATGTAAATCACCAGGGTCTGGTTGGTGGCCGCGAGCTGCTGCCAGTCGGGTTCCTGGCCCGCTTTCTGGCAGTGACCGGTGATGAAGACGGCGCTCTGGGCATGGTCGCGGTGAGTGAGCGGTATGCCCGCATAGGCGGTGGCGCCTGCCGCCGCCGTGATGCCGGGCACCACGGAGAAGGGGATCCCCTCGTCTGCCAGCACCTCCAGCTCCTCACCGCCGCGACCAAACATGAAGGGATCGCCACCCTTGAGACGCACCACCCGGTTGCCCGCCTTGGCGTATTGCACCAGCAGGCGATTGGTCTCCTCCTGGGGCACGCTGTGATCCCCTGCCTTCTTGCCCACCGAGATCAGGGTGGCATCACGGCGCACCAGATCCAGGATCTCGGGGGAGACCAGCTGGTCGTAGAGCACCACTTCCGCCTGCTGGATCTGCTGCAAGCCCTTGAGGGTCAGCAAGCCAGGATCGCCGGGGCCAGCACCGACCAGCACCACCTCGCCCAGCTCCCGCTGCGCCTTGTCCAGCCCCTCATTGAGCCAAGCCTCGGCACTTTGCCAATCCTGCTTCTCGATAAACCCCGCCAGGGCATTGGAGGCGAAGGCCCGCTCCCAGAAGCGGCGGCGATCCGAGAGTGACCCAAGCAGCTGCTTGGCGCGCTCACGCACTCGGCCAGAGAGCTCGGCCAAGCCACCCAGATGGCGGGGCAGCAGGCTCTCGAGCCGCTCGCGCAACAGACGCACCAGCACCGGGGCCTTGCCGCCGCTGGAGACGGCCACCATGATGGGAGACCTGTCGATGATGGAGGGGAAGATGAAGCTGGAGCGGGCGGGGTCATCGACCACATTGACGAACAGACCCAGCTCGGTGGCGCTCTCATAGACGAGGCCGTTGACCTCGTTATCGTCGGTGGCGGCCACCACCAGCAGTTGCCCCGCAAGATGGGCGGGCTCAAACCGCACTGGCAGATGGTTGAAACGGCCCGCCAGCTCATCAAATTCAGTGGCGAGGAGAGGGGAAACCAGCGTCACTCTGGCACCCGCGGCCAGCAGCAGGCGCGCCTTGCGCAGGGCAACCTCGCCCCCACCCACCAGCAGTACCGGGCGGCCTTCCAACTTGGCAAACATAGGTAAGTAATCCATCTCGACGCATCCCTCAATACTGCTTAACTCAGGGGACTATAGGCAGGCTTACTTATCCCTCAAAATAATAAAAAATGCTTTTTAAGACGTTTTGGTAATTAAAACGACAGCTGGGCGAGTCAGAATAAACCTAAGCTTGTGGTGTTTCAGGCGAAGGCATAGGCTAGCGCACTGTGTTTCATAAGGAGCTGATAATGAATGAGTCACTGATAGTCCTAGGGATTTTTGTCTTCTTGGTGATAGCGACCCTGGGGGCTGGCATCAAGATAGTGCCCCAAGGCTTCAACTGGACCGTGGAACGCTTCGGCCGTTACACCCGCACCCTCTCCCCCGGCCTCAATCTGCTGATCCCCTATGTGGACCGCGTCGGCCACAAGATCATCATGATGGAACAGGTGCTCGACATCGCCGCCCAGGAGGTGATCTCCCGGGATAACGCCAACGTCACCATAGACGCCATCAGCTTCGTGCAGGTCGTCGATGCCCGTAAGGCGGCCTATGAGGTCAACGATCTCACCAGCGCCATCCGCAATCTCACCATGACCAATATGCGGACCGTGCTCGGTGCCATGGAGCTGGACGAGATGCTCTCCCAGCGCGACACCATCAACGAGAAGCTGCTGCGCACCATGGATGCCGCCACCGCCCCCTGGGGCATCAAGGTGACCCGGATAGAGATCAAGGATGTGCGTCCCCCCATGGCACTGGTCGAAGCCATGAATGCCCAGATGAAGGCAGAACGCCAGAAACGGGCCGAGGTGCTTGAAGCCGAAGGGGTGCGCCAGTCCAAGATATTGAAGGCCGAGGGGGAGAAGCAGTCCCAGATCCTCAAGGCCGAGGGGGAACGCCAGGCCGCCTTCCTCGCCGCCGAGGCGCGGGAACGGGCCGCCGAGGCCGAAGCCAAGGCAACCCAGATGGTCTCCCGGGCTATCGCCGAGGGGGACATGCAGGCGGTCAACTACTTCGTCGCCCAGAAATATACCGAGGCTCTGGCCCGGATCGGTGAAGGCCCCAACAGCAAGATCATCATGATGCCGCTGGAAGCGGGCAGCCTGATAGGCTCGATAGCCGGCATGACAGAGCTGTTCAACAAGGGCGAGAAAAAATGACCGAACTGCTGGCAGGCCTGACCCATTGGCACTGGCTGGGGCTTGGCTTCGCGCTGCTCGCCATCGAGGTGCTGGGTTCGGTCGGCTTCCTGCTCTGGACAGGCATAGCCGCGCTTGAGGTGGGGATCTTGCTGCTGCTCTGGCCCTTTGGCTGGCAATGGCAACTGCTGCTGTTCGCCCTGCAATCCCTGATCACCACCTGGGCCTGGTGGCGCTGGCAGCACAAGCGCGACCGCTCGAGCCGCGATGCGGCCGCCCCCATCAACGAACGGATGCAGAGCTACATGGGGCGGGAGCTGACGCTGCTCGATGATGTCAGCCAGGGGATGAGCCGGGTGCATCTGGATGACACCGTCTGGACGGTGCGCTGCGCCAGCAACCTGGCCGCGGGTAGCCGGGTCAAGGTGGTGGGCACAGACTCCCACATCTTGCTGGTCGAGCCCCTGCCCTGATCGCCGGGATCAATGACAAGACAATAAAAAGGGCTCCACGGAGCCCTTTGTCATGCTGACTGCTGAGCCAGTGGCCAGTGGCGACAGCGCTAGAGGCTGCCACCTTCGAGCGCGGCCTTGAGCAGATCCTTCCAGCTCAGCACCCCGACCAGTTGCCCCTGATCCAGCACCGGCAGGCAGGAGACCTTCTTGTCCAGCATCAGCCGGGCCGCATAGGCCAGGGTCTGGTGGGAGGAGACAGTGACCGGATCCCGGGTCATGATCTGGTGGGCGCGGCGATTGAGGGTCTCGGTATCGCGGCTCTGCTCGGCGGCAGAGTCCAGATAGGGGCTCAGTGCCTGAAGCAGATCCCGATCAGAGATGATGCCGATTATCTGCCCCTCTTCGATGACCAGCAAATGGCGAAAATTGGCCTGCTCGAAGATCTCCTTGATGACGCTCAGGCGGTCGTCCATCTCAACGGTCACGACCCGGGTCGTCATTATGGTTTCAACCTGCATGGCAGACTCCTTATCCTGGGCCGGGATACCTGTCCCGACAGCGGGGCCAGGGGCAAGGCTGCCCAGGCTCCCCTTTTATGACATCTTTATCGGCTGCGCACCAGTCGGCTCAAGTGCAAATCCCCCTCATTTCACGTAACATCCCGTCAGTTTTATCCCGGTTCCCGCACGCGCAGATCCCTGTCATGGTAATATCTGCACCGGTTTTATTCTTCATTCTCGAGCAAGCAGATCCCACCCATGATAGTTGCCAGTCAAATCGAACTGATCCGCGGCGGCCGCAAGCTGCTGGACAACGCCTCCGCCACCATACATCCGGGCCACAAAGTGGGCCTGGTGGGCAAGAACGGCTGTGGCAAATCCACCTTCTTCGCCCTGATCCGCGGTGAACTCACCATAGACAGCGGCAGCTTCTCGCTGCCGGTCGGCTGGCAGATAGCCGGTGTCGCCCAGGAGACCCCGGCGCTGGATTGCTCGGCCCTCGACTATGTGATCGACGGCGACAAAGAGTTTCGCGCCCTCGAAGCCCAGCTCGCCAAGGCCGAGCAGGATGACGACGGTCTGCTGGTGGCCGAGCTGCACGGCAGGCTCGACACCATAGGCGCCTACAGCATCCGCGCCCGCGCCGCCGAGTTGCTGCACGGCCTGGGCTTTAGCGATGAACAGCTCGGCTCGCCGGTGCGCAGCTTCTCCGGTGGCTGGCGCATGCGCCTGAACCTCGCCCAGGCCCTGCTGTGCCGCTCGGATCTGCTCTTGCTCGATGAACCGACCAACCACCTGGACTTGGATGCCGTCATCTGGCTGGAGAAGTGGCTCAAGGGCTATCAGGGCACACTCGTCCTCATTTCCCACGACCGGGATTTTCTCGATTCGGTCATCAATCGCATCATCCACATCGAGAATGGTCGCCTGAACGAATACACCGGCGGCTACTCCGACTTCGAGTTGCAGCGCGCCGAGCAGCTGGCCCAGCAGCAGTCCATGTATGAGAAGCAGCAGCGGGAGATGTCCCACATGCAGGAGTATGTGGACAGATTCCGCTACAAGGCCTCCAAGGCCCGCCAGGCCCAGAGTCGCCTCAAGGCCATGGAACGGATGGAGAAGATCCTGCCTGCCCACGCCGATTCCGAATTCAGCTTCGAATTTCGCGAGCCCTCGGCCCTGCCGACTCCGCTCATCGTCATGGAGAACCTCAGCGCCGGTTATGGCGACAAGGTGATCCTGGAGAAGATCAAACTCAACCTGGTACCCGGCTCGCGCATCGGCCTGCTGGGGCGCAACGGCGCCGGTAAGTCGACCTTCATCAAGATGCTGTCGGGCTCCAATCCGCCGCTATCCGGCAAGCTCGAAGTGAGTGCCGGGGTCAGCATCGGCTACTTCGCCCAGCATCAGCTCGAGACCCTGCGTCTGGACGACACCCCTCTCGATCACCTGGTTCGCCTCGCCCCGGACAAGACAGAGCAGGAGCTGCGCAACTATCTGGGCAGCTTCGGCTTCCATGGCGACAAGGCCCTGGACAAGGTGGCCCCCTTCTCCGGTGGCGAGAAGGCCCGACTGGTGCTGGCCCTGGTCACCTGGCAAAAGCCGAACCTGCTGCTGCTAGATGAACCGACCAACCACCTGGACTTGGAGATGCGCCACGCCCTGACCATGGCGCTGCAAGGCTTCGAAGGCGCCATGGTGGTGGTCTCCCACGACCGTCACCTGCTGCGTACCACCACCGATGACTTCTATCTGGTGCACGGCGGCCGGGTCGAAGCGTTCGACGGCGATCTGGACGACTATCACAAGTGGCTCGGCGAGCAGGAGAAAGAGGCCAATGCCAAGCCCGGCGATGGGGTGGTGACCGCCAACTCGGCCCTGGGTCGCAAGGATCAGAAACGGCGTGAGGCGGAGTTCCGGCAAGCGACCCGCCCCCTGCGCCAGAAGCTGGAAAAGCTCGAGGCGAGCATGGAGAAACTGCAGAACAAGCTGGCCGCCGTGGAGGAGCAACTCGCCGATCCCGCCATCTACGAAGAGAGTGCCAAGGCACAGCTCTCCGAGCTGCTCAAATCCCAGGGCCCCATCAAGGAGGAGCTGGAAGAGGTGGAGATGGCCTGGATGGCGCTCAGCGAAGAGCTGGAAACCATGGAGTCAGCCTTCTTTGAGCAATGATCTGATGAGCGACGGCTGCGGCCTGCCCAGTCCGCTGCGCTTCTGGCACTGGAGCGGCAAGGTCTATGGCCAGCGCAGCCAGGACTGGCTCACCGTGCAGAACCAGGGGGGCAACGTCAACCTGGCCCTGCTGCTGCACTGGCTGGATCTTGCCGAGCTCAGCGTGGATCTCACCGAGCTGCAACCGGCGCTGATGCAGACCGAGGCCGTGCTCGCCCCCTGGCGCGCCCTGCGCCAAAGCGCCAAGGCGCGGCTGGATGAGGATGAGTATCAGGCCATGCTGGCCCATGAACTGGAGCTGGAACAGTTGCAGCAGGGTGTGCTGCTGCAATGCCTGCGCGCCTCGCCCCCACGCCGGGAGCCTGGCCACAATTTGATGAACTACCTGACTTTATTGGGCGCCGAACAGGGGCCATTGAGAGATCTAATATGCTGAGCTATCGCCACGCCTTCCACGCAGGCAATCATGCCGACGTCCTTAAACATGCCGTACAGGCCCTGATCATCGAGTCTCTCAAGAAGAAGGACAAACCCTTCATCGTGCTCGATACCCATGCCGGTGGTGGCCTGTACGATCTGCGCGGCGACTGGTCCCAGAAGAAGGCCGAGTATGCCGACGGCATAGGGCGGCTGTGGGAAGAGCGAAGCGACTGGGCGGCCATGGCCCCCTATCTTGGCGTCATCGAAGAGATGAACCCCGCTCAAGAAGGAAACAGCTCTGAGCTGCACTACTATCCGGGCTCTCCCGAGCTGTCGCGCCGCCTTATCCGCGAGCAGGACAAGCTGGCCCTGATGGAGCTGCACAACAACGAGGTGGAGGATCTTCGCGCCAACATGGGCTATGACCCTCGCGTCGCCGTCCATCATCGCGATGGTTTCGAGGGACTGGTCGCCCTGCTGCCACCGACTCCGCGCCGAGGACTGGTGCTGATCGATCCCCCCTATGAATTGAAAGAAGACTACTTCGCCGTGGTCGATACCCTGAAAAAGGCCCAGAAGCGCTGGGCCACCGGCATCTATGCCCTCTGGTATCCCATCCTGGGTCAGGAGGCAGACAAGTCCCGCGACATGCTCAGGGCCATCAAACGGGAGAACTTCGGTAACGTCCTGGTCGCCGAGCTGGAAGTGGCCGGTCAAACCAGCGACTGGGGCATGAATGGCTCAGGCATGCTGATCGTCAGCCCCCCCTGGATGCTGGCCGAGCAGATAGAAGCCTTCTTGAAACCCTTGTGCGCCAAGCTGGCCCAGGGCGCTGGCGCCCAGTACAAGGTGGAGTGGCTCAACAAGGCTGAGGATTGAGCCTCTCACCGACCGCAAGCATGACAAAGCCCCGAAAGGGGCTTTTCTCTGTCTGCCGTTGCCGGGGTGGCGCACCTCTCGCATTAGGCCCTGACGGGCATATCTCGCCAGAGCGCCAAAATGAGCAGCGCCAGCAGGGCGAAGGGTGGTGCAAGGCAGAGCAGCACGCACAGGAAGGTGATAAGCACAGGATGCCGACTCTTGCGCCGCGCCAGTCGCCAGGCAACGACGCCGACGATGATCATCAGCAGCAAGATGAACAGCACATAAATGTTGGCATTGATGGTCATGAAAGCTCCTTTTTCATGGCAAAAGCACACTCTATCGTCGCCATAGATCCAGTCAACGCCCCAATCTGGTGGCCTCGGTCGATAGGTTTTTTCTATTCAGCCAATAGATGAGAATAGTTTTCATTTGATGTCATTCCGGGTGATACTGCACTCATCGCCAGAGGAGACACCATCATGAAAAAAACCATCAGCTTTGCCATCCTGCACTTCGGTGTCGCCTTCACCGTGGCTTACCTGCTGACCGGTGAGCTGCTCACCGCCAGTCTGATCGCCCTGATCGAGCCTGCCGTCAACACGGTCGCCTTCTACTTCCACGATCTGGCCTGGAACAAATTCAAACCGGGCCACAGCCTGAATGCCAAGACCAGCAGCTTCGCATTGGTGCACTTCTCGGTGGCCTTCGCCGTCGCCTACCTGCTGAGCGGCGAGCTGCTCACCGGCGGCGTGATGGCACTGATCGAACCTGCCATCAACACCGTGGTCTTCTTCTTCCACGAGCGGCTGTGGCGCGCCCGCCAGCAACTGGCACTGGCGTAAGGGAGGGCGACCAGCCCTTCCCCCTCACGAGCGGCTATAGCTGCCGCCAACCCCTGCTGCTGGCTAAAGGAGGTCAGCAAAACCGCCCCATGAGCCCAATGAGGGGGCATAGCCCCCTCTCACAGACTCGCTACGCCGACACATCCCTTGCCATAGCGACTCATTCTTTGATCCCGCCCAGAAATCCATCACCCTGCCCTTCCCCTCAGCGCCATACCCGCTAACATATCCGATTGGCAACATACGCCTCGTTGGAGTCACCCATGAGCCACGCCATCCCTCAAGCGCAGCCAAATAGCAGCACACTGGAAGCTGAAATCCAGTGCGGTAGCCATACCGGCGCTTACCATGGCCAAGGTCACACTGATTTTCTATACAGTCGTAATGGTTGTGCAAAAAGAAGAGGTCAAGGGAACACAGTCGGCTTCAGAGGATGGAAGGTAAGCCATTGATTTTAAATGTTATTTATAGAGCCCTGAATCAGGGTGAAGCGGAGTTAGATAGACGGCAGTATTAATGTGTTAGTACCGCCTTCTATCTAATCACTGTTATATGCCCAAGCCATAGGGCTACAAAATCATTGATCAAGGAAAAGGAAGCATAGATTGAAAGTTAAGATTACAGACAAGTCCGTACGTCAGGAGTTCTTGAAAATGATGTCGATAATATCGGCCACTTTCTCGATAGCTTTCATTTTTATTGATGTTTCCGATAAGTATAAAAATTGTGCCGGTTTGTCAGTTGTACTTTTCTTTGCTGGTTTGTACTTTTCTCTGTGGTGGAGATACAACAATCTCAGACACCTGAATCTTTCGATTGATGGAAGCAAAGTATCAGTAATGACAGGAGACTTGTTCAGTCAGCCCGGCATTAAAGTGATAGCATTTAATGAATATTTCGATACTCAAGTGGACGATAAGATTATCTCCAAGAACTCACTGAATGGAATATACATTAATGAGCACTCTAATTTATCAGTGGCTGAGCTAGATAACATTATCGAAGATTATCCATTTGAGGATAGCGAGCTAATAGATGGAGATGTTAAACGCACGGGAAAGTCAAAAAAATACAAACTAGGAACTGTTTGTCTTATAGATGACTATCTATTGGCTGCATTTTCGAAGTTTGATAGCCAGAATAAAGCGGTTCTTAGCATGCCTGAGTATCTAGAATTCTTAATAAATTTTTGGGATAGCGTTAACCGAGTTTATTCTCAGAAAAGTGTTTCTGTTCCAATATTTGGGTCTGGCATAACTCGAATTAAAGAACACAAAAATATCAGTGATGAGGAATTGCTCAAGATAATGCTTTGGACATTTCGAGTGAGTGAAATGAAATTCAAATATCCAGCGAAATTAAACATAGTCATTCACAATGATAAAATTGCTTCTATAAATCTATTGGATATTAAAGCCATAGAAAATGGAATTTGAGTCACAGCTAATGTATAAATTTATATCGCTTGGGGAATAGCATGGCAAACAGAACCGGAACCTATATCGCTTTTGACGGACTAGGAAAGACAAACCCTACTGAGTCTGATTTTAAGTATTACGCAACAATGCAAGCATGGAGCGCAGGAAAAAACATAGACTTCAAGTTTGTAAATAGCCATGACAAAACTGCAGCCGTAAGAGATACAAGTCTTCGGAGTACATTGGAATTAAGAATCAGAGAACGGTTGGCTGCATCAAAAAACTGCATTGTAATATTAAGCGATGACACCAGAAAGACGGGCAGCATGTTGTCATACGAAATCGAAAAGGCTGTTGATTTGTATGAGATACCATTGATTTGCGTGTATGTTGGATATAATACAATCAATGCACCGAAAAAACTGTCTAACAGATGGCCAGATTCCTTGACAGCCAGAATTAACAACGGAACGGCAAATGCCATCCACGTGGCATTTAAGAAAGAAATACTCTTAACAGCAATCAATCAATTCTCAGTAAATGGTGACTCTCCGGGTGGTTCATTAGTAACTTATACAAAAGAAGCACAAGAAATAATGAACTCCAAATAAATTACGCTATAAGGCATACAACAAGCGCATGTTGTCGGACTGGTTTTCCGCTGCGCTCCAAACCAGCCGCAAATGCGGGCGTTACACGGCATAATCAACTCAGTGCAAACTTTATGGATCATTATTCAGGAAAACCGACAGCATATTTAGATCAGAATATTCTTGATGTTCTTAGGAAGCATAATCCAAAAGACTTCAAGGATGAACTGCTCGAAAAATATCAAATTGTATACTCTGATGAAACTTTGAAAGAGATTAAGCGGTCTGGTCAAAACCACGAAGAATTCTTAAAAATATTACAAGAATTAAAGGCATATCAATTAAAAGTTCGTATGAATGAGAATTTTACACCTCGTGGTGACGCAACAATAACTGTTCGCAATCCCTTTGATGCGTACACAGAATATTGTGAAAATCTAGCACTTGTATATAAAAATATGCAGGAAGCGACAGCGAGTTCATTGTTAAAATTTTACGGAGGAAATGTTGGCCATAGTTTTGATGATATAAATAATTTACAGTCCGAGTCCTTTAAAGAACTCCTGAAATATATTTCAGAGCAAACCAAAGAATTTGAAGAAATGTTTCCTGATCTAGCTGAAGGTATAAAGCAATCATTGGGAAATATGCAGCAGTCTTTTGATCATGCATTAAACCAGTCTGCACTTGAGATGAAAAAACATGTGGAGAACGATAGAAACTGGTCTGGAGTAAAAGAATATAGAGATGCCACTGGCATTGGGCCAGTTCAGTTGAATAATATCAAGCCTCCTAAAATAATTGAAAAAATATGGGAGCTCCATAAAAACTCAGAACTATATAAAGGGTTCAGTATTGAACAGTTTCTGGGGATATCTAAGCATCCAATATATAATTTCAGAGAAATGCATTTGTTTGAGAAAGTTACATCAGCTTATAATGTGCTAAATGTAGTTGGTTACTATCCAGACTCAAAAATGAAAGATAAACAATGCTTTACTGCCGCAATGAGTGATGCTGGACATGCTTCAATGGCTTCTTTTTGTGATATTGTCTTATCTGCTGATAGTGCATTCATCAATAAAACTAGAGCTGTTTACGAGTTCCTAAACTCAAGAACTCAGGTCATTTCTGTAAAGGTCAATATCGTAAATGCCGTGTAACAAGCCCATCCAAGCGACCGCCTTCGGCGGCGCTTGATGGGGGCGTTAGGCTTCTTACTATCACGAGTATAAGTTCGCACCATGAAGATATTTAAAGACGACAAAAACCTGGGACACCCACCATCTCGATAGCAAGCTTGCCTAGCAAAGTGGCTGTCCCCTATCACTATGGAGTGATGCAGAAGGCTCTATTATCGGATTGGTACCGCCTTCCGCCTAGTCACTGTTATTCACTTAGATGTCCAAGTTTCTTGATTAGGAAAATCAGTGAAAAAAGAAATATTAGAAGCATTAGAGTGCTCAATGGGAAGAATCGATAACCCCTACCCCATAAACAAGGAAGTTGATTTTCAGTCTGTATTATTTGGTGAACTTTACAAAGCTTTACCAGAGGCAATTATTCGCTTTGAACACATTTTGCAGCACGATTATCAATCATATCGTTTGCGAGGTCGTTCGACTGAAAATCGTAAAAGCAGGGTTGACTTGCATATCCAAACCTCATCAAAATTAATTATTATAGAGTTAAAGTATTTCAAAGGTGCAAGCAAGGAGGATCGTACAGACATGCTGGCTGATCTAGCAAAGGTGGAGCGAATTGTTGAATCAGATGAGGCCGATGAAGGTTTCTGTATCCAATTAGTCAAAGAAGGTGTTATAGAGCGCTTACCTAAAGGGAAGATTGAAGCGAAGTTATATAAAAAAGAGATTGGCCGCTGGGATTATTATTTTGAAATTAAAGGGCAGTATGAAATCACCCCTGAATTACACGCTAATGGTCGTTCTTTAATTGTTCATCATGTCAAATCAACATCAGAGACACCCACCATCTCGATAGCGGACTAGCCAGGCAAGGTGGGTATCCTCTAGTCAGTCAACGAGCGCCAGCTGGTGTCACATACTGGCCACCTCTACCCCATCGAACAGCCCGCGCTCTTTGTGCAGCATCTGCGGCGCTGATTCCCCCGCGGGGATGCATTCCCCCCTGCCACTGGCCTATAGTGGGCTCCTTTCACATCCCCTTTGCGAGCAGCACCATGTATATCGGCGAATTTGCCCGGCTGGCGGGCACCACTCCCAAGGCAATCCGTCTCTACGAGCAGCTCGGGCTGCTTCCCGAGCCCAGGCGTCGCGGCAAATATCGCGTCTACCGGGCCGAAGATCTGGAGTGGGTCGGCTTTATTCGCCAGGCTCAGCAGCTCGGCTGCAAGCTGAGCGAGCTGGTTCCCTTGCTGGCGGGCCTCACCAGTCTCGCCGAGTTTCCCTGGCAGAAGGTGGAGCAGCTTATCGCGGGCAAGCTGGCGCAGATAGAGGCAGAGATGGCCAGGCTGCGAGGGCAACACCAATCCCTGACCCTGTGCGCCGCGCTGCTGGCGCAGCACCCCTGCCGCTATGGCGCCCCCGGCCAGAGCGAGCCGCTCCCACAGGTTGAGCAAGGGCTTGCAGGACGGGCGCACAAGGTGGCTTGACTCTGTCCCATGGGACAAGGGGTGTAATGGGGGCTCACTTCAAGGAGCCACGCCATGACACCCAAACTGCTTATCATCAACGGCAACCCCAAACCCGACAGTCTCTGCCATGCCTTGGCCCGGGAGTATGCCCGCAGCGCCGAGGAGGGCGGCGCAGAGGTCACCCTGCATCACGTGGGGGAGCTCGCCTTCGAGCCGGATCTGCACCATGGCTATGACGAGGCGCAGCCCCTCGAGCCCGATCTGCTGGCATTGCAACAGAGCCTGAAGCAGGCCCACCATCTGGTGATCGTCGCCCCCCTCTGGTGGGGCCACCTGCCGGCCCGGCTCAAGGGCTTGCTGGACAGAACGCTGCTCTCGGGCTTCGCCTTTCGCTATCAGGAGGGCAAGGTGCACCCGGATCGCCTGCTGGCGGGCAAGACGGCGCGCCTGCTGCTCACCATGGACAGCCCGCTCTGGTACTACCGCTGGTGGCTGGGTTCCCCGGTCGAGCGCACCCTCGACAAGCCCGTGCTGGGGCTGTGCGGCATCAAGCTGACTCATCGCCAGCATCTGGGGCCTGTCCATACCGCCAGCGAGCGGGAGCGACAGCGCTGGTTGGGCCGGGCGGCGGCCGCGGCCCGCCAGGATGCGCAGCGGCTGGCGCGGCGGCGCACATAAGCGCAGACGAAGGCCACGGCAGCCTGCCTGTTGTGGGCCCTGGTGACTAGGGTTGTCGGAAGCGGGGCCCAGAGAGACGGGCAAGGGAGCCTGGGGTAAAAAAGTCCTCGGCGGCCCGGCGCCCTTGTGCTGTAGTAAGTGGGAATCCCCTCTTGCTGGAGCCTTTTCGATGAACAAGATGTTGCTTGGCACCCTCGCCTTGATGCCGCTGCTGGCCAGTGCCGCTACCCCTTCCTTTGACTGCGCCAAGGCCCACGGCACCACCGAGCAGCTTGTCTGCCAGGATGCCGGGCTGGCGGCGCTGGATAACGAACTCGCCGCCCTCTATCCCAAGGCGCTGGCCAAGCTGTCGGCCGAGCAGCAGAAGACCGAGAAGGCGATGCAGCGCGGCTGGATCAAGGGGCGCAACGAGTGCTGGAAAGAGAACGACTCGCGCCAATGCGTGGAGGAGAGCTACCAGTTGCGCATCACAGAGCTGCAGATAAAAGGCGGCCAGCTGATGGTGCCGACGCCGGTTGACTACCAGTGCGACGGCGAGATCCGGCTCTCGACCTACTTCTACAACGAGGCCAAGCGGCCCGCCGTCGTGATCAACCTGAGCGAGGGGGCGCAGCAGTCGCAGGTGCTCGCCTTTGAAGCCCCCAGCGCCAGCGGCGCCCGTTACGAGGGGCAGAATCTCACGCTGCTGACCAAGGGAAACGAAGCCAGGCTGGAGCGCTATGACCAACCCACCCGCCAGTGCCGGCTCAGCGGCCAATAGGCCCGCGCCGCCATGAAAAAGCCCCGCAGTTGCGGGGCTTTTTGTTGGCTGTCACTGAGGTCATTTCACCGGGATGGCATCAGGCATGGGGGCCTGGAACTCCCGCTCGGCCTCATCGAAGCGCTCCACCATGGCCTTGGAGGGCGCCTTGCCCAGCAGACTGAACAGCACGATGGCGATGCTGGCAAAGACGAAGCCCGGGATGATTTCGTACAGACCCAGCCAGCCGAACTGTTTCCAGACGATGACGGTGATGGCACCGACCAGCATGCCCGCCAGGGCACCGTTGCGGGTCATGCGCGCCCAGAGCACGGAGAAGAGCACCAGCGGGCCGAAGGCGGCACCAAAGCCTGCCCAGGCGTAGCTGACCAGCCCCAGCACCCGGTTTTCCGGGTTGCGGGCCACCATGATGGCGATGACGGCGATGAGCAGCACCATGCAACGACCGACCCAGACCAGCTCAGCCTGAGTGGCATTCTTGCGCAGGAAGGGCTTGTAGAGATCTTCGGTGATGGCGCTGGAGCAGACCAGCAGCTGGCAGCTCAGGGTACTCATCACCGCCGCCAGTATGGCGGAGAGCAGGATACCGGCAATCCAGGGGTTGAACAGTATCTTGGAGAGCTCGATGAAGACCCGCTCCGGGTTGGCACTCACTCCGGCTGCCTGCTCGGGGAAGCTGGCGAAGTAGGAGAGGCCGAAGAAGCCGACACCGACCGCGCCGCCGAGGCAGAGCACCATCCAGGTCATGCTGATGCGACGGGCATTGACCATGGTCTGATGGGAACCGGCCGCCATGAAGCGGGCCAGAATGTGGGGCTGACCGAAGTAACCCAGGCCCCAGGCCATGAGGGAAATAATGGCGATCACATCCAGGTTCTTGAACATGTCGAGATGGCTGGCATTGTTGGCCGCGATCTCCACCATGGCGGTATCGACACCGCCCACCGCGATCAGCACGAACACCGGGGTCAGGATCAGGGCGAAGATCATCAGGGTCGCCTGGACGGTATCGGTCCAGCTGACGGCAAGGAAGCCACCGAAGAAGGTGTAGGTGATGGTGGCAGCGGCGCCAATCCAGAGCGCGGTATCGTAATCAATGCCGAAGGTGCTCTCGAACAGGCGGGCACCGGCGACCACACCGGAGGCACAGTAGATGGTGAAGAACAGCAGGATCACCACGGCGGAGAGGATGCGCAGCACCCGGCTCTTGTCTTCGAAGCGGTAGGTGAAGTAGTCAGGCAGGGTCAGGGCGTTGTTGTTCTTCTCGGTGTGGACTCGCAAACGGCCCGCTACCAGACGCCAGTTGAAGTAAGCCCCTATGATGAGGCCGATGGCGATCCAGCCCTCGGAGATGCCGCCGAGGTAGACGGCACCCGGCAGCCCCATCAAGAGCCAGCCACTCATGTCGGAGGCGCCGGCGGAGAGCGCGGTCACCCAGCTCCCCATACGACGGCCACCGAGGATGTAGTCATCGAAGTTTTTGGTGGCGCGATAGGCGATAAAACCTATCAGCACCATCCCCAATATGTACACCAAAAAGGTGATTAACATAGGTGTGCTAGCTGTCATGCAATACTCCCTTGTGTGACTCCGGGGTGCGTTCTATGGACGAACCCTCCTTTAAAAAACGCCCTAGCTTAATCAGCCGATCCTCTCTTCTCAACTGTTTTTAACAAATAAAAAACAGTTGTAAAACGTTTTTCATCTAATTAACTGCCTAATCAGCGGTTTAAAATCCGGATATTGTGCTGATCATCACAACAAAAAGCCCCTGCATTGGCAGGGGCTGGGGTCATAGGGAGCCCCGGCAGCACTGTCTGCCAGGGATCCTGCTTGGCAACGCCTTAGAGGCTGATGGCCTGCGGTATGCCACTACGCTGTTCCAGCGCCTGTTTGACGCGCTGGGAATCGCTGTCGGCATTGGCCAGGAAGCGGGTAATCGTCGGGGTCATCGGCAAGGGTACCGGTGCCTTGGACGCCATCTCTTCCTCGGTGCGTGACAGGGGCTGATGCACTTCCAGATAGCGGGTGCCATCGGGCTCGACACTGGCCTTGACCGGCTGGTTGACGAACTGGACCCGCGTGCCGACCGGGATCTTCTTGAACAGATACTCGATGTCGTCATTGCGCAGTCGCACGCAGCCGTGGCTGACCCGCAGCCCTATGCCGAAGTTGGCATTGGTGCCATGAATGGCATAGAGGTTGCCGATATAGAGTGCGTAGAGTCCCATGGGGTTGTCCGGGCCAGCTGGCCAGACCGCAGGCAGGGTTTCACCCCGCTCGGCATACTCCTTGTGCACCTTGGCGGTGGGAGTCCAGGTCGGATTGGCCCGCTTGCGCTGTATGCTGGTCACCCAGTTTTCCGGGGTATCGGTGCCGAGCTGGCCGATGCCGATCGGCAGCACTTCCACCACCTTCTGGCCTTTGGGGTAGTAGTAGAGACGCATCTCGGCCACGTTGATGACGATCCCCTCGCGGGGCGCATCGGGCAGGATCAGCTGATGGGGAATGGTCAGTGTGCTGCCCGGCAGTGGCAGGAAGGGATCCACACCGGGGTTGGCTTCCATCAGGTTGGTCAGGCCAAGCTGATACTTGGCGGCGATGTCTTCCAGGGTTCCCTTGCCTTCTGGCACCACATATTGCTCATTCTCACCGACCAGACGGCTGTTGGCCGCCGGCAGCGGGTACTCGAGGGCCCAGGCCGGCAGGCTGGTCACGGCCAGGCCAAGCAGCAGGCTGGTCAGGGTAAAGCGAAGGCTGTTCATAATTGTCCTGTAATGATGACTGGCTCCGGCGGGCTCCGGCCGCACCGACCGCCTAAAAACGGCCCGCTATTCTTCTCCGGTCCGGCTAAAAATTCAACTGGCAAATGGCAGGATAATCAGGCGCTCTGACCGAGTCTGTTTCTGCCCACCCCCAATCCCTGCAATGACCTCAGATCATGACCGGTCGGCGTCTGGTGCAGGCGCAGATAAAACTCCCCTATCACCGCAAACAGATGATCGAAGATGTCGGCCTGGATCCCCTCATATTCGGCCCATGCCGTGGTCGAGGTGAAGCAGTAGATCTCGAGCGGCACCCCATCGGGAGTGGGTGCCAACTGACGCACCATCAACGTCATGTCCTTGCGGATGGAGGCGTGAGCCTGGAGATAAGCCTGCAAATAGGCGCGGAAGGTGCCCAGATTGGTCAGATGACGGCCATTGATCGGGGTAGCCAGTTCGCCGGCCAGTTGCTGGTTGTAGCGGGACAGCTCCTGCTCCTTGTGGCTGAGATAGGGGGCAAGCAACTTGGCATGACTGAGTTTGAGCAACTCGTCGTGCTCGAGGAAACGCACGCTGGTGATGTCGATATTGACGCAGCGTTTGATGCGACGTCCGCCAGCTTCCGTCATCCCTTGCCAGTTTTTGAACGAGTCGGAGATGAGCGCATAGGTCGGGATCGTGGTGATGGTTTTGTCCCAGTTGGAGACCTTGACCGTGGTGAGCCCGATGTCGATCACCTCGCCATCGGCGCCGTATTTGTCCATCTGCAGCCAATCGCCGACATTGAGCATGCTGTTGGCCGACAGCTGGATCCCGGCCACCAGGCCGAGGATGGGGTCCTTGAACACCAGCATCAGCACGGCGGTCATGGCGCCCAGGCCACTGAACAAGATAACCGGCGATTTCCCCATCAGCAGGGCCAGCATCACTATGCCGACCAGGATGCTGCCCATCAGCTTGACCCCCTGGAAGATGCCGCGCAGGGGCAGCGTCTTGCCGACCGGGGCGCGGCGGCTGATAAACAAAATGCAGTCGAGCACCGAGAAGCTGCCTAGCAACAGGAATAACAGGATCCAGATCTGGGCGATCGTCTCCATCAGGTGCAGGCTCTCGATATAACCCGCCAGCCAGATCTCGGCCTGGGCCAGCAGCACGGCGCCCTGCAAGGCAAACGCGAAGCGATCGAACATCTTCTGCTGCAACTGGGGCGGCAGCCAGACTTGCAGCCAGCGGCCGAGCTGCTTGGTCAGGACCACCAGCACATAACGGTGCAACACCAGGTGCAACAGCAGAGAGGTCAGCAGAATAAAACCAACCGTCAGCGCCAGTGCCATGGGCCCGGTGGTCGTGATGCCTTGTGAGTTTAACCAGGCAAATAGTGACTCTCTCATGCCTTCATATCCTCTCTATGCTGCGGGGAGGGTTGCTGTGAATCGGTCAGACTACGGATCTGGCGACATATGTCAAATCGGCTGACAAATTAAACAGCAACGCCGGCTCATGGCCGGCGTTGCTGTCGAAAAGAGAGAGTCTCAGCCAACCAGCGCCAGGGCGTCACGGGCAATGACCAGCTCTTCATTGGTAGGCATCACCAGCGCCAGACGGCTGCCTTCGGCCGTGATGGGACCCTCGCCACCGAGCACGGCGGCATTGTTCGCTTCTTTATCTACCTTGAAGCCGAACAGGGCCAGACGGTCCAGCACCATCTCGCGCACCATGGCAGCGTTCTCGCCGATACCACCGGTGAACACCAGGGCATCGAGACGACCGTCCATGGCGGCGGCATAGGCGCCGACATACTTGGCCACCCGGTAGGTGAACACATCCAGCGCCCGCTTGGCGCCGGCATCGGTGGCATAGTTGCTGGTGACATAGCGGCAGTCGCTGCTCGCTTCGGTCAGGCCCAGCAGACCGGACTCTCTCGTCAAGACGTGGTTGATCTCGTCCACGCTGTAACCGAGCTGATCGTGCATGAAGAAGACCACCGCGGGATCGATGTCACCACTGCGGGTCCCCATCGCCAGCCCTTCCAGCGGCGTCAGCCCCATGGAGGTATCAACCGACTCACCGTTGCGTACCGCACAGACGGAGGCGCCGTTACCGAGGTGGCAGTTGATGATGTTGAGCTCGGACAGCGGCTTGCCCAGTGCCTGGGCACTCTCTTCGGCGATGAAGCGGTGAGAGGTGCCGTGGGCGCCGTAGCGGCGGATGCCGTGCTCGCGATAGAGGTGATGGGGCAGCGCGTAGAGGTAGGCCTCTTGCGGCAGCGTCTGGTGGAAGGCGGTGTCGAACACTGCCACGTTCTTCTCGGCCAGCGCCGGGAACACCTTCAATGCGGCGCGAATGCCGATGAGGTGGGCCGGGTTGTGCAGGGGCGCGAACGGAATGGCGGCTTCGATACCGGCGATGACGGCATCATCGATGCGCACCGAGCGGGAGAACTGCTCGCCACCGTGCACGATGCGATGGCCGATGGCCACCAACTGCTCGGCCAGAGAGGGATCCTGGGGCAGGATCTGGCCCACTATGTGGTCGAGGGCCGCCTGGTGAGCGGCACCCGCCCCCAGCATGGCTTCACCCTTGACTCCGTGGAGTTTCCATTTGATACGGGCATCATCCAGATTGAAGCATTCGGCCAGGCCGGACAGCATGTCCTCGCCTGTTGTGGCATCCATGACGGCAAATTTCAGGGAAGAGCTACCGCAGTTAAGGATCAGTACCAACTTGCTCATCGTCTACATCTTCCTGTGAGCCGGCGTTACGCCGACAGTGTCGTGTCATCCGCGAGGGATGGGATTTCCCCTGCCGGGGGCTTATGGCCGCAGGAAAGTGCGCCCAATTTTTCAATGCAGTGAGTGCCTGGCGCACTCATCGACTCTTCAAGGGGGACAAGCCACCGTTCTTCGGAACCGGCCTCGTCGTGGGCGGGAGCCTGGCCCCCGCACTGCTGACTAGCACGCTGTCAGCAGATCCTTGTGAACCTTGACCACCAACTTTTTCACCTTGGCGGGGGTGGTCAGGGTACAGAGAGGGCGATGCAGTTCTCCCGGCCAGAAGATGGCAAAGTCGCCGGGCTGCAACGCCAGATAACTGGTCTGTTCGTCATCGACGAACCAGAGATCGGGATGGGGGTGATCGGCGCCGTCATTGACGTAGGCATGAGGCCCGACGCCGATCCACTCCTCACCACGCAGCAGCAGCTGGATATCCAGATACTGTTCATGAAACTCACCTCGGCGCGCGGCGACGGGCTCCGTCAGCTCCTCGCTCACCAGGCAAAACAGCCGCAATCCATCGATTTCGGTCTTGCCAAGGGGCGCATTCAGCCAGTGCGCGACCTCTTTCACCACCTCGGCCATGATGCGGGCCAGCGGGGTGGGCAAGGGGGTGCGTTGTAAGGTTTCCAGACTGCCGGTGATCATGAGATGCGCATCCTTAGGTGTATTCGCCGTCTATCTTTGCCTGCCAATGAAAAAGGACCCGTTAAAGGTCCTTGTCTAGCGCCGTCTGCCATCCATGCAGACCGAGAGGAGTCAGGGTCATCCGGTTGGCGCCGAACCACTGTTGCACAGTCGCCCGTGACTTGCCAAGGGATACCCGCTCACTCACCCGATGATCGTACCAGCTGAAACAATATTATTCACTACTCGATTGCCAGCAACTTTGACCAGGCGCAAAAACGGGAGCCTAAGCTCCCGTTTTTTTAGTGTGCCGCCTGATTCATTGCACCTTGCTGGCATTCTCAACCGGCTTGGCGTACATGGCGCGCCAGATGGCCTTGTGCTCCTCGGGCACCTCGGACTGGCGGGTCAAGAATGCCGCCTGCTCCAGGGTGTTGGCCTTGTTGGGCACATCTGCCGCCAGGTAATTGCCGGGGAAGAGGCGATAGTTGCCCCAGATAGCCTTGTCGATCAGCGCCGCCAGCTGATCCGGGTCCTCGAAGCCCTCGGTGATGGGCGCACCAAAGGCGACATGGACCCGCCCCTTCTGGCCGACGATACCGGCCACTATGCTCTCGATATCCTCAAACTCGCCCTTTTCGTAGCTGCCGTTGACGGACTTCTCGTAGAGCTCGCGCGCCTTGGCCTTGTCGGTGGGATCCAGCTCGTAGCTGATGCTGACCGGCACTATGTTGAGGCTGCGCATGTAGTCGGCGAACGGGATCTTCTGCTTCTTGCCATCGACGTAGAACATCTTGAGGATGGCCGGATCCGTCTTGTCATCCCCATTCTTGGCGCGCCCTTCCCGCTGGGCTATCCAGATGGAGTGCCCCTCGTGCACCGACTGACCGATGTAGGCCGACAGCTCGCCCAGCACCTTCATCATCTCTCGCGGCCCCTTGGCGGAGCGCTTGACGATGAAGCTCTTGTTGAGCTTCATCAGCTCGGTGGCGCAGGGTTTGCGCAGCAGGTTGTCACCGATGGCGATGCGCACCGTCTCGAAGCCATGGGTATGCAGCCCCCAGTTGACGAAGGCGGGATCCATGGCGATGTCCCTGTGGTTGGAGACAAACAGATAGCCCTGCCCCTGCTTGAGGTGCTCGATGCCAGAGAAGGTCACCCCCTTGGTGGAGCTGCCTATCATGCGGTTCATGTAGCGAGTCACCCCCATCTGCACCTGGTGCACTGTGGTGACATGGCGCCACTTGCTGCGCAGGAAGTAACGGATCAGCGGGCGCAGCGCCCAGCCGAACCAGTTCATCAGCGCGCCGAAACGGTACTTGGCAATGGCACCGATAAACTCATCGTCCTGGATGAGACGCTCAATGGCCGCGGGAACTTCGTCATCATGATAGGGGCGAATGTCTGCGAATCTGTCTACTTCTGTCACCGGTTCCGCCTTACTTGAGAGGGAGGCTGGCCAAAGAGTCGGCCAAAATTCAGGGCGCAATTTTACACACTTTTACCCCGAGGACTATGCCACAAAGAGTGATATGCGATCTGACCGGCATCAAGACAAGGGCAAGGAGGCTAACAAGAGAGTCAATTGATAACAGTTTTCATCGAAATGTCGGTGGGCAGCCAACCCACCGCCGCCAGCGTCAGGAGGATGAGTCCAGCGCCCAGGCCACCGCGGCCTCGGCGTGAAGAGCCGCCGTGTCGTAGAGCGGCACTCTGGTGTGCTCCGGGCCGACCAGCAGGGCTATCTCGGTACAACCCAGGATCACCGCCTCGGCCCCCGCCGCCGCCAGCTCCCCGATGATGGCCAGATAGTCAGCCCTGGATGCCTCTTTTATTTCACCCAGACAGAGCTCCTCATAGATGATGCGGTGCACCCTCGCCTGGGCCGCCACCGTTGGCACCAGCACCTTGAGTCCAAACTTGTCCCGAAGGCGCCCCTTGTAGAAATCCTGCTCCATGGTGAAGCGGGTGCCAAGCAGTCCCACTGTGCCGATGCCATCTTCAATCAGCCGCAGGGCGGTGGCATCGGCGATATGCAGCAGAGGGATATCCACGGAGGCTGCTATCTCGTCGGCCACCTTGTGCATGGTATTGGTGGCGATCAGCAGGCAGTCGGCCCCGCCCGCTTGCAGACTCTGGGCCGCCTTGCCGAGCAGCCGGGCGGTGGCGGGCCAGTCTCCGGCGTGCTGCAACCGCTCTATCTCGGCAAAGTCGACGCTGTTGAGCAGCACCCGCGCCGAATGCAGGCCCCCGAGCCGCCCCCTGACGCCGCGATTGAGCGCCTGATAATAGCTGAGGCTCGACTCCCAGCTCATGCCCCCTAACACACCTATGCATTTCATTCGCTCGCCTCTCCTCTCGCGCCGCCTCGCCCTCTGGGTTGCGGTGCGTTATACGGACAAAAAAGGCCCCGCAGGGCCAGCAACAAAACAGATTGCTTTCAGAGCCTAGATCCAGATCATCAGCACGCAGGCGGCGGTCGCCAGCCCCATGCCGAGGTTAAAACGACGCCAGCCGCGGGCCGTGTGAATGAAGCGGCGCACCTGGGCACCAAACAGTACCCAAAATGCTCCTGTGTAGAGACCGGTCAGGAAGAAGATGCCCAGTACCCAGAACGCCGAGGGCCAGTAGGCCTCCCCCGCCAGGGTGAAGCCGCTGATGGCGGAGAGCGCCATCATCCAGGCCTTGGGATTGAGCAGTTGCAACAGGGCGCCCTGATGGGCCGGGATCAGCGGCCGGTTCCCCTCGGCGGGGCCATTGGCCGTCGCCACCTTGTAGGCCAGCCACAACAGATAGAGGGAGCCAGCTACCTTGAGCGCCTCGTGAAGCAGCGGCACCCGCTCAAATAACACCCCCAGGCCAAGGGCTGTGGCCAGGATCATCAGATTGATGCCCCCCACCACCCCCACCAGCAGTGGCACGCTGCGGCCAAATCCCTGAGCGGCCCCGGCACTGGTGAGCAGCATGTTATTGGGACCCGGCGTACCACAAGTGATCAATGCAAAACCCGCCAGGGGCAACAACCAGTTCAGATCCATCTCAACCTCTTTTGATACCAACAACCCGATATGGGGCAAGCCTTCTAATATGCAGAGCCTCTGCCCTGACGACAAGGCTGGCAATGCATTTCTTTGCATGCTTGATCAGGCAGCCATCAATACCAGAGCATCACCACGCACAGGGCGGTGAGCGCCCCCAGGCTGCCATTGAGGCGGCGCCAGCCTCGGTCCGAGTTGATCCAGCGACTGAGCTGATGACCGAACAGCACCCAGGCAAAGCAGACCGGCAGCCCCGCCATGGGGAAGACGGACATGATGCCCCACAGGCTCGGCCAGTAGTCGCTACCCGGCAAGCTGAACAAGCTGATGGCGGAGATGCCCATCATCCAGGCCTTGGGGTTGAGGAACTGGAAGCCCAGCCCTTCCAGCAGGGTCAGCGGGCGGGCGCGCCTGGCCGGATCGCCGGGCGCACCGGCCACGGCGATACGCCAGGCCAGCCACAGCAGATAGAGGCTGCCCAGCACCTGCAGGCTCAGCTTGAGCAGGGGCCAGCGCTCGAACAGCGGGTAGAAGCCTAGCGCCAGCACCAGCTGCAATACCGGCTGGCCGACCACCACACCGAACAGGTGCGGCAGGGTGCGGCGTACCCCGAAGTTGGCGCCGGATGCCGTCAACATCAAGTTGTTGGGCCCCGGGGTGCCGCAGGTGAGCAGGGCAAAGCCAAACAGGGTGGCATACCATTCAATGGTCATGAGGTGACTCCTTTCTTGTCACATTGTATCGGTACAATGTGTGCTTCTGGGTTGTGAACAGGCTGAATATCACGCTATATTGACCATACAAATGGATCAATGGATTTATTGTCACCATGACAATCTGGACGCCCGAGCTCTCGACCTTCGAAGGCCCCCTCTACCTCAAGCTGGTCAAGGCCATAGAACAAGCCATCGGCAACGGTGAGCTGACTCCCCACACCCGGCTGCCCACCCACCGGGCGCTGGCCGACAGGCTGGGGGTCACCGTTGGCACCATCACCCGCGCCTATGGCGAAGCGGAGCGGCGTGGCCTGCTGGCGGCCAAGGTGGGACATGGCACCTGGGTCAAGGGCAACGATGCCGCCAGTGACTGGGTGATCCGCAACGAGGAGGAGGGGCGCATCGAGCTGTGGCAGAACCTGCCGGTCCAGCTCGATCGGGCCGCCATCTTCCGTCCCTTGATCGAGTCCCTGGCCGGGGGAGATCTCAATAGCCTGCTCGGCTATGACAAGGAGGCGGGGCGGGTGGATCAGCGCCAGCTGTTCGTCGACTGGCTGGGGGAACAGGGCATAGCGGGCAGCGAGGAGCGGCTGCTGTTCAGTCACGGCGCCCAGCACGGCATCATGCTGGCCCTGCTCGCCACCGGCTGTGTGGGTGAGACCATTTTATGCGAGGGGCTCAGCTACCCGGGTCTGCTCGGTAACGCGCGCCAGCTCAAGAGTCAGGTGGTGGGGCTCGCCATGGACGAAGAGGGACTGCTGCCCGAGGCGCTGGAGGCGGCCTGCCGCCAGCGTCGTGCCAAGCTGCTCTACCTGACCCCTACCCTGCAAAATCCCACCACGGCCATCATGAGCCTGGCCCGGCGCGAGGCCATCATCGCCCTCGCCCGCCGTCACGACCTGCTCATCATCGAGGATGACGTCAACGGCCTGCTGCCCGAGACACCGCTGACGCCCCTGGTCAACCTGGCGCCGGAGCGGGTCATCTACCTCGGCAGCCTGGCCAAGATTGCCTGCGGGGGGTTGCGGGTCGGCTTCCTGCTCGCACCACCCGCCCTGCGTGCCGCCTTCGCCCAGGCGATGCGGCTCTCGAGCTGGATGGTCAGCCCGCTGCTGATCGAACTGGCCTGCAAGCTGGTCAGCGAGCGCCAGGTGATGGCCCTCATCGCCCAGCAGCGCCGGGTACTGACCCGACGCGGCGAGCTGCTTCGCCACCTGCTGCCGGGCGCGCGCTGGCAGCCCGGCTCCATGCATGCCTGGCTCCCCCTGCCAGAACCCTGGCGCAGCCAGGAGTTTGCGCAGGCCGCCGACGCCCTCGATGTCGGGGTCGCGAGTGGTGAGCACTTTGCCGCCGGTCAGTTTGCGGCCCCCCAGGGGGTACGCCTGAGCCTGAGTCAGCCAGCGACCGATGCCAAGGTGGCAGAGGGACTGGATCGCCTCGCCGGGCTGCTGCGCGCTGCCCCCCCTGCAAACTCCTTGCTATAGTCAGTGGCCGTTCAACCCGCTGTGCACCCTGCCTTCCCGCAATCGCCCTCCGTGCGAGTCGATGGTGTTCAGCACGATGCGCTCGACGGAGAGCCCATGCATGTGACCCGCATTCCCCTCTTGCTCATCAGCCTGTTGCTGGCCGGTTGCGCGATGCCCGCCCGCCAACAACAGCTGGAGCAGGTCATCGGTGGCCTGGATAACGAACTGCAACGGCTGGAAGAGCAGCTCGCCGCCATGAACAGCCTCCATTATCAAAAAGCGATAGATGCACCGCTCACTCTGCGCCAGGCGCTGACGACCCAGACAGCGGGCCCCCAGGGCCTGATCCCGGTGCGGCAAACCCTGGTAGATGGCCCACGGCTGAGCTACGACTACCGCCTGCCCCACGGGGTGACGACCCTCCCCCTCGGCAATCCTTGCCTGGATTACGAATTTGAGCTGCGCCATCTGGGCCTGCTCGGCCAGCTCGTGCTGCGCTGGCAGGGAGCCAGCGGCCAGGGAGAGCGGCTCATCAACCAGCGTGACTGCCCCTTCTCGGTCAAGGGGCCCGGCCTGCAATAACGCCGGGGTCAGCGGCGGCATCTAGCCGCTCAGAGGATCAAAAAAGGGTTGGCCACCGGCCAACCCTTTTTCACCACGAGTGGCCCGTCCTAGAGCAGACCACGCAGCAAGATGCCGCCGATCAGCAGCGGCGCGACCAGCCGCCAGCACCAGAGCAACGCGAACCGCGCCAGCGGATGGGCGCCGTCGGGCAGCATCTTGTCCCCCAGTCGCCAGCCGAGCAGCAGGGTCAGCACCAGGCCAAACAGCGGCATCATCAGGTTGGAGGTGAGGTAGTCGAGCAGCTCGAACAACGTCTTGCCAAACAGGGTCGCCTCGGACCAGATCCCGAAGGAGAGGCTGACCGGCACCCCGGTCGCCATGATCATCAGGGTCAGCACCAGGCAGGCGCTGCGCCGCGACCAGCCCCACTCCTCGCAGGTGAACCGCACCAGATGCTCCAGCATGGAGATGGAGGAGGAGAGCGCCGCTACCAGCAGCAGCAGGAAGAAGACCAGGGCCAGGCCCTGGCCAAAGGGCAGCTGGTTGAACACCGCAGGCATGGTCATAAAGGTGAGGCCCGGGCCCGCGCTCGGATCGATGCCGGTCGACGCCAGTGCCGGGAATATCATCAGACCGGCCAGCACCGAGATCAGGCTGGCCAGGGTGACCACCCAGACCCCGGAGCGCAGCACGCCCTGACTGTTGGGCAAATAGGCACCATAAGTGGTATGCACGCCGAGTCCGATAGAGAGGGAGAAGAACGCCAGCCCCAGGGCGTCGAGCACGCTCTCGCCGCTCAGCTTGCTGAAGTCCGGCAGCAGCAGCTGGCGCACCCCGGCCATGGAGCCGGGCAGAGAGAGGCCGACCACCACCAGCAGCAACATCATGATGAACAGCGCCGGCATCATCCAGCGCAGCGCCCGCTCGACCCCTTTCTGGATACCGCCCTGCACGAACCACCAGGTGAGACCCGCAAACACCAAGTGGGTCAGCGCCGGCCACCAGGGATTGCTGACATAACCGTTGAACAGAGCCGTCAGCGCCTCGCCCTCGCTCAGGTTGAGGCGGCCCATGGCCGCCAGCCCCACATAACCGACCGTCCAGCCCCCCACCACGCTGTAGAAGCTGTAGATGCAAAAGCCGCACAAGATGCCCATGTAGCCCATCCAGCGCCAGTTAGGCCCGACCAGCTTCTTGAAGGCGCCGAGCACCCCACGCTGGCTCTGGCTGCCGAGCAGGGTCTCCCCCACCAGCACGGCCACCCCCAGGGTGAAACTGAACAGCAGAAACAGCAGCAGGAAGGCGCCACCGCCATTGGTGGCGGTCACATACGGAAACTTCCAGATAGCGCCGAGACCTATCGCCGTACCGGCGGCGGCCAGCACATGACCGAGACGAGAAGACCACTGCACCTGGCTCATACCAACTCCCTTGAGGACAACATGATTGACTCCATGATGGACAAATAACAAAAAGGGCCGCCCTGAGGCGACCCTTGCAATGAAATCCGGTTAACTGATGTCTGCAAGCTCACCCCTTTAGTCGGCGCGACTAAATCGACCAAACCGAACCAGACGAAGTGACATGGGATAGAGACCATCGAGAAAACGAGGCGACAGCCTAAACCATGGCAAGGCAAGTTGACAGATCCAGTCAGTGTTTTTGCACTGAATTAGTTGAAAATTATACTTTCATCCATTTTAGCAGTATTTGATCGAGTCGTGCTACCCAAAACCAGCCGTTCCTCTGGCGACCCCTTAACCAGGCCATTGGCGCCCAGCCGCGTCGACTGGCTCAACCCGCTCTTGACGCGCCACCTCACACCAGACCGCGGATCAGGATGCCGCCGATCAGCAAAGGGGCGAGCCAGCGCCAGCAGCCGAGCAGCAAGCGTTGCCAGGAGAGCGTCAGCCCCCGGGGCAGGATTTGCCGCCCCAGTTTCCAGCCAAGCAGCAGGGTCAACCCCAGGCCAAACAGCGGCATCAGCACGTTGGAGGTGACAAAATCGAGCAACTCGAAGATGTTGCGGCCAAAGAGGGTGATCTGGGACCAGGGGCCGAAGGAGAGGCTGACCGGTATGCCACCCACCATCACCAGGGCGACTATCAGGGTGCAGCTGGCGCGGCGGCTCCAGCCCCAGCTCTCGCTGACAAAGCATTGCAGGTGCTCAAGCAGCGAGATGGCCGAAGAGAGCGCCGCCACCACCAGCAAGGCGAAGAAGACGGTCGCCAGCCCCTGGCCGAAGGGCAGCTGCTGGAACACCGCAGGCATGGTCATGAAGGTGAGACCCGGCCCCGCCGCAGGATCGATGCCAGTCGCCGCCAGCACCGGGAAGATCATCAAGCCGGCCAGCACGGCAATCAGGCTCGCCAGCAGCACCACCCAGAGGCTGGAGCGCCCCACCCCTTCACTGTCGGGCAGATAGGCGCCATAGGTGGTGTGAATGCCAAGGCCGATGGAGAGGGAGAAGAAGGCCAGACCCAGGGCGTCGAGCACCCCGTTCATGCCGAGCTTGCTAAAATCCGGCAGCAGGAAGTGGCGTACCCCATCCATGGCGCCGGGCAGGGTCAGCCCCACCACGGCGAGCAGCATCATCATCAGCAACAGGCTCGGCATCATCCAGCGCAAGGTTCGCTCCACCCCTTTTTGCACCCCGCCCTGCACGCAGCACCAGGTGAGCGCGGCAAACAGCAAGTGAGTCAGCAGTGGCCAGACGGGATCCCCCACATAGTCATTGAAGCGGGCGGTCAGCGCGGCGCCATCCCCACTGTTGAGGCTGCCGGCCAGTGCCATGCCGGTGTAACCCAGGGTCCAGCCTCCCACCACGCTGTAGAAGCAGAAGATGAGCAGGCTGCAGAGCAGGCCCATGACCCCGAGCCAGCGCCAGCGCTTGCCGAGCAGGCTGGCCAAGGCACCCACCACACCGCGCCGACTCCGGCTGCCGAGCAGGGTCTCCCCCATCAGCACGGCCACCCCCAGGGTGAAGCTGAACAGCAGGAACACCAGCAGGAAGGCGCCACCGCCGTTGGCCGCTGTGACATAGGGAAACTTCCAGATGGCGCCGAGGCCCACCGCCGAACCTGCGGCGGCGAGAATGTAACCCAGCCGGGATGACCATTGGGACTGCTGCATATGAACTCCGGGGTCGAGGCCAGGGCCCACAGGGCCGCTGGCGAAAAGCGGCGGCCAGAGTAAGGGAGGGGCTGCGCAATCACAATCAACAAAAACGGGTATAAATTCGATTTATTGGCACACTTCACCAATAAAATTCAGATTTAATTGCTTTGCTGCTAACAAACAAAAACCGGAGCACATTTGCTCCGGTTTTGACCTGACATGACAGGGGCTGCAGGCTTAGATCACGCCCAGCTCGCGCAACCGCTCCATCAGATAACTGTGAGCCGTGTGGCGCTCTGAAAGCACCACATCCGGACGCGGATGCAGGAACAGCGGCAGAGAGATCCGTGACCTGTTGGCGCTGCCGCCAGCCGGGTTGATGACGCGATGGGTGGTGGAGGGGTAGTAGCCGGCGGACGCTTCCTGCAGCATGTCACCGATGTTGATGATCAGGGTGCCAAAGTCGCAGGGCACATCCATCCACTCCCCATCGGACCCCATCACCTGCAGACCCGGCTCATTGGACGCGGGCAAGATGGTGAGCAGGTTGATATCTTCATGGGCGGCGGCGCGAATGGCGCCCGGTGCTTCGGTGCCATCGAAGGGTGGATAGTGCAGCACCCGCAGCAGGGTCTTATGGCTCTCTTCTATCATGGAGGAGAGCGGGCAGCTGTAGTTGGCGGCTATCTCACCCGGCGTGTACTGCTCGACCCACCCCAGCAACTCGGCGGCCAGGTTGTTGGCCAGCTGGTAGTACTCCATGGCTTGCGCCTTCAGCTCCTCGGGCATCTGGCCCCAGGGATAGAGATGGAAGTACTCCTTGATGTCCTTCTGGCTCTGGCCTTTGGCCACCTCGGAAACCGACGGCGGGAAGTAGCCATCCTGAGTCTCCCGGTTAAACAGAAAGTCCTGTTTCTGTTCGCTCATGAAGAAGCGATACCAGTTGTCGTAAATACCCTGCACCAGTTCCTTGGGGATAGGGTGATTGGTCAGCACACCGAAGCCGGTGGTACGCAGGGATTCGGTGAAGCGCTGGGCGGCGTCTGGCGCCCGGTAGTCGACGGTCAGGACTTTCATGGTTGCTGTTGCACTGCTGTTAAAAAGTGGCCGCAAGTTTACCCCCATGTGACCGGTAAGAAAAGGTTTGCCGACCACCTCATCGCAGCGTCCGCTCCCACAGGCCGATCCGCCCTGGAAAACCGTCCAGCCCCCTCTTGTCCCCGGACGAGCCGGCTCCTAGAATGCGCCATCTGATGACATGCCCGCAATGCGGCGCAGCAAGGAGCATTTGGATGATGAAACAGACACTGGCCAAGGGGCTTGTCGTTGGTTGTTGCCTGTTACTGGGCGCCTGCAGCACTCTCTCCCAGGAAGAGTGCGCCGCCATGAGCTGGTATAACCAGGGCTTTGCCGATGGCGAGCAGGGCAAGGGACCGGATGCGAGCAAGGCTTATGGCGCAAGCTGTGGTGAATATGGCATCAAGGTCGATCAGGGGGAGTGGCAGCGGGGTTATAAGAAGGGACTCGAGCTTTACTGTATCCCCGAGCTGGCCTATCGCAAGGGACGAGATGGGGAGGAGTACCGAGGGGTCTGCCCCAATGACGAGACCTTCCTGCGCCAGTTTGAACGGGGCCACCAGGAGTATCAGCTGGCCGCCCGCCTCAATGAGCTGGCCAATGCCATCTCGCAAAACGAGCAAGACATCTATCAGCTGGAACAACTGATCCGCAAGGAGAACGACAGTGCCCAGCGTGACAGCTACCGTTATCAACGGGAGCGCGCCATACGTCGCGACAGGGCCCTGCGCGACGAATACAGCCGGCTGCGCTATCCGCCAAGGGTGATCGAGTTCAAGCTGTAAGTTCGCAGCACCCATGGCGCCGAGCCCGATGCGCCCTGGCCACAGCCCCATGAGAAGAGGCCGATGCACTGCATCGGCCTCTTGCTATCAAGGGTCAAGCTGGCGCAACTAAAGCACCCAGCGCGCCAGGCCCAGGGCGATGCCATCCTCGTTGTGATCCGCGGTGACCTTGTGAGCCAGCCCCTGGATCTGCGGCGCCGCGTTGCCCATGGCGACCGCCAGCCCTACCTGTTCGAACATGCTGATGTCGTTGTTGTTGTCGCCAAAGGCCACCACCTCGCTCATGGCGATCCCCTCCCCCGCCGCCCACTGGGCCAGCCGGTTGCCCTTGCTGCAACCGGGCTTCACCAGTTCGACCGCATAGGGCGCCGCCCAATCCTGGGTGAAGGGCAACCCTTCGATCACCCGACTGGCAAAATCATGCAGGTGAGCGGGCTCCTGGCTGAACAACTCCAGCTTCCACACCTCGGGCTGGGCCAGCAATTGGGCACTGCTCTGGGGCAGGAACTGCACTCTATGCTGCTCCTCCACGCTGGCCGACCAGCTGCGCACCCGGGTGACATAAGGCTCGCAACCCAGGTGGCCAATCCCCTGAGAGAGGTGAGCCAGGGCTTCGACCTGCTCCTCTGCCATGGCGGCCAGCAACGTGGCCAGGGGCTCATTGGCAAGGGGATCCCCGCTCAGGATGCGATCCCCGAGCGGATCGTAGAGATAAGCACCGTTGCTGCAGATGATGGGAGTATCCAGCCCCAGCTCATGATGGAAGGGACGCGCCGTCATGAAGTGTCGGCCCGTGACCAGCAGCACCTTGATGCCCTGGGCACGCGCATCGGCCAGCGCCTGCCGGGTCGCGCTCGAAATCTGGTGATCCCGGGTCAACAGCGTGCCATCCATATCGAGCGCTATGGCTCTGTACTGCGTCATATTCCCTCCAAACAGGCGAAACAAGAGGGGATAAATTCCCAGAGTCGCCCCCGGGATGCAAGCCCCATCAGGCCTGAGAGGCCCATTCTGTGATCTGCCTGTCCCTGTTTGCCCGGCGACGCAGAGCATAGAAACCCAGCGCACAGAGCACAGAACAGGCCGCCGCCAGATAGAAGGGCCACTGATTGCCCGCCAGCAGTACCAGGCTGCCCAGCACCACGGCGACAATTTCACTGCTCACCGCCAGACCACGGTAGAGCCCCATGGCCTGGCCCTGCTGTTCGGCCGAGCTGCGATTGGAGATGGCCACCGAGGTCGCCAACTCCCCCAGGCTCATGCCGATACCGGCGGGAATGAAGGTGAGCGCCAAGCCCCACCATTGACTCGGCAGGATGAACATCAACATGCCCACCGCCATCAGCAGATGACCCACGATCCCCAGGGAGCTGCCGCGCCAGTGTCGCGAGAGCCAGCCCCCCAGCCAGGAACCCAACATCAGCGGCACGCTCACCAGCACGGCCCCTTGCGCCAGTTGCGCCGGATCCCAGGTCAGCTCTTCCACCAACCAGACATTGAAGTAACTGAAGTAGAGTTGCACTGCGCCATAGCTCATCAGGGTCAAGGCGAAGTAAGGCAACAAGGCGGGTGCGAGCAGCAGGGCGCGATTCGACAGGCGCGGCGCCGTGGCAGCCTCAGGCAGTGGAGGCCGGTTGGGCAATAACCAGAGGGCGAGCAGCAAGTTGGCCGCGGTCATGGCCACCGCCAACCAGGCCGCCACGCTGTAATCCCCGGAGATGACGGCGGCATAACCCCCAATCATGGGACCCAGCACCCAACCCAGATTCATGCCGATATTGATCATGGAGAAGTTGCGAGCCTTGGTCTTGGTCGTGCTCATGTCCGCCGCCATCGCCTGCACGATGGCGATATCACCATTGAAGAAGCCTTCCAGCACCCGGCTGAGCAGCAAGATCGGCAGGGATCGCCAGGCGATCCCCAGTGCCATCAAGGCATAACCCGCCAGGACACCGACCAGACAGACCATCAGAATGGGTTTGCGGCCATAGCGATCCGACAATAGACCCAGCAAAGGCGCCCCCAGCAACTGGAACAGGGGGTAGAGCCCCATCACGACCCCCAGCCACACCTTGCGGCTCCAGTCCGAGGCGTCAGGGGCCAGCATGCCTTGCGCCGGATCCAGCATCAGGGGCGCCAACACCGGGGAGGGCAAGCTAAAGCCTGCCACCGCCAGGGTCACCGTCATCACCAGCACCCACAGACTCACCTTGTCTCTGCGGCTCTCCATCGCACCCACCATTAAGTAAAGTTATAAGTTTATTTATACTGCTGAGCAGGACATGTTTTGTAAAGTGAATTATTGATTTAAAAAATCACTCTACCCATAATGACCCTATGAGTACCGGCGCAGATGAGCGACTCAGGCAGCAACGCCTGAAAAGACCGCCCTCAGAAGCCGTTGCAGATAACAGCGGGTAACCCATGAACGCCAGCACCGACAAGATACTTCACCTGTTAAAAACCCAAGGCCCCCAGAGCGCTGCGGCCCTCGGCGAGCAGTTGCAGATGACCTCCATGGGTGCCCGCCAGCACCTGCATGCCATGGAGAACGACGGCTGGGTGACCTTCAGGGATGAAGCCCGGGGACGGGGGCGGCCGAGCCGGCTCTGGCTGTTGACCGAACAGGCCTGGCAGCGCTTCCCGGATGGCCATGGCGAGCTGACCCTGCGTCTGATTGACACGGTGCAACAGCTGTTTGGGGAGAGCGGGCTGGACAAGGTGATTGCCGAGCGTGAGCAGCAGCAACTGGGACGCTATCGGGCGCAGCTGGCCGGGCTCTCCTTGCCAGAGCGGGTGGTCGAGCTCGCGGTCTTGCGCACCCGGGAAGGCTATATGGCCGAGGCGAGCAAAGAGGAGGATGGCAGCTGGCTATTGTGGGAGAGTCACTGTCCTATCTGTGTCGCGGCGCGGGGTTGCCTGGGTTTTTGTCGCAGCGAACTCGCCATCTTCGCCGAGTTGCTGGCCCCGGCCCGGGTCGAGCGGGAGCAATATCTGCTCAGCGGCGATCACCGCTGCCTCTATCGCATCAGCCCCCCGGATAACACTGCGGCCCCTGAGCAGTAAGCCGTTGAGCCGAGCCAGCCCCGAGGCGGCCAAAAACAACAAAGCAGGCGCCGGGAGGCCTGCTTTGTTGTTTGCTACGGACCGGTAAGCCCGCATCTGTCTGTCATGGCCCGATGAGGCGTGACGTCTTGTGGTGCTCGGAGTCCGGTTGAACTCGTCGCCGCAGGGGCTGGATGCTGCCACTGCCTGACCACCGTTTGATGAGTTCATATTACCCGGAGGCCCCGGGTGAGTGGTTGCGAAGAGTTGGTTATTTTCGATTGTTTTTGCAATGACTCACCCTTAATCTAGCCAAAGACAACAAAACATTGCGACAGGGTGACAAAGTATGCTGAAACTGGATCGTATCGACCGTCATATTCTGGAATTGATGCAGGAGAATGGTCGCATCAGCAACCTGGAACTGGCCGAGCTGGTCGGCCTCTCCCCCTCCCCTTGCTCACGACGGGTCAAGGCACTTGAGGATGCGGGCCTGATCGATGCCCATGTCACGCTGCTCAACGCCCGCCAGCTGGGGCTGACTCTCACCGCCTATATCCACATCTCCATGGACAGACATACTCCTGAGCGATTCGAGAACTTCGATACCGCCATCTCGGCGCTGCCGGAAGTGCTCGAATGCGACCTCATCACCGGCAACGATGCGGATTACCAGCTCAAGGTGGTGGTGCGCGACATGGAGCACTATCAGCACTTCCTGCTGGACAAGCTGACCCACATTCCCGGGGTGACCGGGGTACGATCCAGCTTCGTGCTGCGCCGCATCAAGCAGAAGACGGCGCTGCCCCTGAACCACCTGGGCTGAGGCTGACAAGCCGCTGATAACGATGCAACATCATGAAGAAGAGGAGGCCTGGGCCTCCTCTTCGCTATTGATCTCCCCTTGACCGGTCAGCTCGATGCCGCAGTGACATCCTCGACTTGCAGCAGCCAGCCTTCGGCGGCCTGGCGGGGCGCGCCACTTAGCACCAATCGCTCATCCGTCTGGGCGGCTTGCCCCTGGGGCAGCTCAACCAGCAGGCTGTCCGAACCGGTATCGAATACCCAGCGCCTCTCCCCAAGAGATTCTATCAAGTAGCCTTCCATCTCGACCTCGGATTGGGCGTGCCACAGCGGCTCCACCGGATCCCGGCTCTCGATGAAATCGGCCTGCACTCCGAAACTGGCTAGCCCCCATAGGATGGAGAGTCCGACCCAATGTTGCATTTCTGGTACTCCTCACGTGGGACTGATGGAGCCAGTATGCGAAGAGAAAAGTGAGCGCACCATGAACGATGGGACAAACTGTTAACAGGATCGCGAAAAAAACCGACCAAAGCGGTCGGTTACGTCATTTTGTGATGGGGATCTCGCCTCACTTGGTGGCTTCCTCTGCCATGGCCGCCTCCCTTGGCTTATTCATCCACATGGCCAGCCCATGGTGATCGTCACAGATCCCCTCCTCACGCACCGCCTTGACACGGGTACCATCCTTGCAGATGGCGCGCCAGGCATCAGCATCATCTATCTCCAGAGGGCGGCTATGTTGACCCGTGCCGCCACAGGCCACCAGCAAGAGCCCCAGCAGGGGGGCCAATCTGCTTATCCTTATCATCCCTGAACTCCTCATCGTCTGATCTGACTAGCGTCCCAGCTGGCTCGAGATGCGATCGCACAGTCCCTTGAGCTGGGTCAGTTCAGCATCGTTCAAGTCCACCTGATTGCGCAAGTTGTCGGCCAGGCAGCTGGCGCGCACCTCGCCCTGCAAGGCGCGACCCGCCTCGGTCAGCACCACGCATTTTTGCCGTTCATCCTCGGCCGACACGCTGCGGGTGAGCCAGCCCTTGCTCTCCAACCGCTTGACGATGGGGGTCAGGGTGCCCGCATCCAGCCCGGTATCCTGGCCAATCTGTTTGAGACTGACGCCATCCTCGGCCCAGAGGGAGAGCATCACCAGATACTGGGTGTAGGTGAGATCCAGCCGATCCAGCAGGGGGCGATATGCACGCATCACCGCATTGGAGGCGCTATAGAGTGCAAAACAGACCTGCTTCTTCAATTCGCTCATGACACTACCTCGCTGGCTATGCCGCCAGTATACCCGACATTACTCTCTACCCAAATATTTTGCACACAAAGTAGTTGTCAAAAGCCCGGTGCGGTATTAGCCTGAATTTACTTTGCACACAAATGAAAGCGAGACACCACTATGAAGAGCCTCTATCGCACCCAGGCGCTGGCCCAGGCCGGCCGCAACGGTGAAGTTCACACCCAGGACGGCACACTGCAGCTGGCCCTGGCACTGCCAAGCGCCCTCGGCGGCAACGGCCAGGGCAACAACCCGGAGCAGTTGCTGGCCGCCGGCTATGCCGCCTGCTTCTCCAATGCCCTGCTCCATGTCGCCAAGGCCCTGGGAGCGCCGCTCGACACGGCTCCCGTCGCCACCACGGTCGATCTGCTGGCTCGCGCCGACGGTACCTTCACCTTCGCCATCGAACTGGACGTCACACTCACAGGCAGTCATGCCGAGCAGATAGTGCGTCAGGCGCACCAGACCTGCCCCTTCTCCAATGCTATGCGCGGCAATGTCGCCACTCGCCTGCTGCTCAACGGCCAACTGCTGGAGGAGACCAAATGAACCAGATCAGCCGCCAGATCCAACTGCTGCGCTACCCGTCCGGCCTGCCGAACCTGGCCGATTTCACCCTGACCGAGATCCTGCTGCCTCCTCTGCAAGAGGGCGAAGTCCAGGTCAGCAACCAGTGGCTGTCGGTGGATCCCTATATGCGGGGCCGCATGTCCCTGGCCAAGAGCTATGTGCCGCCCTTCGCCCTTAACAGCGCCCTCGACGGCGGTGCCATCGGCACCGTGCAGGCGTCGCGCCATCCCGATTTCAAGGTGGGTGACCGGGTGAGCAGCATGCTGGGCTGGCGAGACGCCTTCGTCGCCAAGGGGGAGCAACTGACCCGGTTGCCCGCCACGGCGCTGCCATCCCAACTATTCCTCGGCGCCCTCGGCATGCCGGGCATGACCGCCTGGGCGGGCTTGCACAAGGTCGCCCGCCTGCAGGCCGGTGAGACCCTGCTGGTCTCGGCCGCTTCGGGCGCGGTCGGCACCATGGCGGTGCAGCTTGCCAAGCGGGCCGGAGCCCGGGTGATCGGCTCCACCGGCTCCGCCGACAAGGTCGCCTACCTCAAGACGCTCGGTGCAGATGCGGTGATCAACTATCGGGAGACGCCGGATCTCGACGCCGAGCTGGCCCGCCTCGCTCCGGATGGCATTCAGGTCTATTTCGAGAACGTGGGGGGCGCCATGCTGGACGCGGCCCTCAACAACATGGCACTGCACGGACGCATCGTGCTGTGCGGCCTCATCGAGCAGTACAACAGCAATGGCCAAGGGAGCGGCCCGCGCAACCTCTCCCAGATGATCCGCAAGCGCATCCTGATGCAGGGGCTGCTGGTCTCCGATCACTGGCAACACTACGGGGACTTCCTGGCCGAGGCGATCCCCGCCTTCGAGGCTGGCGCCCTGCAGGCCGAGGAGACCATCAGCGAGGGGCTGGCCAGCATGCCGCAAGCCTTTATCGGGCTGTTCGAGGGCCGCAACACCGGCAAGATGCTGGTCAAGCTCGACTGACAACCCGCTGCCTGCCGAGGGGCGCAACACCGGCAAGATATCGGTCAAGCTGGACTGACAACCAGCCGCACGTCGAGGGGCACAGCACCGGCAAGATGCTGGTCAAGCTGGGCTAACAGCCAGCCGCACGTCGAGGGGCACAGCGCCGGCAAGATGCAGATCAAGCTGGACTGACGGCCTGCCAGCCACAGTGGGGCCCCTGGCCGTGTATTTACCATCTGCCAAGCAGATGTGATATCGCGATAGCCATCTGATTGGCAGATAGAGAAACGGCAAGCTACCGTGTCCCCGGGATCATCCAGCGGCAACTTGCGAAACGGGCCCATCCGTCCTAAGGTGGGCCCGTTTTTTATAGCGTCATCCCGTTTCGGCAAGGAGCTCTTCTTATGTCCACTCCCTATCCTCGCGTCGGGGTCGGTGTCATCCTCGTCAACCAT
Organism: Aeromonas sp. BIGb0405; assembly: GCF_024807335.1. Classification (NCBI taxonomy): domain Bacteria; kingdom Pseudomonadati; phylum Pseudomonadota; class Gammaproteobacteria; order Aeromonadales; family Aeromonadaceae; genus Aeromonas; species Aeromonas sp. BIGb0405. Next base: position 77,211 of record NZ_JANUEP010000011.1, read on the forward strand.
CAGGGCCAGGTGCTGCTTGGCAAGCGCAAGGGCAGCCACGCCCCCTACTGGTCCATCGCCGGCGGCCATCTGGAACTTGGCGAGAGCTTCGAGTCGGCGGCCATCCGGGAGGTGGCCGAGGAGACAGGTTTTCTCATCACGCACCCCAGCGTCATCGCCGTCACCAACAACCTGGAGACCTGGCGCGAGAGCGGACTGCACTACATCTCTGTCACCCTGCTGGCCGAGGTGGAGGGGGAGGCGCAACTGCTGGAGCCGGACAAGTGCGAGGGCTGGGTCTGGTGCGATCCCCGCGCGCTGCCCGAACCCCACTTCGATGCCAGTCGCCAGTCCATCGCCTGCTGGCTGGCCGGACGCTGCTATCTACCGCCGTCGATCGCGTAAACACCGCCACCCGCCGCAGCCAGCAACCCAGCTCGAAATGTCATAAAAAAGTCATCACTCTGTCATATCATCCCTACTCATCTGCGATGACGACAGGGAGTAAGTGGTGGGACAGGTATTCCTTCAATTTCTGTGGCTGGGTTGCACCAGCTTCGGCGGCCCGGCGGCTCACATTGGCTACTTCCAGCGCACCTTCGTCGAGCGGCTCGGTTGGCTCAGTCAGGCCGAGTTCGCCCAACAGCTGGCGCTGTGCCAACTGCTGCCGGGACCGGCCTCCAGCCAGCTCGGCTTTGCCATCGGCCGCCACAGAGCCGGTCTGGGGGGCGCACTGGCGGCCTTCGTCGGCTTCACCTTGCCCTCCTTCCTGTTGCTGACCCTCGCCGCCCTGGGCCTGGGTCAGCTTGCGCAAAATCTCTGGCTGGACGCCGCCCTGCATGGCCTCAAGCTGCTGGCGCTGGTGGTGGTCGCCGATGCCGTGCTCAGCATGGCGCGTCAGTTCTGCAAAAGCGCCCCGACTCAAGGGATCATGGTGGCAACTGCGGCCACGCTCTGGTGGCAGCCGGGCCTCCTCACCCAGTTGCTGATGATGCTGGCAGGGGCCCTGCTCTGTGCCCGTCTGGCCAAGGTCGCCGCCCCCCAGTCCACCCCCTGGCAGGGACCTCATTGGCCCAGCCTGATCCTGTTCACGCTACTCTTCCTCGGATTGCCCCTGTTGGCCGGTTCAGAGCCGGGCCGCCTGGTTGCCGACTTCTTCCGGGCGGGCAGCCTGGTGTTCGGTGGTGGCCATGTGGTGCTGCCTCTGCTCGAGCAGAGCGCGGGCCAGGCCTTGAGCCCCAGCCAGTTCCTGACCGGTTACAGCCTGGCGCAATTGGTGCCAGGCCCCATGTTTACCCTGGCCAGCTATCTGGGAGCCTTGATGCTGCCACAGCAGGCGCTGCTCGGCGCGCTGCTTGCGACCCTGGCGCTCTTCCTGCCGGGCTTCCTGCTGCTCTGGGCTCTGAGTCCCTGCTGGCAGGCACTGCTGGCCAGGCCCCGGCTGGCGGGGGGCGTCGCGGGTATCAACGCCGCCGTGGTGGGGCTGCTGCTGGCGGCCCTCTATCAACCCATCTGGCAGAGCGCGGTACTGGCCCCGAGAGATCTCGCACTGGCCGCAGTCGGCCTCTTCCTGCTGCGGGTGATGAAGCTGCCCATACTGGCTCTGGCCGCCCTGCTGCTCGGCTGCAGCCTGCTATTGGCCTGACTTACTTGCCTGCCCCTGCTGCCCGGTTACAACAGCCTGCTGGCCTGAGTCCGTCTCGCCACAGCGGCGCCTGCCCGACGCTGGGACTGGCTTTTCCATCGCCCATAAAAAACGGCGACGCTGCCGGGCAGCGTCGCCGTTTTCATCTCTCGTCTGTACGCCCTGCTAAGGTTCGTCGGCCTGAAAATCCAGGCTCAAACTATTGACGCAGTAGCGTTGCCCCGTCTCGGTTGGCCCATCCGGGAAGACGTGCCCCAGGTGAGACCCGCAACCGGCGCAGCTGATCTCGACTCGCTTCATGCCGTGGCTGCCATCGTTGCGGTAATCCACCCTGCCGTCGAGGGCTCTGTCGAACGAGGGCCAGCCACAACCGGCATCAAACTTGGCACTCGAGGGGAAGATCACCTGTTTGCAGCAGGTGCAGAGGTATTCACCACTCTTGCGGTTGTGCAGCAGGGCGCCGCTGTAAGGCTGTTCAGTGCCCCGCTCCCAGCAGACATGGAACTGCTCGGGGCTTAAGGTGTGGCGCCAGTTTTCAGGGTTATTTGCACTCAAATCTTGCCTCCACGGCGCAGGGTCTGTGAGACAGGGGCCACAGCATAACCAGCCAACGCCCCCGACTCCACCCCACAAAATATCCGGAAAAGCGAGATTGTGATCCCCTTGGCAGATAAAACCGCTGATCCCGCTGATCTGCCAGGATCAGCCTACCGGGATTCAGGGAGCATGATGACCCACAGGGTCGAGTGGCGGACTGACTCGCTCCAGCAGTTTGAGGGCGTGAGCCCTCCCCACGGCAACCTGACGCTTGATGTCATCGGGCAGGAAGGGCAAGCCATCATTGGTGGCCGTGTCTATGGTCTGCACCCACTCCATCCCCTCCCCCGGGGGCGGCAGACGGAACTGGATGTCATAACCACTGGCATTGAACAGCACCAGCCAACGCTCCCCCTCCTCATCCAGAGAACCAATATCCATGGCGAAGGCTTGGCCCATGGGCGCCTGCCAATCCTGATCCGTGAGCGGATGACCGTCCGGGTGATACCAGTCGACGCGATGGCAGTGCTCCTGGGCGCCATTCCAGCTGTCGTCACACAGCCGCAAGTTGGAGAAGACCTCGGAGCTGGCCCGCAGCGCCACCATCTGCCGGGTGAACGCGAGCAGCCGCTCATCCTCCGGCCGCCATTGCCAATTGACCCAGCTTATCTGGTTGTCCTGGCAGTAGGCGTTGTTGTTGCCGAGCTGACTGCGTCCCATCTCATCACCGCCGAGAAAGTGCGGGGTACCCTGGGAGAGCAACAGGGTGGCGATCAGATTGCGTTTCTGCTGGAGCCGCAGACTGCTGATCCTGGGATCGAGCGTCGGCCCCTCCACCCCGTGGTTGCTGGAGAGGTTGTTGCCGTGACCGTCCCGGTTATCCTCGCCATTGGCCTGGTTGTGGCGCTGGTTGTAAGAGACCAGATCCTCCAGGGTGAAGCCATCGTGGTAGCAGAGGTAGTTGATGCTGGTATGCGGCGAGCGCCAGTTCTTGGGGAAGAGATCCCGCGAGCCCATCAAGCGGGTGGCAAGATCCGCCATCTTGCCGCCATCTCCACGCCAGAAGGCGCGCACCGTATCCCGGTAGCGATCGTTGATCTCCTGCCACTGGCTCGGGAACTGACCGAGTCGGTAGCCGAACGGGCCAATGTCCCAGGGCTCTGCGATGAGCTTGACCCCGGCGAGCACGGGATCGGCCAGCAGCGCCTTGAAGAAGGCCCCCATGGGTTCGAACTCCCCCGCCTCCCGCCCCAGGGTCACCGCGAGATCGAAGCGAAAACCATCCACCTGCATCTCGGTCACCCAGTAGCGCAGGGCATCGAGCACCAGCCGCAGGCTGTTGGGGTGATCCAGATTCACGCTGTTGCCACAGCCGGTGACATTGGCATAACGGTTGAAATCCGGGCCATGGGCGCCGGGTTCGAAACTGTAATAGCCGCTGTTATCCAGCCCCTTGAACGACAGCACTGGCCCGTCAAACCCCGATTCGGCGGTATGGTTGTAGACCACATCCAGGATCACCTCTATCCCGGCCCGGTGCAGCTCGCGCACCATGGTCTTGAACTCGGTCACAGCGTCCCGCACGGCGTAGCGCGGCTCGGGGGCAAAGAAGGCGACCGGGTTGTAGCCCCAATAGTTGGTGAGCCCCAGATCCTCCAGCCTGGGTTCGGCCATGAAGGCCGCCACCGGCATCAGTTGCAATGAACTGATGCCGAGCGACTTGAGGTGGGTCAGCATCAGGGGATGGCAGAGCCCCAGATAGGTGCCCCGTTCGGCCTCCGGGATGGCAGGGTGCAGCTTGGTGAAGCCCTTGACGTGGGCTTCATAAATCAGGGTCTGCGCCGGGCTAATGGTCGGCTTGGTCACCCCCTGCCAGTCGAAATCATCCCGGACCACCACCGACTTGGCCTGCATGGCCGCGCTGTCCCCCTCGTAACTCTCGGCATCCCAGCGCAGCGGGCGGGAGAGCCCACGCGCATAGGGGTCTATCAGCAGCTTGTCGCCATCAAACAGCAGGCCATCCTGAGGTTCGCCATAGAGGCGATAGCCGTAACGCTGACCCGCCCCTATGCCGCTGACATGACCGAACCGGTACTGACCACGCTGCCCGGGCAACACCAGACAAGCCGTCTCCTGCTCCTGCTCGTCATAGAGGCAGAGCTCGACCCGCTCTGCTTGCGGTGCCCAGACGCAGAACTGACATCCCGTCTCATCCAGCCAGGCCCCGAGGCGCTGGCCGCTTCCCTTCTCGATATTGACCATCAAGACTCCTGTTTGATGAACAAGGTCGCAAGCGGTGGCAAGTCCAACTCGATAGAGTGGCTCATGCCTTGCCAGGGGGTCGACTCGGCGACAAAATCCAAACCCACATCATAGTTGCTGCCCCAGTAATGCTCGCTGTCGGTGTTGAGCAGCACCCGATAACGGCCAGCGCCCGGCACACCGAGTCGATAGTGTTGACGCGGTACCGGGGTAAAGTTACTGGCGACCAGCACGGATCCGTTGCCATTCAAGTCGGCGCGCAGCCAGGCCAGGATGCTGTTGTCGGCATCGTTATGATCCAGCCAGCGGAATCCCTGACGCTCATGATCCGCCTCGAAGAGGGCAGTTTCCTGGCGATAGAGCTGGTTGAGATCGCGGATCAGCGCCTGCTGGCCCGCGTGTTTCGGGAAGTGCAGCAGGTGCCAGGGCAACTGGGCATCATGGTTCCACTCGCTGCTCTGCGCGATTTCGGTGCCCATGAAATTGAGCTTCTTGCCCGGATGACCGTACATGTACCCCATGTAGGCGCGCAGGTTGGCGGCTTGCTGCCACTCATCCCCCGGCATCTTGTAGAGCAGGGAGTGTTTACCGTGCACCACCTCGTCGTGGGAGAGCGGCAGGATGAAGTTCTCGTCATAGTGATACACCATGGCGAAGGTCATCTCGTTGTGGTGATAACGGCGATGCACCGGCTCCTTCTGCATGTAACTCAAGGTGTCGTGCATCCAGCCCATATTCCACTTGAAACCGAACCCCAACCCGCCCAGGAAGGTGGGACGAGAAACACCGGCGAAGGCGGTGGACTCCTCGGCAATGGTCACCGCGTTGGGATACTGACCATAGACAGCTTCGTTGAACCACTTGAGCAGGCTGATCGCCTCGTAGTTGTGGTTGCCGCCATCGACGTTGGGTACCCACTCCCCGGCATTGCGCGAATAGTCCAGATAGAGCATGGAGGCGACCGCATCGACCCGCAGGCCATCGATGTGGAACTTGTCGAGCCAGTAGAGGGCGCTCGCCACCAGGAACTGGCGCACCGTGTCCCGGCCAAAATCATAGATGTAGGAGTTCCAGTCCGGGTGCCAGCCCCGGCGCGGATCCTCGTACTCGTAGAGCGGCGTGCCATCGAAGCGGGCCAGACCATGGGCATCGGACGGGAAGTGGGCAGGCACCCAATCCAGGATGACGCCAATTCCCGCCTGATGGCAGGCATCGACGAAGAATTTGAAGTCATCGGCACTGCCAAAGCGGCTGGTCGGCGAGAACATGCCCACCGGCTGATAACCCCAGGAACCGCTGAACGGGTGCTCCGAGACCGGCAGCAGTTCGATGTGGGTGTAGCCCATCTCGGTGACGTAGCCCACCAGATCCACCGCCAGTTCGCGCCAACTCAGGCTGTCGCCATTGGGGTGGCGCTTCCAGGAGCCCACATGCAGCTCATAAATGGAAAGTGCCTGCTCGCGCTTGTCACCGCCACAGCGGGCTTGCCAGTCGCCATCTTGCCACTGGTACTGTTCATGGTCGTAGACCACCGAGGCGAACGACGGATACTGCTCGCAGTAGAAGCCGACCGGATCGCTCTTGTGGGGCAGCCGATTGCCCGCCAGATCCTTGAGCTCGAACTTGTAACGTGCCCCGGCCTGCATACCGGGCACAAACAGCACCCAGTGACCACACAGGCTGCGCTGCATGGGGTGACGACGACCATCCCACAGGTTGAAGTCGCCGATGAGGCTCACCGCGGTGGCACTCGGGGCATAGACGGCGAAACGCACCCCGGCAATCGACTGGCCGAGGTGGGTGATGGTGGTGAGCTGAGCCCCCAGGGTCTGATAGAGATGCTCGGGGGCCGCGGTCAGTTCGGCCAGGCCGCGCCAGGCGGCATCCTGGCACTGATAGGGATCGATGATGTCGTGGCTGGCATCGGCATAGCGGGCGATGAGCTGATAGGGAAAGGGGAGTTTGCGGCGGGTGAAAACAGTTTCAAAAAGACCCGATGGGTCACTGGGAGTCAGGGTGGCGACCAGCTTGCCCGACTTGAGATCCTTGACGCCGACCTCGATGGCGTCAGGCAACCAGGCCCTCAACCTCAGACCGGGTCCGTCCGGATTCTCGCAGAGGCCTAAGTGAGAGAAGGGATCGGCACAACGGGCCGCAGCCAAGCGTTCAACGAGCATAGGGACATCCTTTCATAGCAGAGCATCCGCCCGGGCCAGGGCCCGAGCGGATGTGAGCGAGTCATGGAAAAACGACTCAACGACTGGCCTCATCGCGGGCCTGACTCATACGAGCCGCCAACGCCTTGAGCGACTCGCTCTCGAACAGATCTTCCAGATCCGCCGACAGCTTGCGACGCCAGTTCGGGTATTCGTAACTGGTACCGGGCACATTGACCGGTTTGTCCATCTCCAGCCAATCTTCCAGCTGGGTACTGAACAGGGCACAGCTGCCACGGGACATGTGGATCTGCAGGCCGTGGTTCAGCTCGGTATTCATGCCAACCCAGTTGACGTCATGACTGACATTGGGGGAGATGACCCCATGGCCATGCAGGCTGTCGAGGATACTCTGCTTGGCCTGGTGGCGATCAGCATACAGGGTCTTGAGTACCGCCTCGTCCGGGTAGAGTCCTAGCTCCTTGCCGAGCGCCAGATCGTCACAATGCCAGAACCCCTTCAGGGTCGGCATGTCATGGGTGGTCAGGGCCGACATCGCCTGCTCGGTGTAGTGGGCCGGGGAGATATAGCCGCCATCCTCCTTGGAGCGCTCGAAGAAGAACACCTTGTAGGAGTGGACGCCATTCTCTTTGAGGGTCACATCTATGCCCTCAGGCACAGTGCCCAGATCTTCCCCTATCAACAGACACTGATTGCGGTGGGACTCCAGCGCCAGTATGCCGAGCAGGTCATCGACCGGGTAGTAGATGTAGGCCCCTTTGGCCGCAGAGGCACCGGGCGGTACCCACCACAGCCGCAGCAAGGCCATGACATGGTCGATGCGCAGCGCGCCGCACGAACGCATGTTGGCCCTGAACATATCCACCATGGGCTGATAGGCCGCTTCAAAGAGCTGGCTCGGATTCATGGGGGGCAGACCCCAGTTCTGGCCGAGTGGCCCCAGGATATCGGGCGGCGCACCGACCGAGGCTTTCGGGCAATAGAGTTCACGGTTGGCCCAGATCTCGGTCGAGCCTTCGGAGACCCCCACCGCCAGATCCCGGTAGATCCCCATCACCATACCGGCCGCCTTGGCCCTAGCATCGGCCGCGGCGAGCTGCTCATCGGCCAGGAACTGCAGGTAGAGGTAGAATCTCACCTCCTGGCTGTGGGCGGCCACCCAGCTGGCGACCTCCGCATTGTGGTAATCCTGCAAGGCCTCGGGCCAGACTGGCCAGCCCCAGGCATTTTGACCTTCTGCATAGAGGCTGGCCTGGATAGCGTCGAAGCTCGCCTGCTGCTGCAGGCTGTCACCACCGGCTGCGACGAAGGATTCGAAGGCCGCGAGGCGGGTGCCGCTCAACGGGCTCTGATCGAACACCTGGCGCAGCATGGGTAGCTTGATGGCGGTGACGCCGCTGTAGTCCACGTACTCCTTGGCGCGCAACGAGGCGAGCTGCTGCTGGAAGGAGGATGAGGCGACTTCGGCCTTGAGGGCCGCATTGGCCTGGAATTCAGGCACGGCTTCCACGTCGATGTAGATGAGGTTCAACCAGCGACGGGAAGAGGGGCTATAGGGGCTGGCACTCTCCGGATTGGCCGGATAGAGGGCATGAATGGGGTTCAGACCGACGAAGTGTGCGCCCCAGCCAGCCACGCGCTCGACCAGCAAGCCCAGATCGCTGAAGTCGCCAATGCCCCAGTTGGTGCGACTGCGCAGGCAATAGAGCTGCACGCTCGGCCCCCACACCTTGCGGCCGTTGGCGATGGGAGCCTGCTTGTAGCACGCCTTGGGCGCGACGATGAGCCGCATGCTGGCCAGGGGCTCGTCGTTGCCCTCTTCCAGCAGTGTCAGCTGGTGATAGCCGAGCTCGGGCTGCACCGCCAACGCCACGCGATAGGCCTGGCACTCCATCTCTTCAAATTCGGCGACGCCGACCAGTTCGCCCTCGACCGGGGTGAGCTGACCGGACAACGCGCCCCCCTGCTCCAGCGCCAGCTGCCAGCTGAGGGTGTCGTTGACAAAATCAATGGGCAGACGCAACTCCAGCACGATGGGCTCGCCTTCACGCACCACCATCACGGGATCCAGGGCGCGCAACCAGTGCTGGCGATGCTCCTGCTCCAGCTGCTGCGTCAGGGCGACCTCGTCATCGACGCGATAACCCATGGCGCCCAGCATGGCGGCCTTGCTCTCTTCGGATACCTGGGCCGGGTGGCCCCAGGCATCAACATACTCGCTGGCAATGCCTTTGGCGGCAGCCAGCTGTTCTATCAGGGTGGTCATAGTTTGAGAATTCCCGCTGTGGATTCTGTCTATACTATTTTGTTTAGTTTTTATGGGTCTTACAGGCGAACTGGCTCTTTGGCCACGCCAAACCGCCGCCATTTTCACACATCTGACCCGGGGGTTGTGTGACAGAGTAGGCACTATTTGGGTTATCTCTTTCGACAAAAACTGGTAGTCAGTTACATAAACAGAAAATAAATTTCACAGTTTTTCATGATATAGCGCAATTTCGAGCAGATTGTTGGTTGACTCACCGGTGAGTTCTAGTAAATTTACAAACGGAATTTTCTTTGACTACTGAACAGTTAGGTAACCAATTATGACTATCAAAGTAGGTATTAACGGTTTTGGCCGTATCGGTCGTTTCGTTTTCCGTCTGGCCGCTGAGCGCGCTGACATCGAAGTTGTTGGTATCAACGACCTGATCGACGTTGACTACATGGCTTACATGCTGAAGTACGACTCCACTCACGGCCGTTTCAATGGCACCGTTGAAGTCAAAGACGGCAACCTGGTTGTTAACGGTAAAACCGTGCGTGTTACCGCTGAGCGTGACCCGGCCAACCTGAAATGGGATGCCATCGGTGTTGACGTGGTTGCCGAGGCTACCGGTCTGTTCCTGGACGACGCCACTGCACGTAAGCACATCGCTGCCGGTGCCAAGAAAGTCGTACTGACTGGCCCGTCCAAAGACGCTACCCCTATGTTCGTCATGGGTGTTAACGACTCTACCTACGCTGGCCAGGACATCGTTTCCAACGCTTCCTGCACCACCAACTGCCTGGCCCCGATCGCCAAGGTTCTGAACGATACCTTCGGTATCGAATCCGGCCTGATGACCACTGTCCACGCGACCACTGCTACCCAGAAGACCGTTGATGGTCCGTCTGCCAAAGACTGGCGCGGTGGCCGCGGTGCGGCTCAGAACATCATCCCGTCCTCTACCGGTGCTGCCAAGGCTGTTGGCGTGGTTATCCCGGAACTGAACGGCAAACTGACCGGCATGGCGTTCCGCGTACCGACTCCGGACGTGTCCGTTGTTGACCTGACCGTCAACCTGAAGAAAGCTGCTACCTACGCCGAAATCTGTGCAGCCATGAAAGCAGCCTCCGAAGGCTCCATGAAGGGCGTACTGGGCTACACCGAAGATCAAGTGGTCTCCACTGACTTCCTGGGCGAGCGTCAGACTTCCGTGTTCGATGCCAAAGCCGGTATCGCGCTGAACGACAAGTTCGTTAAAGTTGTATCCTGGTACGACAACGAAATGGGCTACTCCAGCAAAGTTCTGGACCTGATCGCTCACATCTCCAAGTAATTTGGGATGCGCCATCACGTAGCGTAAAAAAGGCGGCCATTGGCCGCCTTTTTTGTTATCTGCACACTGTTGTTGGGTCGTCGAATCATCGCCGTATCCTCAAGGAGTTCCCATGCAATCCCTCCGTCCCCTGACTGCCAACTGCCAGCTAGTCAACAACGCGTCCGGCCTGCCCCTGCTCTATATCGACAATGGGGTCGCCAAGGCCGAGATCAGCCTGTTTGGTGGCCATGTGTTGCGCTATCAACGCCATGGTGAGCCAGCATCCCTCTGGCTAAGCGACAAGGCCGTGCTGGATGGCAGCAAGCCTATCCGTGGCGGCATACCTGTCTGCTGGCCCTGGTTTGGCCCCTCCCCCGCCCGGGTGGGCAACGGCAAACCAGCCCATGGTTTCGCCCGTACCAGCCTCTGGACACTGGATGGGGTGAGCGATCACGAAGATGGCACCCTGGTCCATCTCTCCCTGACCGATAGCGATGCCACACAGGCACTCTGGCCCCACCCCTTCGAGCTGGAACTGGATATACTGGTCGGCCGCGAGCTCTCCCTGGTCCTGACGACCCGCAACACAGGGTCGGCGCCCATCGTCTATAACGCCGCCCTGCACACCTACTTGCAGGTGAGCGCCCCTGAGGCCATCGAGGTGCAAGGCCTGGGCGAACCCTACACCGACAAACTGACCGGCCAGGATGCGCAGCAACAGGGCGCTCTGACGCTCACAGCGGCCATTGATCGGGTCTACCACCAACCCGAGGCCATGATCCGGGTTCAGGATGGCGATCGCACCACTCAGGTGGTCAGCGGCAATCACGACAGTATTGTGGTCTGGACCCCTTGGCTGGAAGGCGCCACCGCCATGGCCGACATGAGCGATGATGGTTATCGCACTATGCTCTGCGTCGAAGCCGCCATCACCGCCGATACTGGCGTGACCGTCGCGCCGGATGAGGAGCACAGTTTCTCCACCGTGATCATCTGACCCCGGAGCGGACGATGAGGGCTATCACTCCAACCTCTGCGTCGAAGCCACCATCACCGCCGATACTGGCGTGACCGTCGCGCCGGATGAAGAGCACAGCTTCTCGACCGTGATTTGCCAACGATCAGCCAATAGCAAGAGGGCACCCTGGGGTGCCCTCTTTCATGGCGGCTGGTTAGCCGCATGGGCAGCCTGTCAGGCGTTACCCTGTACCTTCAGCTTGAGCTCTGCGGCAAAGTCCAACATGCGATCGAGGGGGATCAATGCCTTGATGCGCAGGGCCTCGTCGACCAATATCTCATGCTGCTCGGCACCATCGGTGAGCGCATCCTTGATAGCCGCCAGGCCGTTCATCGCCATCCAGGGGCAATGAGCACAGCTGCGGCAGGTTGCGCCGTCACCACCGGTCGGTGCCTCGACCATCTCCTTGTCCGGACAAGCCTGCTGCATCTTGTAGAAGATGCCGCGATCGGTCGCCACGATCAATTTCTTCTGAGGCAAGTCCCGCGCCGCCTTGATCAGCTGACTGGTGGAACCCACCGCATCGGCCAGCTCGATGACCGAAGCCGGGGACTCCGGGTGCACCAGCACGGCCGCGTCCGGATTCTGGGCCTTGAGGGCACGCAGGGCGCTCGCCTTGAACTCATCATGGACGATGCAGTGCCCTTGCCAGCGCAGCATCTGGGCACCGGTCTTCTTCTCGATATAGGCGCCCAGGTGCCTGTCCGGGCCCCAGATGATCTTGTGGCCCTGGCTATCGAGATGTTCGACGATTTCGAGCGCAATGCTGGAAGTCACCACCCAGTCTGCCCGTGCCTTGACCGCAGCCGAGGTGTTGGCATAAACGACGACGATATGATCCGGGTGGGCATCGCAGAAGGCGGAGAACTGCTCTATCGGGCAACCCAGATCGAGGGAACACTCGGCCTTCAGGGTCGGCATCAACACCTGTTTGTGGGGACTCAGGATCTTGGACGTTTCCCCCATGAAACGCACCCCCGCCACGATCAGGGTCTGGGCTGCGTGATCCCGGCCAAAACGGGCCATCTCCAGGGAGTCACCGACGAAACCGCCGGTGGCTTCGGCCAGGGCCTGGATCTCGGGATCCGTGTAGTAGTGGGCGATCAGCACGGCCTTGCGCTCAATCAACAGCGCCTTGATCTCCTCGATGAAGCGGCTCTTCTCGGCCTGACTCAAGGGGACGGGTTTGGCCGGGAAGGGGTAATCCATCTCAACCGCGGGAGGGATACTGCTCAGTGCATTGCTCATTGCGACTGTTCCATCAGGGCTTGGAAAGGCCAAAATTATAACCAGAAGCCGGCCACAAACCCATCAACAAATCACAATCACCGTCAGAGGGCTCAAGCGCGCCCACAACAAAAAGGCCCGCACATTTGTGCGGGCCTTTTTGTGTGACCATCTCGATGGCCTGGAATATGGTGGTCGTTACTGGGCTCGAACCAGTGACCCCCTCCTTGTAAGGGAGGTGCTCTCCCAGCTGAGCTAAACGACCTGGGAAACTGTCCACCTCA
>NZ_JANUEP010000012.1:0-80208 GCF_024807335.1 Aeromonas sp. BIGb0405
CCAAATTGCGGAGCGGTAGTTCAGTTGGTTAGAATACCGGCCTGTCACGCCGGGGGTCGCGGGTTCGAGTCCCGTCCGCTCCGCCAATAAATAGAGAAGGCCTTCCCAATCGGGAAGGCCTTTTTGCTTTTGGATATTCGCGAACGGGATTAAGGAAACAAGGGACCACAGACAGGGCTGCGACTTGCCACTGGCAACTCGGCCCCTGCCTGTGGCACCTTGTGCTTGAGCCGGACCGTGTCCGTCTCCCCGTCCGCTCCGCCAATAAATAGAGAAGGCCTTTTTGCTTTTGTGCATTTTTAAGCCGCACTGCCGGTGTAGTGCCTAGCATTTGAGTAGGGGGACTTCATCGCTGAGGCCTGTCGGGCTGCTAGGTGTCTAGGGGGAGGTGATTGAGATCGTGCTTGCGGAGGAAAATTAACTCATGGCGAATTGATCGCTGCGATCATCCAGCGCAATTGCGTTTTGGTCTTTGTACTCTCTATGTTGCCCAATGCCCAATGCCCAATGCCCAATGCCCAATGCTTGGGGATTGATGCGGATCCGTAAGCGCGTCAGCCGGGCTTGTCAGGATCTTGAGCTGATTGCGTCTTGGACCTAAGAGAGGGTTCGTAAGAAGCCACAGCTCCTAGCCATCCCCACCAGGCGCATTGACTGCTTTATGCATGACGAGTTGAGCGATGGTGTGCTCAGCGCTATTGGGTTCTCATGCTCTCCTGGATGCCTCAAGTGGGTCAGCTGTGTAGCGCCATGAGGCGTTCCACTCTGCAGGGAACGATGCATGTGGGGGGACATCGGGGGATAGAGGTTATGAAGCGCGAGAATAAGAAAAGGGGACGGCTGAGCCGTCCCCTTAAGTCGTGTCGTCCAGTCCTTGAACTGCAAATGCTCCCTGCATTCCCTGACTGTATCCAAATCCGTTGGATTTCCCCTTCCCAATCCGTTGGGGTGTCCATATGTCATCCTGACCCAGCAATCCATCCTGATTGCTGCACTGTCTCCATCCTGGAGGTGTCCATTACCACATCCCGTGGTGTTCCTGCGTCATCCTGACAGACAATCATCCTGATTATCTCGTCTTCATCCTGAAGCTCGTCCTAACCACATCCTGTGGTGATCCTGGGTCGTCCAGACTAATAACCATCCGGGTTATGCTTCTCCATCCTGGAGGTGTCCATAACCACATCCTGTGGTGTTCCTGGCCGTCCTGGCGGATAACCTCCTGGTCATCCAACCTCATCCTGAGGTGTCCTGTGGCTAGTCCTTTATTCTTGTGGGCATGCATCCTGTAGATGCCCGCGCCGTCCTTGTGAGATAGATAATAAGGGATAGAGATGAGGCTACAAGAGGGGGGCGAAAGAGTTAAATCTGGAAAACGATTTTACATAGCGTCTTTATTGTGTTTTTTCACATATAAATCATGGAGTTAATTCGTTACATCTGAAAGCGAGTAGTGCTGGAAGTGGCCTGACCTACGATACGAAACAGCGGGCTCTTACAGGGGGTATGGACGATCTCTCACAAGCAGATAGAAGGGTATTTTTGGTTTCAAGAGGAACTTAATATTCACTAGCTGTAATCAAATTTTTTTGAAGCTTTCTGCTTGTTATTCCACCTTCTCTGTTATTTATGCCTGAAAAAGCCGGGCTAGGCCCGGCTTTCTATTATCAGTTGGCCCGACTGGTGGGGTAGGCCTTGCGAAGGGATTCTGGTGCCAAGACTTCCAGATTGCCTTCCATGTTATTGAGCCAGTTGCGGAACTCCGGGGTGTCCTGCACTTCGGTCTCAACCACCACGCTGCGCTTGTCATAGCGTGTCATGCGTGGGTTGTGGCCCGGGATCTGGCCATCCGTCAGGGTGGCGCTGTTGGCATCTATACGGCCAACGAAGCGGATGGGACCGCTGACGTCCTGGTAAGACTGCTCGCGGATCAGTTTTTGAACGTTGAAGTCCTTGGGCTGAGTCGCGCTGAAGTTGGTCAACTCCACATCTTTGATATGGTCGAACGGTATGCCATACACCTTGGGGTCAAGCTCGGACAAGGTACAGAGCAGGATGGGGCCATCGGCCTGGTTCAAGATACCGAGCGGATTGATACGGTCATAGCAGAGCCACACGGTGCGCTCTTTGATGACACGCTGGATCTCGGCGCTGAACTTGCGGCCTCGCCAGAGGGCATCGCGGATCAGGGTGCTGCGGCGAATTTCCGGGTTACCGGCGAATGGACGCGGTGACTGATGCACGCTCTCGAGCCAGCGTTCGGCCAGTTCACTCTGGCTGTCGCGGATAACCTGGCTGGCCTTGTCGATCAGCGGGTTCAATTCCGTCAGGACGCTCGCCGGCAGTAGCTGGCTGGCCTGGTCGCTCCAGGTTTTGAGGGCGACGGCGAGGGAGAGCGGCATGATATTGGCAAAGTCGTTGAGGCCATGGCGCTCGAAACACCAGCCGTGAGGCTTGCTGCGCTCATCAGAGGTCAAGTCAAACAACCCCATGCCAGACATCTCTTCCAGGTCCCGTTGCACGGTCCGCAGACTGACATGTATGCCTTCTTCTTCCAACTTAACTTGCAGTTGGCTGGCGGTCAGTTTGTAAGGGCGGTGCGGGATGCAACGCGCCAAGGTCAGTTGTCGTAACAGCTTCTTGCTCATGGTGCTTGCCTTCACTGGATTAGCGTTGAGTCTATCCTAGTCAGTAGTTGCGACAGTCTATGTCGCAAGTTTTGCTGCGACAAGTGTCGCCATTTTCATACAGCTCCAGTTAAGTCGTTGATTATGAGTGATTAATTGAATTTAAATTGCTGTTATTACTTCAGAATTAGTTGGTGGTGAGGGGAGAGACGGGGTCATTCACCGGCCGTACTTGAGGGCATGAGGGTAAACCGGGCGTTGAGATCTCAACTATGGGGGAGCAAAAGGCGCGGAAAATCTGGTTAGGCGGGTACTGTCAAAGAAAAGGGGGAGGCAGATGCCTCCCCTATTGTCAGGCGAACCAGGCCCAGGGCGACTTGCTGACGGCGACCCCGATGATGTAGTTGAACACCAACAGGGCGGCGATGCCCGCGATCACCTTCTGTTTGCGGTCGGGGCGCTTGAGTGCCATCACGCCGAGGCCAATATAGACCACCAGCGCAATCAGCTTGGCCAGCAACCAAGGTTGGGCACCCGGGCTCATCTGCAGGGTGACGGCCAGCATGATGCCGGCCAGCAGCAACAGGGTGTCGTTGAGATGAGGCACTATCTTGAGCCATCGCTGTTGCAGGCGAGGGCTCTCGTTGATGGCGAGGGCCCAGCGATAGATGAACAGCAGTATGCTGACGATGGCGAGGGTCATGTGCAGGTGTTTGAGCAGGGGATAATAGGCAATCATTTTGCTTCCTTGTCTTGGTTGGGGAGGCCGCTATCCCAGTTATGGGCATGGACATGTTCCTGACCCTGCTGATCGTCTCGCAACAGATCCGAGAGTATGTCCCTGTATTGCAGGCTCTTGTTGATATAGGTGTGTTCGTCATCCAGATAATTTATCTGTTCGCGCAGCAGCCAGTTGTCATGACGCTTGAACATCTGGCCGGCACGCCAGGCCTGATTGGCACGAAATCCCAGGTTAGTGAGGGCTTCCACCCCAAGATCCACCGCCGACCCCAGGGTCTCACGAAACACGCCATCGACACCCAGGCGCAATATGTTGTGGGCATGGGGTCTGTCCTGGGCGCGCGCCAGTATCTTAAGGTGCGGGAAGTGTTTCTTCACCATCTCGATGACGGTCAGCGAGGTGACGGGGTCATTGATGGAGAGCACCAGCAGCTTGGCCTTGTGCGCCCCGGCGGCATGGAGCAGATCGATGCGGCTGGCGTCGCCATAGAACACCTGATAGCCAAACTTGCGCAGCGTCTCTATCTGGCTGGCATCCTGCTCCAGGATGGTGGTGCCTATGCCATGTCCATGCAGCAGACGGCCCACTATCTGACCGAAGCGGCCAAAACCGGCAATGATCACCGGGTTATCCAGGGCCTGGGGCTGTTCATGTTCAGGGCGTTCCGGCTGGCTGCGATAATCGAACCAGGGCTGGATCACCTTGTCGTTGAGGATCAGCAGCAGCGGGGTGAGTGCCATGGAGAGCGCCACCACCAGCGTCAGCAGGCCTATCATGGGTTCCGGCAAGACCCGGTTCTGGCTGGCGAAAGAGAACAGCACAAAGGCGAATTCCCCTCCCTGAGCCAGGGCGAGGGAGAAGGTCCAGCGTTGGCTGGGGGATACCCGTAGCACCAGGCCAATCGCCATCAACACCAGCCACTTGAGTGTCATCAGACCTATCACCAGGGTCGGGATCAGCACCGGGTGCTCGGCGAAGAGCCCGAAGTTGATACCGGCGCCCACCGACATGAAGAAGAGCCCGAGCAGCAATCCTTTGAAGGGATCGATATCCGCCTCCAGCTCGTGGCGATACTCGCTATCCGCCAGCACCACTCCCGCGAGGAAGGAACCGAGGGCGGGGGAGAGACCAACCGACTCCATCAGCACGGCGATACCGATGACCAGCAACAGGGCGGCGGCGACGAAGATCTCCCGCATGTGCGACTGGGCAATGGCCCGAAACACCGGGCGCATCAGGTAGCGGCCACCGAAAATGATGCCCGCGATGGCGGCGGCGACCAGCAGGCCGTGTTGCCAGCCTGCCAGCTCACTCTGATCACTCTGGGCCACGGGCGCCATGGCGAGCAGGGGCAGCAGCGCCAGTATGGGGATGACGGCGATATCCTGGAACAGGAGCACGGCGAAGGCGGAACGACCGCTCTCGCTCTGCATCTGTTTGCGCTCCTGCAGGCTTTGCAGGACGATGGCGGTGGAGGAGAGTGCCAGGATGAGCCCAATGGCCACCCCTTGCTGCCAGGGCAGTCCCATTAGGCAGGCAAAGCCAGTCAGGGCGGCGGTTGACAGTGCGACCTGGAGGCCGCCTGTGCCCAGTATGGGGCCCTTTAGCTGCCAAAGCAGGGCGGGCTTGAGTTCCAGGCCCACCAGAAACAGCATCAGGACTACCCCGAACTCGGCGAAGTGCATCACATCCTGACGCTCCCCGACCAGACCGAGCAGGAAGGGACCTATCACTATGCCCGCCAGCAGGTAACCGAGCACTGAGCCCAGCCCCCAGCGTTTGGCCAGCGGCACGGCGATCACCGCCGCCGAGAGGTAAATAAAGGCGTCAAACAGAATGCCGTGTCCCATCAGATAACCTCCAGCAGATCGCGCAGATAGTCGACCCCGTCCAGCTGGGTCGGGCTGAGCCGTTCGTCGCGCAAGGCGAGCAGCAGCTGGCGATATTCATGGCCGCAGCGGCGCAGCGCCTCGGGGTCATTGAGTTTGTGGAAGGAGTGCAACACAAAGGGCGGCAGCCACTGCATGCCGCACAACCGGGCCGTCTGGCTGAAGGGGCGCAGGAAGTCGATCAGCGGGCTCTTGTTGTAACCCTCCTGGCAATAGGACTCGGGAGCCCCCCCGGTGGTGATGGCGCTCAACCACTGCTTGCCCCCCAGACCGTTGCCATCCGGGCCATAGGCATACCCGTACTCGAGCACCAGATCCAGCCACTCCTTCATGATGGCGGGGCAGGAGTACCAGTAGAGCGGGTGCTGGAAGACGATGATGTCGTGCTGCGCGAGCAGGGTCTGCTCCTGTTTCACATCGATGAACAGGTCGGGATAGTGCTGATAGAGGTCGTGAATGGTCACGCCCTCCAGATCCGAGATGGCTTGCAGCAGCTCGCGATTGGCCTTGGAGCGCTGCAGGGCGGGGTGAGAGAAGATCACCAGAATGCGTTTCATAGGGTCATGACCTGGGGCATGGAGTTAGCGGGAAACTTATCAAGAAGTGGGCCCTGCGGCCAGCTCGGGGATCAATGCGGACAGGGCCGGGCTCAGGGTCTGACGTACCGGATAGCAGAGCCCGATACGGCGAAACATCCGCGGCCCGGCGAGGGGAACTGCGCGCAGGGCCGGCTCTTCCTCGATCAGGCCATCGGGCAGGAAGCTGATGCCTGCCCCGGCCAGTACCAGGGCCATCACCAGCCCCTTGCTCTGGGCCTTGGCGACCAGATTGAGGGTGATCCTGTCGCAGGCGAGTAGCCCCAGGGTCTGCTGATGGGCCTCGCAGGGGGGGCACTCGATGAAGTCATGGGCCTGCAGCTCATGGAGCTCGACCCGTTCGCGCAGGGCCAGGGGGTGGTCGATGGGCACGCACAATACATAGTCCTCCTCCCAGAGCGGCAGGAAGATTTCGTCCTCCCGGCGCAGCACATCCAGGGTCAAGCGGCAGTCGGCTGGCGTCTCAGGGTCTGACAGGGTCAGGTCCAGGGAGGGCAGATGCCGCTGGATCCGTTGCAGCAGGGTAGCGAGACGGCGTTTGCTCAGGTCCGGCATCACGGCGAGGTTGAGGCGGGCCCGGCTCGCCTTCTGGCGAAATAGCTCGGGCAGGCGGCGCGCCTCTTCAACCAGTTTCACCGCATGGGGGTAGAGATAGTGGGCAGGGGGCAGGGCCTCGACCCCTCTCTTGCCGCGCAGGAACAAGGTGTCTCCCAGGCTCTCCTCCAGCTGGCGCAGGCCTGCGGAGAGGGAGGGCTGGCTGACATGGCAGCGTTCGGCGGCGGCCGTGATGTTCTTCTGCTCATAGATGGCGATGAAAAACCGCAGCAGTCTCAGGTCCAACATGGCATTACCATAGTTATTTCAGATGATAACCAGCGGAAATCTATATTTATCGCTGATAGATAGCGCGACTATAGTGATTGGACTCGGTGCTGACCAGCCCTTCTCTTCCATCAAGGTAAGGAAAATACCATGTCCAACTCCCTTGTCGTCGTGACCGGTGCCTCCGCAGGCATAGGTGCCGCCATTGCCCGCGCCTTCTCGGCGGCCGGTCATCCCTTGTTGCTGCTGGCCCGCCGGGTCGAGCCCATGGTGGCGCTCGATTTACCCGATTGCCTCTGCCTCTCCCTCGATGTGACGGACAGTGCCGCATTTAAAGCCGCCATCGTTCAGGCCGAGGCGCGCTTCGGCCCGGTGGGCTGTCTGGTCAACAATGCTGGCGTCATGCTGCTCGGCCAGGCCGATGCCCAGGATCCCGCCGAGTGGCAGCAGATGCTCAACATCAATGTGATGGGGGTGCTCAATGGCATTCATGCGGTGCTGGCCGGGATGAAGGCGCGGCGCAGTGGCACCATCATCAACATCAGTTCGATTGCGGGACGCAAGACCTTCCCCAACCATGCAGCCTATTGCGCCACCAAGTTTGCGGTACATGCCCTGACCGAAAATATCCGCGAAGAGGTGGCCGATCTGGGGGTGCGCCTGGTGACCATAGCGCCGGGGGCGGTCGAGACCGAGCTGCTCAGCCACACCACGGATGAAGACATCAAGGCCGGTTATCACGGCTGGAAGGAGAGCATGGGTGGCGTCATATCCCCCGAGGTGATCGCCGAGGCCGTGCTCTATGCCTGGCGTCAGCCCGCCGGTGTCTGCGTGCGCGAGATAGTGCTGGCCGCCACCCGTCAGCAGCCTTGAGTGGTGCGAAGGGCCAGCTGCCTCGCAGTGACCGACAGGCACCGCTCGTCGAGCAAGCGGATCGGCCATCAAGCTGATCCCGATCAAGGGTTGCCCCGCCGGCACCCTTGACCTTACCCCAGGGGGGCGGGTTAGCATGAGGGCCTGTTTTCCCAGAGTGTACCTTGACCCGCACCATGCTGCTGACCCCTCGCCAATTCGACCATGCCCGCCGCTGGCTGCCCCTCTGGGGTCTGCTGCTGGTGTTGATGTCGTTTGGCAGCCGGGCCGCCGCGGATCTCTGTACCCTGACGCCCCATTGCAGTGAAGCCGAGCGCAGCCTGGAGAAAGCCATGCCCTGCGGCAGCTTCACCGCCGTACTGGCCATGAGCCTGGTCAGTAGCGACAGCCTGACCCTGGCCGAGTTGAGTCCGGCCGACCCCGAATTCATTGCGCCTTCCCTTTATATGCCTTCGCCGCCGCTGGCGCGACTCGAACGCCCACCTCGCACTGCGACCTGATGATGGTTAACCCCAGCCGGGGTCCTTTGTTTCCATTCAGCTGAAATAACATCAGTCGAGGTCGTTATGTCTACACACAAGATCCCAGCCCTGTGGTTGGCGCTGATGGCGGGTCTCACCAGCCTGTCTACCCTGGCCGCCGAGCAGATGACGGTCTACAAGTCCCAGTATTGCGGCTGCTGCGAGCAGTGGGTCAAGCACATGCAGGAGAGTGGTTTCGAGCTCAAGGTGGTCGACACCGAGCAGCTAGCCCCCCTCAAGCAGCAACATGGGGTGACGCCGCAGCTGGCCTCCTGCCATACCGCCCTGGTGGGTGGATATGTGGTGGAAGGTCATGTGCCGGCCGCCGACGTGCAGCGCATGCTGGAACAGAAACCGGCCATCCGGGGATTGACTGTCCCTGGCATGCCGCAGAGTGCCCCCGGCATGGATATCCCGGGTCAGCCTTATCAGGTGCTGGCCATCGATGAGGCGGGTCAGACCGCACTCTGGGCCAGCTACCCGGGCTAATGGCTCTGGGTGAGGATTTCCCCCATGTGAGGCACACCTGAGCGAATCTTGCCTCACCCAGGACCTGGATCAGGCCGTTCTCTTCGCAGAACGGCCTTTTTCATGGGTGCCTCTTGCAACCGGGCGTCACAAGGGGCAGATTGATGACCGATTAAGGGGGCGTCAGTCCCCCGTGTTAACCCTTAAATAAATCGCAAAGGATGCGACATGTTCAGCTTTTCTCGCTGCCTCCTGTTGCTGTCTGCGCTGGCCGCAGGCACAGCTTCATATGCCAATGATGAGTCCCCCATGCCGATGAAAGACGTGCCGATGACAGATGCCGCCCCCCAGCCGCCTCTGGCTGCCAAACACCCCAAGATCCTCAAGAAGCACGGGCAGAGCCGCACCGATAACTACTATTGGCTGCGCGATGACGATCGCAAGGATCCGGCCGTGCTGGCCTATCTCAATGCCGAGAATGCCTATACGGCGGCGCGGCTGGCGCCGAGTGCCCCCCTGCGGGCCCAGCTCTACCAGGAGATGGTGGCGCGTATTCCCCAGCAGGATGCCTCTGTGCCCTATGTCAAGAATGGCTATCGCTATCAGACTCGCTATGAGCCGGGCAAGGAGTACGGCATCTATACCCGTCAGGGAGTGGAGAAGGGGGAGACGGTGACCCTGCTCGACAGCAATGAGCGCGCCGAGGGCCATGATTTCTACGAGTTGGGGGCCCTGGAAGTGAGTCAGGACAATCGCTGGCTGGCGGTGGCGGAAGATTATCTCTCCCGTCGCCAATATCAGGTGCAGTTCCTGGACGTGAACAGTGGTCAGTGGGCCAGCGACAAGCTGGACAACACCTCGGGCAACATCGTCTGGGCCGCGGACAACAAGACGCTCTTCTATGTGCGCAAGCACCCGCAGACCCTGCTGCCCTATCAGGTTTACCGCCATACCCTGGGCTCGGATCCCGCCAAGGATCAGCTGGTCTATGAGGAGAAGGATGACACCTTCTACGTCAGCATCGGGGCCACCACCTCGGAAGACTTCATCGTCATCTCTCTGTCCAGCACCACCACGGACGAGGCCTGGCTCATCGATGCCGAGCATCCGCAGCAGGCGCCACGGCTCTTCCTCAAGCGCCAGCCGGATCATGAATACACGCTGGATCATTACCGGGGCCGCTTCTATGTGCGCTCCAACAAGGACGGCAAGAACTTCGGCCTCTACGAAACCAAGGAGAGCCCGGTCGATCGCTGGCGTCCCGTGGTGGCACCGCAAGCGGATGTGCTGCTCGAGGGTTATGCCCTATTCAAGCAGTGGCTGGTGGTGGAGGAGCGCAGCCAGGGGCTGACCCGGCTGCGTCAGATCAACTGGCAGAGCGGCGAGCAGAAGGAGATCAGCTTCGACGATCCCGCCTATGTCACCGGCCTCTCTTACAATCCGGAGCCGGACACCGAACTGCTGCGTTACGGCTACAGCTCCATGACCACGCCGACCACCACCTATGAGCTGGATATGGCGAGCGGTAAACGCACCCTGCTCAAGCAGCAGGCGGTGGCGGGCTTCAAGGCAGAGCGTTACCAGAGCGAGCGGCTCTGGGTGCAGGCCAGGGACGGCGTCAAGGTACCTGTCTCCCTGGTCTATCGCACGGATCTGTTCAAGGCGGGCAAGGCCCCCTTGCTGGTCTACGGCTACGGCTCCTATGGCGCCAGCATGGATCCCGATTTCAGCTCGGCGCGGCTCTCTTTGCTGGATCGCGGTTTCGTCTACGCCATCGCCCACGTGCGGGGCGGTGAGGAGCTGGGCCGCCAGTGGTACGAGGATGGCAAGCTGCTCAACAAACAGAACAGCTTCCACGACTTCATCGATGTCACCAAGGCGCTGGTGGAGCAGGGTTATGGTGCCAAGGATCAGGTCTACGCCATGGGCGGCAGCGCAGGCGGCTTGCTGATGGGGGCCGTCATCAATCAGGCGCCCGAGCTCTATCACGGCGTGGTGGCCCAGGTGCCCTTCGTCGATGTGGTGACCACCATGCTCGACGAATCCATCCCGCTCACCACCGGGGAGTATGACGAGTGGGGCAACCCCAACAAGAAGCGCTACTACGACTACATGCTCGACTACAGCCCCTACGATCAGGTCAAGGCACAGGCCTATCCCAACCTGCTGGTTACCACGGGTCTGCACGACTCCCAGGTACAGTACTGGGAGCCCGCCAAGTGGGTGGCCAAGCTGCGGGAAATGAAGACGGATCATAACGAGTTGCTGCTCCATACCGACATGGAGGCGGGCCATGGTGGAAAATCCGGTCGTTTCAAAGCCTATGAGGACATCGCCCTGGAGTTTGCCTTCCTGCTGCAACTGTCTCAGCCGGAAACCGTCAAGCCGGGCTAAGGGATAGCCAGTCGCGGCCCTATTGGGTCGGGCCGCGACAGTTGTTAATTTTTATGACTCATGGGAATCCCAAGTTCGCTACTGAGCGAGAGAATAGGATGACTTCTGTCATAAATTACGCTATTTCTAGCGCCATTTTTGCACTCCTGTTTGATTTATGTTGACGGTGTGTGGTTAAAATCTGAGTGCGTTATTTTTGATTTGCTTGATAAAACAGGTAAATCGTCTTCGGTCGGCAGGATGCTGGCGTCTATTCGCAGGGTTGCGACAATCTTGGTGCTGCCATGCCTGGCAGACGCCATCTCCTAATCGGGGTCGAGACGGACCAGCCTGGTGCTGAGGGCCGCTCCTTTGATTTCACCCGGGAGTCGGGTGATGTAAAAACCAATGAAAAAAAGGATGGAAAACATGAAAGGATTATCCTTGGCGTGCGCCATGTCTGCCGTGCTGGCTGCTGCCTCTTTCGGTGGTGCCGTGCAGGCGCAAGAGCGTTTCGTGACCATAGGCACCGGCGGCCAGACCGGCGTCTACTATGTGGCGGGTCAGTCAATCTGCCGCTTCCTGAACCGCGGCGCCGCCGAGCACAACATCAAGTGCAACGCCCCGGCCAGCGGCGGCGGTGTCGCTAACGTCAACGGTATTCGCAGCGGTGAGTTCAACTTCGGCATCATGCAGTCGGATCACCAGTACAAGGCGATGAAAGGTCTGCCCCCCTTCCAGGCCGAAGGTGCCATGGATGACATCCGCGCCGTCTTCTCCCTGCAGAGCGAAGTGTTCACCATTCTCGCCCGCCGTGACGCCAAGATTGCCAGCTTCGACGATCTGAAAGGCAAGCGCGTCAACATCGGCAACCCGGGTTCCGGCCAGCGTGACACTATGGAAGAGATCATGGCCGTCAAGGGCTGGGACAAGTCTGCCTTCAGCCTGGTCTCCGAGTTGAAACCCGCCGAGCAGGCCTCTGCCCTTGGCGACAACAACATCGACGCCATGAGCTACTTTGTGGGCCACCCGAACGGTGCCATCCAGGAAGCGACCACCACCACCGATGCCGTACTGGTACCGGTGAGCGGCGCTGACATCGACAAGCTGCTGGCCGAGAAGAGCTACTACACCAAGGCTGAGATCCCCGGTGGTCTCTACAAGGGTAACGACAAGCCGACCCCGTCCATCGGTGGCAAAGCCGTGCTCTCTACCAGTGCCAAGGCCGATCCTGAAGTGGTCTACCAGCTGGTCAAGTCCGTGTTTGACAACCTGGACCGCTTCAAGCGCCTGCACCCGGCTTTTGCCGACCTGAACGAGAAAGACATGATCAAGGTCGGTCTGTCTGCTCCGCTGCATGAAGGCGCAGTTCGCTATTACAAAGAGCGTGGCTGGCTGTAATTGCGGTGATTAGGGACCCTGCCGGGTCACTGTAGTTGTACATCGACACTCGTCAGCGCCTGGTTTACCAGCGGGCTGACGAGTGTTGCTCTTGTTGTAACCCTTGGCAAAAACACACCCTATGCAAGAAAAACAACTCTCTACCGAAGAACTCATCGCCCAGGACGTAGGGGCTCGTCTGCCCATAGGTCCCATGGGCTGGCTCATCACTACCCTGGCCCTGGCCTGGTCGCTGTTCCAGCTCTGGATAGCGTCCCCCTTGCCTTTTCTGGTCGGCTTCGGCGTCCTGAATGACACCGAGACTCGCGCCATTCACCTGACGTTTGCACTGCTGCTGGCCTATCTGGTGTTTCCGGCTTTTCGCAGCTCCCCCAGAGAGAGAGTGCCGGTCGCGGACATAGTGCTTGGTATCATTGCCGCCTGCGCCGCCTCCTACCTGTTTGTGATGTATCAGGACCTGGCCCAGCGCCCCGGCAATCTCACCACGGCAGATCTGATCACCGCCTGTATCGGCATTCCGCTCTTGCTGGAAGCCGCTCGCCGCGCCCTGGGCCCGGCTCTGGCCGTGATTGCGCTGGTCTTCCTGATTTACAGCCTGGCCGGCCCCTATATGCCGGGCTTGCTTGCCCACCGCGGGGTCAGCTTCACCGCCCTGGCCAACCACCAGTGGATCACCACTGAGGGGGTATTCGGCATCGCCCTGGGTGTCTCCACCAGTTTCGTGTTCCTGTTCGTGTTGTTCGGTGCCCTGCTCGAGCGAGCCGGTGCCGGTCACTATTTCATCCAGCTCGCCTTCAGCATGCTCGGCCACCTGCGCGGCGGCCCCGCCAAGGCGGCGGTGGTTGCCTCGGGCCTGACCGGGCTCATCTCCGGCTCCTCCATTGCCAACGTGGTCACCACCGGCACCTTCACCATCCCCATGATGAAGCGAGTCGGCTTCAGTGCGGAGAAGGCGGGGGCCGTGGAGGTCGCTTCCTCGGTCAATGGCCAGATCATGCCGCCCGTGATGGGGGCCGCGGCCTTCCTCATGGTCGAGTACGTAGGCATTCCTTATGTGGAGATCATCAAGCACGCCTTCCTGCCGGCAGCCATCTCCTACATAGCGCTGCTCTACATCGTGCATCTGGAAGCGCTCAAGCTGGGCATGGAGCCTATCGGTGGCCAGCAGCCCAAGACCTGGTTGCGTCGCCTGACCGGTTTTGCCTTTGGTACCGTCCTGATCAGCGGCTTGTCGCTCGCGGTCTACTATGGTCTGGGCTGGCTCAAACCTGCCCTGGGTGACTATGCCCTCGAGGGGGTCAGTCTGCTGCTGGCACTGGCCTATGTGGGTCTGCTCAAGATTGCCGCCAGCAATGAACCCCTGCCGGCCGAAGATCCGGACAAACCCCTGACCGAACTGCCCCAGACCCGCGCCGTGCTGCTCTCCGGCCTGCACTTCCTGCTGCCCGTGGTGGTGCTGGTGTGGTGTCTGATGATAGAGCGGCTCTCGCCGGGTCTGTCCGCCTTCTGGGGCACCGTCATGCTGGTGATCATACTGCTCACCCAGCGGCCACTGCTCAACTGGCTGCGCACCGATGGCAAGCATGACTACGGCAGCGTCCAGGATGGGGTCGTGGATCTGCGGGAGGGGCTGATCGCCGGTGCCCGCAACATGATTGGCATCGGCATCGCGACGGCGACGGCCGGCATCATAGTGGGTGCCGTCTCCCAGACCGGGGTTGGCCTGGTACTGGCGGATCTGGTGGAGGTGCTCTCCATGGGCAACCTGCTGCTGATGCTGATCCTGACCGCCGTGCTCAGCCTGATCCTCGGCATGGGGCTGCCGACCACCGCCAACTACATAGTGGTCTCGAGCCTGCTGGCCCCCGTGGTGGTGACGCTCGGGCAGCAGAACGGCCTGATAGTGCCGCTCATCGCTGTGCACCTGTTCGTGTTCTATTTCGGCATCATGGCGGACGTGACCCCGCCGGTGGGGCTGGCCTCGTTTGCAGCGGCCGCCGTCTCCAAGGGGGATCCCATCAAGACCGGGATCACGGCCTTCTACTACAGCCTGCGCACCGCGGCGCTGCCCTTCCTGTTTATCTTCAACACGGATCTGCTGCTGATCGATGTTGACTTCAGCCACGGGGTGCTGATCTTCGTGGTGGCGACCATCGCCATGCTGATCTTCGCCGCGGCGACCCAGGGTTACTTCTTGGTCAAGAGCCGCTGGTACGAGAGCCTGGCCCTGCTGCTGGTTGCCTTTACCCTGTTCCGCCCCGGCTTCTGGATGGACATGGTGCATAACCCCTACCGTGATACGCCGCCGGCCCAGCTGACCCAGACCCTGGGTGACGTGGCGGCCGAAAGCACACTGCGGCTGCGTATCGCCGGGGAAGATGCGGTCGGCAAGCACAGAGAGTACAGCCTGCTGCTGGGGGTGCCGCAGGGCGCCACCGGCGAGGAGCGCCTGGCCAAGCTGGGGCTGAGTCTCTATGAGCAGGACGGCAAGACGCTGATCGACAACGTGGCCTTCGGCAGCCCGGCGGCCGATGCCAATCTGCAGTTTGATCAGCAGATAGTCGCCGTCAGTGCCCCGACCGAAGGCTGGCGCAAGGAGTTGATGTGGCTGCCAGGTTTCCTGCTGTTTGGCCTGATAGTGATGCTGCAACGCAGACGGCAAAAGGCCGTCTGAACAAGGCAGCAACCCCCATCATGATAACGGCGCTTCGGCGCCGTTTTTTTTATGGGGCATGGCGCTGTGGCCATGGCGACAAGGGGGTGGCGGGGAGCGGGGGCCCGAGGGGGTGAATGAGGGACTGCGAAGGTGAGGGCCCGAGTGATTTGCCAGAAAAGACAAGGCGCCCGCAGGCGCCTGGTCGCATTCATCTCCTGGGCTCTCCAGGACAGGGCAGGAACATCAGTCCTGCAGCTCCCGGCTCTGCATTGAGCTCAGGGTCTGCTGCTCGGTCAGAGTCAGGCCGAGCTGCTCACAGGCTTGCTCGAAGCTGATGCCGAGGTGGCACATCATGATATCGATGGCGGGCAGATAGTTTTTCATTGGCTCTTCCATGGTGTTCCTCCAGAGACACCCTTATGCCTGATCGGCAGGGGAGAGGGCAATTAGACTTTAGGCGTAGCCAGCTCATTCGTGTCTCACCCCTGCCCCCGAGAGCGGGAATTTGCTACCCTAGCGCGGCACTGGGTCTTCACTTCGCCAGGCAAGCATCGTCATGGGGAAGAGGTATCCGGCATGTGGTTGAGTGTGTTGATCATCGCGTCCGCCTGGTGGCATATCAAGGCCGCCTACGGCACAGATACCCGTCAGTTCTACCTGAGCAAGCCGCTGACCATGCTGTTGATCGTGGCCCTGGCGTTCGGTTATCACGGGGACGATCAAAATGGCTCCCACGCCTGGATCCTGCTCGGCCTCTGTCTCTCCCTGCTTGGCGACGTCATGCTGATGTTGCCGGTCGATCGTTTCTTGCAGGGGTTGGCGGCATTTCTTGTCGCACACCTCTGTTACATCGTCGGGCTGGCTCAGGGGCCACTGGTGCTCAACCTGGTGGATGGCTTGCTGCTGATCCTGGTGGCCGGGCTCTATTTCGGCTTGCTGCGCCCTCACCTCGGGTCGATGCGCTGGCCCATGCTCTGCTACACCCTGATGATGATAGGGCTGGTCTGGGTCGCGGCCGCCGCCTGGCGCGCCTCTCTCACGGCGGGCAGTGCCGCCGCTTTGGTCGGCGCACTCTTGTTCCTCTGCTCCGATGCTCTGCTGGCTCTCAACCGCTTCCGCCGCCCCTTCCCCCATGCCAGTGCCTGGGTGATGAGCAGCTATTTTGCCGCCCAGTTCCTGATTGCCGCCTCTCTGGCGAGTTAAGCCAGCCATCCACGCATTATCACAGCACATAGCAGAAGGGGCCCCAAGGGCCCCTCTGTCGTCAATGCGCGGTCAGCGGATGGCGGTGTGTAGCCTGCGCAGGCTTCAGGCTCTCTCTTCTCGTCAATGCGCCTCCAGGGGTTCGGCGTCGCTCGCCCTGGGGGCGGGGGATTTGAGGAACAAGACGAGGGCACTGGCGATGAGCAGGAAGATGCCCATCACATAGAACACCTTGTTGTAGGCCATGATGGCGGCATCCCGCTCTATGGTGCCCGCCAGTCTGGCCTGGGCCTGCTGATAGGCGATGGCGGGGTCGCTGCCCTGGGCCTGCATGGCGCTGGCCAGGTTCATCAGATAGGCCTGCCCCTCGATGCTGCTGGCGGCCAGGGTGCTGGTGATCTGGCTGACATGCACACGGGTGTCGTTGTCGAGCAGGGTGGCGATGATGGCGATGCCGAAGGCGCCCCCCAGGTTGCGCAGCACGTTGAGCAGGGTGGAGGAGGAGGGGATCTCATCCTGGGTCAGGCTGGCGGTGGCGATCAGGGAGAGGGGCACCATGACGAAAGGCTGCCCCAGCGCCCGCACAATCAAGGACTGGATCAGCTGGGGCCCGGCGTAGTCGGCGCTCATGTTGACGTTCATGAAGCAACTCAGACCGAAGATGAGGAAGCCAAAGCTGACCAGATAGCGCGGATCTATCTTCTGGATGAGCTTGGGTACCAGGGGCAGCACCAGCAGCTGGGGCAGCCCCATCCACATCAGTACCTCGCCAATCTCCAGGGCATTGTAATTGTGGATCTGGGCCATATAGAGCGGCAGCACATAGATGGATCCCATCAGCGCCATGCCCAGCACCAGATAGGCGAAGCAGGCCAGGGCGAAGCGCGGGTTGTGCAGCAGCCGCAGGTTGACCAGAGGGTGGCGGCGCAGCAGCTGACTCATCACGAAGAAGATCAGCGCCACCACGGAGATGAGGGTGAGCTTGACGATGAAGCTAGAGCCGAACCAGTCCTCCCTGTTGCCCTCTTCCAACACCACTTCCAGCAGGCCGAGTCCCACAGCCATGGTGGCTATGCCCACCAGATCGACCTGACGCATGATGGTCCAGTCGATGGCTTTTCTGTCCAGACCATGGGCCAGCATGGCCATCACCAGCAAACCGGGCGGCACGTTGAGGTAGAAGATGTAGTGCCAGGAGAGCTGCTCGGTCAGCCAGCCCCCCAGGGTCGGGCCTATGGCGGGGGCGAAGGTGGCACAGAGGCCAAACAGCGCCATGCCGGTGGCCCGCTTGTGCAGCGGCAGCAGGCTGATGATCAGCGAGAAGGCCATGGGAATGAGGGCGCCGCCGGTGAAGCCCTGCATGGCGCGAAACACTATCATGCTGGTGAGGTTCCAGCTGAACGAGCAGAGCACGGAGGAGAAGATGAAGGCCCCGGTGGTCCACAGCAGATAGCGGCGCACACTCAGGCCACGGCTGAGCCAGCCGCTGAGCGGTATGGCTATCATCTCAGCCACCAGATAGGAGGTGGAGATCCAGGAGCTCTCGCTCAGGGTGGCCGAGAGGGCCCCCTGAATGTCCTTGAGGGAGGCATTGGTGATCTGGATATCGAGGATGGCCATGAAGGCGCCAATGAGGCCCCCCATGACGGCGATCCAGTTGCGACGCGGTACGGCTTCCATCAGTGGGCGGCCAGCTGGGACTCGGTGTCACCGGGGCTGCGGGTATCCACTATCACCTCGGTGGAGAGACCGGGCAGCAGCTTGCCGGTCAGGGTCCCCGGCGCCGGGATGCGGATCTTGACCGGCACCCGCTGCACTATCTTGGTGAAGTTGCCGGTGGCGTTCTCCGGCGGCAGCAGGGCGAACTTGGCCCCGGTGGCCGGGGAGAGGCTGTCAATGATCCCCTCGACCGGCTGGTCCGGATAGGCATCGAGGATCAGTTCCACCTTCTGGCCAGGCACCATGTTGGCGAGCTGGGTCTCCTTGAAGTTGGCTTCGACCCAGACTCCGCTCAGGGGCACAAGGCTGGCTATCTGCATGCCGGACTGAACATAGAGCCCCTCGCGCAGACTGCGCTTGCCGATGACCCCGTCGGCGGGGGCCTTGATCTCGGTGTAACTCAGATTCAACTCGGCCTTGGCGAGCTGAGCCAGGCTGAGATCGATCAGCGCCTGCCTCTGATCACGCTCTGAGGTGAGCACGGCCAGGCGATCCCGCGCCGCTTGTACCCCGGCTTCGGCATCCTGCTGCTGGGCCTGGCTGACCTGCAAGTTGGCGCGCACTTCATCCAGATTGTCCTGGGAGCTGTAGTGAGCCGTGTTGAGCCGACCAATTCGGCTGACCTGTTGCCGGGCCCGCACCACCTCGGCCCTGGACTCGTTCACCTTGGCTTCGGCCTGGCGGATCACGCTGTGCTGCTGGATGAGGTTGGCCTCCAGATTGGCGGCATCCGCCCGGTTGAGGGCGACGTTGGCCTCGGCCTCGGCTAACTGGGCGCGGTACTCCCTGTCATC
The DNA here is from genome assembly GCF_024807335.1 of Aeromonas sp. BIGb0405. NCBI lineage: Bacteria > Pseudomonadati > Pseudomonadota > Gammaproteobacteria > Aeromonadales > Aeromonadaceae > Aeromonas > Aeromonas sp. BIGb0405. Next base: position 18,685 of record NZ_JANUEP010000012.1, read on the forward strand.
GAGGCGGGCAATCAGCTGGCCCGCCTTGACGGTCTGGTTGTCGGTGACCAGCACCTCGCTGATGTAGCCGGGCAGCTTGGTGGCAATGCCCGTCATCTCGCTCTGCAGATAGGCGTTGTCGGTGCGCTCGAAGTAGCGGGCGTAACCGTACCAATACAGGGCGAACAGCAGGCCAAGGAGCAGCAGCATCATGGCGACCAGCAGGGGGATCTTCTTTTGTTGACTCATGAGGTCTATTCCTGAACTTAAGGTGAACAGGCTAACATCCTGTCACTGTTTCGATTAGTATCGTTCCATGAGAAATACAGTTTCACTGGTGCAACAATGGACTTGAACGCAGCCCTCATTCTGGTGCGGATCGTCGACAAGGGCTCCTTCACCGCGGCCGCGCAAGAGCTGGGCATGACCAAGGCGACCGTCAGTCGTCGCATCGCCGAGCTGGAGCTGCGACTCGGGGTGCGATTGCTCTATCGCTCTACCCGTCAGCTCACCCTGACCGAGGCGGGGGAGGCGTATTACCTGCGCTGCAGCAAGGCGGTGAACGAGCTGGCCCAGGCCGAGCTGATGCTCAGTGCCAGCCAGCAGGCGGTGACGGGAGTGCTCAAGCTGGCGGTGCCCATCGAGACGGGGCAGATGGTGGTGGCCCGCATGGTTGCCCGCTTTCTGCAGGCTTATCCCGCGCTCAAGGTCGAGCTGGAGCTGACCAACCGGGTGGTGGATCCCATCAGTGAGGGGCTGGATGCCGTGGTGCGGGTCGGCGACATGATAGACTCCAATCTGGCAGCTCGCCGGCTGTGGGGCACGGAGCGGATCCTCTGTGCCAGTCCCGCTTATCTGGCGAGTCATGGGGCCATTCTGCGGCCCGAGGATCTGGCGAGCCATGAGCGGATCAAGGTCAGCAGCGGATTTCTCACCAACCATTGGAGTTTCGAGCGTGGGGAGGAGGAGGTGCTGGTGGATCCGCCCTCCCGCTTCGTGGTCAACAATATTACCTGTGCCAGGGAGGCGGCCAAGGTGGGGCTCGGTCTGGCCTCTCTGCCCGCCATGCTCTGTCAGGATGAACTGGCGGCCGGCAGTCTGGTGTCGCTGTTGCCCGAGTGGCGCCAACCCAGAGTTTCGCTCTACCTGCTGTTTCCTGAGCGTCAGCTGATGCCGCGCAAGTTGCGCGTCTTCATCGACTTCATGGTGCAACACGGGGAAGAATTCGGTATCGACAAGCTGTTATGAAGGAGCAAGATGGATAACTGGTTCAATCTGTATCGCGCCTCTCACACTCTGGAGGCCCATGCCCTCAAGGGGGCGCTGGAAGTGGAAGGGATCCCGGTCAGGCTCAGCGGTGAGGGGCTGGCCGGGGCCATCGGTGAGCTGCCGGTGGACTTGTTGCAGGTAACCTTGCTGGTGCGCGAGCAGGATCGCAGCCGGGCCGGGCGGGTGATAGAGCGCTACCAGCAGCGGCAGGGCAATGGCTGGCTCTGTGGCCAGTGCGGGGAGGAAAACGAGGCCAACTTCGAGATCTGCTGGCGTTGCCACCATGATCCCCACGATGCCTGACGAGGCATCCATCAATAAACAGGGGCCCTTGATTGGGCCCCTGTTGGTTGGCGGTATCCGGCGCCGGGTTCAGCGGGCGCTGAAATCACTCTCTTCCCCGGCCCTGGGATCCTGGTAGATCGCCAGATCCAGCTCATCTTCACGGCGGCCGATCAACACTGAGACCAGCAGATCGCCCGAGACGTTGACCGTGGTACGGGCCATGTCGAGGATGCGATCTATGCCGGCGATCAGCGCCACCCCTTCCAGAGGCAAGCCCACCGCAGTCAGGGTCAGGGTCAGCAGCATCAGACCCGTGCCCGGGGTGCCGGCGGTGCCTATGCTGGCCAGGGTGACGATACTGATAATGATTAGATAGTCGAACAGGTGCAGATCCACCCCAAAGGCCTGGGCGACGAACAGGGCCGTGACCCCCTGATAGAGGGCGGTGCCATCCATGTTGATGGTGGCGCCTATGGGCAGCACCTTGGCGGCGATACGGGGCGACACCCCCAGCCTGCGCTCGGCACAGCTCTGGCTGATGGGCAGAGTGATCTCGCTCGAACTGCTGGTAAAGGCCACCGCCTGGGCATCGATGATGCTCTTGAAGTAGTGCAGCGGGTTGAGCCGTGCCAGCAGCAGTAACAGGCTGCTGTAGACACCGAGCACATGCAGCAGGCAGCCGAGATAGACGGCGCCAATCACCTTGAACAGGGGCAGCATGATGGCCCCGCCATACTTGCCCGTCATCCAGGCCATCAGGGCGCAGACCCCATAAGGGGCGAGGGACATCACCATCTGGGTCAGGGTGAACATGCCATCGGCCAGGGAGGTGAAGGCACGTATGGCCGGACGACCACGGCGACCGCTGGCATTGAGCGCCAGAGCCAGGGCCACCGCAAAGACGATGACCTGCAGTATTTTGCCATCGACGATGGCCTGGATGGGGTTGCGCGGCACCAGCTGGGTCAGCGCCGTGGCCAGGGTCAGATCCTGGATCGCCGCTGGCCGCTGGTAGGGGCCCATATCGGCGCCGACCCCGGGCTCGAGCAGCCAGCCCATCATCAGGCCGATACAGATGGCCAGGGCGGTGGAGCAGAGGTAGTAGCCGATGGCGCGCATCCCGACGCGGTCGAGGGTCTGGCCCTTGAGCAGGCCGGTGAGGCCGGCGATGATGGAGCAGAAAATGAGGGGCACCATCAGCATCTGTATGGTGTTGACGAACAGAGTGCCTATGGGTTTGAGCAGGAGTGCTTGCTCACTCCAGCCCAGACCGATGGCGATGCCAGTCAGCATGCCGATCAAGGTCTTCAGCCAGAGGGGGCGGCGGGTCCAGATCCGCCAGGGCTTGAAGGCCCGTCCATGGAACAGCATGACGCCAATGTCCTTATTTTCAGTCGTGGTGGCGAAAAGGGCGCCAGTGTAGCCATCCCCTCATCCGGTTGCCACATTATCGACAAAGAGACCATCGGGGCCAGCCTGACGTGCGGTTAATTGCGCATTTATTGGCATATATCAAGGAGTCCCCGCCTGGGGCAGGTTGTAATGGATGCTCATGAGGGTCATTTGGAGGTGAAAGATGTCCGAGTCTATCCATGGTCATGCGGTGATGGAGATGATGCTGTCCGAGGGGGGTCCGTTTAGCGAAGGGAGCCTCAAGCAGGCAATGGCCAGTCACTTTGGTGTCGATGCCCGTTACCACACGTGCCGCATGAGCGACCTGGATGCCGATGGTCTCATCGCTTTCCTGCGCGAGCGAGGCAAGTTCATCGACAGTGAGCAGGGTTTTCAGACCCGTGCCGACAAGATCTGCCGCCACGGCTAGCAACCTGCTTCGATGATTGCGTGACTGCGAGCCCGCTCATGGGCTCGCAGAGACCCCCTCCCTTTGCTATATTCGCCCCTCTCTTCGTTCTTGTTCCCCTGGAAGCGCTATGGATACTTTTTCCGCCGCCGTCATGCTGTTTCTGATCATGGATCCCCTCGGCAATCTGCCGGTGTTCCTCTCGATCCTGCGCCATATCGACCCCAAGCGGCGCCGCAAGGTGATGATGCGCGAGCTGCTGTTCTCCCTGGCCATCATGATGGGCTTCCTGTTTGCCGGTCAGCAGATCCTGAGCTTCCTCAATCTGCGTCAGGAGGCGGTGAGCATCGCGGGGGGCATCATCCTCTTCCTCATCGCCATCAAGATGATCTTCCCGGGCCCCGGCGGGGTGACCGGGCTGGCCGCGGGGGAGGAGCCCTTCCTGGTCCCCATGGCGATCCCCATGATTGCGGGGCCATCCATCCTGGCCTCCCTGCTGCTGCTTGCCAACCAGGCGCCGGGTCGCATGACCGACTGGTCGCTGGCGCTGCTGATGGCCTGGGGGGCGAGCGCCGTCATCCTGATGTTCTACGAGGTATTCAACAAGCTGCTGGGTGAGCGAGGACTCACGGCGGTGGAGCGGCTGATGGGCATGCTGCTGGTGATGATCGCGGTGCAGATGCTGCTCGATGGGGTGCATCACTACTTGCTGGTCGTGGGCTAAGGGTGAGCTAAGCCCGGGTACGTCACCCCATGGACGATAGACGGAGCCCGGCCCAGTGCCGGGCTCCTTGTTTGTGGCGGGCTGAGAGGGGCTTGCTCATTATTCGCCAGCGCTCAGGCCGCTTCCTCCGCCAACCCGGCGAGGATCAGCTCGAGCAGGGTCTCCCGCAGCCAGCGATGGCCAGGGTCGGCCTCGTGGCTCTGATGCCAGATCAGCAGATGGGAGATGCTGTCCAGGGCGATGGGCAGCGGCAGCTGGGTCAAGGGGTAGACCTGGGTGGCGTGGCGGGCATAGAGGCGTGACAGGGTCACTATCATGTCCGAGTGCATGCTCATGCGCAGGGCCGCTTCGAAGGAGGGCACCGTGGCCTCTATGCGGCGTTGCAACGCCTGCTCCGCCAGCTTGTGATCCAGCATCCAGCGATCCCGTCCCTCGCAATAGGTTTGCACATGGGGATAGGTGAGGTAGCGGGCCAGATCCCAGTCGGGCTCGGTCAGGGCCTGGTGATCGAGCCGCACCAGGCAGGTGAGGTTGTCGATGGCGAGCAGCCGCTGGCAGATGGTGCCGGGCAGGGTGTCCTGGCGAAAGTCGGAGGTGAGGCAGTTCTCCCGTACCGTGATGGCAAGATCGACCTGGCCCTGACCCATCTCGGTCAGGCTGTGCTCCGTCCACTCCTCGTAGCGCAACCGCACCCTGGGCGCGCGACGCTTGAGCTCGCGCAGGTAGAGAGGTGCAAACAGGGTGAAGGCGCTGTCCATGCTGGCGATGACGAACTCGCGCTCCGAGCTCGAGGGGTCGAACGCGGGCGGTTGCAGCAAGGTGTCCAGACTGAGCAGTATTGGCTGTAACTGTTGCTGCAAGGCCAGGGCGCGCGGCGTGGGCTCAAGACCATAGGCGGATCGGATAAACAGCGGATCGGCGAAGGCGTCCCGCAACCGGCCAAGGGCTTTGCTGACAGCGGATTGGCTGAGGTGCAGGCGACGGGCGGCGCGGCTGCCGTTGCGCTCCTCCAGCAGCACTTGCAAGATGATGAGCAGGTTGAGATCGGTGCGGACCAGCTGTTCCAGAAACATGTATTATGAATCTCCCTCAATTCTAAGATGAATTTATACCATTTGTATTCATATCTCCATCCCCCTATCCTGAGTCCCGTCTCTGGCCGAAGGCTAGCTGTCACAGGAGGTGACGGTTGAGGGGACGAGTAGCACCAACTTGATACGGCGGCCCTGGGTCGCCGTATTTTTTGGTGGTGTTGCCGCCTTATTTGGCTCACTCTTGATTTCGCCCAACCCGTCATCCCCTCTCGTCTGTTACAACTGACATCCCGATACCTCGGGCTTGAAATCATCTTATTGAAGTAGGAGTGTCATCATGTCGGTAGAAGATAAAGTGCAAGAGACCTGTGACAGCTGCGGCTGTTTTGCCGAGATAGGTACCATCATTGGCGAAGGCGATGATGTGCTGGATCTGGTGATAGCGGCGCCGACCGAGCAGGCTGCTCGTGCCAAGCTGGTCAGCTATGAGACCCTTGCCAGGCAGGTGAGCGAAGCGGCGGACGTGAGCTGCGAGCTGAGCCAGGTGGCTGACGGGGTCGAGCTCAAGGTGCGTCTGCAATTTACCTGCACCGCCGAGAAGCTGATCTTCGAGTTGCGGGCCCGTTCACTCTAGGGTGCCCCTCGATCACGGCAGCGGGATGCTGCCGTGTCGGCCCCTCTGCCCCGGGTCTCGTTCTATCTTTCATCATTATTGGGGCCATCCGGCGTGCACCGGTCAAGGAAGGCGAATAGATGCGGCTATGGTTATGGGCTCTGCTGGCCTGGTTATTCTCTCTCCCCCTGTTGGCGGCGGATCTCAAGCCGCACCTGCTCCCTCAGCCAGGGGATCTCGACAATATCTTGCAGCGCAAGGAGTTGCGGGCCCTGGTGGTCTATGAGCGCGGCTTCTTCTTCTTTGACAAGGGGCTGGAGCGCGGGGTGCTGGTCAATCAGCTGCAAGGCTTCGAACGCTGGCTCAATCAAACCTATCTGGCCAAGGATCCCATCAAGCTCAAGGTGGTCTACGTGCCGGTGCGCCAGGACAAGCTGCTCGATTATCTGGCCGAGGGGCGTGGCGACATGGTGGCGGCCAACCTCACCGTGACCCAGGGGCGCCTGGAACAGGTCAGCTTTACCCAGCCGGTGATAGCGCCCATCGAGGAGTGGGTGGTGAGTCAGAAAGATCTGCCCGCCTTCAACCGCATCACCCAACTCTCCGGCAGACGCATCTGGGTGCGCGAAAGCTCAAGCTATTACGAGAGCCTGCAGCATCTCAATCGTCTGCTGCGGGAGCTGGGCCTGCCCCCCGTCTATATCGAGACCGTGCCCGAATACCTGCAGGATGGCGATCTGCTGGAGATGGTGGCCGCCGGTCTGGTGCCGCTGACGGTGACCGACAGCTTCAAGGGGCGGATCTGGCTCGACATGTTGCCCGGCCTCAAGGCGCACAAGCTGGTGCCCCTGCGTGACAACGGCAAGAGTGCCTGGGCGCTGCCCAAGCACAGCACCGGGCTGCTGGATGCCGCCAACCGCTACCTGGCAAAGACCGACAGCCGGCGCCTCTACAGCGATCTCATGCTGCGGCGCCTGCTGAGTCAGAGCGATCCCATGAGCAACCTGCTTGCCACCGAACGGCTCTCCCGTCTGACCCGCATTCGTACCGTGCTGGAGAAGTATGCCAAGCAGTATCAGCTGGACTGGCTGATGCTGGCGGCGCTGGCCTATAAGGAGTCTGGCCTGGATCCCGGCGCCCGTTCCCCGGGAGGGGCCATAGGCCTGATGCAACTGCGGCCCGTGGCTGGCGCAGAGGTGGGCATCAATGGCGCCAGGCTGGCCACCCTGGAGGGCAATGTGGAGGCAGCCTGCCGTTATCTGCGCTTCCTGCTCGACACCTATTTCCAGGATCCCAAGATAGATGTGCTCAACCGTCACCTGCTGGCGCTGGCCGCCTACAACGCCGGACCTAACCGGTTGCAGAGTTTGCGGGACAAGGCCGCAGGCCAGGGACTGGATCCCGATGTCTGGTTTGGCAACGTCGAACAGCTGGTGGCCAAGGAGGTGGGACAGGGCCCCATCAACTATGTGGGCACCATCTACAAATACTATGTCGCCTACCGGTTCAGCCTGCCCCAGATAGAGGGCAAGGCCGCAGCGATTGAAGCCACCACCGCTCAGCACTGATGCGGGTCTCTCTGAGGTCCGGGTCCGGATGGTGGAGGAACCAGGGAGGCAATGGCCATTCAGGCTGATGGCGGGGCGGACAAGCGGGAAGATGTGACGCCTGCTGGCTGAGGTTCATGGGGGCTCCTTATGGCGACCAGTTCTGTCACTATATGGGCCATGACCATGACAAGGCGATGACGAGGGGGCAGGGTGAAGGAAGGGGAATTCGTGCTATTGGCCGAGCCGTCATTGGCCCTGAAACAGCGTCTGGCCCTGATCCGCGCCGCCCGTAGCCGAGTCCAGGCCCAGTATTACAGCTGGGCCGAGGATGGCAGCGGCAAGCTGCTGCTGGCCGAGTTGCTGTGCGCCGCCCGGCGCGGGGTGCGCGTGCAGCTGCTCATCGACGATCTCTACGCCGGGGAGAATCGCTTCCTGGAGATGGTGGCCTGCGAGCCCGGCATCGAGGTGCGGCTGTTCAATCCGTTCTGGTTGAGGGGCTGGCGGCCATTGGCGCTGCTGCTGGAGGCCTGTTTCAGCTTCCGTCGCCTCAACCACCGCATGCACAACAAGCTGCTGCTGGTGGATGGCAATACCGGCATTCTGGGGGGGCGCAACATCGGCGATGCCTACTTCGGCCTGGGCGCCGGCCCCCACTTCCTCGATCTGGACATTGGCTGCCGGGGCCCCCTCTGCCAGTCCCTGGAGCAGGGATTCGATCAGTTCTGGTGTAGCCGCTGGAGCCAACCTGTTCGCCGCTTGCTGCGCCGTCGTCCCGGTCGGATGGTGGCGGGAGTGATCAACGATTTCCTGCTCAGCCTCACCGAGCCCACCGTTGCTGCCATCTACGACCTGCCCGCTGATCTGTTTGAGGCGCCGGCTCCGCTGACCTGGCATCCGGGCCGGGCCGAGGTGCTGTTCGACCGGCCTGGCAAGGGGCTGGTCTCCCGGCCTGGCACGGCCCGCTACCTGTGGCGACGGCTGGGGGAGTGTCAGGGCATGCTGCAACTGGTGAGCCCCTACCTCATCCTGACCCGGGGCCTGCGCCGTGAATTGCAGCGTCTGCGCCGACAGGGGATCGCCATCAGGCTGCTCACCAACTCCCTGGCCAGCACGGACGTGCCCCTGGTGCATGGTGCCTATTATCGCCACAGACCCTGGTTGTTGCGCCAGGGTATCGGACTGGCCGAGCTGCCGGCCAGCAGCGGCCTCAGCCTGCATGCCAAGCTGATCTTGCTGGGGGAGCGGGAGGCCCTGCTCGGCAGCTTCAATCTGGATCCGCGCTCCTTTCACCTCAACACCGAACTGATGCTGCGCCTCAATAGCGGGCCGCTCTGCGCCGAGCTGCAGGCCTGGCTGACCCATTGGCAAGGGGTGACCGCCGAGCCCGATCCCGCCTCCCCCTGGTGGCGGCGCCTGATCGCCCGCCTGAGCCATTGGCTGCCGCTGCGTCCCTGGCTGTAGCGCTTTCGCCCCTCCCTTGTGCGAGATCTCGCAAAGCCTTGTAAGCCATTTGGCGAGGCAGGCAGCAATAATGCCATAGGCTAGATTTCAACCATCTGTTTTTAAACATAAATAAAAACATGGAGCGGATGAGTGTGGGGATATGCGGGGGGGCGGGACGCTGGCGAAACGTTTTTTCGATGACGAACTGAGTAAGATTTCAATCGCAAGGACAAACAGCCCGGTTCGCCGGGTTGTGGAAGAAGAAACGTCAATTCAACCCCATGGGATCGCTCCTGTGGGCACTCGTCTCGAGGGAGCGGAAACCCGGGAGTCAGGTGCGTGATTGATGAATTGGATTCCAATATGGAACATGCTATTTGCGAGGGGGTGACATGCAGATGTCGCCCCATTTTTTATGGGATTTTCCCGCCACCGTTGGCCATTGACCCGAGCTGAGCCTCTCGTCGATAGCTGGGACCAGGGTGCCCGGCAGTCATCCATGCCATGAAAAAGAGCAGGCCCCGTGTTGGGGCCTGCTCTTTTTATTGTCGATTGCGCGCTCAGGCCAGGTTGGCCAGCAGGCGATTCCAGTTGCGGCGACTGACCCGGAAGCCGCCCTTGAGGCTGCGGTATTCGAGCTGCAGCTTGAGGGCATCGTAGCGGGCCAGAGCCTTGCGTTTACGCTCTTCGAGCAGGCGCTTGCGGCTGGCGTAGTAGTGCTGCAACTGCTGGCTCAGCTTGTCGTACTCCTCCTGCAGCAGCGTCTGCCACATCTCCATGTCGTCGCGTTTTTGCAGCTTGGCATGGGCGCGTTTGAGCTGCATCTGCAGCCGTGCCTGCTCGATGCGCTCCTCCGGGCAGGTACGCAGATCCCTGGCCAGCCCCAGCCAGGCGGAGCAGCGGATCAACCACTTGGTCGGATCGAACTGCCACCAGTGGATGCCGTTGCGGTAGTCGTTCTCGAACAGGTGGTGGTAGTTGTGATAGCCCTCACCGAAGGTGAAGAAGGCGAGGATGCCGTTGTCGCGGGCGCTGTTGCGATCCGTGAACGGCTGGCTGCCCCAGATGTGGGCCAGGGAGTTGATGAAGAAGGTGGTGTGGTGGGTCATCACCATGCGCAGCACCCCGGCCAGCAACAACATGCCGAGCAGATCGCCGTGGATAAGCCCCAGCAGCAGCGGGATGCCGATGTTGGTGGCCAGGGTCAGCGCCAGATAGTGTTTGTGCTGCCAGGCAACGACGGGGTTGTTCTGCAGATCCCGCACATTGCTGTAGTCGTGATAGCGATCCCCCTGGTATTCCCGCAGCATCCAGCCGATGTGGGAGTACCAGAAGCCGCGGCTGGCGGAGTAGGGATCCTGATGATCGTCATCTACGTTGCGGTGATGGCGGCGGTGATCCGAGGACCAGTGCAGGGCCGAGTTCTGCAGGGCGAGGGCGCCGCCGATGGCGAACAGCCACTGCAGCGCCGGGTGCGCCTTGTAGGTCTTGTGGGACCAGAGTCTGTGATAGCCCGCGGTGATTGAGATGCCGCAATAGCAAAACAGCACCAGGAAGCTGGCCCATTGCCAGCCATCGAAGCCATGGGTCAGACCGTACCAGGGCACGGCAATCAGAGCCGTCAGCCCGGTCAGGGCAAACAGCAGGGTGTTGGAGATGATAATGGGTGGGCGTTCCATTCGGAGTGTCCTTTTCAGCTAACAGCTGTGCGCTATTCTCTGTGCAACCCGGCGGCGGGTCAATGGTAAAAAAGTGACAGCCTGACCCGCCTTCGGGTTATCATTTGGCCTCGATACGTGGAAGGTGACTGTTTTCGTGGGTATTCGCGCAGAGCAAAAAGAAAAGACCCGGCGTACGCTGATCGACGCTGCGTTCAGCCAGCTGTGTGCCAACCGCAGCTTCTCCAACCTGAGTCTGCGAGAAGTCGCGCGGGAGGCAGGCATAGCGCCAACCTCCTTCTATCGCCACTTCCGTGACATGGAAGAGCTGGGGCTGACCCTGGTCGATGAGGGGGGCTTGACCCTGCGCCAACTGATGCGTCAGGCGCGACAACGGATCGCCGGTGGCGGTGGCGTGATCATCACCTCTGTCTCGACCTTCATGGAATTTGTCGAAAACAATCCCAATATCTTCCGATTGCTGCTGCGCGAGCGCTCCGGCACGTCGGCTGCCTTTCGTCAGGCGGTCGCCCGGGAGATACAGCACTTCATCGCCGAGCTGACCGACTATCTGGAAGCCACGTCGGGGGCGCCACGGGAGGAGGCCTATATCCAGGCCGAGGCCATGGTGACCATCGTCTTCAGCGCCGGTGCCGATGCGTTGGATATGAGCAGTGAAGAGTGCCGGGCCCTGGCCGATCGCACCGTGCGCCAGCTGCGGATGATCGCCATGGGCGCCGAGCTGCAGCATCAGCGCCGCCGCGAGGCCATGTCTTGAGTCAACCGTCAGGAGCCAACAGGAGTTTCCCCATGCATGACATCAACACCATTCCCAAACGCCCCCTGCTGCTGGCCCTTCTGGTCGGCATCTGTGGTGACGCCAGCCTCGCTGTGCTGGTATCGGATCCCGTGCCCTTCTCCTTCTTCCCCATCATCGCCTTCCTGCTGGCGGCCCATCAGCTCTATCGCTGCTATGTGAGCGAACCCATGGAAGGCAATACGCCGGTCTGCGTCTGGCTCAGCTTCTTTATCGGCGGTTTTGGTCATGCGGCGCTGCAAAAAGTGCAGTACCCCGAGCTTGGCAGCAACTTCTTCTCGCTGATCATGATGCTGCTGTTGCTGGCCGCGCTCTCCATCAAGCTGGGTCTCAGCGTCGGTAAAAAAGAGAAGGCCTGACAAGCAGGCCTTCCAGACAAGATTGATGACCGGGGCAACCCGGTTTTTTTATGACTGCGGTTTGCTGCCCGCCTCCACAATGGCCTTGAGCCGAGCGCGGATGTCGCGCATGCCGAAGACGCCGAAGATCAGCACCTGCACAAATTCACCGTTGGTCACGAAGAAGTGGGGCTTGCAGGCGGCGCGGATCATGCTGGCCTGTACCCAGTGCATCAGCGCCACTATGACGCCGCAGATGGGCAAGAAGCTGCTCAGCTTGCCGGGCAGGGTCACCACCAGGCTGACGATGACTCCAAACCAGAAGAAGAGGGTGAGGCCCATGGCCAGCAGATTAAGCAGACGTCCCATCGTATAACTCCCTTGAATAGCACCAATATCGAACAGATCTTACGCAGAGGCGGCCCAGTGGTTCAACCATAGTCACTCGCGCCAAATGAGACACCGTTTAGGCAGAGGCCTCCGGGGTGCTCCTTGCATAGAGCTGATAGCAGACCTGACCGGCCTGCTTGTCCTTGAGACATTGCCAGTTGCCGGGCAGCACCAGATCGTCGAACTCCTTCTCCCGCTCCAGATAGATGAGCGCATCCGCTGCCAGCCAACCCCGTTGCTCCAGCAGCTCGCACACTTGCGGCAGCAGCTCACGGCGAAAGGGCGGATCGAGAAACACCAGATTGAAAGGGGTGACGGGGCCTTGCAGCCAGTGGATGGCGTCGGACTGGATCACCGCACCCTGGCTGCTGCCCAGCGCCGCCAGGTTCTTCTTGAGCTGATCGGCGGCACCCTTGTCCATCTCGACCAGCGTGACCTGCTCGGCGTAGCGCGACAGCGCCTCCAGGCCCAGACCCCCGCTACCGGCGAACAGGTCGAGACAGCGGCTGCCGCGGACATGGGCGGCCAACCAGTTGAAGATGGTCTCCTTGACTCTGTCCGTGGTGGGTCTGAGTCCCTCCACATCCTGCACCGGCAGCTTGCGACCACGCCACTGGCCACTGATGATACGGACAAAGCCGGATTTACCCTTGGCTCCCGGGCGCTGGGCCGGGCTGTTTTGACTGGATTTCACTCTGGGCATCGCGTTTCGTCGTCAGAAAATAAAGTGATAGTATAAGGCGGTTCATTTTTATGCCGACCCACCGAGGGACGGCTATCTTAGCAGTCAGCCAACGAAGTGAGTATTTTTAAAAATGGCAAAAGGTTTGTTTTCCTGGCTGGGGTTCGGCCGCAAGAAAGAAGAGGCTGAGGTTGTCCAACCACAGACACCCCAATCCGAGACTGTCAGCACCCAAGATGGCGCCAGCGCCACGTCTTCCCCATCGACCGACGTCATCTCCGCTGAGTCCGGCGAGACTTCCCTGCCGCACGCAGACCCCCTGCTCGATCCTTTGGCTGAGGATCTCAACACAGCGCCCCTGGTGATCGAAGAGTGCGCCAGCTCCCTGGAGCCCGTCATCGTCAATCCTGAGCTGCTGAGCCCGGAGGAAGACGCGGCCAAGGTTGCCGCCGAGCAGGAGGCTGCTCGCATTGCCGCCGAGCAGGAAGCGGCTCGTGTTGCCGCCGAGCAGGAGGCTGCCCGCATTGGCGCCGAGCAGGAAGTCGCCCGGGTTGCCGCCGAGCAGGAAGTCGCTCGCGTTGCCGCCGAGCAGGAGGCCGCCCGCGTTGCCGCCGAACAGGAAGCGGCTCGCGTTGCCGCCGAGCAGGAAGTCGCTCGCGTTGCTGCCGAGCAGGAGGCCGCTCGCGTTGCCGCCGAGCAGGAGGCTGCCCGCATTGGCGCCGAGCAGGAGGCCGCTCGCATTGCCGCCGAGCAGGAGGCTGCTCGCATTGCCGCCGAGCAGGAGGCCGCTCGCGTTGCCGCCGAGCAGGAGGCCGCTCGGGTTGCCGCCGAGCAGGAGGCCGCTCGCGTTGCCGCCGAGCAGGAAGTCGCTCGCATTGCCGCCGAGCAGGAGGCCGCCCGTGTTGCCGCCGAGCAGGAAGCTGCCCGGGTTGCCGCCGAGCAGGAAGCGGCTCGCGTTGTCGCCGAGCAGGAAGTTGCCCGCATTGCCGCCGAGCAGGAGGCTGCCCGCGTTGCCGCCGAGCAGGAAGCTGCCGCCCTGGCCGCGCTCCCTCTGGCGGCGGATGTGGCCGATGATACTCAGGCCAAGCCGCAGCGGGAGGGCTTCTTTGCCCGTCTCAAGCGCAGCCTGGTGCGTACCAGGGAGAACATAGGCTCTGGTTTCTTCAGCCTGTTCAGTGGCAAGCAGATAGATGATGAGCTGTTCGAGGAGCTGGAGACCCAGTTGCTTACCGCGGATCTCGGGGTCGATACCACTACCCGCATCATCAACAGCCTGACCCAGCACGCCAGCCGCAAGCAGCTCAAGGATGGCGAAGCCCTCTATGGCCTGCTCAAGCAGGACATGGGCGAGATGCTGGCCAAGGTCGAGCAGCCCTTGGTGATCGATACCAGCAAGAAGCCTTATGTGATCCTCATGGTGGGCGTGAATGGGGTGGGCAAGACCACCACCATCGGCAAGCTTGCCAAGCAGCTGCAAGCCGAGGGCAAGAGCGTCATGCTGGCCGCCGGTGATACCTTCCGCGCCGCCGCCGTCGAGCAGTTGCAGGTGTGGGGCCAGCGCAACAACCTGCCGGTCATCGCCCAGCACACCGGCGCAGACTCTGCCTCCGTCATCTATGATGCCATCGAGGCCGCCCGTTCCCGTGGCGCCGATGTGTTGATCGCCGACACCGCCGGTCGCCTGCAGAACAAGAGCAACCTGATGGAGGAGCTCAAGAAGGTGGTGCGGGTCATGAAGAAGCTCGACGAGGAGGCCCCTCACGAGATCATGCTGACCCTGGACGCGGGCACGGGCCAGAACGCCCTGAGCCAGGCCAAGCTGTTCAAAGAGGCGGTGGGTTTGACCGGTATCACCCTCACCAAGCTCGATGGTACCGCCAAGGGTGGCGTCATCTTCGCGGTGGCGGACAAGTTCCAGATCCCTATCCGTTTCATCGGAGTGGGTGAGGGGATAGACGATCTGCGTCCCTTCGTTGCCAATGACTTCATCGAGGCGCTGTTTAGCCGCGACGAATAAGCAAGCCGGGCCGCCTTGGGCGGCCTCTTGCTCTCTCCAGTGCCCCGCAGAAGGGGCCCGTTCAGCTTCAGGGGCCAGAGATGATTCGTTTTGATCAGGTCAGCAAGGTATACAGCGGTGGCCATCAGGCGCTGCAGAAGGTGAACTTTCACCTGCGCAAGGGGGAGATGGGCTTTCTGACCGGTCACTCCGGGGCAGGCAAGAGCACCTTGCTCAAACTCATCAGCGTGATGGAGCGGCCCACAGATGGCCGCGTCTTCTTTCATGGGGAGGATGTGAGCCGGATCCAGCGCCGCCAGATCCCCTATGTGCGCCGTCAAATAGGCATGATCTTCCAGGATCACCGACTGCTGATGGACAGAACCGTGTTCGACAACGTGGCGCTGCCGCTGGTGATCGATGGCTACAGCCATGGGGACATCAACAAGCGGGTCGCGGCGGCCCTGGACAAGGTGGGGCTGCTCGGCAAGGAGCGCTACCAGCCGCGCATGCTCTCCGGGGGGGAGCAGCAACGGGTCGGTATCGCTCGCGCCATCGTCAACAAACCACCGCTGCTGCTGGCCGATGAACCGACCGGCAACCTGGATCCGCAACTCTCCATGGACATCATGCGCCTGTTCGAGGAGTTCAACAGCTTCGGGGTCTCTGTGCTCATCGCCACCCATGATCTCGGGCTCATCGCCCGCATGCGTTATCGCACCTTCACGCTCAAGGCGGGACGAATGCACTCCCAGCAGGAGGATTACTGATGGCTATCGTGCGTCACAAGCAGCCCCTGCTGCGCCGCTTCGTCATGTATTGGGTCGATCACCTGCGCCAGGCGTTCGCGAGTCTGGGCGAGCTGTGGCGTAACCCGCTCGCCTCCCTGATGACCCTGGCCGTGCTTGGTGTGAGCCTGGCGCTGCCCTCCTGCTTCCATGTGCTGCTCAAGAATGCCGAGCTGGTGGAGGGCAATTGGCAGAACAGCTCGCAGATCTCCCTTTACCTGCGCAAAGAGTTGCCGGAGCAGAACATTCAGGAGCTCAAGCAGCGCATTCAGCTCTACCCCGAGGTGGAGTCGGTGACCTACATGAACCGGGATGAGGCGCTCAAGGAGTTTCGCGAGATCTCGGGCTTTGGCGATGCCCTCGACTATCTGGACAGCAACCCGCTGCCACCTGTCTTGAGCGTGATCCCGGATCCGCGCTGGCAGAACCCGGACGGGGCGGCCGAGCTGCTCGCCAAGCTGGAGAATGAACCCGGTATCGAACAGGGCAAGCTGGACCTGCAGTGGCTGACCCGCTTGCAGGGCATCATGAACCTGCTGCGCCACACCATCACCGGCATTGCGGTGCTGCTGCTCTCCGCCGTGCTGCTCATCGTCGGCAACACCTTGCGGTTGAATATCCTCAACCAGCGATCCGAGATCGAAGTGCTCAAGCTGGTGGGGGCGACCGATGCCTTCATCCACAGACCCTTCCTCTATACCGGCATCTGGTACGGCGTCATCGGCGGCATGCTGGCCTGGTGGCTGACCGAGGTGATGGTGATCTGGAGCGAGGGGGTGGTCAAGGAGCTGGCCGGTCTCTACAACAGCCATTTCCGCCTGGTTGGCATGGGCGGGATAGACGGTATCAACCTGATACTGCTCGGGGCACTGCTTGGACTCATCGCTTCCTGGTTTTCGGTCCACCGTCACATTCGTGATATCGAGCCTTCTTGACCCATTTTTAGACAAGACTCGCTGGATTTTGCGAGCTGGATCAAGTAAAAAAGTGACCCTTTCTGGCACAGGAGGCGTTCAGCGAGTAATCTGGACGTCAATGATCGCCAGGATCTTCTCAAGATCCGTGGAACCTTTTTGAAGTGACGCAGTCTTAAAATCGAACTTATACGGGTGTGGCGTAAGACCCCCGCTCGTCAGACTTGGCAAGCATGTGAAGGTTGCGAGCTCCGCAACAATGGACTTAGCATGCTACTTTTCGGGGGTCCTTCACTGTGACCCCCTTTTTTTGGCTGTTCATTTTTGATTCATCCCGCATTCCTAATATGTGTCGGGTTCTGACTTGGTTCAGTACTTGATTCAGGCCGCAGAATAGTCGTCGCTTTCTAGACAGCCTCGGTGAGGATGCTAGACTGGCGCGACTGAAGAGTAAGAGGTAAAAGATGGGAACTTCATTGCAACGCACTATGGCCCTTATCCCCCAAGGCAGTCTGGAAGGTTATGTCCAGGCCGTTAACGCTATCCCCGTGCTCAGCGCGGAAGAGGAGCGTGAGCTGGCGATGCGGTTGCAGCAGGGTGGCGATCTCGAGGCTGCCCGTCAGCTGGTCATGTCGCATCTGCGCTTTGTTGTTCACGTTGCCAAGAGTTATGCCGGCTACGGTCTGCCCCAGGCAGACCTGGTACAGGAAGGCAACATAGGTCTGATGAAGGCGGTCAAGCGCTTCGACCCCAGTGTCGGCGTGCGCCTGGTCTCTTTCGCCGTGCATTGGATCAAGGCCGAAATTCACGAATACGTGCTGCGTAACTGGCGCATGGTCAAGGTGGCCACCACCAAGGCCCAGCGCAAGCTGTTCTTCAACCTGCGCAAATCCAAGAAGCGTCTGGGCTGGTTCAGTCATGATGAGGCGCGGGTTGTCGCCGATGAGCTGGGTGTCTCGGTCAGCGACGTGACCGAGATGGAAGCGCGGATGAGCAACTACGATCAGGCGTTTGACCTGGTCGGTGACGAAGATGACGAAGCTGGCTTCGCCCCCGTTCACTATCTGGAAGACAAGTCCTCCGACTTGGCCGCGACCATAGAGAACGACAACTGGGACAAACATGCCACCCGTCGTCTGAGTGCGGCCATGGCGACCCTGGACGAGCGTAGCCAGCACATCATTCGTGCACGCTGGCTGGATGATGACAACAAGACCACGCTGCAGGAGCTGGCCGACAGCTATGGTGTTTCCGCCGAGCGGATCCGTCAGCTTGAGAAGAACGCCCTCAAGAAGCTGAAAGACGCCATGGATGCCTGATGGAATTCGCCGAGCGGATCCGCCAGCTTGAGAAAAATACCCTCAAGAAGCTGAAAGACGCCATGGATGCCTGATGGAATTCGCCGAACGGATCCGTCAGCTTGAGAAGAACGACCTCAAGAAGCTGAAAGACGCCATGGTGGCGTGATGCTTCATCGACAAAACAGGGCCTGATGGCCCTGTTTTTGTTTCGAGAGCATCTGGTCGGCCTTGCCTTGGTTACCCTTGTGTATGTTATGTTGCCGCCATTGCCACAGTAGGGAGAGCAGATAGTGAAACTGTTGAACGACCTGTTTACCAACAACCGCGAGTGGGCGGAGCGGATCAAGGCCGAGGATCCGAATTTCTTCGCTACCCTCTCCGCCCAGCAGGCCCCCGAATACCTCTGGATCGGCTGCTCCGACAGCCGGGTACCCGCCAACCAGCTGATGGGACTGCTGCCAGGAGACGTCTTCGTCCACCGCAACGTCGCCAACCTGGTGGTGCACACCGACTTCAATTGCCTCTCGGTGCTGCAATATGCGGTCGAGGTGCTCAAGGTGAAGCACATCATCATCTGCGGCCACTATGGCTGCGGCGGCGTCAAGGCGGCGATGCAGAACCAGGAGCTGGGGCTCATCGACAACTGGCTGCGCAACATCAAAGACGTCTACTTCAAGTACGGCGAAGAGCTCGAGGCCATCGAGGATGAGCACGAGCGGTTCGACTACCTGTGCGAGCTGAACGTGGCCGAGCAGGTTGCCAACGTCTGCTACACCACCATCATCCAGAACGGCTGGCGCAAGGGTCAGGAGCTGGCGGTGCATGGCTGGATCTACGGCATCAAGGATGGTCTGCTGCACGATCTCGATCTCTGCATCAGCGGGCCGGATCAGATCCCCGATGTCTATCGCGCCTGGCCGGACAAGCGTCCGCCCCATCGCCGTCGCTGAGGACGCTGCCGTTGGCCCCCGCGCTCTATTTGCAGATCAAGCAACACGTGCTCGACGGCATTCGCTCGCGCCACTACGAGGCGGGAGACAGGATCCCGACCGAGGCCGCCTTGTGCGAGCAGTTTGCCGTGAGCCGGATGACGGTCAACAAGGCGCTGCGCGAACTGGTGGCCGAGGGTTGGCTCAACCGCACCGCCGGCTCCGGCAGCTTCGTGGCAGACAGGCGCACCGAGTCGACCCTGCTCGCCATTCGCAACATAGCGGACGAGATAGCGGAGCAGGGTGCCGAGTACAGCGCCAGGGTGATCCGCCTCGAACGTCAGGCCGCTGATGAGAAGGTGGCGGTGCAGCTGGGTCTGCGAGTCGGTGCCCCCATTTTTCACAGCCTGATCGTCCATCAGGCCGATGGGGAGCCGCTGCAGCTTGAGGAGCGTTTCGTCGATGCCCGGCAGTTGCCCGGTTACGGGGAGCAGGACTTCACGCGCCAGACCCCGAACCGTTACCTGATGGAGGTCTGCCCGCTCTCCGAGATGGAGCACGTGGTCGAGGCAGTGTTGCCGAGTGCGGGGGAGGCGGGGCTCTTGCAGATCCGGGTCGATATTCCCTGTCTGCTGCTCCACAGACGCACCTGGTCGGAAGGGGCACTGGTCTCCTACGCCCGGTTGCTGTCGCCGGGATCCCGTTACAAGCTGAGATCCCAGACCCGCATGTCCTGAGCCCAAGGCTCGACAACAAGGCCCCTCGTGGGCCTTTGTTGTTTTTGGCCTGGGATCCTGCCGGGATCCAACGGGGATCCCAATGTTTCAAACCTGTTAATTTTTTGTTTTGTCCTTCTCGGTGAACTGGTGTAGATATGTATATACATTTAAGGTCGTCCACGCAGACGACCCACCAGGGTGAGTCAACACTGAGTCAAGACAACAGGGAGAGACAAGATGGAAAGGGAACAGGTCATGGCACCCAGCACGGGGGCCGGTGCGGCCCTCAAGCTGATCATCACCGCTATCATCGGCATCGGCAGCTTCTTCGTGCCCTTCGAGCTGGGGGGCAAGAGCACCATATTGGTGGATCATCTGGCGAGTCAGCTCGTGGCGCAGCGCACCCTGGCGGTCAGCCTGGTGATGGCGCTTATCCTCTACGGTGCCTGCGCGCCTCTGTTTAATGGCAGCTGGCGTGCCCGTCCCATCGACAGGGTGCTGACCGTCTTCAAGCTGCTTGGATTGGGACTGGCGGTGGTCTACCTGACCGGGGTGGGCCCGGCCTGGCTGATGACCCCGGATCGTCTGCCCTTCCTGTTCGACAAGCTGGCGATGACGGTGGGATTGATCGTCCCCATCGGTGCCCTGGCGCTCACCTTCCTGCTTGGCTTCGGTCTGCTGGAGCTGATTGGCGTCCTGATGCAGCCCATCATGCGTCCCCTCTGGCGCACCCCCGGTCACTCCGCCATCGATGCGGTTGCATCCTTCGTCGGCAGTTACTCGGTCGGTCTGCTCATCACCAACCGGGTCTATCTGGCGGGCAAGTACAGCCTGCGCGAAGCGGCCATCATCGCGACCGGCTTCTCGACGGTGTCGGCGGCCTTCATGATCATCGTCGCCAAGACCCTCAACCTGATGCCCTACTGGAACTTCTACTTCTGGTCGACCCTGGTCATCACCTTCCTGATCACCGCCATCACGGCCCGCATTCCCCCCATCTCGCGCCTCGATGATGCCGGTAGCCAGGACGATCCTCTGCCCGTCGGCATGAATCGCTGGCAGGCGGCCATGGCCGCGGGTCTGAACCAGTCCCGGCAAGCGCCAGCCACCTGGCGACAGTTGCTGGATAACCTGCGTGATGGGGTGCAGATGGCGGCGGCCGTGGTGCCCTCCATCCTTTCGGTGGGGCTGATGGGGCTGTTGCTGGCTCAGCACACCCCCTTGTTCGATGTGATCGGCTGGATCTTCCTGCCCATCACCTGGCTGCTCGACATGAATGAACCCATGGTGGCGGCGCGATCCCTGGCTGCTGGGCTGGCGGAGATGTTCCTGCCTGCCATCCTGCTCAAGGATGCGGATCTGCTGGTGCGCTTCGTGGCGGCCGTGGTGTCGGTCAGCTCAGTGCTGTTCCTGTCTGCCTCCATCCCTTGCATCCTCGCCACCAAGATCCCGCTCGGGGTGGGTCAGTTGCTGGCGATCTGGCTCATTCGTACCTTGCTGGGCCTGCTGCTGGCCGGGGGCGTGGGCCATCTGGCCATCGCCATGGGTTGGCTCGCCTGATTTTAATTGTATATACATATCTGTGTGATATCAGCCCACCCTCAGGTGGGCTTTTTCATGGCTATACTCAAGTAAATCCACTGTTATCAAGATGTGATCTCGTCGCTGTATTTTCTGTCAGAGATCGGCTATAACGTATTGTATATACATTTGTGGGGGCGATATGAACAAGGAACTGTTGAACTGCGAGCGGGTCTGGCTCAACGTATTACCAGCCACCATGCGGCCCGATCTGGCCGATTATGGCCTGCTGGAGCCTCATGCCATCGGCGTGCGGGATGGCGTCATCCAGGCGCTGGTGCCCATGCATGAACTCAAGGGCAGTTTCCCCGCTCACTGGCAGGACATGAAGGGCAAGCTGGTGACGCCGGGCCTCATCGATTGCCATACCCACCTGGTGTTCGCCGGCAGCCGGGCCGAAGAGTTCGAACAGCGCCTCAAAGGGGTGCCCTATGCCGAGATCGCCAAGCGTGGCGGCGGTATCCTCTCCACCGTCAAGGCGACCCGTGCCGCTAGCGAGGATCAGCTCTACGATCTCGCCCTGCCACGGGTGAAGGCGCTGATGCGTGAAGGGGTGACCACGGTCGAGATCAAATCCGGCTATGGCCTGACTCTGGTGGATGAACTCAAGATGCTGCGGGTCGCCCGCCGCCTCGGTCAGTCTCTGCCTATCCGGGTCAAGACCACACTGCTGGCGGCCCATGCCGTGCCCCCCGAATGCAAGGATGATCCTGACTCCTGGGTCGAGACCATCTGCCAGGAGATCATTCCGGCCGCCGCCGAGGCCGGACTGGCCGATGCGGTGGATGTGTTCTGCGAGCACATCGGCTTCTCCCTGGCCCAGACCGAGCAGGTCTACCTCGCCGCTGCCCAGTATGGCCTGCCGGTGAAGGGGCACATGGATCAGCTCTCCAACCTGGGGGGCAGCACCCTGGCCGCCAACTTCGGCGCCCTGTCGGTGGATCATCTCGAATATCTGGATGCCGACGGCATCCATGCCCTGGCCCATCGTGGCGTGGTCGCCACCCTGCTGCCCACCGCTTTCTACTTCCTCAAGGAGACCAAGCTGCCGCCGGTCGAGGCGCTGCGCCGCGCCCATGTGCCCATGGCGGTCTCCTCCGACATCAATCCGGGTACGGCTCCGATTGTTTCCCTTCGCATGGCCATGAACATGGCCTGCACCCTGTTTGGCCTGACCCCCCCCGAGGCCCTGGCCGGAGTGACCCGTCACGCCGCCCGTGCCCTGGGGGAGCAGGAGCGGCTCGGTCAGTTGCGGGTCGGCATGCTGGCGGACTTCGTGGTCTGGAGCTGCACCCATCCCGCCGAGCTCAGTTA
The DNA here is from genome assembly GCF_024807335.1 of Aeromonas sp. BIGb0405. NCBI lineage: Bacteria > Pseudomonadati > Pseudomonadota > Gammaproteobacteria > Aeromonadales > Aeromonadaceae > Aeromonas > Aeromonas sp. BIGb0405. The sequence continues at coordinate 40,810 of NZ_JANUEP010000012.1, forward strand.
TCTGGTCGGTGTCGAGCAGCCGGTGTGCCGCGTCGTCAATGGCAAGGAGACTATTCATGGTTGATATGAGCGTCTGGCAGGGTCGTCAGGATCCGGAAGATGGTGAGCTGGCCCTGCGTTGGCACGACCGGGTCCAACCCTGGCAGCCAGGATCCCCCAAGGGCGTCGCGTTGATCGGCTTTGCCTGTGACGAGGGGGTGCGCCGCAACAAGGGCCGCGTCGGCGCCGCCGAGGGGCCCCTGCATATCCGCAAGGCGCTGGCCAATACCGCCTGGCATGGTCGCCGCCCGGCCTGGGATGCGGGGGATGTCGCGTGTCTGGATGGCGAGCTTGAGCTGGCCCACGAGCAGTTGGCCGAACGGGTGGCGGCCTTGCTGGCCGATGGCCAATTCCCCCTGGTACTGGGCGGCGGGCATGAAGTGGCGTTCGGCAGCTGGAGTGGCCTCAACCGCCATCTGGCTGGCCGTGGCCGCGTCGGCATCATCAACTTCGATGCTCACCTGGACTTGCGCCGCAAGGCGCCTCAGGCGAGCTCAGGCACCCCCTTCTTCCAGATCGCCGAGCAGTGCCAACTGCAGGGCACGGCATTTCGCTATGCCTGCCTGGGTGTGGCCGAGACGGCCAACACCCAGGCGCTGTTCGCCCGCGCCGACGATTTGAATGTCTGGATCGTCAAGGATGAAGAGATGACGGAGCGGGAGCTACCTGGCGTGATCCTGGGCCTGGAGGCCTTTATCGCCGAGGTGGATCACCTCTACCTGACCATAGATCTCGACGTGCTGCCCGCAGGCCAGATGCCTGGGGTCAGTGCCCCGGCCGCCCATGGGGTGGCCCTGAATCTGATAGAACCCCTGATCGCCGAGATCCGTGCCAGCGGCAAGCTGCGTCTCGCCGATCTGGCCGAACTGAACCCGAGTCTGGATAGGGACGGCATCAGCGCCCGTGTGGCCGCCCGTCTCATTCACCAATTAACAAGATAAGCGGGCCGAGCCCCACAGTGAACAAGGAGAGTCAAATGTCTGAGCACAATCAGCAGCAAGAACCGCAGCAGAAGCAGGATCCCCGCCATGATCCCAGCCGGGTCATCCGCGCCGCCCGTGGTACCCAGTTGACCGCCAAGAGCTGGTTGACCGAGGCGCCCCTGCGGATGCTGATGAACAACCTGGATCCGGAAGTGGCCGAGCACCCCCAGTCCCTGGTGGTCTATGGTGGTATCGGCCGCGCCGCCCGCAACTGGGCCTGCTACGACAAGATTGTCGAGGTGCTGACCCGGCTCGAGGACGATCAAACGCTGCTGGTGCAATCGGGCAAGCCGGTCGGGGTGTTCCAGACCCACAAGGATGCGCCCCGGGTGCTGATCGCCAACTCCAACCTGGTGCCACACTGGGCCAACTGGGAGCACTTCAACGAGCTCGATAGGAAGGGGCTGATGATGTACGGCCAGATGACGGCCGGTTCCTGGATCTACATCGGCACCCAGGGGATAGTGCAGGGCACCTACGAGACCTTCTTCGCGGTGGCCAATCAGCACTTCAACGGCGAGCCTGCGGGGCGCTGGATCCTGACCGGTGGTCTGGGTGGCATGGGTGGCGCCCAGCCCCTGGCCGCCACCATGGCCGGCTTCTCGATGATCGCCGTGGAGTGCGACGAGACCCGCATCGATTTCCGCTTGAAGACCCGCTACGTCGACAAGAAGGCCCACAGCCTGGATGAGGCGCTGGCCATGGTCGAGGAAGCCAAGCAGAGCGGCACCGCCGTCTCCGTCGGCCTGCTCGGCAACGCCGCCGATGTGTTCGCCGAGCTGGTGGCCCGTGGCATCACCCCGGATGTGGTGACCGACCAGACCTCGGCCCATGACCCCATCCACGGCTATTTGCCGCAAGGGTGGAGCGTTGCCCAGTGGCGTGAGCTGCAAAAATCCGCCCCCCAGGAGGTGAACCAGGCGGCTCGTCACTCCATGGCGCGACAGGTGGAGGCCATGCTGACCCTGCAAAGTCGTGGCGCAGCCACCCTCGATTACGGGAATAACATCCGCCAGGTGGCGCTGGATGAGGGGGTGTCGAGCGCCTTCGACTTCCCCGGCTTCGTGCCAGCTTACATTCGCCCGCTGTTCTGCCAGGGCATAGGCCCCTTCCGCTGGGTGGCGCTGTCTGGCGATCCGGAGGACATCTACAAAACCGACCAGAAGGTCAAAGAGTTGATCCCGGACGATGCACACCTGCACAACTGGCTCGACATGGCCCGTGAGCGCATCGCCTTCCAGGGCCTGCCGGCGCGGATCTGCTGGGTCGGGGTCAAGGATCGGGTGCGGCTCGGCCTGGCCTTCAACGAGATGGTGAAAAATGGTGAGCTGAAAGCCCCCATCGTCATCGGTCGCGATCACCTGGACTCCGGCTCGGTGGCGAGCCCGAACCGGGAGACCGAATCCATGATGGATGGCTCGGACGCCGTCTCCGACTGGCCGCTGCTCAACGCCCTGCTCAACACCGCCGGCGGCGCGACCTGGGTCTCCCTGCACCACGGTGGCGGGGTCGGCATGGGCTTCTCCCAGCACTCCGGGGTGGTCATCGTCTGTGATGGCACGGATGATGCCGCCAAGCGGGTTGGCCGCGTGCTGCGCAACGACCCGGCCACCGGCGTGATGCGTCATGCGGACGCGGGCTACGAGATTGCCATCGATTGTGCCTTCGATGCGAAACTGGATCTGCCCATGCTCGAGTCGCAGGGTTCCCACACTGGTGAGGTGAAATAAGATGTTTGCATTGACTGTGAAACCGGGCGAACTGGATCTCGCCACCCTGCGCCGCGTCAGCCGCGAGCCGGTGTGCCTCTCGTTGGACGAGAGCGCCATTCCTGGCATTCGCGCCTCCGCCGAGGTGGTGACCCGAGTGATAGAGCAAAACCGCGTCGTCTACGGCATCAACACCGGCTTTGGCCTGCTGGCCAATACCCGCATTCCGGTGGAGCAGCTCGACGAGCTGCAACGCTCCATCGTGCTCTCCCATGCCGCCGGTATCGGCACCTACATGGATGACGCCACGGTGCGATTGATGATGGTGCTCAAGGTGAACTCCCTGGCCCGCGGCTTCTCCGGCATCCGGCTGGAGGTGCTCAATGCCCTGATCACCTTGATCAATGCCGAAGTCTATCCTGTGGTGCCCAAAAAAGGCTCCGTCGGCGCCTCCGGCGATCTGGCACCCCTGGCCCACATGAGCTGCTTGCTCATCGGTGAGGGCAAGGCCCGTCACAAAGGTGAGCTGATGGATGCCGCCACGGCCCTGAACATTGCCGGTCTCGAGCCTATTTCATTGGCGCCAAAAGAGGGGCTGGCGCTGCTCAACGGCACCCAGGCCAGCACGGCCTTCGCGCTGGAGGGACTGTTCCACGCCGAGGATCTGTTTGCCGGTGCCATCACTATCGGCGCCATGAGCGTCGAAGCGGCGCTCGGTAGCCGTCGCCCGTTCGATGCCCGCATCCATGCGGTGCGCGGTCAGCGCGGCCAGATCGATGCGGCCAGCTGTTATCGCCAGCTGCTGGTGGAGGGCAGCGAGATCGGCATGTCCCATCACAACTGCGAGAAGGTGCAGGATCCTTACTCCCTGCGCTGTCAGCCCCAGGTGATGGGCGCCTGCCTGACCCAGATCCGTCAGGCCGCCGAGGTTCTGGTGTGCGAGGCCAATGCGGTCTCCGACAACCCACTGGTGTTCGCCGAGGATGAGGAGATCCTGTCGGGTGGTAACTTCCACGCCGAGCCGGTGGCCTTCGCCGCCGACAACCTGGCGCTGGCCATCGCCGAAATCGGCTCCCTGTCAGAGCGTCGCATGGCGCTGCTGATCGATTCGCGGATGTCGGGTCTGCCGGCGTTTTTGGTCAACAACGGCGGCGTCAACTCCGGCTTCATGATCGCCCAGGTCACCTCGGCGGCGCTCGCCTCCGAGAACAAGAGCCTGGCTCATCCTGCCTCGGTGGACAGCCTGCCCACTTCCGCCAACCAGGAAGATCACGTCTCCATGGCCACCTTCGCCGCGCGTCGCCTGACCGACATGGCGGAGAACACCCGCGGTATCCTGGCGGTCGAGTTGCTGGCTGCGGCCCAGGGGCTGGATTTTCGCGCCCCCCTGCGCAGCACCGAACTCATCGAGCTGGCCAAGGGACGACTGCGTGAAGAGGTCAGCTTCTACGACAAGGACAGATACTTCTCGCCGGACATCGAAGCCGCCGCCGCCCTGCTGGGGGCCGCCAGCTACAACGATCTGATCCCGGCCGGTATCTTGCCGAGCCTGTAAGCGGCTATTCCCGCGAGAGAACTTTCGTCAAGAAAGCAAAAAGAGCGCCACCAGGCGCTCTTTTTTCGTCTCAAGAACAGTGCCTGTCAGGAGGGCTCGAACATCAGGAACAGATAGACCACGAACAACACCAGATGGGTGGCACCGTGCAACACATTGGTGCGACCGCTGCTGAAGGTCACTTTGCAGACCATGAGCGTGGTGGCGAGCAGCACCATGTTGGCGCCGGAGAGGCCCAGGCGCACCTCCTGCCCCATCAGGGCGCCGATAAACAGTACGGCGGGTACCGTCAGGGCGATGGTGGCCAGCACGGATCCGAAGTAGAGGTTCATGGCGCGTTGCAGCTGGTTGTTGAAGGCCGCCTTGATGGCACCGACCGCCTCGGGGGAGAGCACGATACAGGCGACGATAAAACCGCCGAGGGCGGGCGGAGCCGACATCACCTGTACCCCATGGTTGATGGGAATGGCCAGGGTCTTGGCCAGCAGGATCACCACCACCAGGTAGGCGAGCAGCAGCAGGGTGTGATAGACGTTGCTGCGCAGTATGCCGTGGTGCTCCTCATGATCTTCATGATCGCTGTCGACGAAGAAGTGGCTATGGCTGCGGGTCTGGATCAGCAGGAAGACGCCGTAGAGCAGGATGGAGATGATGATCAGCATCCAGGACATGGCGCTGGACATGCTGCCTTGGGTGCCGCCTTGGGTAAAGTTGGGCAGCACCAGACAGAGGAGCGCCAGCGGTATGATGGCGACCAGATAGGATTTCACTCCATCCAGATTGAAATTCTGGGTGTGATAGCGCCAGCCGCCAAACAGCAGGGTGAAGCCCACCAGGCCGTTTATCACCAGCATCACCACGGCAAACATGGTGTCGCGGGCCATCACAGGGTTGGGATCGCCGGTCAGCATCACGGAGGAGATCATCACCACTTCCAGAGAGATGACCGACAGGGTCAGGATCAGGGTGCCGAAGGGCTCACCCAGCTTGATGGCCAGGGCATCCGAGTGGCGCACCACCGAGAAGATGGCCCAGGTGACGATGGCGAGCAGGGCTAGTGACACCGGCAGGTAGATCGCGAGCGGAGTCGCTTCTGTCAGCAGGTCGCTGCCTAACGTCTTGAAGAAAACCAGGGTGAGCAGACCAGCGGGCAGGGCAATCTCTTGTCGGATAAATGACTTCATAGGCGGTAATTCTCATCTCAGGGCGGCGTTTGCCGACGGGGACCAATCCGCCATGGGCCATGGCGGATTGGTCAATGATAAAGGCTGGTGCCTGATTCGGGGAAAATCATTTGGCTGCTATCCATCAGCGGAGAGATGGCACGTGACGATGTGGAGTACCTTCAGACAACCCCTAGTCAGCGTGGCGCTATGACGTGGGGGAGGTTTAAGAAATGCACCGGCTGATGCCGGTGTCGGGGAATAGCGAAATCTGTACAAAAAGAGTCGTTTCATGTGCATGAAATGACAGATAATTGTTTACCATTCTGAATGACTGATATCTCACCTTTACTAGGCGATACATTGTATGTCGTATTTTTATTTTTAAAGCTAAATATATCGCCCATCAATGAAAAGTTATTAATAGATAGTTCCCGCCCCTGTCTTCCATAATTATATGTTATATCCCCTGAAAAAGGGGAGTAACATAAATTAAGGTTTTTTCCTGATTTTGTTTTGCAATAATAGAATACACTTTCTGTACTATCACAAATTTTGTTTCCAGTACTCTCTGATAGTGCATCAATTTCGATGTATCTCATATCATGATATAAATCTGGCACATTATCACTTGCAACATTAAAAAGAAGATTGATTATTCTGCTTATTACTGCGGCGTCCTCACTTGCTACCCCTTCCAAATTTATGTTGGAAAGTTTATCACCTTTATTAATTTCACCTACACCACTTACTCTCTCCTCACCAGAGCTTGTTGTAATAGATGCATTACCAATGTAACGGAATTCATCACCGCTTTTGAAATAGTAGATTGCTTTTAGTCTTGGTCTATCGGCAGGGACAGTTATCTTGATAAGCCCCTTATTGTTTATTCTCTTGCATGAGCTGTTCTCTGCGCTAAACGGAACTGTCAGCGCCAGCTTACTACTGTGATATTTTATTGAAAGAACACTAATGGGTTCACCATTTTCTAACTTGGTGTCAACTTGATGAGAAAGCTCACTCAGACATACCTCATCAGCATATGCCCATGCAGGTACGAGACCATAAAACGCCAACAGAAAACACTTCGATAAGTTATTCATCAACTGACTCCAGATCTTTTTTTGCTTTCCTAACAATTGAACCATCTTTATTTAAGTCATACCATTTCGAATTTTTAAGTGCACTCTGAGAGAAATCAAACTTTGAAAATTTTATTTTTGAAAAATCAACATTGCTACAGTTGATGCTCTTGCTTAGTCTCAGTAGTGACTCATTTCTCTCTTTTACATGATTAAAACCGCCATTTACAGTAATAGTTACTTTCAAGAAGTCGTTACTTTTAGTGAAGTTCCTTATGTCTCCCCATGCAGAACCAGAGACCCAATACCACACTGCAGAATAAACGGCATGATGGACTTTCTTTGCAAGCATCTCCACTTTCTCATTATCAATAGGCAGCTGATTAATTGACGATAAATATTTTTTGTAGTTTTTATTATGAGTTATCTGTATTAACCCTCGGCCATGGTAAAAGCTTCCGCCGCCATAGTCATTCCAATTAGAAGGTGTAGATCCATCTCTGTTTTTATATTCTTCTGTGGTTTTGAAAAAGTCAGTCTCGACAAGGCGTTGAGCCAAGAAATGTATTTTATCAAGACATGTAGAGACACCAAAGAAATTCATTGCAGAATTAAGTTCTTTGAGAAGGATTTTTGCAGAAATACCAGTGACACCTGTATATCCTGACCTGGAAAACAAGTTTTTCACTGAAGCTTTTCCTTCGATTGCAATTTCCAGGTGTTTCAGCTCAATATCTCGTCCACACAAACACTGATTGCCTTTCTGAGGAGAGAATGTTAGTGAGTGAAAGTGCCACAGATCCGGGCCGAGCTTTAATTTGGCGGCACTCTGCATCCATTCCAGGCTGTCGATGCGTTGTTTCTCATGATCAACCAGCTTGTCGAATTCCGGCAGACCCACTTCCGCCATCAATTTATCCAGCCACTGGTAGCTGGGCGAGGCTGATTTCTCGTACCACTCGCTCGGATGTTTGACGATCAGCTTCTGGATAGTCTCCGCCTTGGCCTTGTCTTGCAGGATCTTATGGACATCGGCGCTAGTCCATTCTCCCTCGTGCTTGGGATCAATCGCCTTTGCCAGTGTCAGGTGATAACTAGACCTGCACATACCATCAATATGGGAAATTAAATCGGTTATTCCTTATTGCTTCATCATTAACATCCAAAATGGCATTGCTAGGTATATTTTTTCCCCAAAAGAATTGCTTGTACATGTTTTGTCATGACCTATTTGTTCGTTTCCTTTTTTTACTATAAGAAATGCCTTTGCATTCAATGTTTCTTGTGGAATCCCAAACGAATATGCGTAATCGCCACGCTTAAAACCAAGGTACACAGTATAAGTAGCCAAGTCCGTCCAACGTTGGACTCTATTCTCTTTATTGAAATCAATCTCTAGTTCAATACTTCTTGCTGTTCCTAACCTGTAGGATACAACATCGCTATTTCTTTTAGTACAAAACGAAAACAATCTTTTCTTGGGTTCATTTAATTGACATGCAGCAATTTCAGTTTCGTCGGAGGAACACAGATTAGCCTCTGTACCATTTACATGCGAAGATAATAATACAGACGATGCAAGTATCAAAATGTGAGTTTTTTTCATTTTAAAATCTTCTCAATTGATTTATATGCTTCTTTTCTTTCAGATAAACCCATATCGCCGCCATTGACTCTTTGGGTTACACCAGGCACATCAGAAAGTCCCTTACCATTATCACGTAAATATACCTTGTACTTTAGCCAGAACCATAGAAAAAATATGGACGCCCACTATTTTGGTAAGGCCGTTCTCTGGCTCATCCAACCAAGGTTGTTTGAGTTAATCGCGCTCAAAACAATCAAGAATATGGATCGAATGGAGTTGATTTCTCATAACATGCTGGTTTGAACAAAGCCAATATCCTGGCGAACGTAAACACCTTGCGCAAACACCTTATCGAGGCGAATTCAGTCAGCAGGCTGGTGACACCGTCGCTGTCCGCAGTGGTAGGCATAGCGTTCTCGAGCCGCGCTGGCCGATAGCCCGGATCCCGCTTCGTTTGAACAGTCCCACCTGCTTGAGCCAGTCATCCCTGTCGAGTTGCAACCGCGCCAGGATGGGGGAAAGTGACTCGGGAATATGTCCCTGCTTGTCATTGCGAATAGCGCGGCCGGTCCAGTCGACCAGAGTCAGATAGTCGGCAAAGATGTAAGGCAACGCATTAGGCCCATTCTTCTGAGCAAACAGGAGCAGCAGCTCAGTGGCTTGGGCTCTTCCAAGGCGCTGGCTGATGCTGGTGTAATCGCTCTCCTCGGGCCGGTCGGCCAGCTTGGCACGAATGGGATTGAGCTCCACATAAGCCATGCAGGCGAGCAGCGCCGACTCCGTCAGCAGGGCCTGGCTCTTGAAGCGTCCCTCCCAGAAGTGACCCTTGCAGCTGCCTTCCTGATTGGCTTGGCGAGCCAGCCCTTCGTTGAGCAGGTGCACGAGCCAGCTGATGGAGTAGAGCCGCCCGCGCCACTCTTCTATCAACTCTTGTACCACGGCCAGCTCTGGCTCAATCAGGACACCCCCCTGATACCAGCGTCGCACCAGCAGCGGCCACTGAAACAGCCCGGCCCAGCGCTCGGCTACCTCCCGCTCACTCCAGCCCTGTGCTTGCACTGAGCCGACTTTGAGCACCAGGTGGTAGTGGTTGCTCATCACCGCATAGGCGCAGATACCGATGGCAAAGAGCCGCGACAACTGGCCCAGCCTGTCGACCACCCACTGACGGCGATGTTCGTAGCTCTGTCCCGAATAGACATCTTCCCCGCACAGGAAGGCCCGCCGCAGGCAGCGGCTGACCACATGGTAATAAGGCGTATCCTGCAAACTGATTTGACGTGAACGGGCGATAGTCATGGCAAGTTCCTCGGCAGTGATGCTTCAAGCCAAGCAGACCGCAACCACTCAGTCAAAATGATGGGTGTCCCAGAATCCTGGTACAACACCAAGCGGCCTCATCAGGGCCGAATGATGGAAGGGCAGACGCCCTACAGCATGTTCAAGAAGGGACTGAAATTGATACCGAAGGAAGTACGCGATAACGTAGCGTAAACAAGACACCGGTTTGAGGCCGGTGTCAGGTGATAACTAGATCTGTACAAATAACTAGATCTGTACATACAGTAATTAATTAACCGGTTATTCACAAGTACCCATAGATTGGAAATCAAAGACTTTTGTAGGGATCATTTTTTCTTTTCCATCTCGTTTCATTAATTGAATGTATTTTTTATAGAGTTCTTTCGCTTCGCTGCATTTCGAATTTGCCCATAAATAATCTGCTGCATTTAGATTAGCGACGGCACGTTCAGGGTACTTGGATAATATTTCATTTAAAAAGTATAATGACGCAGGATTATCTGGAGAGAATTTTAAAATATAGTATGCAATATTATTGTATGCTGTAACATTCCCTTTATTTATTGGGTTGTTTTTTAAAAAATAATCAGCTGATTGGATTGTCCATGATATTTTTCCCGATTTTGTTAAGGCTTCCAACTCTGTGAATTTAAAGTAAGACAGCTCCTCTTTATTGCATTGATCAGGAAAGTTTTCATCATCAGGTGATAATAGAGTTTGCTGTACGTCATCAGAAGAAATATTTCTGAATAAAACGTGTAGATTCAGGCTGCAATTTATCTTGTTATATAAGACACCATCAATGTTATTTTCAGATGTAGCGGTGACTTTGGTTAGAAATAGCTCATTGTTGTATATGGATATAGTATTTTTAATATATGCACCAAAGTTGCTTCCTTTATTTATTATAATGAAGCCTTTTTCATTGTTTGGTGGTTTAATTATCTCATCTAGAACAGAATACCCATCCACGGTCAAGTTAGAGCCTGTGAGTATTACTTCACCTGCGTTGTTAGTGATATAGAGTTTTTCTCCATTCTCTTCAGTGATTATTTTTTCCGCTACACCATTATTGTCTATGTCTATAGCATATGTTCTAGCATCGGATGCTATTGGCATTAGCGTGTTAGATAAAGCAAATTGTGGTGTTATAAGTAACATCATGAAATATAATAAAGTGTTACTTTTTGTTGCTTTTACAGTAATCATAATTAAATGCCGCCTTGAGGTTCTTTACGTAATCTCTTCTTTCTTGTAACCCATTTGAACCGCCATTAACCAGATAGCTAATCACATCAGTATAATCACCATCAGCAAGGATCCCTAAATCGAAAGTTCCATACTTCACTTGGTCCCCATTGGGGAAAGTAACAGTCACCAGCTCCTTCTCAATCAATATTTCATCATGAAACTGAGATACAATTGAAGATGACAATGGTCTCCATGTAGCAGATGTACTGAATACCTTTCCTTTTCGCCAAAACCAGCCAGCAGAGTCAACACTTATTTTCAGGCTATCGCTAACGATATTTACATCATCTAGGCAACCTGAATTACTATAGGTATCATATATCTTATAATTACTTTTATGTGTTAGCTGCATTAACCCTCGTCCAATATATGGGGCATAAGGCTTATGCGAAGCATTATATTCAGTTGTTGTTCTAAATCGGTCCGTTTCATGGAAAGCTTGAGCTATGAAATGTATCTTTCTTATGCAAGTGGATATGTTGTACTTTTTGAATGTAGAGTTCAACTCATCGGTCAAGCTCTCATATGTTCGCTCGGAACTATTGAGTGTGCATCTAGAATCACTGAATAGCTCTCTCGATGGAATGCTATCAGCTTCACGAAGTTTTCTTACAATATCAGTCAATTCTTTAACTGATAAATTCCTATCGCATGCACATGCATTACTCGTAACAGGAATAATAGACAACGGATAAATATGCCACAGATCCGGGCCGAGCTGTAATTTGGCGGCACTCTGCATCCATTCCAGGCTGTCGATGCGTTGTTTCTCATGATCAACCAGCTTGTCGAATTCCGGCAGACCCACTTCCGCCATCAATTTATCCAGCCACTGGTAGCTGGGCGAGGCTGATTTCTCGTACCACTCGCTCGGATGTTTGACGATCAGCTTCTGGATAGTCTCCGCCTTGGCCTTGTCTTGCAGGATCTTATGGACATCGGCGCTAGTCCATTCTCCCTCGCGCTTGGGATCAATCGCCTTTGCCAGTGTCAGGAAAAAGGGGGAGGGGGCTTCAGGATCCAGGTGGCCGTCCGAGCCGCTGCCATCAACCTGCTGAAAACCAATTTTGAGCCAGTCATGCTGACTCAGCATCTCCACCTTGCTCTGTTGCACAAATAGCCCTGTCGTCACCTCTATCCAGTCGATATCGGCATTATCTTTTGCTTGCTTGGGGGAGTCGAGCAGAACTTCCTGACTCAGGGTCTCGGTCGGGGTGAAGCTGATAGCATTGGCTTGCTGCGATTTTTTGGCGAGAGTGAGGCCTGCGGGCACCTTGGCATAACTGGTGCCACCTTTGGTCTGGGCCTTGTTGGCGAGTACATCGGCCAGCTTGGGATCCTGGCTGAAGACTTCCAGATGCAGCTGATGGATGCTCTTTTTTGCATCTCTTTCTACCAGGCTGGTTGGGGTCTCGACCAGACCCAGATAGCCAATGGTGTCACCAGCCGCTATGGGCTGCGGACTGGGCAGCACATAGAGCTCACCCAGGTGGCTGGCCGACTTGTTTTGCACCTTGATATATTCATCTTCGACGCAGACCCAAGCCATGCCGCACAGAGCGGCTGAGCCGCCTTGAATCGCTGGGGTCTCGAAGGAGCAGCGCGCCATCTTGCGTGATTTGCCGTTGCTCTGCTGGAACTCCTGTTGATGCGCATCGAAGCGGATGCGGGTGCCAGCGGGCAGAGAGACGGAGTGTGCCCCTGACTTGGGCAACTCGCCAGCTTCACCCGGTATGGGATCGGCGCGACCTGCCATGGCGGTGGCCAGCTCGGCCTCCACCTGGTCATAGAGCCAGTTGGGTAGCTGAGGTTTGATGGTTGCCACCGCCTTCTCATCCATGGCAAGCCAGACATTATCACCCTGAGCCGCCAACATCTGCTGACTCTGCCTGCCCGGGCTCAGCACCTTGACCAGGACAAAGTCGTAATCCGTTTTTCCCAGGGTTCCCCGTTTGGTTGGCGTGCCTGCCACCCGTTCGAATTCTGTACCTGCGGGCAGGGTCAGGGAGGGCAGATGCTCGTCAGACAACAGCTCCTCTGGCGTTGGATGCAGATGAGGCACAGAATTGCGCACATTACGCCCCACTTTCAGGACCAGCTTGTCCCCTTGCTGATGGTGATCCCAGGGCAACAGATGCATATAGAGGGAGTAAAACGTAAATTCGTTTTTCTCCTTCGTATCAGGGTTGGTTTCACAATAAGCGTGCTCGACTAGACAGAAACAGTTGGAATATTTGAGCGTCTGATCCTGAAAGGTGGAGCTGAGGTAGTCCGGCATCATGCGAAAGGCGACGACCCTGCCATCGGCGATGCAGCGCACCGGATGTTTGTCCTTGCACCAGGGCGCCGTCTGTTCACTGATGTGAATGCCGCCATGCCATTTGCTGTGGCCACCCAGCAGATAGTGACCACCCGATTCACCCTTGAGCAGGCCATTGAGCGCCTTGCTATCGGCAAACTCCTTGCCGTCCTGGGTCAGTATGGGAAATGCGTACTTCATGGGGGCGAGCTCCACTATTCAGAAAACAAGAAGAAAGCCTTGGGCTTAGGTGGAACCAGCTCCTGCTCCTTGAGCAGGGCTTCCATGCCAAGCTGACTGGGAGGAGGGGGGGTAAACTCGGCTTCCGCAGGTGCGGGAACAGCGGCAACCGGCTTGGGCACCACGGGAGTCTTGCCCGCCCAGCCAGAACCTGATCCGGGACTGCCACCGGCATTGAGCTTGATGCCGGGGCCTGAGAGGGTCACGGCACTGGGATCCACCTTGATGAAGCTGCCGCCCCCTTTGAGGGTGATCTCGCTGCCCGCCTCCAGCACCAGCTTGTCGCCGACCTTGATATGTACCTCGGAGCCTGCCTCCACCAGCAGGGATTGCCCCAGCTTCTGATGCATGGCGCCATCCACGCTGAGCGACAGATCGCCCTTGATGTGATCGCGCTTCTCACCATTCACAGTGAGATGGTCATTGGCCTTGATGCGGGTCACCCGCTCATTGTCGATGTCGCTGTGCTGGTCGTGCTTGATGTGCCAGGCCGCATCGTTCTCTATCAGCACATTGAGGTCTTTCTGACCGTGAATGTAGATCTCTTCCTGCCCGGCCTGGTCTTCGAAGCGCAGCTCGTTGAACCCCTCGCCCTGATGGGTCTCGGTGCGCAGCACGGTGCGGGTCTTGTGGGCAGGCAGCTCGTAAGGGGGCCTATTGGTGGCGTGAAAGGTGCGGCCGGTGACGATGGGCTGATCCGGGTCCCCTTCCAAAAAGCTGACGATGACTTCGTGGCCGATACGGGGGATGGCCATCATGCCGTACTGGCCACCGGCCCAGCCCTGGCTGACCCGCACCCAGCAGGAGCTCATGTCGTTGGAACTGCCATAGCGGTCCCAGGGGAACTGCAATTTCACCCGGCCATGTTCATCGCAATAGATCTCCTCGCCTGCCGGCCCCACCACGAAGGCGATTTGCGGGCCATCGACCATCGGCTTGTGCGGTATCGCCGGGCGCCAGCTCTGCTTGGCGTGCACCACGGCAAACTGGTTGTAATAGACGGTGGGCTCGCTGCCCCCCTCCTCTTCCAGGGCCTGGGGCTGCTTGCCGGTGTGCTGGATGCTGACCAGTTGCCAGTCGTCGTTGAGAGCCGCGTTGGGGTGCTCGCTCAAGGCGAAGCGCTGGCCCGGCTGCAAGGCGGCGCAGTTGGATTGGCCCGTGCTGATGGCGGCGTCATTGCGCAGGGCATCGAGCCGGTACTGGCTGAACGCCTTGCCGCTGGGGTCGGCCTTGAAGCGGCCTGGGTAGTCAAAATGCTGATAGGCATCCCGTTGATGGTCGAGGGCGCTGCCCACCGCCTGATGGGAGAGGCCATAGGCCGGGGTCTGGAAGCTGTAGTCCTTGAGCTCCACATCGCTGGTGCGCACCGATTCGCGGTAGTGGAACTGGCGCACATAGGGGCCCTGCTCCAGGGAGCGGTTGCCGAGATTGAAGAACAGCTCGGGGCCCGCCACAAGGGCGGCGGCATCGTCGGCGAAGACGATGCGGTGCTTGCCCTGCTCGAACTCGTGGAAGTAGAAGATGCCCTCTTCGGCGGCGAGGCGGTTGACGAAGTCGAGGTCGGATTCCCGGTACTGGACGCAGTATTCCCGCTGGCCATGGTCGTTTTTCAGGGCGAAGGCGTAGTCGGTGATGCCCGCCTCCTGCAGCAAGATGCTGATGATTTCATCGGGTTTTTGCGCCTGGAAGATGCGGGCGTTGCGACGAAGGCCCAGGCGCCACAGGGCCGGTTTGACCTCCAGCTGGTAGCGAGTGCGGCGAAAGCCGCTGTCTCCCTGGGCTGCGTCGCTGACCACGCCGCTGACCCGGCGTTGCAACTCGCCGTTGTACCAGACCAGCAGCTCGCAGGGCTGGTCGAGCAGGTCGGCGAAGGGGAGATCGGCCTGATGGCTGGCGAGATCGAGCCGCAGGCTGAAGGGGCGACTCAGCTGCTCATCGAGGTTGAACTCGACCAGGGCGAAGGTGGATTCGGGCAAGGCCCCCACCCGGGCGGTGAACTGTAATCCGGTCTGATTGGCCATAGGAACTTAGACTCCCCTTGTATTTTATGATCGGGCCTGTCGCCAGGCCGGATGAGAAAACACAAAAGCCCCGGCGCCATCCCTTACGGGAAGAGCCGGGGTAAACTGCACAGATCTCAACACGAAATCCAAAGCCTGTTGCCACGCAGGCGGATAAGAAAGGACATCGAAGAGATTAAGCTTCGATCGGGGCGCGCCAGTCGTCAGCACCTGAGGTACCAGCGACGGTGTGCTCCCAGTCGATCTTGCGGTAGGCCAGAGAGACCTGGATCAGCTGGGTGAAGTCGGATTTTGCCGGATCCTGACAGTGGGGCATCTGGCAGTCGATGTCGACGACGGTGGCATCGGTCAGCACGGTAGAGAAGAAGTGCTCCTGCTTGCCCTCCACCGAGGTGCGGTACCACTTCAGGGTCACTTTCGGCAGCATCTCGCCGGAGGCCAGGGAGTTGTACATCAGCGGTACGGCCTTGTTCAGGGCCACGGTGAACTTGAACGGCTTGTGGACACGCTGGCCCGCAGGCTGACCGGATTGCGGATCGGTCGGGACTGTGACGATGTGTTGGAACTCTTGTACCAGCATCTCGTCTTCATGACCCTGCACGAAGATGTTGCCGACGGAGTCGGAGGTGAAGGCACCGGCGGTGATGTTGCCCTGGGTTTTACCTTCAATGCTGATATAACACGGTGTTGGCATGGAAATGCTCCTTTGCGAATAGTAGTAAGATTCAGCAAGAGATAGCAGGGAGCGTGCCATAAGTTAAATTAGTTATTTTTCAATGTCTTACCTGCGGCTGTCGTTATAAATGGAACCGGTTGAGCAATAAGTTGCGCACCGCCACCCGATTGGTCTGCAAATCATTGCCATGGCAGCGTTTATTGCTATCAAATGGCGCAAAAACTTGCCTGAGGTAGATGCATCCCCTATTTGGTTGCCAGAAAATAAAACAGGCGATGATCGCTCATCGCCTGTTGGGTCGCTGGGGAGGGGCTACTTAGAAGTCGTAGCGAGCGGCCAGCTGGAAGTCATCCTGGTTGGCGACGGCCTGATCCGGCTGGCTATCCAGATTGTTGATACGGTATTCACCTATCACCCGGAAGTTGCTGTTGAACTTGTACTGGGCGCCCAGGGTGTAGTAGTCGATGGAGTCGACGTCATCCTTGCCTTTCTGCTGGACCTCCTGCTTGTTCCACAAGGCCATCAGGCCGATGCCGTTGCTGAAGTTGTAACCCAGCGCGGCTTCCCAACCGTTGTGATCCTTGTCGGTAGCCAGGAAGTCGTTGCCATCGGCGTAACTCAGGGCCGCGTAGATGCTCTTGTCATCATATTTGGCAGAGAGCAGCCACAGTTTGGCGTCGGCTTCACCGCTCTTGTCACGCAGGCCCACGTTGTAAGCGGTACCCAGGGAGAGGTTGAACGGGAAGGTATAGGCCACGGCGGCGCCGTAGGCGGCATCACTGTTCTTGTTGGTGGTCTCTTCGGTGTCACCGCCATCGAACTTGTAGCTGGTGTCGACCTGGAAGCCGTTGAACAGGCCAGAGTATTTGAGCACGGAACCGGCGCGGTTGACGGCGAAGTTATCGGTGGTGGCGCCGAGGGCCTCGTTGCCATAGCCATCGGAGAGGGAGACGTCGGTCCAGTCGGCCAGGAAGCCGGGGGCGCCTTTCTGGCGGCCGAAGGTGACAGTGCCCCAGTCGGCACCGACCCCGGCGAAGGCCAGGCGGGTGCGCATGTTGTCCGAGTTCTCGCTGATGGTCTTCTCGCTGTCATTGACGTACAGCTGCAGCTCGTATTGAGCCAGGGCCTTGAGATTGCTGTTGATCTGGCTGTCTACCTTGGCACCGAAGCGAACAAACTGGTTGGCGCCTTGCTTGGCGCTGTAGTCATCCACGATGTCGCCATTGTCATCGAGCTTCTTCTTGTCACCGAAGAACTGACCGGCATAGATACGGCCATAGAGGTCGAGCTTGGTGGTGTCATTCTTGAAGACTTCGACGGCCTGTACCTGGAAAGCGGAGCTCAGCGCGAGCGCTACTACTGTCAGCTTTTTCATCTTAATCCCTTGTGTTGCAAGCTTTTGTTGTAAAAGACGGGGCTATGCTAGGGGTGTGAAATGACGGTTCGGTTACTGACAGATGAAGAGTGAGTGGTGATTTGATGTCAGTTCGATGAAGAGGGCTGCGTCAGGATCTGTGTGCTTGAGCCTGAGCGGGTCTGTATCGGTCATTGGTTGTGCAAAATGGTAAAAATACGGTGAGCATGCAGTTTTGCGCGCAAAGGTTTGCCCTTGTGGTAGAATGCCGCCCGTTTTTCGAGCTCCTATAGGTTGGATTAGCGATGAGACGTGAACTGGCAATCGAATTTTCCCGAGTGACGGAAGCGGCTGCACTGGCTGGCTACAAGTGGCTCGGACGTGGCGACAAGAATATCGCCGATGGCGCGGCCGTGGCGGCCATGCGTCATATCCTCAATCAGATCGATATCGATGGTGAGATAGTGATCGGCGAGGGCGAGATCGACGAAGCGCCCATGCTCTATATCGGCGAGCATGTGGGCACGGGTCAGGGGGACGCGGTGGACATCGCCGTCGACCCGATCGAAGGCACCCGCATGACGGCCATGGGCCAATCCAATGCCCTGGCCGTGCTGGCCGTGGGTGACAAGGGATCCTTCCTCAAGGCCCCCGACATGTATATGGAGAAGATCATCGTCGGCCCCAAAGCCAAGGGGGTGATCGACCTGGATGCAGCCCTTGAGCTCAACCTCAAGGCGGTTGCCAAGGCGCTCGGCAAGCCGTTGTCGCGTCTGACCGTCATCACCCTGGCCAAGCCGCGTCATGACAAGGCGATCAAGGAGATGCAGGGACTGGGAGTGCGCGTCTTCGCCATTCCCGACGGCGATGTGGCCGCCTCCATCCTCACCTGTCTGCCGGACAGTGAAGTCGACATGCTTTACGGCATCGGCGGCGCGCCGGAAGGCGTCATCTCGGCGGCGGTGATCCGTGCCCTGGACGGTGACATGCAGGCGCGCCTCATTCCTCGCCATCAGGTCAAGGGTGACGATGCCAATGCCCGTGCCCTGGGTGAGCAGGAGATAGCCCGCTGCATCGCACTGGGTATCGATGTCACCAAGGTGCTCAAGCTCGAAGACCTGGCCAAGAATGACAACGTCATCTTCTCGGCTACCGGCATCACCAAGGGTGATCTGCTGGAAGGGATCAGCAGCGATGGCATCATGGCGACCACGGAGACGCTGCTCATCCGTGGCAAGTCACGCACCATCCGTCGTATCAAGTCGATCCATTATCTGAACCGCAAAGATGACGTCATCCGCGACATCATCCTCTGATCCGCAGTGGCAATGTGCATTGCAATCCAAGCCCGGCCCAGTGCCGGGCTTGTTGTATTCAGGGTGACCGGAACGTGACGCGTCACGCCTATCCACTTCGTCGTATCAAGTCGATCCACTGTCTGAATCGCAAAGATGACGTCATCCGCGACATCATCCTCTGATAGGTAGCTGTGCTTTCTATTGCAATCCAAGCCCGGCCCAGTGTCGGGCTTGTTGTATTGAGGGCGACCGGAACGTGACGCGTCACGCCTATCCACTTCGTCGTATCAAGTCGATCCATTATCTGAATCGCAAAGATGACGTCATCCGCGACATCATCCTCTGATAGGTAGCTGTGCTTTCTATTGCAATCCAAACCCGGCCCAATGACGGCTTTGCTGTATGGCGCGCCTTGACACCGATAGTGATAAGAGGTTGTCCGGGCCTGGGATAGACTGGCGCTCCCCTTGGATGGATATCGTCATGGAATGTCGTGCCGGCTGTGCCGCTTGTTGTATCGCCCCCAGTATCAGCAGTGCCATTCCCGGCATGCCCCTGGGGAAACCCGCTGGTGTGCCCTGCGTCCAGCTCGATGAGCGGCTGGGTTGCCGCCTGTTTGGCTTGCCCGAGCGTCCCGTGGTATGCGGTGGTTTTCGCCCCATGATGGATGTCTGCGGCACTCACCGGAGCGAGGCAATCTGGTTGCTTGGGGAGTGGGAGCGGCAGACCTCCTGAGCCTTGGCTTGCATGAGGCGGGTAGCGCCAGGCATCCTCTGCCTGGTGTTGTTCGACCACCATAGAAAAGAGGCCGCAATTGCGGCCTCTTTTTGCAGGTTCGGCTCAGGGGCTGGCTAGACGCCGGCGAGCTGCAGGGCCTGACGATAGTACTCGTTGGCCTTGTTGGTGAGTCGGCGCTTGTCCATCAGCTGGCCCATGGCATGGCAGAGGGCGGCGCTTGGCGCCTTGGCCAACTCGATCTCCAGCAGTCGCTGTGCCTCGTCCAGATGGCCTGCCAGCAGGTTGACTTGGGCGAGGGCCGCCTGGGCACCCGGTTTGTCCTGCATCTTGCCAAGCAGGGTCAGCAGCGGCTGGTAGTCATCCAGGCGCAGACGAGGCAACTCGGCCAGCAGTTGCGGCGAGGCATCCCGGCGCAGGGCATCGAGCCAGAGATCGGCGGCGGCCTTGTCTCCTTGCAGGCTGCGCAACTGGCGGCCATAGCCGAGCAGCAACTCGGGATCCTGGCGCAGCTTCTTGGGCATGGCCTGCCAGATGGCAGCCAGCGTGTCGGCCTCGTCGGCCCCTTGTTGCAGGCGACCAACCCAGGCCTGGCGGGTCAGCTCCTCTTCCTGCTTGGGATTGAGCTTGCCGACCTTGTGCAGCACCGGGATCAGCTCCAGCAGGGCGGCCCAATCCTGGCGTGCCAGTCGCACCTGACGCAGCTGATCCAGCACCATGGGATGGCGAGGGTTGAGGGCCTGCAGGGACTCCAGGGTTGCGAGGGCGCTCTCGTACTGGCCCTGCTCTATCTGCAACTGGGTCTGGGTCAGGGTCAGGGCCAGCTCGGCCTTGGGGTGCTCTTCCTGGGCCTGCTGCAGATACTGATCCCGGCGGCTGTCATCGCCACGGGCCTGGGCCGCCTTGGCGGCGGAGAGGTAGTTGAGCAGGGGAGTTTCGCTGTTGCGAGCGCCCTTGACCATCAGCTTCTCGGCCTGGCTATAGTGCCCCTCGGCGAAGGCCAGGGTCGCGGCCACCGTCTGCTGGTTGGCCTTGCGGCGACGGCGGTAGCCGTACCAGCCGAGGGTCTTGCGGCGCAGGCCAAATACCCGGGCCAGCAGCCACTCGACGATGAGCAGCAGACCATAAAACAGGATGGCCAGGATCACCGCGCTGGTGACCGAGGACTCCAGGGTGTAATTACCCAGGGAGATCATCACATAACCCTTGTTGCCCGAGGCTTCGGGGCCGAAGGCCAGCCCTGCAACCATGACGGCAACCAGAATAATCAAACGGATCATGGGGCTCTCCTCAGTTACCGGTCGCGATGCGTTGCAGGCGCTCGGTCAGAACCTGCTCGAGCAGGGCCTGGGTGCTGAACTTGTCCGGATAGTCGAACTGGATCTGTTCGCCCTTGAGCTTGTCGAGCTCTCCTTGCAGGTAGTGGGTCGCGCTGTTGTCGGTATCGAAGTACTGCGCCAGCCAGCGGGAGGCCTTGTCGATGCTGTCTTCGTACAGGGCTTGCTGCTCGCGATACACTGCGAGCTGGGCCTGGAGCAGCTTGGTTTTGAGGTTCTCGCGCAGGTAGATCTCCTGCTGGGGCGAGATGAGTGCCTCGACAGCGCCATCCCGGCGGCGAATGGTGATGAAGTTCTCGGTAAACTTGACCCAGTTCTTCTTCAGATTGCTCTCCCACTCATCCGGGTTGCTGCTGACCGCCTGATTGGCCTGCTCCTCGGCGGTGGGCATGGTGACGTTGGAGAGGGGCAGCTGATCTATCTGATCTTCGAGGGCTGCGAGTTTGAGGGTGAGCCCTTCACGATCGACCCTGGGCATGGCCTTGAGCTTGGTGATGTCTTCGGCCAGGGCCTTGCGGATCGGCATCAGGCTGGGATCGTTGAGCGCCTTGATGCGTTCGTCGGCGTTGCCGAGCAGGGTGATGGCGGAGATGAGATCATGCTCGAGCCACAGCTTGCGGCCCGCCATCCGTACCAGGTATTCAGATTCGGCCAGCATCCAGTCGTTGGGACGCTTGTCGTTGAGATCCAGCACCCGGTTCTGCAGGCCCTTCAGCTCCTCTTGCAGGGCCTGCTGGCTCTTGCCAAGTTCACCCAGCTTCTGCTGCTCCTGGCTGTTACCCCGATCGACCCGACCCATGACATCCCCCAGCTGCTGCTTGAGCTGAGCAAGCTCTGCCTGCTGGGCCAGGGCGCCCTGATGGCCGTGGTAGTAGAGGCCGCCGGTCAGCCCAAGGGCGACCAGTATGGCGACGGCCCCCATGAGTACGCCAGCGCGCCCCTTGCTCTGCCTGGTTGGCGCAGGGCTGGCCTGGGTCGTTTGGCTCGCCGCACTCTGGCGTGGCTCGGCCCCCTCTTGCGAAGTGGCCTGGGCTTCTTGCTGTTCTGTCATCGCGTCTTCCTCTGTTCCAGGGCGGCCAGCAGGGCCTGATTGGCTGCCCCCTGGGCAATCGTGATATGGAGAAAACCCAACCCTTCGGCCATCTCGGCCACGCGGGGACTGGGGACCACCAACTGGCAACCATGGAGCCAGGGGTGTGCATCATCGGGTACCAGCGTCTGCAGACGCTGCAACAACTCCCCGCTGGTGATAAGCAGGCTGTCGATCCCGGCCTCTTGCCAGTCACGGGTCAGCGCTGGGCCATCCAATTCGGGGTAGTGGCGCTCATAGGTGCAACAATAGTGCACCAGAGCCCCTCTCGAGGCCAGCGTTCGGGCGATGAGATCCCGGCCACCGTTGCCGCGCAGGATCAGTACCCGCTTGCCAGCGAGCTGCTGCAGTTCGGGCAGTGCGATCAGCCCCTCACTGCGGGGATCCGTCGGACTCATGGCGGCGATGCCGAGATCGGCAAAGGCTGCCGCGCTGGCGGCACCGACGGTAAAGTAGTCAATATTTGGCCAGGTCTGACCAGTTTGCAACATAAAATGATCAGCAAAAAGAATGGCATGGACGCTCACGGCGATAACCACATCCGCCTCGGCCAGCAGGGTGGCCAGCTTATCCAGCTCACTGCCCGGCCCCAGGGTGAGCAGGGTACAGGGGTGGGGGTCATGGCCATGCTGACGAAGCAGCGTGCTGAGCTCGGTACCCTGTTCGGCGGGGCGTACCACCAGAGGAGTCATTGAGGTGACTCCCGAGTGGTGATGAAGGGGCAAGGAGTCAGCCTGACCACTCGCACGACAGGGCCAGCATGAGGGACACGGACCCGCCGAGGCTCTCCATGACGACCCTGAACCATCATGCCTGATAGACCTGGGCGAGTATGGTATCGGCACCGGCGGCCAGCAGGCGCTCGGCCAGTTGCTGACCCAGGGCTTCACCCTGGGCGAGGGGGCCGCGGATCTCGTCACGCAGCACCTGGCTGCCATCGGGTTGGCCAACCAGGCCACGCAGCCAGATCTGATCCCCTTCCACCAGGGCATAGGCTCCGATAGGTACCTGACAGCCACCCTGCAGGGCGCGGTTCATGGCGCGCTCGGTCAACACCCGGATGCGGGTCTCGGCGTGCTCCAGCGGCGCCAGCAGGGCATGCAGCGCCAGGTCGTCGTTGCGACACTCGATACCGACCGCCCCCTGACCGTTGGCGGGCAGGCTCTGCTCCGGCTCGATGAAGGCGCGGATCCTGTCCG
This sequence comes from Aeromonas sp. BIGb0405, assembly GCF_024807335.1. NCBI lineage: Bacteria > Pseudomonadati > Pseudomonadota > Gammaproteobacteria > Aeromonadales > Aeromonadaceae > Aeromonas > Aeromonas sp. BIGb0405. The sequence goes on from NZ_JANUEP010000012.1 coordinate 63,731, forward strand.
CCATCTCCAGACGCAGCAGACCCGCGGCGGCCAATATGATGGCCTCGTACTCACCGCCATCGAGCTTGGCGAGGCGGGTGTTGACGTTGCCACGCAGATCCCGCACCACCAGATCCGGGCGCGCGGCGCGCAGCTGGCACTGGCGGCGCAGACTGGAGGTGCCGACCACGGCGCCCAGGGGCAGCTCGGCAATGTTGGCGAAGCGGTTGGAGACGAAGGCATCACGGGGATCTTCCCGCTCGCAGATGGTGTGCAGGCCGAGTCCTTCGGGAAACTCAACCGGAACGTCTTTCATGGAGTGAACGGCGATATCTGCCCGCCCTTCCAACATGGCAGTTTCCAACTCTTTGACGAACAACCCTTTTCCGCCAACCTTGGCCAGCGGAGTATCCAATATCTTGTCACCCTGAGTGCTCATGGGCACCAGCTCGACGGTGAGTTGCGGATGCAGGGCTTCGAGCCTGTCTTTGACAAAATTGGCCTGCCACAGGGCCAGCGGGCTCTTGCGTGTGGCGATTCTCAGGGTACGGGCTGCCATATCAATCAGTTGCTTCATATTTAAAGGAAAATGATCTTACCACCCTTTACAGGGGCTTTCATGGCGCTGGCTGCAAAAGCGGGATCTGGCCGAAAAAGGAAGGGGAGGAAATGATTTTCACTGGGGAGTGCTTGAATGGCAACTATCTGATTATAAATACCTTATTTGCTTTCCTATGATACCGTTCATCTGGCTGTCATAAATAATCCTGCTATTCGCTGTGGGCTTGTTTACCACCGCAGTTTGCATTGTTAACATGATCACACTTTTTTGACGCCTCCCCGTTTTGGTGCGTCAATTGCAACCCCCAAATAGGCAGGTCATTGCTGGTACAACTCGATGCACTCGTATCGCGTTATGACGAGATCAATCGTCTCAAGACGCAGCGAGCGCTAGGTCTCATGAGTCGCTATGGGCAACAGGTATTCCAACTGCTGCCCGTCATGCTGCACTTCAATCATCCCTTGCTGCCCGGTTATGTGGGTGGGGATGTGCCTCACGGGATCTGGAGTTTCAACGCCAACGAGACCCAGCAGGCCTTCATCGAAGACCTGTGCCAGAACGCCAACTGCCAGAGTGGGCTTAGCACCCAGGACAGGGCCATTCAGGGTCTCTACTCCATGGGCAGCACCTCCTCTATCGGCCAGTGTTGTCATTCGGATCTCGATATCTGGGTCTGTCACGTGGCGGGCCTCTCTCCCGATCGTCTGGCCCTGCTCGATCTCAAGTGCCAGCAGCTCTCCAAGTGGGCCGAGCAGCGCGGCGTGGATCTCAATTTCTTCCTGATCCCCGAAGACAAGTTCCGTCAACACAACGATGCCGAGATGCAGGGCGAGAACTGTGGCAGCGCCCAGCATCTGCTGCTGCTCGACGAGTTCTATCGCAGCGCCATGCACATCGCGGGCAAGCGCCTGCTCTGGTATCTGGTGCCCCGCGCCTATGACGAGCAGTATGATGACTATGTGGCAGGCCTGTTTGCGAGCGGTCAGCTCAGTCAGGATGACTGGCTCGATCTGGGCAGCTTCAACCGCATTCCGGCCGAGGAGTACTTCGGCTCTGCGCTCTGGCAGCTCTACAAGGGGATCGACTCGCCCTACAAGGCGGTGCTCAAGTCGGTGCTGATGGAGGCTTACTCCCACGAGTACCCGAACACCCGGCTGCTCTCCTTCATCAGCCGCGACTGGTTCCAGCAGCATGAGGGCATGAGTTTTCGCCAGGATAACTACTGCCTGATGCTGGACAAGGTGACCAACTACCTCAAGTCCATCGGCGACATGCAGCGTCTGGATCTGGTGCGCCGCTGCTTCTACCTGAAGGTGTGTGACGGCCTGAGCCATCCCAACGAGGAGGGCTCGCCCCTGTGGCGGCGGGAGCAGATGGAGCAGCTGGTCGCTTACTGGGGCTGGAGCCCGGAGCGGCTCCATCATCTGGATCATCGCCAGGAGTGGAAAGTGGAGCAGGTCAAGGTGGCCCATGCCGAGCTGCTCGAAGCCCTGATGCACAGTTATCGCAATCTGATCCAGTTCGCCCGACGCAACAACATCAGTGAATCCATCAACCCGGAAGATATCGGTATCTTGTCGCGCAAGCTCTATGCGGCCTTCGAGAGCCTGCCGGGCAAGGTGCAGCGCATCAACCTCAAGATAGCGCCGGATCTGAGCGAGCCGGATCTGAGCCTGGTGCAGGTGCCCAATGGCCGCCTCAATCGCGCCGGCTGGTATCTCTACAAGCACTCCCTTGAGCCGTCTGACATCATTGGCCGGGCGCCCCTCGAACATAACAGCTACATCAGCAAGCTGGTGGCCTGGGCCTATTTCAACGATCTACTTACTCCCCAGTCGCGGGTGCACTTGTTCAATCAGGGCTCGGATCTGCACATCGACAACTTGCACCAGTTTTGCCGCGATCTCTCCGGCACTTTCCCGGTCAAGTACCCGCGCGCCACCAACGTGGCCCTGAGCCGCCCTTGCGAAATTCATCAGCTCTCCATCTACCTCAATCTGGAGGTGGATCCGAGCAGTCACTGGGTCGGCCAGGTGATAGAGTTTGATGCCAACAGCGCCGATGTCTTCTCGTTTGGCCGCAATATGGAGTGCCTGGTGGGCTCGGTGGATCTGGTCTATCGCAACTCCTGGAGCGAGATCCGCACCCTGCATTTTCGTGGTGACGAGGCGGTGGTCGATGCCCTCACCACCATCCTCGGCAAGATGCACCAGGATGCGGCGGCCCCGGAAACCATCGCCGTATTCTGCTATAGCCAGCATTTCCGCTCCCTGGTGCGCTCCCGCTTCCAGCAACTGGTGGCCGAGTGCATCGAGCTGCGGCTGGCCCGGGACAAGCAGCAGCTGGTCAAGACCCTCGCCCTTGGCAAGGAGAAGTACGGCATCTTCTTCGAGCGGCGCGGGGTCTCGGTCAAGAAGCTGGAAAACGCCATCGACTTCTACCGGCACATCTCCCACAACAAGCTGGATCACCTGCCGCTGCGCCTCGACAAGACCCACAGCCAGCATCTGCCGGGCATAGTGGATACCTATGCCAGCGAGGGCCTGGTGCAGTTCTTCTTCGACACCCGCAATGCGGGCACCAACATCTACATACTGGACGAGGCGAACAGGGTCGAAATCTACCAGCATTTCGCCGGCAACAAAGATGAACTGGTGGCCGGGGTGAACCGCTTCTATACCTCCAGTCACGAACGGTTCAGCGATGATGGCCAATTCGTCAACTTCAACCTGCCCCAGTACTACGAGATAGTCGAGAGGGGGGAGACGCTGGACGTTATTCCTTACCGCAGCCAGGGGCTGGGGCGGGATCCTCAGGTGCAGGCCCGTGACGTGGGCTGAGCCAAGCCACCCTGGTGATGTGAAGAGGGCCTGCAATGCAGGCCCTCTTCTTGTTACGGGGATTGCCCGGCCCCATGTCATAGGGGGCGGGAGCTGGGTCTCAGGGGGCGAAGCAGGCCAGCAGCCAGGCGCGGATATCCCCTAGCTGAGGGCGGCAGATCTCGTGGCGCATGGGGTACTCGTGCCACTGGGGGGCCAGACCCGCGGCCTCCAGACGCTGCTTGGCATCCCAACCCATGGAGAGGTGAACCACGTCGTCATAGATGCCATGCATGTAGCAGATTGGCAGGCTGCGAGCGCCATCACTGAGTTCTGCCAGCAGGGCATCCGGCGCCGCCAGATAGGTGGACATGCAGAGCAGACCGGCCAAGGGCGCTGGATGGCGCAGGGCGGCGAAGGAGGCGATGACGCCCCCTTGGGAGAAGCCGGCGATAACGACGCGCTCGGGGGCGAAGCCCTCTTGCTCGAGCTGCGCCAGCAGGGTCGCAATCTGGCGGCAGGCCGCGCGCACCTCGGTCTCATCGGCCCTGTCTTCCGGCCGCTCGAAGCCCTTGATGTCGTACCAGCCGCGCATCTTGTGGCCCATGTTGATGGTAATGGGACGTTCGGGGGCATCGGGCAGCAGATGGCGGATGGGCAGTGCGCTGGGCAGGGCCAGCGCCTCCACCAGGGGGGCCAGCCCGGCCCCTGAGTCTCCCAGACCATGCAGCCAGATCACCGCATGACGGGCCCCGTCGGGGTGGATATCTATCATGGGAAGGTCACGTCCTCGCCAGATTGCAGGGTGCAGGCGCGGGTGAGCAGGGCCTTGAGTTCATGGCCGAAGCGGTTGTCTATCCAGGTGTCCCCTTTCAGCTCGAAGTGGAAGCCGTTCTCGCGGGTGGCGACCCAGATCTGGTGCAGGGGTTCTTGCTTGTTGAGGATGACCTTGGTCTTGTTCTCGAACGCCAGGTTCAGTACGCCGCCAGCCCGCTCGCAATCGATATCCGGGTAATTGGCATCGATGGTGTCTTCCACATACTGGAAAAAGGTGTCTACCAGGGCGTGATACTCGTGATCCTTCATCGGTTTATCCTGTTGCTTTTAACAATGTGAGTGCGATTATAGAGGGCCAAAATTTTTTTCGCAGCGAACCATTATGATCATTCAACTCGTCCGGTGCCTGTCTGCCGCTCTTCTGTCGCTCACCCTGGTTGCTTGTGGCCTGAAAGGCCCGCTCTATATGCCGCCGGCCGAACAGCCGGACAGCCAGCAGTCGACTCCGTCTGAAGCCGAACCGGCGAAAGACTCGCAGAGCACTCCCCAGACCCCGGCCGAGGCGACCCCAGAGGCTACGCCGCACTCGTCATAATTTGGAAGGAACCGCCCCTTGGATCACTTTAATTACAACGCCGCCGGCCAGCTCCAGGCCGAACAGATTGATCTGCAACAGCTGGCCGATCAGCATGGCACCCCGCTCTATGTTTACTCCCGCGCGACCCTGGAGCGCCACTGGCATGCCTTCGATCAGGCGGCGGGGGCCATCCCCCACCTGGTCTGCTATGCGGTCAAGGCCAACTCCAACATAGCGCTGCTGAACTTGCTGGCGCGCCTCGGATCCGGCTTCGACATCGTCTCCGGCGGCGAGCTGTCGCGGGTGCTGGCGGCGGGGGGCGATCCGGCCAAGGTGGTCTTCTCCGGCGTCGCCAAGAGCGAAGCAGAGATGCGCCTGGCGCTCGATAAAGAGATCCTCTGCTTCAACCTTGAGTCCGAAGCCGAGCTGGAGCGCCTCAACCGGGTCGCAGCCAGCATGGGCAAGGTGGCGCGGGTGTCGGTGCGGGTTAACCCGGACATCGATGCCGGTACTCACCCCTATATCTCGACCGGTCTCAAGCAGAATAAATTCGGTATCCCCATCGAGCAGGCCCCCGCCATCTATCGCAAGGCGGCGGCCATGAGCAACATCGAGATCAAGGGGGTGGATTGCCATATCGGTTCCCAGCTCACTGAGTTGAACCCCTTCATGGAGGCGGCGGACAAGCTGCTGCGGCTGATCGACGAGTTGGCGCTGGAGGGGATCCACATCCATCACCTGGATGTAGGTGGTGGCCTGGGAGTCAACTATGGCGCCGAGCAGCCGCCACACCCGACCGAGTATGCCGAGGCCCTCAAAGCCAAGCTGGCCGGTCGCGAACTGACCCTGTTGTTCGAGCCGGGCCGCGCCATCGTCGCCAATGCCGGTGTGCTCTTGACCCGGGTTGAATACCTCAAGCCGGGCGAGACCCGCAACTTCGCGCTGATAGACGCCGGCATGAACGATCTGCTGCGTCCCTCTCTGTATGGCGCCTGGATGAACATCATCGAGGTCGACAGCAAGGCCCTGCATGAGCCAGCCCTCTACGATGTGGTGGGCCCGGTGTGCGAAACCGGTGACTTCCTCGGCAAGGAGCGCACCCTGGCGATTGGCGAAGGCTCCCTGCTGGCGGTGCGTTCGGCCGGTGCCTATGGCTTTACCATGTCTTCAAACTACAACACCCGCCCCCGCGCCGCCGAAGTACTGGTCGACGGTGACCAGGCGTTTCTCATCCGGGAACGTGAGCCGCTGGAGTCACTCTGGCAGGGCGAGCATCTGCTGCCTTGACCGGCTTGGAGGAGCGCGAGAGGGTCTCTTTTCTGACTCTCAAGGCTCCTCTGGGCTATTTGAGCGGGTGATGACGGGGACAGGAACGCAGGATGTTGATTGATATCTCCAGGATGCATGGGGCGTTGGATAACGCTCCCATGATGGTGGACGATCTTTTGTTGTGGCCTGAACAGCGCAGGGAAAAAAGATGTTAATTGAATTATCCAGGATGCATGGGGTGTCGGATAACGGCTTCATGGTGGTGGACGACCTGCTGTTGCGGCCTGAACAGCGCAGGGAAAAAAGATGTTAATTGAATTTTCCAAGATGCATGGCTTGGGTAACGACTTCATGGTGGTCGATGGTGTCACCCAGAAGCTGTTCTTCAGCAGTGACGTCATCAAGAAGCTGGCGGATCGCCACTTCGGAATAGGGTTTGATCAGCTGTTGCTGGTCGAACCCCCCTATGATCCCGAGCTCGATTTTCACTACCGTATCTTCAATGCCGACGGCAGCGAGGTGGAGCAGTGCGGCAACGGTGCTCGCTGTTTCGCTCGCTTCGTGCGGCTCAAGGGGCTGATCAACCGGGATCGCATCTCGGTCAGCACGGCCCGTGGCCGCATCATCTTGCAGCTGGAAGGGGAGAATCAGGTCACGGTCAACATGGGGGTTCCCCAGTTCGAGCCGGGCAAGATCCCGTTTCGCGCCCAGAAGGCGGAGCAGACATATCTGTTGCGGGCACAGGATCACACCGTCATGTGCGGCGCCGTCTCCATGGGCAACCCTCATTGCGTGATAGAGGTGCCCTCGGTCGATGCCGCGCCGGTCGAGACCCTGGGCCCCATAGTGGAGCGCCACGAACGTTTCCCCGAGCGGGTCAACGTCGGCTTCATGGAGCTGGTCGATGCCACTCAGATCCGGTTGCGGGTCTTTGAACGGGGAGTAGGGGAGACCCTGGCCTGCGGCACCGGTGCCTGCGCCGCCGCCGTGATCGGCATGAGCCAGGGCAAGCTCAAGGAGCGGGTGACCGTCTCCCTGCCCGGTGGCAAGCTGACCATCGCCTGGAAGGGGCCGGGCCAGCCTGTCTATATGACGGGCCCTGCCGAGCATGTGTTCGATGGGCAAATCGAGCTGTGAGATGCTGGCGGCTTAGGCCGCCTTTTCTCTAATGTGGGGCCGCCCGGCAGGCGGAGGGGGCTGGGGGCGGCCGCCTCAATGCATTGATGTGCAAACGCGACTGTATTTGATGCCCCGATAGCGCTCTAATAGAGGCCTGGCTACCAGTGTTCCCTGTGCAGGCGCCACCCGGACGCGTGTCGCACAGGGTCATCAAGACGGGATTGATCAACATGAGTGAAGTTAAACGGCAGGAGCATGAGGCCGACGAGGCCATGGTGCTGGCGTACCTGAGCCGTTACCCCGAATTTTTCCAGCAGCATGCGGGCATGCTGGATCGCGTGCGCATCCCCCATGAGCGCAAGGGCACCGTCTCGCTGGTGGAGCGTCAGCTCGAGCGCCAGCGGGAGCGTATCGAGGGATTGGAGCTCGAGATCACCGAGCTGATGAGCCTGGCCAGCGCGAACGAACGGATCTTTCGCATCTACGCGGATCTCTATGGCGAACTCTATGGCTGCCAGACCCTGAGCAAGCTGGTGAGCGCCCTGCAAAATGCCTTCGTTGAGCAGCTGCGCCTCTCTGGCGTGCGGCTCTGGCTCAGCCCCAAGCAGTATCAACCGGGGGAGGGGCAACGCTTCCTCGTGCTGAGCAAGGGGATAGAGCAGATCATGGGCCAGCGTCTGCCAGGTCAGGGATTCTACTTTGGGCGCCTCAGCCAGAGCGAACAGCAGCAACTCTTTGGCAGCGACACCCTGGTCGGTTCCGTGGCCTTGATGCGGCTAGGCGAGCTGGGGCTGCTGGCCTTTGCCAGCTCGGATCCCGGCCATTTCTCCCCTCACAGCGATCCCTTGCTGCTCGGTCAGCTTGGGCGCCTGTTGCAACTGCGTCTGCCGGAACTCATCCGTGACAGTCAGCGCTGACGGACTTGCCAGCCTGCCTCCTGCGCTTGCGCAGGATCTGGCTGACTTCATCGAATACTTGCGGGTGGAGCGCCAGCTGAGTGGCCATACCCGCAGCAACTACCTGTCTCACCTCATCGCGATGACCAGCCAGCTGGTGGATCTGGGCCTGAACCATTGGCCCGGGCTGGAGGCGAGTCAGGTACGCAGCCTGATGAGCAGGATGCACAAGGGCGGGCTGGCCCCGCGCTCCCTGGCCACCAAGCTCTCGGCCTTGCGCAGTTTCTGCGACTGGCAGGTGCGTCAGGGGCGCTTGATTGCCAATCCGGCGCGGGGTATCAGCACACCCAAGCAGGGGCGGCCCCTGCCCAAGAACCTGGACGTGGATGAGATGTATCAGCTGCTCAATATCACCGATGAGCAGGATCCGCTGGCGGTGCGGGATAGGGCCATCATGGAGCTGATGTACTCCTCCGGCCTGCGCCTTGCCGAGCTGGTGGGGCTGGACCTGACCGATCTGCGGCTGGACGATCGCCAATTGAGGGTAGTGGGCAAGGGCTCCCGGGAGCGGGTGCTGCCCATAGGGCGCATGGCCCTTGAGTGGCTGCACAAGTGGCTGGCCATGCGGCCCCTGCTTGCCTCGGGGGAGGAGCCTGCCTTGTTCGTCTCCAGACAGCGGCGCCGCATCTCGGCGCGCTCGGTGCAGATGCGTCTCGATGGCTGGGGCAGCAAGCAGGCCCTCGACGCCCACGTTCACCCCCACAAGCTCAGGCACAGCTTCGCGACGCATATGCTGGAGTCTTCCGGCGATCTGCGGGCGGTGCAGGAGCTGCTTGGCCACGCCAATCTATCCACCACTCAGATCTATACCCACCTCGACTTCCAGCATCTGGCCAAGGTCTATGACGGTGCCCACCCCAGGGCCAAGCGGCGTGGCGCCGGGGATGAGGAACAAGAGTAAGCCCGGGTCGTCATGGTAAAAATGGCGGCGGGTGGGCATGCAGAACAACAGGAGTGACAATGCTTTTCTTCCGCCGCTGGCAGCCGGTCAAGGCTATCTCGTTCGATCTCGATGACACCCTCTATGACAATGGCCCCCATATCGCGCGGGCCGATGCCTGGATGCTGGCGCGCCTGCGCAGCGACTATCTGGCGGGCGCCATGATGGATGCCGATCGCTGGCTGGCCTGCAAGCGTCAGGTGCTGCAACAGGACCCTGAGCGTTGTCATGACGTCAGCCTGATGCGCAAGCTCAGCCTGCAACTGGCCTTGCGCCAGGGGGGGATGGAGGCGGGGGCCGCCGAGGGGGTTGCGGCCGAGCTGTTCGAAGGCTTTATGGCCGAGCGTTCCGCCATCACTGTGCCTGCCGCCAGTCATGAGCTGCTGGCAGCCCTGGCACGCCGTTATCCTCTGGTGGCGATCACCAATGGCAATCTGGATCTGGTGCGGGCCGGGTTGGATGGCTACTTCCAGGGGGTCTACAAGGCGGGGGAGGGCCAGCGGATGAAGCCGGCGCCGGACATGTTCGTGCAGGCGGCGACCGAGTTGGGACTGGCCCCCGCCGAGATACTGCACGTGGGGGATCATGAGCGCAGCGACGTGCTGGGTGCTCGCCTGCATGGCTACCGCGCTGCCTGGCTCAATCAGGGAGGGGGGGACTGGCGCCGCCTGTCCCAGCTACCGGATCTGATGCTCAACCGTTTGGACGAACTGGGTCCTTTGCTGCTTGGCCATGAGTGAACCCGCATGATGAAGATGGCCGCGGCTAATGAGCGTGTGTACCTGCGGTGCAGCTCTTATGCTGCAGCGCCTGGAGAACAAGGGAGTGGATGGCGGTGTTGAGTCGTTACGGTTTATTGGCAAGCCTGCTGTGGCTGGGGGGCTGCGATCTGCTGACTGACAGCTACCGGGTCGAGTTCAGCGATGGCTCCTGGCGAGAGATTGCCATCACCTCTTTCTCCGATGAAGCCCATTGGCGTGAGGGGTGTGCGACGGGGGAGATCTTTACCGATCTGGTATTGCCCCTCAAACGCGGCAAGAAGGTGGAGGGCAAGCAGCCGCTGCTCATCGGTGGCGAGCGCTTCGAACTCGATGGTGACAGCCTGTATCGCAGCAATGGCATGGTATTTGGTCACTCGCCGGATCACATACAGCGGGGGCTGAAGGGCATCGATGCCTGCCGTGGCTTGCGGCCGGTGCGCGGTGGCCTGCCCAAACTCAAGGCGCGGGGATTTGGCGATTGAGCATGTCTCGCCTTGGGCTCTGTGCATCACGAGAGAGGGGCCCCATGGCCCCTCTCTCGTGATGTGTATCGCGGCACGCTAGCCATGGGCCGCATGTTGACGGCAGGCCTCGCCGAAGGCGGTGAAGATCTTGACCGAGTGGGGGTTGTCCTTGGCATGCCATTCGGGATGCCACTGCACTGCCAGGGTAAACTGAGGCAGCGCTGGGGCATGGATCGCCTCGACCAGGCCATCTTCGGCATAGGCCAGCGGCGCTAATCCTTTGCCCAGACGCTTGATGGCTTGCCCATGCAGTGAGTTGACCGGTATTTGCGTGGCGCCCATCAGTTCGGCGAACCAGCTGTCTTCGACCAGCTCGACCATGTGGCTCTCCCCATACTGCACCTCGGGCGGAGTCTGGGGATCTTCGCGATGATCCTCAAAACCCGGCTCGCAGTAGACCTTCTGATGGATGTCACCGCCGAGGGCAACGTTGATCTCCTGCATGCCGCGACAGATGCCGAGTATGGGCAGCCCCTTGTCGATGGCGGCGCGTACCAGTGCAATATCAAACAGATCCCGCTCCCTGTCCTGGGCCTTGTCCGGGGTCAGGTTTGGCTCGCCGTAGAGCGCCGGATCTATGTTGGATCCGGCGCCACTCAGATAGACGCCATCGGCCAGGGCCAGATAGCTGTCGAGATCCTCGATGCCGCAGCAGGTGGGCACCAGTAGCGGGGTGCAGCCACCTATCTCGACCAGCGGTTTGATGTATTTGTGGGTCATCACCTGATAGTCATGACCATTGCGTGCCTGGATCCCCATCGTCATCAGAACCAGGGGCTTTCGTGTGGGGGCAGCTTGTGTTTGTGCGGACATAGATCACCTTGGCATTCCTTTGCAGTCCCGCGGGGACGTCTCGCGCCTTGGGCTCGTCCTGACCAATATCAGGGCCTGCCTCAAGGCAAGTCTAGGAGATCCGGGGCGTCATATCGGGCTATGCCGCGGGGCGAGAAGAGAGAGATGACGGCCTGGACCCCGATTTCAGTCTGCCAAGGCCGTTAAATATGTCAAACGAAATGAGCTGATTTTGTTACTGAACAGTGATCAGAAAGAGAGGGGATGGGCAAATTCAGGGCTAACTGATGGTTGGCTATGAGAAATAGGAGTGCTTGGTCGGTGGATATATTAAACGGGTGGCAGTTCATGCCTGCCACCCGTTTTGCTGACAAAGAGGCTGACTCAGGCCAGCACAAACTCTTCGATGACCCGGGCGACCCCGTCCTCATCATTGCGGCTGGTGATGTGCTGGGCCAGGGCCTTGAGTGATTCGGTTGCATTGCCCATGGCGACCCCGAGCCCTGCGTACTCGACCATGTGGCTGTCGTTACCGGCATCTCCCACGGCAATCACCTGGCTGGCGTTGAGGCCAAGGTGCTCCGCCAGGGCGGCAACCCCACTGCCTTTGTGGCTCTGGTTGTTCATGATCTCCAGGAAGTAGGGGGCGCTCTGTACCACGGTATAGTCCTCATAGAGGCTGCCAGGCAGCGCCGCTATGGCCCGGCTGAGCAGGCTGGGCTCATCGATCATCATCACCTTGAGGATGGCCTCGTCAGGGGGCAGGGCGGCGAAATCGACCAGCTTGATGGGCATGCCGGTCAGACGGGATTCATGCTCCGTGTAGTGGCTGAGGCGGGGTGTGATCAACCCTTGGGATACCGAGAAGCCATGGACATTGACACCCTGCTGGTCGGCAAGGCTGGCGATCAGGCTGGCGTCGGCCCCGGTCAGTAGTTGGCTGCGAATGACACTACCACACGCCACCCGTTGCACCATGGCGCCGTTGTAGCTGATCACATAGTCATCCGGGCCCGTCATGCCCAGCTCCTCCAGATAGCGGGTCATGCCCTCCAGGGGGCGGCCCGAGGCCAGTACCACGGTCACGCCGCGGGCGCGGGCGGCCTGGATGGCAGCGTGGGTGCGGGGGGATATCTCCCCTTGTGGGGTCAGCAGCGTGCCATCCATATCTAATGCGATCAGTTTGTACATCGACTTCTACCTGCTCTGTGTGGAGTGCAAGCTGCGAGTGTACCCAAGATCCCGCACGGGATCACGGCGTGGCCTATCTGCGCCCCTCGAAGGGGAGTCACACTATCGGCTCCCGCTTAGTGGCGATTGCGGCGTGGCTGCGTCCTTCGAAGGGGAGTCACACTATCGGCTCCCGCTTGGTGGCGATGCGCGCGGTATATTGCTGCGTGGCTTATCTGCGCCCCTCGAAGGGCTGCAACACTATCTGATCCTGCTTGATGGCGATCCTGATGGGGCCATGGTCGATGTCGACCCGATAGCTGCTGTTGGCCAGCTCCACTTCGACGCCGGCACAGAGGCGCTGGGTCGCGGTGACGTCCATCTCGCTGAGGAGTTGCTGCAGGGCTTGCTGGGCCTCATCGAGCTTGGCGTCCAGCCCCTTGCTCTGGGTCAGGAACTGCAGGCGCAGGGTCTTGATGTTCTCCAGGGTTTGCGGGTTACGGCGATCACTCGGCAATTGCAGCAGCTTGAGCAGCAAGTCCTGCACCTTGAGCAGCTGTTCCCGGCAAGCCTGCTTGCGCTGTCTGAGCTCCTGCTCCTGCTGCTTGTGGGTGAAATACCCGCCGAGGATCTGCAACCGGGTATGGTTGGCGGCGGAGGCCCCTATGCTGGGGGCGAGGATCTGGCGATTGGCAATGCTGATGCCGCCGAGCAGGGTTCCCTTGCGCATGGCGCTGTCGCCGACCAGCAGATCCTGGCCGCTGCGGCTGTGGCAGTGGGTGAGCTGAGTCTGGATATGGATATTGCCGCCCGCTTCGAGCCTGGCGTACTGGGCATAAGCTGCGTGGATCTCCCCCTGAGCCGTGAGTCGGCAGAGCAGTTCGCTCTCCTCCGTCTTGCGACCTATGATGCCATGGCGGACCGTGATGGAGCCGCCTGATTCGATATCGGCGCCCTCGACGAAGCCACCAATCACCACGTCGCCGCTGGCCTTGACGCGCATGCCGGCGAACACATCACCACTGATGACCAGGGCGCCCTCGAAGGTCACGTGACCGCTGCGCGCATCCACCTGTTTGAGGCTGAGTACATCGTCGACCCGCATGCCCTGTTTCTCCAGGCAAGGCAGGCCGGGGCGGCTGGCGACGATCAGATTGGGATCATCGGTGGCTATCTCAGTTCCCTCCCCAGGCAGCATGGCTATCTCCTTGCCCGGTTTGACAGGCAGGTTCTGACCGGTGACGGTCAGGCCGGGGGAGCCCTGGGTCGCCGGGTGGCGGCGCATCAAGGGTTCCCCGGTGCGCACCGTGATCAGGCTGCCGAGATCGCGCAGGTCTACCTTGCCGTGTTCCGTTTCCTGGGGGGTGAGGATGCGATCGGATGGGGTCTCAACCAGGCGCTCGAAGCGGGTATCCAGACCGGGGATGGGAGGGGTGCCGTGGGCGATGGCGGGCTGGATCAGGCTGCCAGGCGCCCCCTCCTTGGCGAGCTTGATGGCCAGCTCTATCAGGGTACCCTGCACGCCGTTATTGACCTCACTCTCGGCCAGGGCCTGCTGCATCTGTTCAAGGGTCAGGGGTCTTCCGCCCCAATCGCAAGTGATCTGGGCCCGGGCCGTCATCTTGTCGCTGTCGATCAACATCATCAGCCGGGCGTCCTGGCGCTTGGCGATGGGGATCGGATTGGGGGGAATGGGGGCATCGGGTCTGCTCTGCAGGGTATTGAGCAGGGTGACCACCTGCTTGATCCCTTCGTGCAGGGGCTGGTAGCGGCGACAGTTGGAGGCGTGCAGCAGGGCGAGCACATCGGCTTCGCGCACTGGTTTTTCTGACCCGGGCAGGATGCGCAGGCAGGCCAACTCCATATCTGCGGACAGCTGTAACCACTCTTTGCTTAACACCCTGGCTCCTGCACAGTCCATCTGACTGATTTATCTATCAATTCCATGAGTTCCCACCCTGTCGATACCCTGATGGGGGTGGGTGATGGCCCAGTATCCTGAACATTCTTCTTATTGGTCAATGAGCTATGTCCAAATGGGTGACGAGGGTTGAAGAAATCCCCGGAGGGAGGGGATATGCTCAGGGCACAGTCGCAAGGGGGAAGGCAAGATGGACTCATGGCACAGAGGCGGGCTCTGTCTGCTGGCATTCACGCTGGTTGGTTGTCAGCCGACGACTGCGCCGGGGGCGCTTGGCACCCTCGAGCGGGACAGGGTCGAACTGACGGCCACCGCGAGCGAGATCATCCGTGCCCTGCCACTGGCAGAGGGCAGTCAGGTGGCGGCCGGGGATCTCTTGGTGCAGCTCGATGATAGCCGCCAGCAGAGTGTGCTGGCCGAGGCCAGATCCGCTGAAGCGGCGGCCCGCGCGGCCCTGGCCAGGCTCACCAATGGTGAGAGACCCGAGGACATAGCCGCAGCCCGTGCCGATCGGGATCAGGCCCAGGCCAACTTGCGCGAGGGGGAGCGCAACTTCACGCGCGTTGCCCAGCTGGTACGTCAGCAGCTGATGAGCCCGGCGGATCTGGACCGGGCCCGCGCCGAACGTGATGGCGCCCTGGCCGCCTGGCAAGGGGCGAAGCAGCGTCTCGCCAAGCTGGTGCACGGAGGGCGTATCGAGGATATCGAAGAGGCCCAGGCCAACCTGGCCGCGACCCGTGCCCGGGTGGCCCTTGCCGCTCAGGGGCTGGCAGATTTGAGCGTGCGGGCTCCCCGTGGCGGTCGGCTCGACAGCCTGCCCTATCAGTTGGGAGAGCGGGTGGCGACCGGCGCCGTACTGGCTCGCCTGCTGGCCGAGGATGGACCCTATGCCAGGGTCTATGTGCCCGAGCCTGACCTGGCCCGCTACGGCCCGGGGCTGGGACTGGCGGTCTATGTCGACGGGGTGGCCGATCCCATGACAGGCAGCCTGCGCTGGATTGCCAAGGATCCCGCCTTCACTCCCTATTACGGACTCAACGAGCTGGACAGGGCGCGGCTGGTCTATCTGGCCAAGATTGATCTGCCGGCCGCAGCCAACCTCTTGCCAAGCGGCATACCCCTGCGAGTGGAGCCGAACCGAGTGGAGCCGAACGATGAGTGAGACGGCTCGCCAGGAGAGTGCCGGCATGGGCGAGCCGGCGATCCTGGCCGAGGGGCTGACGAGGCGTTTCGGTGACATGGTCGCGGTCAAGGAGTTGGCACTCTGCCTGCCCAGGGGGCAGATCCATGGCTTCCTCGGTCCCAACGGTTGTGGCAAGTCCACCACACTGCGCATGTTGACCGGCCTGCTTACCCCTTCTGCGGGGCGGGTGAGGGTGCTGGGGCTGGAGATCCCGAGGCAAGCCGAGGCGCTGCGCCAACGGATCGGTTATATGACGCAGAAGTTCTCCCTCTATGACGAGTTGACGGTGTGGGAGAACCTGGAGTTCATGGGGCGCATCCACGGCATGGCCAAGCCTGCCCTGACGCTGCGCCAGCAAGAGCTGCTCAGCACCTATGAACTCACCCCCCTGGCCCGGCGGCGGGCAGGGGGGCTGAGCGGTGGCCAGAAGCAGCGTCTCGCCCTGGCCGCCGCCGTCATTCACAGGCCGGATCTGCTGTTGCTCGACGAGCCGACTTCGGCGGTGGATCCCCAGAACCGGCGCGATTTTTGGGAGAAGTTATTCGATCTCAGCGAGGCGGGGACCAGTATTCTGGTGACCACCCACTACATGGATGAGGCGGAGCGCTGTCATCATCTGGCCATCATGGAGGCGGGCCAGGTACGGGCGCAGGGTTCACCCCAGGGGTTGATGGATGCCATGGCGACCCGGGTGGTGGAGGTGCAGGCACCGGATTTACGCGCCCTCAAACAGCAGTTGCTCGCCCTGGGCATGGTGCGTTCGGCGGCCCAGCTCGGTCAGCGGCTACGAGTGCTGGTGGACAAGGAGCAGGCCGACCCTGTGGCCTGGTTGCGTCAGGCTTGCCCAGCCCTGATGGGGGCCGAGCTGGTGCAGGTCAGGCCCAGCCTGGAGGATGTGTTCGTCAGCTGCACGGGCCAGGAGGTGAGGGCATGACCCGCTGGCTGCGGCTGTGGGCCATTACCCAGAAGGAGCTGCGTCAGCTCGCCCGGGACAGGCTCACCTTTGGCGCCTGGGCGGTGATGAGCCCCTGTTACCTGAATATCACGGAAGTCACGACGAGGGTGAAGGCATGATCCGCTGGCTACGGCTATGGGCCATTACCCAGAAGGAGCTGCGTCAGCTCGCCCG
>NZ_JANUEP010000013.1:0-76929 GCF_024807335.1 Aeromonas sp. BIGb0405
GCGGTAGTTCAGTTGGTTAGAATACCGGCCTGTCACGCCGGGGGTCGCGGGTTCGAGTCCCGTCCGCTCCGCCAATAAATAGAAAAGGCCTTCCCTCACGGGAAGGCCTTTTTGCTTTTCCGTTTTCGCACCGCTGCGAGCCCTGTCCCTTGTTCCGCACAATCACTTCCCTGCATGGCACGCCATCTCCTTTCCCCCAGCTATGTCCAGGGGCTTCCGATGATGGTTGCATCAGCTTTTACTTGGATTTTTTATGGCTGGCCTGCAGTCTGTTTCTAGGATCAAAGGGGTGGGATGGCGAGTAATGGCAAGGATAAGCAGCCTTGATGCCCAGTTTGTGCTGAGCAAGGGACGGATTTTTACCTTAAATACGTTAGAGATTGCAGCAGGGGAGTGCTGGGCTTTCATTGGCAGCAATGGTAGCGGAAAATCGACCCTCGCCAGGATCCTGGCCGACGAGTTGATCCCCAAGGCGGGGGTGTTCGAGCATGATTTAGCCCCCTTGGCGCTCATCTCCCTTGAGCGGTTACAAGCCTTGTTGGCGGCCGACTGGCAGCAGCGCAATAGTGACTGGTTGCTGGCGGAAGAGGAGGATGGCTGGCTCACCCGGCAGTTGATCCAGGCCGAGCACAGGGATGCGGCACGTTGCGAGGCCCTGGCGGCGCAATTTGGTATTGCTCATCTGCTTGAGAGACCCTTCCACTACTTGTCGACGGGGGAGACGCGCAAGGTCATGCTCTGCCAGGCCTTGATGGCGCAACCTCGCTTGTTGGTGCTCGACGAGCCCTTCGAGGGACTGGATCAAACCTCCCGCCGGCAGTTGGCGGACGCCTTGCTGGTACTCAAGCAGAGTGGTATCACCCTGATCCTTATCTTGAACCGCATCGAAGAGACGCCGGAGTGGATCGGATCCATGGGCTTGCTTGAGAACGGAACCTTGCTCACTCGGGGGTCACGTCAGGAGGTGCTGGCATCGGCTCGACTGCTGGCGGCTGCACGGCAACAGGCCCTGGCCAGCTTGCCTCTGCCGGAGGCCGACAGTTCCCCCGAGCCGCTGGCTGAGTCGCAACCTCTGGTGATACTGCGTCAGGGGCGAGTCAGCTACGGTGGTGAGGCGGTTATCGAGGGACTGGACTGGCGAGTGGCACCCGGGGAGCACTGGCACCTCTGTGGCGCCAACGGGGCGGGCAAGTCTACGCTGTTGAGTTTGGTATGCGGGGATCATCCTCAGGGTTATGCCAATGATCTGACCCTGTTTGGCCGCAGACGTGGCAGTGGCGAGACCATCTGGGAGATAAAGCGCCATATCGGCCTGGTGAGTTCGAGTCTACATCAGGATTACAGGGTCAACTGTTCGGCGCTGACCCTGGTGTTGTCCGGCTTCTATGACAGCATAGGGTTGTATGAGCGGCCAACGGACAGGCAGCGCAAACTGGCGCTGGCTTGGCTGACGCTGCTTGGCATGGCGGAGTACGCGGATCGCTCCTTTCAGCAGTTGTCTTGGGGTCAGCAGCGTCTGTTGTTGATCGTGCGTGCCATGGTCAAGCATCCTGCCTTGCTGATCCTCGACGAGCCGCTGCAGGGGCTGGATGCGGTCAATCGTCAGCTGGTGCGCCACTGGATCAGCCTTCTGGTGAGTCAGAGTCCCAGCCAACTGCTGTTTGTCTCCCATCACCCGGAGGATGCACCGGACTGCATCACTCACAGGCTCACATTGCGAGGTCTGAATGACTATCTCGTCGAAGTATTATGAGAGGGATCAGACACTGACGCTGGTGCAATGTCGTCTTCCCCCCTGTTCAGGCTGCACCCTGGGGATCAGGCAGGTATAATGACGGCCTTCAAACAAGGTGATGGTATGACTGCAGAGTATTTACAGCGATTCGGGGGCATTGCCCGCCTCTATGGCCAGCAGGCACTGGGTGCCTTCAGCCAGGCCAGGGTGTGCGTGGTGGGGATCGGCGGGGTTGGCTCCTGGGCGGCAGAGGCGCTGGCTCGGGCCGGCATCAACCAGATCACCCTGATCGACATGGATGACATCTGCATCACCAACACCAACCGCCAGATCCATGCCATGCAGGGCACGGTTGGCCGTCTCAAGACGGAAGTGATGGCCGAGCGCATTCGGGCTATCAACCCCGATTGCACCGTGACGGAAGTGGATGACTTCGTGACGGCGGACAACCTGGCCGAGCATATCAAGCGGGAATTTGACTATGTGGTCGATGCCATTGATTCGGTCAAAGCCAAGGTAGCGCTGATAGCTTTCTGCAAGCGCAACAAGATCCCCGTCATAGTGGCAGGCGGCGCTGGCGGCCAGATGGACCCGACCCAAATCACAGTGGCAGACCTGGCCAAGACGGTGCAGGATCCCCTGGCCGCCAAGGTGCGATCCGACTTGCGCCGGTTGCACAATTTCAGCAAGAACCCGGCGCGCAGGTTCGGGGTGGAGTGCGTCTTCTCCACCGAGCAGCTGAGTTACCCCGATGGCCATGGCGGCACCTGTCACGCCAAGGCGACCAGTGACGGCAACATGAAGATGGATTGTGCCTCGGGTTTTGGCGCCGTGACACCAGTGACCGCCACCTTCGGTCTGGTGGCCGCATCCCGGGTGCTGAAGAAGATAGCCGAGCGAGGTGCCAAGGCTGACAGGATAGTGGCAGACTCGCAGCAATGAAGAGAGCGCCTCAGGGCGCTCTCTTTGTATCAGCAGTGCGCTTGGCGCTGTGACTCAGCTGGCGGCCAGGAGTCGTATCCCCTGCACTATGGCCCTGAGCCCGTTGCCCCGCGACGGGCTCAGGTGTTTCTCCAGCCCCAGCTCGCTGAAATAGGCTTCGATATCAAAAGCCTGGATTGCCTCTGCGCGTTGGTGATTGAAGGCTGCCAGTACCAGCACAATGAGGCCGCGCACGATGCGAGCATCGGAGTCACAGGCGAAGTGCCAGCAACCATCCTCACTCCGCTCCCCTCTCAACCAGGCCTGGCTCTCGCAACCCTTGAGGCGATGATCTTCCTGTTGCCACTCGGGCGGCAATACAGGCAGCTGCTTGCCGAGCTGGATGATGAGTCGATATTGGTTCTCCCAGCCATGGGCTGCTGCAAACTGCTGACGCAGGGTGTCGGCGTTTGGCTCAATACCGATGGCGGTATAGCGTTCGAGAGTGTGCATGCTGGTCATCCGCCTTAAAAGAAGTCACTTAACTTGTGCAGCGCCGCCAGCAGGGCATCTACATCATCTTGATTGTTGTAGCAGGCCAGGGAGGCCCGCATTGTGCCACTGATACCAAGGCTCTCCATCAACGGCATGGCGCAGTGATGGCCGACCCGCAGCGCGATCCCCTGCATGTCGAGCAGGGTGGCGGCATCTTGCGGGTGGATCTCGTCCAGCAGGAAAGAGACGGCGCCGGATCGCTGCAGCGGCTCACCGATGAGACGCAGCCCAGGGATCTGTTTCAGGCCCGCGACCAGCTGCACCATGAGCGCGGCTTCGTAGCGCGCTATGGCCTCCCTGTCCTGGGCGAGCAGAAAGTCGACGGCGGCGGCCAGGCCGATGGCGCCGGCGATATGGGGGGTGCCCGCCTCGAACTTGAAGGGCAGGCTGTTGAAACTGGTGCCGCTGAAACTGACCCTGTCGATCATCTCGCCCCCCGCCTGCCAGGGTGGCATCCGTTCCAGCAGGGCCGCTTTACCCCAGAGCACACCTATGCCGGTCGGGCCATAGAGCTTGTGGCCGGAGAAAACGTAGAAGTCGCAGCCAATGGCTTGCACATCCACCTCAAGGTGAGCCACCGCCTGAGCGCCATCGATCAGGGTCAGGGCACCGACTGTCTTGGCGGCGGCGACTATCTGTTTCACCGGGTTGACGGTGCCCAGGGCATTGGAGACATGGGCGACGCTCACCAGCCGGGTGCGCGGCCCCAGCATGGTCAGGTAGGCCACCATATCCAGATCGCCACGCTCGTCCAGGGGGATCACCTTGATGATGGCGCCGGTGCGCTCGGCAACCAGCTGCCAGGGGACGATGTTGGCGTGGTGCTCCAGGGTGCTGAGCACTATCTCATCCCCCACCTCAAGTTCGCTTTCCCCCCAGCTTTGGGCGACCAGGTTGATCGCCTCAGTGGCGCCGCGGGTCCAGATGATCTCGCGCTGATGAGGGGCATTGATAAAGCGGGCCAGGGTCTCGCGGGCCCCCTCGAAGGCTAGGGTGGCGCGACCGCTCAGGGCATGGGCGGCGCGATGCACGTTGGCATTGTCGGTACGATAGAAGCCGTCCATCGCGGCCAGTACGGCATGAGGCTTGTGGGTGGTGGCGGCATTGTCGAGATAGACGAGAGGGTGGCCATTGACCTGTTGGGCCAGGGCCGGAAACTGGTCGCGCAGCCGGGCGTGTTCTTGCAGGTTCATGCTCCCCTCGTCATCTCTTGGAAAAGTCGGCCATGATCCGGAAAAAGGCGGGCAAACACAAGGTGAAGTGTCGTGCCCATTTCGGTGGATGCGGCTATCTCTGCTACAATGCTGCCCCTCATCATAAGCCAAGAGATCCGGCCCATGAAGCTCAACCCCAATCAGAATGAAGCGGTCAAGTTTGTTTCCGGCCCTTGCCTGGTGCTGGCGGGTGCCGGATCGGGCAAGACCCGCGTCATCACCAACAAGATTGCCTATCTGGTGCAGCAGTGCGGCTATGACGCGCGCAATATCGCCGCCGTCACCTTCACCAACAAGGCGGCGCGGGAGATGAAGGCACGGGTCGGCCAGACCCTGGGTCGCAAGGAGGCGCGGGGGCTGATGGTCTCTACCTTCCATACCCTGGGTCTGGATATCATTCGCCGTGAGCACAAGACGCTGAATCTCAAGGCGAACTTCTCTCTGTTCGATGACACCGATCAGCTGGCGCTGCTGAAAGAGTTGACCGAGGCTGAGCTCGATAACGACAAGGACAAGTTGTCTGCCCTCATCAGCCAGATCTCCAACTGGAAGAATGACCTCATCTTGCCCCCGCGCGCCATGCGCATCGCCCAGGGGCCCGAAGAGGTGCTGATGGCCCAGCTCTATGAGCGTTATCACCGCCAGATGGTGGCCTACAATGCACTGGATTTTGATGATCTCATCGTGATGCCGACCCTGCTGCTCAAGAGCAACGACGAGGTGCGCACCCGCTGGCAGAACAAGATCCGCTACCTGTTGGTCGATGAGTATCAGGACACCAACACCAGCCAGTACGAGCTGGTGAAGCAGATTGTCGGCGAGCGGGCCCGTTTCACCGTGGTGGGGGACGATGACCAGTCGATCTACTCCTGGCGTGGTGCCAAGCCCCAGAACCTGGTGCTGCTCAACGAGGATTTTCCCAGCCTCAAGCTCATCAAGCTGGAGCAGAACTACCGCTCCAAGCGGCGCATCCTGAAATGCGCCAACATCCTGATCGCCAACAACCCCCACGTGTTCGACAAGGCGCTGTTCTCCGAGCTCGATAACGGGGTGCCAATCAAGGTGTTGTTTGCCAAGAATGAGGAACACGAAGCGGAGCGCATCGCCGCCGAGCTGATGGGCCACAAGTTCATGAATCGCACCAGCTTCAAGGATTACGCCATCCTCTACCGGGGCAACCATCAGTCGCGCATCTTCGAAAAAGCGCTGATGACCAACCGCATCCCCTATCGCATCTCCGGTGGCACCTCGTTTTTCTCGCGCACCGAGATCAAGGACATCATGGCCTACCTCAAGCTGCTGGTGAATCCGGACGAGGACACAGCATTTTTGCGAGTGGTCAACCTGCCGCGCCGGGAGATAGGCCCCACCACCCTGGAGAAGCTTGGCCAATATGCCAACCAGCGTGGCAAGAGCCTGTTTGCCGCCAGTTTCGAGCTGGGGCTGGAGCAGCATCTCTCCGGTCGCGGGCTGGTCGCCCTGCAGGCCTTCACCAACTGGCTGGTGCGCCTTGGCGATCAGGCGCTGCGCGGCAACCCGGTGGAGGCTGTGCGGGACATGATCAAGGAGATCCACTATGAAGAGTGGCTCTACGAGACGTCGCCCAGCCCCAAGGCTGCCGAGATGCGGATGCAGAACGTCTCCACCCTCTATCGCTGGATCACCGAGATGCTGGAGGGGGATGAGTTGGAAGAGTCGATGACACTCGCCCAAGTGGTCACCCGACTCACCCTGCGGGACATGATGGAGCGTAACGAGGGGGAAGATGAGGCCGATCAGGTGCAGTTGATGACGCTGCACGCCTCCAAGGGGCTGGAGTTTCCCTATGTCTTCATGGTGGGCATGGAGGAGGGCCTGCTGCCGCACCAGACCAGCATAGATGAAGACAACGTGGAGGAGGAGCGCCGCCTCGCCTACGTGGGCATCACCCGCGCCCAGACCGAACTCACCTTCACCCTCTGCAAGGAGCGGCGCCAATATGGGGAGTCGGTGCGCCCCGAACCGAGCCGCTTCCTGCTGGAGCTGCCCCAGGACGATCTGGAGTGGGAGAATCAGAAGCAGGTGACGGCGGAGGAGCGCCAGCAGAAGGGGCAGATCGGGGTCGCCAATCTGCGCGCCATGTTCAAGAAGGATTAATCCTCCCCACCGCCTGACAGCCTGCTCGCGAGTGGAGTCAATCCGCTTCCAGGTTGGTTGCTACCCCCAGCAGCGGCGTGATGTCGTTGCCCGGCAGGGGGGGCGATATGTAGCGACCCTGGCCGAAGGGGCAAGCCAGCTCGATCAGCTGACGCAACTGGGCCTGACTCTCTATGCCCTCCACCACCAGGCTGAGATCCAGGTCGCGGCAGATGTCGCGCATGGCACGGATCAGCGCCAGGTCCTTGGGGGAGTGCAGCATGCGGTGAGTGAGGCCATCGTCTACCTTGACGTAGTCCACCGGGTAGTGGAACAGGGCACTGAGGGAGGAAAAACCGGATCCGAAGTCATCCAGGCTGATCTGTATGCCCTTTGCCCTGAGCTCATGCAGGCTGGTAATGATATCTGCATGCTGGCGCGACAACTCCCGCTCGTTGAATTCGAAGATGAGGTAGCTGGGACAGACACCTTCTTCTTCTATGATGGCGAGCAGCGCCTGTATGGCGGCGGGACTGGCCAGATGCTGACCACACAGGTTGACGGCCAGCTTGAACTTGCGCAGGCCCGCCTGGGGTAGCCAGTGGCGCAGTTGCTGGCAGCTCTGACGCAGTATTTTATGATCAAGGGCCTCAATCAGACCGCATTGCTCCGCCAGCGGGATGAAGTCGAAGGCATCCTTGAGCTCACCTTCCCGGGTGATCCAGCGTGCCATTACCTCCAATCCCACCAGACAGTTGTCCTCGAGCCGGATCACCGGCTGGAAGTAGGGGATGATGCGCCCCTCGGCCAGGGCGTTACTCAACAGGGCTTCTGGTGAAGACCAGGCTTGTTCCATGCACTCAACCGTGTAGTGGACAACCCGAGCGCGGCCATTGCGCTTGGCCTGGTACATGGCGAGATCCGCCTGATGGAGCAGCTCGCTCACATCCTGACTCTGTTCGGACACGCTGGCCACTCCCATGCTCACCGTCACCGTGACCTCTTTGCCCGCCAGCCTGAAAGGGTAATCGAGCCGGCTGATGATGCGGTTCAGCACCGGGCTGGTTCCCTCCTCTCCCATGCTGTTATCCAGATAGATGACGAACTCGTCACCCCCGAGCCGCGCCAGCAGATCATTCTGGCGCAGGCAGCTTTGCAGGCGACGGCCCAGCTCCCTGAGCAGCAGATCGCCGTTGTTGTGACCGAGTTCGTCATTGATCTGCTTGAAGTGATCGATATCGAGGAAGATCACCGTGAAACCGACGCCACCATGACGCTGATAGTGGCTCATGGCGTGATGGAGGTGATTCATCAGCAGGCTGCGATTGGGCAGGCCGGTGAGGGGATCATGCAGGGCATCGAATTGCAGTTTGCGTTCCAGCTCCTGGTGCTGACGCAGCTGTTTTTGCAGGCGAAGATTGGCCTGACGTAGCAACTGCAGGCGGTGATTGAGCCGGTCTGGGGAGTTGAATTCGTTCAGTTGCTGACGGATCTGGCCCAGCTCCAGCAAGAGAGTGAGCTGGTTACGCAGGAAATCGAGGAAGAGGCGATCGTCGGTACCCAGGGGCGCCGAGGTCGCCAGCAGCAGATGGGCGAAGTAGTGCTGCTGCAAACGCAGGGGCGTACTGCACCAGTGTTGGCCGCCCAGTTCCCGCTCGGTCGGATTGGTTTCGTGGCAGAGTTGGCGGATGACATCATCATCTCCCGGGTCCTGGCTTGGATAGAGGTGACTGATCTCGCTGCGCCCGAGGCGCACCAGCCGCAGCTGATGGGTGCCCAGAATGCGTTGCAACGCGGCATCCAACTGGGTCAACAATGCCTGGGTTGGCAGGCTGTTGGCCAGACGCAGGATGCGGTTGATCTGCTCTATCTTGTGTTGCCAGGCGGGATCCCGGCCGATCAACGGTGAGGCGGGTTCGGCCAGTCTGGCGTGAGTATTGGCTTCCGCCAGTCGCTTGGCCAGGCACTCGAGCAGCAGTCTGAGACTGGCCTGGTCCTGAGGGTCGCCCTGCACCAGCAACCAGCGTGCCTGCCCCTCGCTGATGGGCAGCACACACCAGCCCAACTTGGCATCCAGGGCCATCAGGTGCTCGCTCAGTGCAGGCTCTTCCCGGCCGAGTTGCCCCTTGAACATGGGATCAAGGTTGCGCTCGAACAGCCAGACGGGGCCCTGGGTACCGAGACCGAGCAGGCCTATCTGATGCAGAGGGCAGAGTTGCTCAAGGTCATCAAACAGCTGATGGTAATCCGCCCTGCTGGCTTGTTCGGGTGGCGGGAAGGCGAGGATGGTGCTGACCAGCGCCAGCAAGGGATGGGCATCCTGATCGAGAGGGTTAGCGGACATCATGGACTCCCGGGTGACGCTACCCTACAAGGGTAGTCGCAAGCCATGATAATAAAAGGGCCGCAATTGCGGCCCTTTCAATGACTTAGATTTTATCTGTCATGAAGTGAATGGCATTCTCAATCTCTTCATCACTACAGCTGGCACAGGTTCCGCGTGGCGGCATGACCCCATGGGTGCCAGTGAAGCCTTCGATGGCATGCTTGCGCAAGGTGTCGAAACCCTGAGCCACACGGGGTTCCCAGGCTGCCTTGTCACCGCGCTTGGGCGCACCGGCGGCACCGGTATCGTGACAGGCGAAGCAGGCGCCCTTGTAGACAGTCTCGCCATCACGGGGACCAGACGAGGCGGTACTAGCGGTGGCCGCCGGGGCTATCCCTTCCAGATCCTTGGCGGTATAGACATCACCTACGGGCTTGATCCGTTCGGCGATAGCGTCGGGCGACATTTCGTCGGCGGCACTCTTTGCCGCAAGGGCGGCACCGGACAGGCTGGCAACCGCAATGCCGGCGACCAGTAAACAGCTCAGTTTTCTCAACACGCTCATGTACTCCCAGCAGGCTCTTATTATCCCTAGAAACGGCGGGATTATAACCGAATAGTTACAAGCATTTAAACGCTTGTGTGTGAAGTGTTAAGCAGTCTGTGCGCCAGATCTGCCTCCCTGCTCCCTGTGGTGGTTATAGCAGAAACCCGGCCGGGGCCGGGTTTCTGGATAAGAGGGGGCCTGGGAGAACATTAATCCCAGTTGAGTATCACTTTGCCAGACTTGCCGGACCCCATGGCTTCGAAGCCCTGCTGGAAGTCATCGATATGGAAGTGGTGGGTGATGATGGGGCTGAGATCCAGGCCTGACTGGATGAGGCTCGCCATCTTGTACCAGGTCTCAAACATTTCCCGGCCGTAGATACCCTTGATAAACAGTCCCTTGAAGATGACCTGATTCCAGTCGATCGCCATGGTGGAGGGGGGGATGCCGAGCATGGCTATCTTGCCGCCATGGTTCATCTTGGCCAGCATGTCCTGGAAGGCGGAGGGCACACCGGACATCTCCAGTCCGACATCGAAGCCTTCGGTCATGCCAAGATCTGCCATCACATCGGCCAGGGACTCCTTGCTGACGTTGACGGCGCGGGTGGCACCCATCTTGCGGGCCAGTTCGAGCCGGTATTCGTTGACGTCGGTGATCACTACATGACGGGCACCCACATGGCGGCAGACGGCGGCGGCCAT
This sequence comes from Aeromonas sp. BIGb0405, assembly GCF_024807335.1. Taxonomy (NCBI): domain Bacteria; kingdom Pseudomonadati; phylum Pseudomonadota; class Gammaproteobacteria; order Aeromonadales; family Aeromonadaceae; genus Aeromonas; species Aeromonas sp. BIGb0405. The sequence continues at coordinate 10,118 of NZ_JANUEP010000013.1, forward strand.
GATGCCGATGGGGCCGGCACCGGTGATGAGCACGTCTTCGCCGACCAGATCGAAGGAGAGCGCGGTGTGCACGGCATTGCCGAAGGGATCGAAGATGGCGGCCAGTTCATCGGGGATATTGTCCGGCAGCTTGAAGGCGTTGAAGGCCGGGATCACCAGATATTCGGCGAAGCTGCCCGGGCGGTTGACACCGACCCCGACGGTATTGCGGCACAGGTGGGTGCGGCCGGCGCGGCAGTTGCGGCAGTGTCCGCAGGTGATGTGGCCTTCGCCGGAGACGCGGTCGCCGATGGCGAAGCCACGCACTTCCTGGCCGATGGCGACCACTTCCCCCACGTATTCATGACCGACCACCATGGGCACGGGAATGGTCTTCTGGGCCCACTCGTCCCAGTTGTAGATATGCATGTCGGTACCGCAGATGGCGGTCTTGCGGATCTTGATCAGCAGATCGTTATGGCCGAGCTCGGGGGCGGGCACATCCGTCATCCAGATGCCGGGTTCGGATTTGAGTTTGGAGAGTGCTTTCATGACGGTTCCTCACGGGCCGAGCCCGGTGCAGAGGTGGAGCTATGGGTCTTTTAAAAAGGGGCCTGCTGGCCCCTCATATTATTGGATGATGTTCAGGTCGCGGCCGATGCGGATGAAAGCATCGATGGCCTTGTCCAGCTGCTCACGGGTGTGGGCGGCAGACATCTGGGTGCGGATGCGCGCCTGGCCTTTGGGCACCACGGGGAAGGAGAAGCCCACCACATAGATGCCTTCGGCCAGCATGCGGGTCGCCATCTCGGAGGCCAGCTTGGCATCCCCCAGCATCACCGGGATGATGGCGTGATCGGCGCCCGCCAGGGTGAAACCAGCGGCACTCATGCGCGCGCGGAAGTAGTCGCTGTTCTCTTTGAGCTGGGCGCGCAGGGCATGGCCGCTTTCCAGCAGCTCGAGCACCTTGAGGGTGGCCGAGACGATGGAGGGCGCCAGGGAGTTGGAGAACAGATAGGGGCGCGAGCGCTGACGCAACCAGTCGATCACCTCTTTCTTGCCTGAGGTGTAGCCACCGGAGGCGCCACCGAGGGCCTTGCCCAGGGTGCCGGTGATGATGTCGACTCTGTCCAGTACGTCGCAGTATTCGTGGGTGCCACGACCGTTTTCGCCGATGAAACCGACGGCGTGGGAGTCATCCACCATGACCATGGCATCATATTTGTCCGCCAGATCGCACACGGACTTGAGGTCGGCGATGACCCCATCCATGGAGAAGACACCGTCGGTGGCGATCAGCTTGAAGCGGGCGCCATCGGCTTGTGCCTGCTTGAGCTGGGCTTCCAGATCCGCCATGTCATTGTTGGCGTAGCGGTAGCGTTTCGCCTTGCACAGCCTGACCCCATCGATGATGGAGGCGTGGTTGAGGGCATCGGAGATGATGGCGTCTTCGGCCCCGAACAGGGTCTCGAACAGACCTCCGTTGGCATCGAAACAGGAGGAGTAGAGGATGGTGTCCTCGGTGCCGAGGAAGGCGGAGAGCTGCTGCTCCAGCACCTTGTGACTGTCCTGGGTGCCGCAGATGAAGCGTACCGAGGCCATGCCGAAGCCGTGGCTGTCGAGGCCGGCCTTGGCGGCGGCAATCAGCTCGGGGTGATTGGCCAGACCGAGGTAGTTGTTGGCGCAGAAGTTCAACACCTGCTGCTGACCCACGGCGATGCTCGCCTGTTGCGCCGAGCTGATGATGCGTTCCTGCTTGTAGAGGCCCTCAGCTTGCACTTGCTCAAGCTGCTCGGTCAGGTGACGATAGAATCCGTTAGACATCCTCGATCCTCATTGGCTATTACAGCCTTGTATCAATATTGGGCAACATTTTACTGCAACTTCGCCGCATCAATTCAAATTTTTATGCTGATATTCAACATCTGTGAAACAGATCACCCGCCGAGTTGAGTCGGGGAGGCTCAGCGTCAGGGTTGCGGAGGAAAAAGGGGTCAATTGGCTTGTGGTTGGCGAAGGGCTATCGCCGACCCTGGTCGGCGATGGAGACACAACTGACGGGATCGGGTGGGGGATGGATCCCTGACGCAGCCGCCTGTCGGCGTCAGCGGGAGATGTTGCGCCGCTGCGGGCTAATCCAGAGCCTGTCACACCGCGTCAGCCATCAATCTGCGCCAGCTGACGGTAGTGTTGTTCGAGCTGCTGGATCTGTTCGCTGATCTGGGGCTGGACATAGGGTCGCAGCAGGAAGAGCACCCTCAGCACCCCCTGATAGAGCAGCGGCTTGGTGATGCGGGTATGGGGGGCCTGGGCTATCTGGAACGGGATCCAGCAGGTGACCACCATCTTGATGGTCTGGCCCAGATCCGGCAGATCCTGGTCGCTGACCGCTATGATGCCCCCCTCGCGCAGACTCTTGAGCAGGGCCTCCACGGCGGATCTCAGCTGCTCCTGGGCCTTGAGATATTTCTGCTGCAACAGTTCGTCGCGACTGAGGATATCCGGCAGGTTGGCGTAGAAGAAACGGAACTGCCACATCAGATAGAAGATGGCATCCAGGTAGCCCATCAGCTCATCGAGCTTGATCTCCTTGCTGCGTGCCGGGGTAAAGCTCTCGCTCAGGTGGCGGGCATACTGGTCGAAGATGGAGTGGATGATGTCCTCTTTATTGCGAAAGTGGTAGTAGAGGTTGCCCGGGCTGATACCGAGGTGGGCGGCGATATGGTTGGTGGTGATGTTGCGCTCGCCCTGGTCGTTGAACAGTTCGGTGGCGCTGTGAATGATCCTGTCTCTGGTTTTCATCGCTGGTCCCTCTGCCGGGCCCGCCTTGCGTCGAGGTCGTATCCCCTGGCGGCCCGTGATAAACTTTTCGGCAATTTCAAATTGGCTCACTATACACAGCTTTAATCGGCCGTCACACGTGGGCATCAACGCAGGCGAGGCAAACTCCATGATCGTAGTAACTGGCGGTGCAGGCTTTATCGGTAGCAATCTGGTCAAGCAACTCAATGCCATGGGGCGGACCGATGTGGTGGTCATCGACGATCTGACCGATGGCACCAAGTTCGTCAACCTGGTCGACCTGACCATTGCCGATTACATGGACAAGGACGAGTTCCAGGCGCGTATCGTCTCCGGGGATGAGTTCGAGGAGTGGGACGGCGGCATCGAGGTGATCTTCCATGAAGGCGCCTGCTCCGCGACCACCGAGTGGAACGGCAAGTTCATCATGGAGGTCAACTACGAGTACTCCAAGGATCTGTTCCACTACTGCATCGAGCGCGAGACGCCCTTCATCTATGCCTCGTCCGCCGCGACCTATGGTGGCCGCAATGACAACTTCATCGAAGATCCCAGGTTCGAGCAGCCCCTCAACGTCTACGGCTACTCCAAGCAGCTGTTCGACCAGTACGTGCGCCGCTGGCTGCCGGAGATCAACTCCCAGGTCGTCGGTCTGAAGTACTTCAACGTCTATGGCCCCCGTGAGCAGCACAAGGACGCCATGGCATCGGTTGCCTTCCACCTCAACACCCAGGTGAAGAAGGGCGAGAATCCCAAGCTGTTCGAAGGCTGCGACGGTTTCCCCGATGGCGGCCAGATGCGCGACTTCATCTATGTGGATGATGTCTGCAAGGTGAACCTCTGGTTCTGGCAGAACCCGCAACAGTCCGGCATCTTCAACTGTGGTACTGGCCGTGCCGAGCCGTTCCAGAGCGTGGCCGAGGCGGTGATCAAGCACCATCAGCAGGGCAGCATAGAGTACATCCCCTTCCCGGATCACCTCAGAGGCCGTTACCAGAGCTTCACCCAGGCCGATCTGACCCGCCTGCGCGGCGCCGGTTATGACGGCGAGTTCAAGACGGTTGCCGAAGGCGTTGCCGACTACATGGCCTGGTTGAACCGCTAAGTCGAGCGGCGTTGGATAATTGAAATTGCAGGGCGCCTGATGGGGCGCCCTGTCTATTTGAGCCGTGAGTTGAGGAAGGGAAATGACACAGTTACTGCATATTTGCCTCTCTAGCGGGTGGGGTGGCCTGGAGATGTATCCGCTACGGGTCGGCAGCGGCATGATGGAACGTGGCTGGCGGCTCTATGGCCTGGCGCTGCGTGGCAGCAAGGTGGCCGAGGGCATGAAGGAGCGGGGCTTCGAGGTGTTCGAGGTAGACTCCCGTGGTCAGGCCTTGTGTCAGCTGCTCAGCCTGCGGCGCTGGCTCAAGGCGCGAGCGATCCGGCTGGTGCATTGCCACAAGTCCGGAGACTTGTTGCTGGGGGCCCCGCTCAAGAGCCTGTTACCGTTGCGGCTGCTGTTCACCGAGCACATGGGGGTAACGCGTCCCAAGCGGGATCTGCTTCATCGCTGGATCTACGGCAAGGTGGATCTGGTGCTCTCCATCAGTGACGAGACTCGCCGTCGCAACCTCAAGGCGCTGCCGCTCCCCGCCTCGCGTATCGAGCGGCTCTGGCTTGGTACCGATCTGGCCACCTGCGAAGAGCTCCCTGCCGGGATCCGCGCCGAGCTGGGGGTGGCGCAAGATGCGCTGCTGCTTGGGGTACTGGGCCGGATCGGCCGTGGCAAGGGCCAGCGCGATCTGCTGGAAGCCTTCTTGCTGCTCGCAACCCGTCATCCGCACCTGCATCTGTTGATCGTGGGGGGCACCTCGGCGAGCGAGGGGTCGGACGAGGCGGTGGTCACTGCACTGCGTCAGCGGGCCGCCGAGGCCGGCATGAGCGATCGGGTGCTGTTCACCGGGTTTCGCCGCGATACCCCGCGCATGCTGCGGGTCATGGATCTGGTCGCCATTCCCTCCCATAACGAGGCGTTCGGCCTGACGGTGATAGAGGCGATGGCGGCGGGCAAGGCCATCGTCGGTGCCAGCACGGGGGCCGTGCCCGAGGTACTGGGGGAGGTTGGTCTGTTGGCGGTGCCCACGGATCCGGCCGCGCTGGCCGCCCAGATTGAGCGACTGCTGATGGATGAGGCACTGCGCCAGCAACTCGGTCAGGCGGCCAGAGCGCGCGCCGAGCGGGAGTTCAGCATGAGCCATCATCTGGATGAGCTGGCGCGCCGCTACCTGGCATGATGGGGGGCCTCCTCCCGAGTGCTGTTCATCGTCTGCGCTGGCGACCATTGCCGCCCATGAAAAAGGCTTCCCTCGGGAAGCCTTTTTGCTGTGGGACTATCACTGGGCGCTTTGCCCATCGGGCTCGGGGTCCAGGAAGCCTTTGACCCGGCTGTTGAGCTGCCAGCGCAGCAGGTCTGGCAGGGCTTGCTGACGCTGCTGCTGAGCCTTGTCGACCGGTTCTCCCTGCTCGGAGACCGTCAGCTGCCGGTCATCTCGCCAGGGGTAGAACATCGGCTTGCCGCTCATGGGATAGGCGCCCTTGTCATCGATCCAGAGGGTGACGTTATAGCCAAAGGCCCGGCTGGGATCGTCGACCGGTGCCAGCATGTTGCGCCCGGCCAGGGTCTGGTAGGGGGTATCCGACAGGCTGAAGCTGTAGAGCGTCGGGAAAATGTCCTTGTGGGAGCCGACACGCAACGGATCGAAGCGCCACTGGCTGTGGGCCAGTATCGGCTTGGGCACATAGAGGTAGAAGGGCACGGCCCGATCCAGTACCTGTTCGCGGGGATAGAAGGCCCTGAGACGGCGCATCTGGTGATCGCCACTGGCGGCGATCAGCGTCTTGTCACCCAGGGATGAACCCTTGATGGCGCTGACGAAGCGGCCAAGGGCATCGGTGGCGAACTGATAGGTCTTGAGGATATTGGTCTGCTCTATGTTGCCATCCTCGGCATGGGTCATGACCGCTGCCGTGGTGGCGATGGGTTGCGGCTGATAGCGGGCCGGCGTCTCATAAGGCGGGTGATTGGTGATGGTGAGAATGCTGATGAACAGCGGCTGGGTCGCCTCCTCCAAGAGGGTCTGCGCCAGACGGTAGGCGTAGTCATCGGGCACGCCCCAGGCGGTGATCTCTTTGGCCGCCTGGGGATAGCGCTTCATCAGGGCGTTCTGGTCATAGACCTCATCGACCCCCTGCACCGGCAGGTAGTTGACCAGATTGCGCCACATCATGTTGCCGGGGGAGATGAAGATCAGCTTGTAGCCCGCCTGCTTGTAGAGGGCGAAGGGGGTGCCGCTCAGGGTCTGGTGCTGGGCCGAGCTATGGCTGATGTTTTGCGCCGGACTGTGGAAGAAGAGGGCCGCCAGGGAGGGGGCCGTGCCGTTGTCCTCCGACAGGAAGCGCTTGAATACGAAATCCTCTTTGAAGTGCGGCCGCAGGCTGCCGAGCAGGTCATTCTTACCCGGCTCATCGAAGGCCAGCATGTTGCTGCCAAAGCTCTCCATCAAGGCCATCACCACGTTGGGTTTGTGTTCGGCGAGCCAGGGGTTGTGCGGGGTGCGCGCCATCAGGGAGTCCAGGCCGACCTCGGCGAGCAGGGTTTCTCCTTCGGCATGGCTGACCGGGTTGAAGGCGATGTCCTCCTCCCTGTCCTTGATGGCCCAGTCAATGGCCATAAAACCGTTCGGGGTCAGCTTGTTGAGAGAGAGCAGATCCGAGACCTGGGCATTGCCACGGCGCAGCGGGAAGGTTCCTATGCTGCCACGGCTGATGACAAACAGCAGGGTCAGGGCGACCAGCAGGTAGACGATGAAAACAGTCAACGGCCAGGGTTTGCGCTCCCGCTGCACCAGGGTGCGTCTGGCCCAGCGAGCCGGCAGCCAGCCCAGCAGCAGGCTCAGCAACAGGCTTTGAATGATGGGGTAATCTTGCCACATATTGCCGAGCACGGCCTGAGTGTCATCCTCCATCAGGCCGAAGGCGAACACGTCTATGTGGGTATGGTAGGTCTGGTAGTAGTAATAGTTGCCGATGGCGACGGCACCGATCAGGAAGGCAATCATGCCCAGCAGGCGAGGGGCCCAGGCCTGTACAGCGTGCCAACTACGCTCGCCAGCGGCCAGCACCAGCCCTGCCAGGGCGAAGGGGGAGAGCGCCATGCCGGCGATACGCAAGTCAAAGCGAAGCCCGGTTAGCCACATTCGCTGCACATCGTCGGCCCGGCTCTGCAATTGCCCGGGTTCGACGAAGTGGCTCAACATCAGATAACGGGCTGTCATCAGGATCAGCACCAGCCAGATCAGCTGATAGCCCAGGGTACCCAGCAGGGTGCGCAGTCGAGTTTGATACATAAGCATGTCCATTCACTATCAATAAAACCGGCCCCAGGGGGCCGATAGAATGCCTTGACGCCGACGCCCGGGTGCCCGGGTTGGAGTAACAGCCCGCCTGCTCATGGAGGCGGGCGGCGTCAGCCTCCTATGATAAGGAAACTCGCGGCGTGCCGTGAATGGTTTCTTGCCTTAGCGCTGTGACGGGCCGGATTCAACCCTGGAAAGGTTGATCCTGACCGCTCAGCTTGGTGTACCAGTATTGCGCCAGCTTCTGGCCCGCCTGTTTCTCCTTGGGTTGCAGGGTCTGTTCCAGCTCATCCCGGGCCTGGGAGGCTTCTGGCTCACCATTGGTGGCGGCGAGCAGGTACCAGGCATAGGCCTGGACCTGGTTGCGCGGTGCTCCCAACCCCTGCTCACGCATCATGCCCATGCGGTATTGGGACTGCTGGTGGCCCTGATTGGCTGCGAGTCGATACTCCTTGAGTGCGGCGCTGTAGTCCGCCTTGCCACCCTGGCCAAGACGCTGCATCTCGCCATAGGCATAGCGGGCATCCGCCTCGTTCTGGGCTGCGGCCCTGGTATACTCGCGCCGTGCAGCCTCGAGATCCCCGCTCTGCTGGCGCAGCTGACCCAGCTCATATTGGGCACGGGCGACTCCGCCATCGGCGGCCAGGGTCAGCCAATGTTGCCGCTGGGCAGCCTCGCTCTGTTGCAAACTGAGTTGATATTCGGCCTGGTGATCGCCTTGTCCCGCGGCCAGCGTGAGCCAGTACTGGCCTTGAGTCGGGTTGGGCGGCAGGGGATCCCCCTTCATATAAGCCAGACCGAGCCAGCGCTGGGCCTCGGCGGATCCCGCTTCTGCCGCGCGCTGATAGAGCGGGGTAGCCTGTTTGGCATCGGCCCGTTTGGCAAGGATCAGCAGGGCATCGGGCTGCTGCTGGGCGGCGGCCTTGCGATACCACTCATCGGCGGTTGCCTGGCTCTTGGTTACCCCCACGCCCTGCTCATAGCGATGGCCCAGCTGGTACTGGGCCTGGCGATCCCCCTGCTTGGCAGACGCCGTCAGCCAGCGCAGGGCATCTTCTCCCCCCTCGGGTTGGGCGGCATACCACTGTCCCAACAACAGCTGGGCCTGAACATGACCCTCTTCAGCAGCCGGCGTCAGCCAGTCGAGACACTCTTGGGGCAGCTTGCCTTTATGTCGGCTCTGGCAATCGAGACCAAGTTGATAACCAGCGTCATCATTGCCAAGCCTGGCGGCGCTTTGCCACCACTCTCTGGCCTGAGCCTGGTTTCTGGGCTCACCCAGACCGGCGTGATACCAGTTGCCGACCTGCAGGGCAGCCTTGCCCCGCAGTGCACCATCGCTATTGAGGGTGCCAAGTTTGCTGGCTTGCTTCATCCAGTGCATGGCGGCTGGGTAGTCGGGCTTGGCGGCCAGCCGCTCGGCCAGCTCATATTGCGCCTGACCTTGGCCCTGCTGGGCGGCAGTTTGCAACTCGGCATCGGATAAATGGCTGGGCTGACTGGCACAGCCAGCGAGCAGTAATACAAGCAATACGGGGGAGCGTTTTTTCATGGTGTCGGGTTCACGAGGGTTGTTAATGAATGGCTGTTGGCAAATGGCTGGTTGGGAAATTGAGCTTTCGTATCAAGACTATTCGCATAATGTTGGCATCGAGGATCCATGTTGTTCTATGCCTCTGGACCTGTGCTTATTTTCCAGATTTTCCAGATGTTGGCATTGGGTCAGGGGGATCTCTATCTGGCCAGAAGTCGCAGAGACTTTTTGCGGGAGCCATGGCTGTGACTCGGCAAGGGACAACACACCCCAAGGTCCACCCCCATAGCTTCAACATCATGACGCCTTGCTCCCTGTCAGTGGATATCTATCTTGGCTGACGTGGGAGCGTCCCTGCTGGTACTGGCCAGGTTGGCGACTGGCGTGTTCCACCCGCGCCGTATGGCATAGGGGGAAGAGTGAGGCTCGGTTATCGCTGAATCTTGGGGACCTGGCCCCTTAAGTGCAGGTGGCCAGGTTGCAGGCTGGGGGTGATTAGTCGACGGGTTCTATATCTGTCCTGGGTTGTTTGGCGCGGTAGTCATCCATGATGGGTGCCCAGTCCATACCGAGTGGCACCGGGTATTGCTTGAATAGCTCGCCATATTTTTTATCGAAATCATCCATGCCATATTGGCGCGCTACCGGTACTTTCTTGTCATACCAGTCATCGGCGACCTCTTCGGCGATGCCGTGGGTAAGCAGGAGGTCGGGGCTGAGCTGTAATCCTCCTCCGGTTAGCACAACCTCAAAATAACCACCGGGTGCCAGGCCAAAGTAGAGGCGATTTCGTCTGTCATACCGTCCTTCGACTAAATAAACCTGACGCATCTGCTGCTCCAGATTGGCAGGCAGGTCCACCTTGATACGGTAGCGTTTGCGATCATGGAACGAAACCATCTCGACAATAGCTTTATCGGGTACGGGCACGCCGTCGGTGGGCAAGCCACCACCACCAGCCCAGTAATAGCGCTGCCCCTTGATGCGATCGGCTAGCAAGCCACCAGCCCCACCCCCGGCCAAGCGATCGGAATAAACCAACTCGCCGCCACGATAAAACTCGGTCTTGGTGTTCTTGGTCATATCAATATTGCTGCCGGTACCGTAACGCCAGGCAAAGGGTTTGATAGACACTTCCGTAGCGCAAGCCAGCAAGGGGCAGAGCAGTCCCAGTATCAACATCCATCGCTTTAACATCATGACTCCTTGTTCCCTATCAGCTCACGTCTTTCCTTGCTTACCGTGGGCTCGAATTTATTGGTGTTGGCCGGATTGGCGAGTCCTTGATTGCTGGCACTGTGGTGCCTATAGCCAGGGAGCACAGGATGGTAATGAAGGTGTAGAGAGAGAATGTTGGCCGTCTGAATGCAGATGGCCAACATTGTGGTCAAGGGTGTTTAGTTGATTGGCTTAAGATCCGTCTTGGGTTGGTTGGCGCGGTAGTCATCCATGATGGGGGCCCAGTCCATGCCCATAGGGATCGGGTACTTCTGGTAAGCTACGTTGAAATCTTTGTCAAAAGCGGCCCAACGTTCTTGGTACTGCCTAGCAAGCGGAACTTTTAAGTCATAGTAATCATCGGTTACTTCATGGGCTAAACCCCTAACAAGTAAAATGTCTGGCTTGACGTTGTATTGTGTCAGGAACACCTCGACATAACCGCCCGGAGCCATCCCTACGGCAATGACATTACGCTGCGTTTCTTCGCGTTCTTTGCCATTTGAGATGAGGTAGCGCTGATCCATCTGAGTGCCAATGTCTGCTGGTAGTTTCAGGGTAATGCCATAGCGCTTTTTATCATGAAAGGAGACCCACTCAATTTCCACTTGATCTGGAACAGGTTGGTTTGTGACACCCCTTCCCTTACCAATTCCCCAGCGAAATTCCTTTGCTTTCAAGTAATCTTCGCTAACCACAGTAACCACGCCGCTTTCTGCGCCATGTATCGGCTTTCCTTCCCGGTAAAAATTGGTTTTACTGTTCCAAATTCTATCGGCGTTAGTTCCGACCATATAACGCCAGTTCATAGTATTTTGGCTATTGGCCATACCCTTGCTGCTGCACCCAATTAGAGCAATAGCCAGCAGTGACAAGCCTATCCAACAGAATCTCATTATCCCCCCTCCTGGTTAGTGTAAATATGACGAGCTTCTTTGCCTCGGTGATGATGTGGCGTATTCACCAACCCCGTATCAGCGCTGTGATGAAGGTATGAAAAACGCAGTTGGCGGTAAAAATCGTCTTTGAGTGTTTGAGCTAAATTCTTGACCACACCCCGTTCCTTTGCGGCATCGAGCCAGAGCGAATCTATCTTGGTCAAATTGACTAAAGGAGGCTTGCTAGCACCACTATCGAGCATTAACGCTCTATCGGCGTGATCCCACTCGCGGAATGGCACACCAACATCCTGAGCTGCTACGACCATCATGTGAAGTGGAATTCGTGAGTATTCACCTTCGACTACACGATTGAGAAGCACTTCAACCTCGACGCTCATTTTATCTGTTTTGGGATGTCGGCGGACTCGCACACGAAGGCTGAGCTTATTCCTTACTGGCGCACTCGCCACATTAGGTAAATCAACAACCTCATTACCCCACCCCTTAATCACCTGTTCCTCGGCATACAGTTTGGCTCTTTGGTAGGCTCGGCTTTTCTTGGGGTCGAAGAACATGGACGACTCCTCGCTCCGACAAACTTTGATAGCAATTTGTTCGGTGATAGCAGGATCGCTATTGGGATTGCTCAAACTCCAGCGGCTGTAATAACCACCACCAACATCAGAGTGAGATCCCGGAATGATGACCTCAGTAAAGTTGGGTGCAATGTTAGCGCCAGCAATATCATCGCTGATACGGGTCAGGGCAAAGAAATAGCGCCATTCATCGGCTGCAATGAGATGGACTACCCGTTCAGCGCAGTCTGGCGATAGGGTCACATGACGCTTCTTTGCGGAGGTTGTCACTGTATCGAACAACCCAACAAACTTGATGCGACAATCTTCACGACTAGCCCAGTCAAAACCGGCTTTAAGCCTAATCGCATTCTCACTTCCGACGGCCTCAGCCAAGAGGTGTTCTGCTTGCTGATCGATGATGTTAACAAACTGACGGGCCGCTGAAGCCCCTCGGCTAAAACCAAATACATCAAAGTCGATCTTGTGAATACAGTCGATGGTATTGAGCGTTGGTCCTAGCTGTAGTTTGAGTTCCTCGACAATCTTGGTTTTACAGGCCTGCTCAACTTTGGCCAGACTTGAGGTGCTCCCAGTATCGGCACCTTGTCCAGCACCAGTGTCTCCTTCCCCATTTTCAGTACCAATACCATCTATATAGACAGGGACACTTAACACCCCGGTGGTGCTAATGTCATAGAGCACATGTGCTTTACCAATATTGGTCATGTCATTGGCTTGGCTTGCAACCTTTAGAGGAACATCCCCCGCCGGAAACAACCCTTTCACCTCTTTCCGCTGCTCGGCTGCTTGCTCCCGCTCTTGCAACTCGGCTTTCTCCTGCCGGGCCAGTGCTGGCACCAGATAGAGCTTGACCTGCTTGGGCAGGGGTCGGTAGTCCTGCATCTGATCCCGATCGCCACGAGAGCCGCCCTGCCCCGGTAACTTGGGCGCCCTGTATCGAATATGGGAGCGATAGAAGTGCACCACCTTGCCGTGATGTTGATAGGGGTCTCCCTCGAAGGGATTAAGCAGCGCCAGGGGGGCCGTGATCGGTGCCAGCACATAGCCCAAGCCGGGTACGGCGAAGGTAGGGTTATCCATTTCCCTACCAGGAGGGACAGAAGGGACAGAGTCCGCCTCGTTGATATGGGGATAGTGGATAATGCTATCGGTACTTACGTCAATTAGTGATGTAACAGAGTCAATATATTAATTTTTCTCATAGTATTTATAAGGTCTAAACCCATACTCACCCTGGGATTCATCCCCATTTGGATAATACTTTACCCTCTTAGCCGTTTTATCTCTCAACGAACCACTGTCGATAACATATACTGTGTAGTTATTATCTATGTTGGGGGAGAAGTGAATTAAGGTTGGATTTTTATTTGTGTTATTGAATGTGTATTTTTTTTTCACTATGCCTGCTGGCTCAATAAACAACATTCCATTCGTGTTATCCTTAACGGGGAGCTCTAACAAAAAAACTGGATAATATTTTGGATTAATATCTATTTTTGAGCTTGAAATATTACGATGATAAGATGTGTTGAGTGATACTGTTACGTATTTGGCCGATGTATCAAAAGTGGTGCTTTTGTATTTATTTGGCAACCCACCTTTAAATAGCGCTGCGTTTTTAGGCTCAGTAAACAAAAGTATGTCGTACAGCTGCCAGTCACAGCGACTTCCACCCTGTATCGCGACTCTATTTTCATAGGAGCCATCTGCCTGGGGCTGAATCGTTACTTCGAAGCCGGCCAAGTTATCCGTAGCACCCACGGTTCCATCCGACATGGCTCTCGGTTTCTTACAAACAGATGAGCGATATTTGGGATTAATAGTTGCAGTGACATTTGGCGGAATAACCCCCTTGATGGTGATCCATTGATTATTCTCTTGCGGTGGGTCTAGTGGTGCAGAGTCATAGGCACTGCTGCAACCGCTGGTTAATAGAGCGCTACCCAAAAAAACCATTCTCACAATATTCATATATTTCTCCTTAATACTTTCCCTGATTACTTAGCCAGAAACGCTCCAACCCATTGCGCAACGGTAATTCATCTGCCTCCGGCAGGGCAATGTTCAGTCGCTGATCCAGCCAGAGCAACGCATTTTCCCGCTTGGCGACCTTGTAATAAAGCTGTTTTTGATGTGCTGTCAGGGCAGCAAGATACTCCGATTTCTGCTCTACAAAGGGGTCTGGCTGCTGGTGCTGCTCGGCCAGCAAGCCAGTGATTCGTTTGCGAATATAACCGGCATATTCGAGGCTGGAGTGGGCCGCCGGGCCCAGCCCCACCTTGGTCTCCGGATTATCCCCCGCCGGAAACAACCCTTTCACCTCTGCCCGCTGCTCGGCTGCTTGCTCCCGCTCTTGCAACTCGGCTTTCTCCTGCCGGGCCAATGCTGGCACCAGATAGAGCTTGACCTGCTTGGGCAGGGGTCGGTAGTCCTGCACCTGATCCCGATCGCCACGAGATCCGCCCTGCCCCGGTAACTTGGGCGCCCTGTATCGAATATGGGAGCGATAGAAGTGCACCACCTTGCCGTGATGCTGATAAGGGTCTCCCTCGAAGGGGTTGAGCAGCGCCAGGGGGGCCGTGATCGGTGCCAGCACATAACCCAAGCCGGGTACGGCGAAGGTAGGGTTATCCATTTCCCTACCAGGAGGGACAGAAGGGACAGGGTCCGCCTCATTGATATGGCGATAGTGAATGGTACTGTCCGGCCCTATCTCGGCCAGCGCCGCTTTGGTAAAGGTGCGCGGCATACCATAGGTGTAAAGGCAGGGGGAGTACTTTTTGAGACTAACTGCGTGGATCAGTGCCAGGGCACCACCGAGGCTATGGCCGGCAATAAATAATTTCAAGCCATCGCCAAGTTTCAATGAAATATCATTGTAAGTTACCCTGATTTCTTTGACTGGGTGTTGTTCCACGGCTTTATATTGGCGGTAGAAACCTTCGTGAATTTCCCCGACTTTTGTAATATCAGGACAGGGTACGGGCTGATAATTCAGATCGGTCAGCGCATCATAGCCACTGGCCGTGCCACGCCAGCTGACCAGCAGCTCCCCCGGCCGCTCCACATAGAAGAACTGGGTATCAAATTTGAACTTGAACCAGGACTTCTCCTCCTGCGCTGCATTGATAAATACGGGGGGGCGATAACGATCATCGAAGGGCACATCCCTGACCAGGGGGTTGGCCTTCAGGCCATTGACTTGATAGGGCTGGCGCGCCAGATCCTGCATCTGCTCGGTAAAGAAATGCTGGATTGAACCGCTAAAGACCCCTGCTTCATTTTGTTCGCCATCGGCATAGGCCAGCGCCGCCATCAGCGCCAGATTGTGGGCATTGCCCAGGTCATAATCCGGGCTATGGTTAAGCGCCAGCACCCAGGCCCGCAGCGGGCATACCTCTACGGTCAGCTTGAGGGGGCCGCCCGCCGTTGGCAGCAACCCCAGCCTCATCCCTTGCAAGCCTTGCTCAGCATGGGGAAAGTGGTAAGCAGGTGGAAGATCATCTTCCCAGTCAGCGATATTGGTTGGCGCCTCGTCGACCAGTTCCCCCATGCGGGCATAGCGGTACTGCCGCCCCTGACCGAGCGCCTTGGCCCTGACCGCCGACTCCTCCTCCTTGCGAGACAGGCGCAGATAGCGATGCGGCTCTTGCAGGGTGGTTGCCAGCGGATCTGCCGCCAATACCAGCTTGACCGGCCCGGCTGGCAGCTCCTTCTCCTTGATACTGCCATCGCTGCCAGTGACTCCAGTACGGGGGGCAACCTTGCCGCCTATGCTGTCGCTGGCCATGCTTAGCGAATGATGCAGGGTGTAGGGGACATTGGCGATAGGTTGATCCAATTCATCCACTAGCAGTAGATCAACGCTGTGCTTAAGTTTCTTACAATCGACGCAACCTTCGGCGCTCATGATACGGAATTCCTTTCTGCTGCATTGTGGGCGCCTGCCAGCCAAGCCAGCGCCGCTGCCACATTCACCTCTTTTACCCCGAGGCCCTGTTCAATTCTTTGGACTAACCAGCCGTGCAACTGCTCAGCCAGCGCTATGCCTTGGGCTTCCCAAGCCTCAGCCTGCTCTGGGGATTGCTCCCAGAGATCGGTATGCAAGTTGAACACCTTGGCCTGAATGCCGATGTCGCTGTGGTGCCATGCCTCACTCAGCACTTCAGGAAGAACCCAGGGAAACTGTTCATTGATGAGTTGCTGGTCGCAGGGTCTATGGTAAAGAGCATGATTCGGCAGGCGAATATCTATTAGTGGGGCAAGCAACCCTTGCCAGAGATCCACATTGTGATGAGGCAGCCAGAGCCCAACGACCCTAGGATCTTGAAAGCGAACCGCTTTAAGGTCATCGTCAATGACGATACGTAGATACTGTTGCCAATGTTGGCGTTGGGCCTGCCAATCTTGTGTACTGGTATAAAGCCAGCCCCAGGAGCTATCCGGTACTTGCGCCATCAACCATTCCTGAATCTCGTTGACTTTTTTTAGATTGAGTCGCACTAACCAGGGGCTGGATTTGAGTACGGTGTCCAGGGGCGTTTGAATATAGAGAGGCAGATATTCGCCTACCCACTCCTGCTCAATCCAGGTAAGAAGTGGATTGGGCTCAGACAAAGGATTAAGGATGGCATAGGCTATGATGGGCTCCTGAAGGGCGCCATCTTGTATGACTGTCGTGTCAAACAGTGTCTGGATCATGGTTATTCACATTCATTGATAGACATGGCGGCATTTTGTTCAGCCAGCATGGGACAATACTCCCCACCTTTGAACGGAGGAGGGGGTGTATAAGCCGGCACCTCTACACCACCGGGTAGGATAGGTGTCCTACCCGCCCAACCAGCGCCAGCGCCCGGGCTGCCGCCCGAATTCATCTTGATGGTGGGGCCGACCACTGTTACCCCGCTGGGGTCCACCTTGATAAAGCTGCCACCGACCTTGACGGTGATCTCGCTGCCCGCCTCCAGCACCACCTTGGCGCCCGCCTTGATATGTATTTGTTGACCCGCCTGATTCAACCAGCTCTGCCCCAGCTTCTGGTGCAGGGAGCCATCCACGCTGAGCGACAGCTCGCCCTTGATATGATCGCGCTTCTCACCATTCACAGTGAGATGGTCATTGGCCTTGATGCGGGTCACCCGATCATTGTCGATGTCGCTGTGCTGGTCGTGCTTGATGTGCCAGGCCGCATCGTTCTCTATCAGCACATTGAGGTCTTTCTGACCGTGAATGTAGATCTCCTCCTGGCCGGCCTGATCTTCGAAGCGCAGCTCGTTGAAACCCTCGCCTTGATGGGTCTCGGTGCGCAGCACGGTGCGGGTCTTGTGGGCAGGCAGCTCGTAGGGGGGCCTATTGGTGGCGTGGAAGGTGCGGCCGGTGACGATGGGCTGATCCGGGTCCCCTTCCAAAAAGCTGACGATGACTTCGTGGCCGATGCGGGGGATGGCCATCATGCCGTACTGGCCACCGGCCCAGCCCTGGCTGACCCGTACCCAGCAGGAGCTCATGTCATTGGAGCTGCCATAGCGGTCCCAGGGGAACTGCAATTTCACCCGGCCATGCTGGTCGCAGTAAATCTCCTCGCCCTCCGGCCCCACCACGAAGGCAATTTGCGGGCCGTCGACCATGGGCTTGTGGGGGATCTGGGGGCGCCAGCTCTGTTTGGCACGCACCACGGCAAACTGGTTGTAATAGACGGTCGGCTCGCTGCCGCCCTCCTCTTCCAGGGCCTGGGGCTGCTTGCCGGTGTGCTGGATGCTGACCAGTTGCCAGTCGTCGTTGAGGGCATCGTTGGGGTGCTCGCTCAAGGTAAACCGCTGGCCCGGCTGCAAGGCGGCGCAGTTGGATTGGCCCGTGCTGATGGCGGCGTCATTGCGCAGGGCATCGAGCCGGTACTGGCTGAACGCCTTGCCGCTGGGGTCGGCCTTGAAGCGGCCCGGGTAATCGAAGTGCTGATAGGCATCCCGTTGATGGTCGAGGGCGCTGCCCACCGCCTGATGGGAGAGGCCATAGGCCGGGGTCTGGAAGCTGTAGTCCTTGAGCTCGACATCGCTGGTGCGCACCGATTCGCGGTAGTGGAACTGACGTACATAGGGGCCCTGCTCCAGGGAGCGGTTGCCGAGATTGAAGAACAGCTCGGGGCCCGCCACAAGGGCGGCGGCATCGTCGGCGAAGACGATGCGGTGCTTGCCCTGCTCGAACTCGTGGAAGTAGAAGATGCCCTCCTCGGCGGCGAGGCGGTTGACGAAGTCGAGGTCGGATTCCCGGTACTGAACGCAATATTCCCGCTGGCCATGGTCGTTTTTCAGGGCGAAGGCGTAGTCGGTGATGCCCGCCTCCTGCAGCAAGATGCTGATGATTTCATCGGGTTTTTGCGCCTGGAAGATGCGGGCGTTGCGGCGAAGACCAAGGCGCCACAGGGCCGGTTTGACCGCCAGCTGGTAGCGGGTGCGGCGAAAGCCGCTGTCTCCCTGGGCCGCGTCGCTGACCACGCCGCTGACCCGGCGCTGCAATTCGCCGTTGTACCAGACCAGCAACTCGCAGGGCTGGTCGAGCAGGTCGGCGAAGGGGAGATCGGCCTGATGGCTGGCGAGATCGAGCCGCAGGCTGAAGGGGCGACTCAGCTGCTCATCGAGGTTGAACTCGACCAGGGCGAAGGTGGATTCGGGCAAGGCCCCTACCTTGATGGTGAACTGAAGTCCTGTGCTGTCTGCCATGACGGTGAGCCTCTGAGGTCAAATTCCCGGGGTGAGTCGGGAAGGGGTAAGAGATGCGCCATCGGTGCCAGGTTTTCGGCGCCATGGCTACCGCACGCTTGTGACAGCGTGCGGCAGGGGGCAATGGTTATCTTTCTGTTGCTCGCTCTCGGGGCGAACGGGCAGAAGAAAGAGGCCAGTTGTTAAGCGAAAAGGGCCGGAGAGCCGGCCCTGGTATCAGGCAAGGTTGGTCTGGATGTAGCTGGCTATCTGTCGACTGCGGGCATCGCCGCGGGTTTCCAGCTCTGCGATCACTTCCCGGACAACGCCTCGGTAGACCAGGGAGCCATTGACCAGGGTTCTGTGGTTATGGCCGATATCGGTGAAGGTGGCGCCACCTCTGTGGAGATGGATGTGGGGTTCACCGACATCCGGGTAGAAAGATTCTCTTGGCATCATGCATCCTCGCTAAAGGGAGATAAGAGGGAGCCTATTCAGGCTCCCAAGTAGAGTGTTAGGCTTCGATCGGCGCGCGCCAGTCGTCAGCACCCGAGGTGCCAGCGACGGTGTGCTCCCAGTCGATCTTGCGGTAGGCCAGAGAGACCTGGATCAGCTGGGTGAAGTCGGAGTTGGCCGGGTCCTGGCAATGGGGCATCTGGCAGTCGATGTCGACGATGGTGGCGTCGGTCAGCACGGTAGAGAAGAAGTGCTCCTGCTTGCCTTCCACTGAGGTGCGATACCACTTCAGAGTCACGGTCGGCAGCATCTCGCCGGAGGCCAGGGAGTTGTACATCAGCGGCACGGCCTTGTTCAGGGCGACGGTGAACTTGAACGGCTTGTGGACACGCTGGCCAGCAGGCTGACCGGATTGCGGGTCGGTCGGCACGGTGACGACGTGCTGGAACTCTTGCACCAGCATCTCGTCTTCGTGACCTTGTACGAAGATGTTGCCGACGGAATCTGAGGTGAAGGCACCGGCAGTGATGTTGCCCTGGGTTTTACCTTCAATGCTGATATAACACGGAGTTGGCATGGTAATGCTCCTGGTTGATTGGATGGTGGCGGCGCCTGATGCGCAACCTGCCAAGCACTAAACCAAGAAGCGTGCCAATGGTTATTTTCAGATTAAATTGATAATTAACAATCAGTTATATAAGAATGGTGATGCGGTGCTGTGCAGGGTGCGCAACTTGTTGCGCATTGTAGTGATAATAACTGGCATAACTTGCAGAATGGTTATTCATGCTTGTTTTTGCGCAACTCATTGCGCTGAAAAGTTGATTTCTCTGCATGGGCACCCATTCAAAGAGAGATTACGCCATTGTGAGCGGACAACCTCGCGTGAGGTAGATCTCGGTGAGCGGGACTGGATCTGGGGGCCATGCAAGCGGTAGTGCTGTGGATACGAAAACCCCCTCATCATGAGGGGGTTGGGGCATACAGATAGAAAATGGTACATCACTCGATGTTCTGGATCTGCTCGCGCATCTGCTCGATGAGGACCTTCAGCTCGACCGCGGACTGGGTCACCTCGGCGTTGATGGATTTCGAACCCAGCGTGTTCGACTCGCGGTTGAACTCCTGCATCATGAAGTCGAGGCGACGGCCACAGGCGCCGCCCTTCTTCATGATCTTGATGGTTTCGCTGATGTGCATCTCCAGGCGATCCAGCTCCTCGGCCACGTCGATCTTCTGGGCCAGCAGCACGATTTCCTGCTCGATGCGGGCCGGATCCAGCTCCACCTTGGCCTCGGTCAGGCGGTCGGTGAGCTTCTGGCGCTGCCACTCGAGGATCAAGGGCAGGTGCACTCGCACCTTCTTCACTTCCACCTGGATGCCGTCCAGACGCTGCTGGATCAAGGCCTTGAGGTTGGCCCCTTCGCTGGCACGGGAGGCGAGGAAATCTTCCATGGTCAGATCGAAACCACCCATCAGCTCGGTTCCTACCGCATCCATATCCTGCTCGGCAGCGGCCATGACACCCGGCCAGCGCAGCACGTCGACCGGGTTGAGCTGGCCCTGGCCCGCTTCTTTCATTACCCAGTTGGCACTGTCGATGATGAGCTTGGCCAGCTCTTCATTGATGTGCAGCTGGCTGGCGGCGGCTTGGGCTGCCTCGAACCTCAGGTTGCACTCCACCTTGCCGCGCTGCAGCTTGGCACGGAAACGCTCACGCAGGACCGGCTCCAGGCTGCGCAGCTGCTCCGGCAGGCGGATGTAGGTTTCCAGATAGCGCTGGTTGACCGAACGAATTTCCCAAACGGCTGTGCCCCAGTCGCCCTTGAATTCCTTGCGGGCGTAGGCGGTCATGCTGTGAATCATTGATTGTTCCGGGCTTGATGAAGTGTGCGGCCAGTATACTCAGCCAGGCTTGCCCCGTCAGCCATAGCGGTGGCTTTAGAACCTGTTCCGGCTGTGGCGGGGCCAAGGTCCGCCACGGCCCCGGCTCTTGTGGGTGATGGACGCCGGTTTCGATGCGGCTCCTCACCGTTGAGATGATGGCTCGCGACCAAGCATGACGGTTTCTTAGCGGCTGATATTTGGGGCGCAATCGCTTATACTCCTTCGCCAATTTGAGCCAGCCCAGAGGTCAGTTCCATGTCACGTCCCAGCGATCGCAGTGCCGCGCAAGTACGCCCGGTTACCATCACCCGCAACTTCACCAAGCATGCGGAAGGATCTGTGCTGGTGGAGTTCGGCCACACCCGCGTGCTGTGCACCGCCAGCGTCGACACCAGCGTGCCGCGCTTCCTGAAAGGCAAGGGTCAGGGCTGGGTCACCGCCGAGTACGGCATGTTGCCGCGCTCCACCCATTCGCGCATGAACCGCGAGGCCGCCGCCGGCAAGCAGAGTGGTCGCACCCTGGAGATCTCCCGACTGATCGCCCGCTCCCTGCGCGCTGCCGTGGATTTGACCGCGCTGGGCGAGCACTCCATCACTGTGGATTGTGACGTGCTGCAGGCCGACGGCGGCACCCGCACCGCCGCCATCACAGGTGCCTGCGTGGCCCTGGTGGATGCGCTGAACTGGATGGTCGAGAAAGGCATGCTCAAGCAGAGCCCGCTCAAGCAGATGATCGCCGCCGTTTCCGTCGGCATGTATCAGGGCGAAGCCATCTGCGACCTGGAGTACATCGAAGATTCCGCCGCCGAGACCGACATGAACGTGGTGATGACCGAAGATGGTCGCATCATAGAGGTGCAAGGCACCGCCGAGGCCGAGCCCTTCACCCACGAGGAGCTGCTGGCGATGCTGGCGCTGGCCAAGGGCGGCATCGACGACATCATAGCGCTGCAGAAGCAGGCGCTCTCCTGAATTTCTGATTTGAAAAACGCGGCATTGACCGCGTTTTTTTATACCCCCCCACCAGTCAACGACAAGCCAAGCAAGGAGCCAGAATGAAAGCCTACCAGCGTCAATTTATCGAGTTCGCCCTGGAGAAACAGGTTCTCAAATTCGGTGAGTTCACCCTGAAATCCGGCCGCAAGAGCCCCTACTTCTTCAACGCCGGCCTGTTCAACAGCGGCCGCGATCTGGCCCGCCTCGGCCGCTTCTATGCCGCCGCCCTGATGGATGCCGGCATCGAATTCGACGTGCTGTTTGGCCCGGCCTACAAGGGGATCCCTATCGCCTCCGCCACCGCGGTGCAGCTGGTGGAGCAGCACGACGTGGACGTGCCCTGGTGCTTCAACCGCAAGGAGGCCAAGGATCACGGCGAGGGCGGCAATCTGGTGGGCAGCCCGCTCAAGGGGCGCATCATGCTGGTGGACGACGTCATCACCGCCGGGACCGCCATCCGCGAATCCATGGATCTGATCCAGGCCAACGGCGCCTCCCTGGCCGGGGTGCTGATCGCCCTGGACCGTCAGGAGAAGGGCAAGGGCGAGCTCTCCGCCATCCAGGAAGTGGAGCGTGACTACGGCGCCCACATCATCGCCATCATCCAGATGAGCGACCTCATCGCCTATCTGGAAGAGAAGCAGGATGAGCAGCCCGCGCTGGCCGAGCAACTGGCCGCCATGCAGGCCTACCGCGCCCAGTTCGGGGTTTAATGGCACAATTTCTGGCCGTGCCATGGCGGCGCTACCGCCTCCCGGTCGGTCACTTTTTCTGTCTAACGGGCCTGAGCCTGTTTGTAGGTGAGCTCGCCTTTTTCAATCTGCTCGACCAGGGCCAGTTTAAAAGTCAGCGAGTAATCGCACTGGGTTCGTTTCACACCTTGTCCCATCGGGCTCTCCATTTATTCGGGGGAAAGGTGTCAACCATATTCAGGACGGGACATTCCCATAAAAAAAGCCGCTCAGTGAGCGGCTTTTTTGTTGCCAGCCTGTCAGGCTTGCGGTTTGTGCATGTGCAATGCCATCTGCGGGAAGGGGATCTCGATGCCCTCGGCGTCGAAGGCGAGCTTGACCCGCTCGTGGAAGTCAAACCAGACACCCCAGTAGTCGCCGGTCTTGACCCAGGGACGCACGACTATGCTGACCGAGGAGTCGAGCAGGGCGGCAACGGCAATGGTGACCGCCGGCTCTTTCAGGATGCGTGGCTCTTCGTTGACCAGACGCTCCAGTACCAACTTGGCTTTGCGAAGATCTGAGCCGTAGCCGATGCCGAAGGTCATGTCGACCCGACGGGTGTCCATGCGCGAGTAGTTGATGATGTTGCCGTTGAGGATGGCGGAGTTGGGCACCACCACCATCTTGTTGTCAGCGGAGGTGAGGGTGGTGGTGAACAGCTGTACCGACTGCACCACACCCGCAGTACCCGCCACTTCGATGAACTCACCGGACTTGATGGGGCGGAAGATAATCAGCAGGAAACCGGCCGCAAAGTTGGAGAGTGAGCCTTGCAGCGCCAGACCGATGGCCAGACCGGCGGCACCAATGATGGCAATGAAGGAGGTCGTCTGGACCCCAACGCGGCCCAGGGCGGCGAGCACCACGAACACCAGCAGACCATATTTGAGCACGCTGCCGACGAAGTGGGTAATGGTGGCATCGAGGTTGCGGGCCTTCATGACCTTCTCGACACCGCCACTGATAAGGTTGGTGGCAATATAACCGAGCAGCAGGGTGATCAGTGCTGCGGTGATGTTGACGCCATACTCGAGCAGCAGGCCCTGATTGTTGACGAGCCAGGTCTGAGCACTGGTGAGCATTTCGGGTTCCATAACACTTCCTGTTGGGCTAATTAATCAAAACCACGGACTATAACAGCGCATTGCGACAGTTTGGGTCGTTGTGGTTCGCAAGATGTTAATTTTTGCCATAAAAAGCTGAGGAGGCCAAGTGCCTCCTCATCGTTTGGGTCAACTCTGCAGCAACTGGCTGCGGATGAACTGCCATTGATCTTCGAAGTCCGCGGTCGGTTTGAGCTTGAACTCGGAGCGAACGAATTGGCTGATCCGTCCCTCGGCATAGGCCAGCAGCAGGTTGGCCAACATGGTCTCGTCGAGCTGGAAACCCTGACCTTCTCGCAGCCGCTTCTCTCGCAGTACCTGTTTGAGCTGGGTTTCCAGCTTGTCGAACAGGATGCTGATCCGATCCCGCAGCCGGTCATGCTCACCCAGCAGCGCATCGCCGTTGAGGATGCGGGTGATGCCGGGATTGCGCTCCGCAAACACCAGCAGCAGCTGCAGGATGTGGTGGCAGCGGGTCATGGTGTCCTTCTCGTCGGCCAGGATCATGTTGACCCGTGACAGCAGGGAATCCTCGATAAAGTCGATCAGCCCCTCGAACATCCGAGCCTTGCTGGGGAAGTGACGATAGAGGGCCGCTTCCGAAACGCCGACCTCGGCCGCTAGCCGGGCCGTGGTAATACGCTGACCCGGGCTGGTTTCCAGCATGTGGGCGAGCGCCTGCAGGATCTGGTCGCGCCGACTCTGTTTCTGATTACTGCTTGCCATGGATTCCCCTAAAAAAACAATGGCTTGGTTCTATTATTAGCCACGCAACCAAGGCTGCGTTGGGTCCTGTTATTGGCGACCGGAAGAACCAAACCCACCTTCACCTCGTTCGCTCTGATCAAACTCTTCGACGAGCTGGAAGCTGGCCTGCACCACGGGCATGATCACTAGCTGGGCGATGCGCTCCCCTGGCTGAACGGTGAAACTGTCATTGCCACGGTTCCAGACCGAGATCATCAACTGGCCCTGATAGTCGGAGTCGATAAGGCCGACCAAATTGCCCAATACGATGCCGTGCTTATGACCGAGGCCGGAGCGGGGCAAGATAGTGGCACATAAGCCCGGATCCTGGATATGGATCGCCAGACCGGTAGGGACGAGTGTGGTATCACCCGGTGCCAGCGTGATGGCCTGGTCGAGCAGGGCGCGCAGATCCATACCGGCAGAACCTGGTGTGGCATAGGCAGGCAGGGGGAATTCGGTGCCGATGCGGGCATCCAGGATCTTCAGTTCTATTTGTGTTGTCATGAATCGTTAGCTTTCAATGGGTTCTTGTATGGACATCCAGGATCTTCAAGGCAATCCGGGTCGTCATGGATCGTTCGTCAGTTGGAATGGCCCCAAGGCTGGGGACTCAGGGTCGATAGTGACGCGCAATAAGGGCGACAAGATGACGAGCCAGCGTCAGCTTATCGGCCAGCGGCAGGGTGGCTTGACCCCCTTGCCAGAAGACG
This sequence comes from Aeromonas sp. BIGb0405, assembly GCF_024807335.1. Taxonomy (NCBI): domain Bacteria; kingdom Pseudomonadati; phylum Pseudomonadota; class Gammaproteobacteria; order Aeromonadales; family Aeromonadaceae; genus Aeromonas; species Aeromonas sp. BIGb0405. The sequence continues at coordinate 34,865 of NZ_JANUEP010000013.1, forward strand.
GTGAGGGCGTTGTCATCGGCATTGAAGCCTTGCCCGGACTGGGACACATCGTTGGCGGCTATCATGTCCAACCGCTTTCGCTGCAATTTGCCAAGGGCATATTGTTCCACATCCACGGTTTCGGCGGCAAATCCGACGGTGAAGGGCTTGTTCGGCAGCGCCCCCACGGCGGCGATGATGTCGGGATTCTTGACCAGGGTCAGCACCATCTGGTTGTTGTCGCCGGTCTTCTTGATCTTCTGGCTAGCCACCTGTTCGGGGCGGTAGTCGGCCACGGCGGCGCAGCCAATGAAGAGATCGCACTCATGAACCCGGCTCATCACCACCTGATGCATCTGCTCGGCGCTCTCCACATCGACCCGCGCTACCCCGCTTGGGGTGGCCAGGGCGACCGGGCCGCTCACCAGGGTCACTTCTGCACCCGCCTCACGGGCGGCGCGGGCGATGGCGTAACCCATCTTGCCGGAGCTGTGGTTGCTGATGTAGCGCACCGGATCCAGTGCCTCGCGGGTCGGTCCGGCGGTGAGCAGCAGTCTGACGCCTGCGAGCAGGGGATCGACGGTCAACTGTTGGCAGCAGCGCTCTACCAGATCGAGAGGGTCCAGCATGCGGCCCGGACCTACATCGCCACAGGCCTGGCTACCGGAGTCCGGCCCCCATAGCAGAATGCCTCGACTGGCGAGGGTCTGGAGATTGGCCTGGGTGGCCGGGTTGCGATACATCTGCTGATTCATGGCGGGGGCGACTACCACCTGGGCGGGGGTTGCCAGGCAGAGGGTAGTCAGCAGCTCGTCGGCCATGCCGGCGGCCATGCGCGCCATCAGATTGGCGCTGGCCGGTGCGATCAGCACCAGATCCGCCCACTTGGCCAGTTCGATATGGCCCATGCCCGCCTCGGCGGCGGGGTCGAGCAGACTATCGGCGACAGGATTGCCGGAGACCGCTTGCAGGGTCAGCGGGGTAATAAACTCCTTGGCGGAACGGGTCATCACCACCCGTACCTCGGCCCCCTGATCCTTCAGGCGACGTATCAATTCGGCGCTCTTGTAGGCGGCGATGCCACCGCTGACACCCAACAGGATGCGTTTGTCGGCCAATCTCATCTGCTTTGCTTCCGGCTCGTTCTGACTGGTCGGCTAAGATAGCACAGCCTGAGGGTGACGACAGAGGCTGACATGGGTGACTTGTGGTCAGGCTCTCGTCAATCTTTGCTATGTTTTCTGTCAACAGTGCCGATGGGGAAACATATGAGTATCAAAGAGTGGCCAGCGGAGGAGCGTCCCCGCGAGAAACTGTTGCTGCAGGGGGCGGCGGGTCTGTCCGATGCCGAATTGCTCGCCATCTTCCTGCGAACTGGGGTCAATGGTCAGAGCGCCGTGGATCTGGCCCGGCAACTATTGCGGGCGTTTGGTTCATTGCGAGCGCTGCTCGGTGCAGATCAACAGGCTTTCTGTGCCGCCCATGGCCTGGGGCCGGCAAAATATGCCCAGCTGCAGGCGGTGCTGGAGATGAGCAAGCGCCATCTGGCCGAACAGTTGCAACGGGGTGATGCGCTCACCTCGCCCCAGCTGACCCGGGACTATTTGCAGGCTCAGCTCAGGGACAGGGCGCGGGAGGTGTTTGCGTTGTTGTTGCTCGACAATCAGCACAGGGTGATCAAGTTTGTCGAACTTTTCTACGGTACGCTGGATTCGGCGAGCGTCTGGCCCAGAGAAATCGTGCAGATAGCACTCAAACATAATGCAGCGGCCGTGATTCTGGCGCATAATCACCCGTCTGGCGTGGCCGAGCCCAGTCGGGCCGACCGTCAGATCACAGATCGCATCATGGCCGCCTTGGCCCTGATCGATATCAGAGTGCTGGATCACTTGGTGATCGGTGACGGCATCACGGTTTCTTTTGCAGAGCGTGGTTGGTTATAACCGGGCTCTGGCTCTGTATTAGTTGATCTTTGATCACGGATGCTGTATAAAATGCCGCCTTCTGTTTGCCCCGCAATCGAAGGCCAGCGGGGCAGATATTTGCTCGAGCAATGAAGTAAGATTTGGAGAGACTGACATGTCTAGAGTATGCCAAGTAACCGGCAAGCGCCCGGCAGTTGGTAACAACCGTTCGCACGCTAACAACGCTACCAAGCGTCGTTTCCTGCCGAACCTGCACACTCACCGTTTTTGGGTTGAGGGTGAAAAACGCTTCGTGAGCCTGCGCGTATCCGCAAAAGGCATGCGTATCATCGACAAGCGCGGCGTTGAAGTGGTTCTGGCTGAACTGCGTGCCAGCGGCGTTAAGGTATAAGGAATTAGATCATGGCTAAAGGTATTCGCGATAAAATTCGTCTGAACTCCAGCGCCGGTACTGGTCACTTCTATACCACTACCAAGAACAAGCGCACCATGCCCGAAAAAATGGAGATCAAGAAATTTGATCCCGTGATTCGTCAGCATGTGATCTACAAAGAAGGCAAAATCAAGTAACTACTTGAATTTGTCTCAAAAACCCGGCCTGGTGCCGGGTTTTTTTATGGCTCAAATTCAGTACACTGCCGACTAGAACGGAGGCTTGCCATGTTGAAATTGAGTCGTAAAGGCTGGAACAACGTCATCATCATCGCGGTATTGGTGGTGATAGTGCTGCTGCATCGCCTTGAGCAGGCCCAGCAGGAGAACAGTGCCCAGCGCTTGCACAGCCTGTTGCCCGAGGGTGCCGTGGTGTTGACCTGGCAAGGGCCGAGCTGGACCCTGGAGCGATTGGGTCAAGGCTGGCGCACTGTGCCGGATCTGGGGCTGGATAACCTGGCCCTGACCCGCCAGATTGAACATTGGCAAGGCTGGCAGTTGCCGCCGAGTGAGCCGCTGCGTGGCAGCCCGGTCGAGTTCAGGCTCTGGTTGGCCGGACAGGGAGAACCTCTGAGGCTGGCCCTTTATCAGGACAATGGCCGTTATGCCGTTCGCCTGGGTGAGGAGCGCTGGCTGGCGCTTAGCGCGGAGCAGTATCGCGCCCTGCTCAAACCCACTCCCTGAGTCTGCGAGGATAAGATGCCCGAATTACCCGAAGTTGAAGTGAGCCGCCAGGGCATCTCTCCCTGGCTTACCGGCATCGAAGTGACCCGCGTGGTGGTGCGCGATGGTCGGCTGCGCTGGCCAATACCGGGGGAGATCCAGGAGTTGGTCAGTCTCACCATCCGCAGGGTCAGTCGCCGCGCTAAATACCTGTTGCTGGAGACCGATTTTGGCACCGCCATCCTGCATCTGGGCATGTCCGGCAGCCTGCGAGTGCTCAACATCGGCACCCCGGCCGAGAAGCACGATCATGTGGATATCGAGCTGGCCAACGGCAAGCTGCTGCGCCTCAACGACCCGCGCCGCTTCGGTGCCCTGCTCTGGACCCGCGAGCCCGCCGAGGCCCATGCCCTGCTCGCCAAACTTGGCCCTGAGCCCCTCACCGATGGCTTCAATGCCGATTATCTGCAGAGTCGGGCCAAGGGACGCAGCGTAGCGATCAAAACTTTCTTGATGGATAACCATGTGGTGGTTGGTGTTGGCAACATCTACGCCAACGAGGCGTTGTTTGCCGCTGGCATTAGCCCCAGGCGGGCGGCAGGCGAGGTGAGCGGCGAGCGCTTGGCAACCTTGGTCGCCGAGATCAAGCGGGTGTTGGCCGCCGCCATCGTGCAGGGGGGCACCACCCTCAAGGACTTCACCAGTGCCGATGGCAAACCCGGTTATTTCGTGCAGCAGTTGCAAGTGTATGGCCGGGGCGGGCAACCCTGTTATCAGTGTCAGCTGCCACTGACCGAGATCCGGATCGGTCAGCGCACCACCGTGTTCTGCAGCCACTGCCAGCACTAGGACTTATTTGGGGAAGTTGTAAGCAAGTGTTGCCAGTCGATTGAAGTGCCAGAGCGTCATCCCTAGGATCGCCCTCCATTCAGGCAGTTGGAGAGCAAGGTATGACCAGCAACTCGTTCGGTTGGGAGCAACTATCCCGTCAGCCCCATTACGGCGCGCTCGCCATGGCGCGTTACCTCTACCCGGATGGTGGCAGTCGCTTGCACTTCAAGCGCGGCAAATTCGTGCTGCGCAGTCTGTTTTACCGCAAATCCATGAGCCAGGTGTTTGAACTGTTTCGCAGCGAGCCACTCAAGGCCCTGCCAGGTCAGTATCCAGAGCTGCTCGACAAGCCGCTGCGCCCCTATCGTTTTGCCTGCTCCAATGCTCGCCAGCGGGCAGCCATGCTGGTCGAGCACTATCGCCTATTGCAACTCTGCTACCCGGCGTTGATAGCCCCTCTCTATCTGGCGGAGGGTATTGAATTGGGCCTCTATCCCCAGAGTGGCTGCCGCATCCTGTTGCGTCACGATGGCACTTTCAGGCGCGAGGCCGAGCTGGCCGTCTCCATCATTGATAAACAGGGGCGGCGGCTCTATAGCTGCGCCTTCTCCTTTGCCGGACAGCCTGATTCCCTGCGTCTGGTGATTGGCTCGGTGCAGGGCCCCGAACCCGGGGTTGCGCAGGCACAGGACAGGGTGCGGGAGCTGACCAAGGAGGGTCATGGTCTGAGACCCAAGTCCCTGGTGGTGATGCTGGTGCTGGGGTTGGCCGAGGCGATGGGAGCAGTGCGAGTCGATGCGGTGTGCAAGCGGGCTCATGTGTTTCAGGCCAGGCGCTACAGCAGCAAACAGAAGGCAAACCTGCAGGCGGATTATGACGAGTTGTGGCAGGAGTTTGGTGCGCAGGAGCTGGATAGCAACTTCGTGACCCTGATGCCCGCTGGGCGCAAGCCGCTGCAGGAGATAGCCTCGAAGAAGCGGGCCATGTATCGGCGCCGTTATGAGTGGCTGGATACCCTGGCGCTATCCGGCCGGGCGCTGTTTTACCGGGGTGAATGAAAAAGAGCAGGCTTGGCCTGCTCTTTTGCGATGAATCTTGTGGTGTAGGGGTCTTGGATCACGACTTGGCGAGCTTGGCGGCGATTGCCAGGCAGACTCTGGGATCGACAAATTGGTGAATGTCGCCGCCGTGCAGGGCGACTTCTTTGACCAGGCTGGAGGAGATGAAGGAGTTCTCCTCGGCCGGGGTCAGGAAGACGCTTTCCAACTCCGGCATCAACCGGCGATTCATGTTGGCAAGCTGGAATTCGTATTCGAAGTCGGAAACGGCGCGCAAGCCACGGATCAGCACATTGGCATGTTGCTCCCGGGCAAAATTGACCAGCAAGCCGGAGAAACCGACCACGGTGACGTTGCCCAGATGAGACGTGACTTCACGGGCGAGGGCGACCCGCTCGGCCAGATCGAATAGCGGCCGCTTGCTGGGGCTGTTGGCGACGCCGACCACGACCTCGTCAAACAACTGGGCGGCCCGGCCCACCAGATCGGTGTGGCCATTGGTGATGGGATCAAAAGTCCCCGGATAGATAACCCTGGTGCTCATGTGTTGGCGTCCTGCAACCGGAAAATTGGTCGCATTATAAGGTCGTCGCTTGAGAATAGCAGTGCATCAGGCAAGAATACCCCCATCGCGCATTCAGCCTCCCCGCTTTGGGTGTGGGGAGCAAAGGGATCTCTTATGAAACGCATTCTGGTCGTTCGCAATGACAAGATTGGTGACTTTATGCTGGCCTGGCCAAGTTTTGCCATGCTCAAGCACTCCATGAACTGCCATGTGACGGCCCTGGTTCCCGGCTACACGGCACCGCTGGCCCGGCTCTGTCCCTGGATTGACGAGGTGATCCTGGATCCGGGCGCCCAGGCCGACAAGGAGCAGCAGCGTGCTCTGCTGGCACGCATCAAGGCCGCCGCCTTCGATGCCTCTATCTGCCTCTTCTCCAATACCCGCAATGCAAAATTGGTGTGGAAAGCCCATATCCCTTACCGGCTGGCGCCGGCGACCAAGCTGGCGCAAGTGCTCTACAATCAGCGGCTGGTGCAGCGCCGCTCTCGCTCCCAGAAGCCGGAGTATGAATACAATCTCGACTTGATCCGTCACTTCCTGACCGATCAACAGGCGAAGGTGATTGAGCCACAAGCGCCCTACTTGCGCTTCGATGGCCAGTCTCTTGTGGAGGTACGCAGTCAGACGGCGCAAAAGCTGGGCCTCGATGTGACGCGTCCCTGGTTGATGGTCCATGCCGGCAGTGGCGGCTCGGCCAATAACCTCTCCATCGAGCAGTACGCCCGGCTCATTATCAAACTCAACCAGGCTTGTCCCGAGCTGCAGTGTGTGCTGACCGCGGGCCCAGGAGAGGAGAGCAAGGCGGAGCAGTTGGCGGCCGAATTGCTGGCCCATGGCGGCAATGGCTGGATCTATCGCTCGGATGAAGGCTTGCCCAAGTTTTGCCAGGTGCTGGCCAATGCCGCTCTGTTTATGGCCGGTAGCACAGGCCCTCTGCACATTGCCGCCGCCCTGGATGTGCCGACGGTGGGCTTCTTCCCGGCCCATCGCTCTGCCACGCCGCTGCGCTGGCGCCCCCTCAATCAAGAGGGACGCCACCTGGCCTTCAGCCCGCCGGAGGACAGCGATCATCCGGAGGACATGAGTCAGCTCGATCCCAAGACCATGGCCAGTGCCATCGCCCAATGGGGCAAGCCGCTCTGGCAGGCGAGCTGATCGGTGACAGAAATGATTCAGGGCCCATTATGGGCCCTGATGATAACCTGTTGGTCAAGTGGGTCGGTTAGACGACCGGGTTTTCCCAATCTTTCTTGGGCGGTTGCAGACGCTGCTGGCAGAAGTAGGCCTGACGGATCAGCTTGGAGGCCATGGTAATGCCGAGCATGATGAGGCCGCGTTTGCCATCGAGGAAGGCGCGCTGACGAATACCGTGACGCCATAGCACATCGACGATGCACCAGGCGAAGTCATACCAGCGGCCCCCTTTCATTTCTCGGCCAACGGCGCGTTCGGCGTAGCGTTGGGCCCGCATCACCGCATCTTTGATGTCGGCATAGGAGTCATGGCGGCAGATGCCCTTGAGTTTGCCGACCTTGCCGTCCGTGACCAGCTTGTCGTGATAGAGGTCCATCTTGCCCTCCATGCGCCACTGATCGCTGCGCACCAGGCGCAGACGCCATTCCGGCTGATACATGTGATGCAGCCAGCCGCCGAGGAACCAGATCTTGCGCTGGAATTCCCAGGCACTGATGGTCAGAACGTCTTCTTGCAGCACCCGTTCCATATCGCTCCTGAGCTCGGGCTCGAGGGATTCGTCGGAATCGAGCAGCAGGATCCACTTGGCCGGAGCACACTGTTCCATGGCGAAGACTTTCTGCTTGAGCGGGCCGGGCCAGGGACGTTCGATGACGATGCAGCCGCGTTCGGTTGCATACTCGCGGGTGCCATCGGTGGAGCCTGAATCGACGACCACGATACGCTGCGCCAGCCCTTGCACACTGTCCAGTACCATTGGCAGGCAGCGCATGCTGTTAAAGGTGGTCAGGGCCACCGCCAGGGTGACAGCTTCTTGTTGTTCCATGGAAATAACCGGCAAAGGGAGGTGAGCCCCATTCTATCCTGATTCAAGTTTGGTGGGCAAAGTTTGACTTGCCGCAGGGGGTCACGGAAAATCGCCGGATATGATTTGCTCGCCAAGCATGAGTTGTGCAGATTTATGGCTGTGGCAATTAATTTTTTGGCAGCCAGGATGAATATTCACCCGGACCAGGGTGTTATTCACCCCTGTCGCAGGCAGCCCATCCGCGGGTGTGACTGGCTATAGGAGCACGGCTGACGGGTCGGCCAGCAGCCGACTCGGTTATCGATGTTATTCCTTGATGAGATGATGCATGAACTCCAAGCGTTTCGTATTCGTGATTGAAGATTTGTATGGTGGCGGCGCGCAGAAGTCTCTCATCAACACGGCGGAAGGGCTGCGTCAACGCGGTCATCAGGTGACTGTCTTCATACTGCGTGACCTGATCGAGCATCGTCTTCCCCCCGGCCTCGAGGTGATCAACCTGGCGTTGGTCAATGGCATCACCAAGGCCATCTCCAATATGCTGGTTGAAAAGTGGCAAGCCTGGTTCATCGCCCGGGCCATTCGCCGTCTCGATCCCCATGTGGTGCTCTCCTGCTCCTGTGACAAGATCACTCGCCATATCAAACACCCCAACCTCTGGTTCTGGGTGAAGAGCAACATGCTCGCCTCCCGCTACACCGCCAAGAGCAAGGCGAAAGCCAAGGCCAAGCTGCAGCGCTTCTACAATGGCCGCAAGGTGATCGGCTGCTCTCAGGGGGTAGTCGACGGTTTGCTGCAGGATGCCGAACTCAAACCTGAGCGTATCCTGGCCATCTATAACCCCTATGAGCGAGATGGCTTCGTGCGCATGGCTGCCGAACCCGCCGCTGTGCCGACCGGGGACTATCTGATCAACGTGGGCACCTTTGAGCATCGCAAGCGTCATGATCGGCTGTTGCGAGCCTATAAAGCCAGCGGGGTGAGCACTCCCTTACTGCTGCTTGGCAAGGGCAAGCCGGAAGAGGAGGCGCGATTGCGATCGCTCATTCGTGAGCTGGATCTGGAGGCGCAGGTGATCCTGCCCGGCTATCAGACCAATCCCTATCCTTATATCAAGCATGCCAAGGCGCTGATCCTCACCTCGGATGGGGAGGGGTTACCCAGGGTATTGATCGAGTCGCTGTTTCTGGGGACTCCCATCGTCAGTGTCGATTGCCCCTCTGGCCCGAAAGAGATACTGACCGGCGAGTTGGCCGCCTTCCTGGTGCCATTGCAGGATGAGGTGGCGCTGGCCGATGCCATCGGCCGGATGGATGCCTCTCCTGTGACTATCACTGCCGACTATTATCAAGCCTTCCTGGCCGAGAGCGTACTGCCTCAGTTTGAGGCCCTGTCCCTGCCTGACCGAGCACCATAAATTGGATAAAAACATAATAAAAAGTCTGGATGGGCAATGGAGCAGCGTCCCTGGGGAAGGGATGACCCCCTATTTGAGAATGCTGGGGGTGGCCTGCCTGCTTATCTATGCGCTCTGTCGCATCTGGTTCGGTGGCATAGGCAAGGCGATGGAAGTCGGGTTCCTTGCCATGACGCTGCTGCTGATGCTGAGCTCCCACAGGCGCATGGGTCTGGACGTCTACTTCAAGTTTGTGTGGCTGGCGTTGCTGGTCCAGCTCATCCCCTGGCTACTGGGCCTGCTGGAACCGACCGTCATTACCAGCTCAAACCCCCATCTCGATCGGCTGACCAAGATCTTCTTCTTCTTTGCCACCGCCGTGTTGCTGGCGGGCAGGCTGCGCAATGTCTTCTGGCTGTGGGGCATCGCCGCCTTGGGATTGCTGTTTAGTGTGCTGGGTTCGCCAGCCGACTGGAGCACCTGGCAGCAAGGCTTGTCAGGGCAGAGAGTCGATTTTGGCATCCGCAACGCCCAGCATATCGCCATGTATTTCGGTACCCTGATGCTGGGTTGCCTCTGTTTTAGCCAGCGTTGGTTATCGGTCGGCGCACAGCGCTGGTGGCGGCTGCCGCTCTGGGCTGGGGTGCTGGGGGTGGCGGTACTGGGGATCATCGTGACCCAGACCCGGGCCATTTTCATCGCGATTTTCGCGGCTCTGCTGCTGGCTCTGGTGTTCTGGATCTGGCTCAAGCGACCGCGCTGCTGGGTGCTGGCGTTGCTGCTGATGGGCACAGCCCTGTTATTTGTCAGCTTGGGACAACGGGGTCTCTCCCATGTCGAGAAGCGGTATGAGCAGGAGGCCCCTGTCATTCAGCAGCTATTGCATGGTGACTGGGACGATATCCCCTATACCAGCGTTGGAATACGGGCCAACACCTGGAAAGTGGCTGCCGACAAGATAGCTGAGCGTCCCTGGTTTGGGTGGGGCTCCCAGGCCCGCAGTCGGGTCATCAGTCATTCCGATGTGTTGCCCGACTGGGTCAAACAGCAGTTTGGTCATCTGCACAACTACTTCCTCGAAGTTCAGCTCAGCTATGGCTTGGCTGGTTCGCTCATGTTGCTCGCCCTGGCCATTGTCATCGGCCGTGACTGCTGGCTTACCTGGCGAGCACGGCTGATGCCGACCGATGTACTGGTGTTCGGTTTCTGCTTCTTCGTCTTCTGGGTCATTGTGAACAACTTTGAGTCCTATATGTCGTTTGGTACCGGTACCTTCGTGTTCAACATCATCCTCGGGGGTCTGATCACTCTCTGCTGGCGCCGCCGCTATCCGCAGGGTTGTACGGATCAAGTCAGATGAAGCGCATTCTGATCATATTGCGTCGCTTGCAGGCAGGAGGCATAGAGCAGGCCACTATCACGCTGGCCAACGCCATGGTAGCCCAGGGTCATGAGGTGCATGTCTGGGTGCTGCGTGGCGAGGCCAGACTGATGCCGGATCCCGCGGTGCATCTCCATGCGGGCGGTGATATCGAGCGGGAAGCCCGGCGCGGCTTGTTGGGGCTGAGTTGCGATCTGCTCGGGCGGGGTCTGCTCAAGCATCTGCTGCCTGGCTCGGGCTTCGTCTGGACGGGCTGGCGCACCAGCGCGCTGGCCAGACGCAGGATCGCCGAGTGGGAGGCGCAATATGGTGCCTTCGATCAGATCCTGATCCGGGGCCAGGGGGCATTCGAATTGTTGTGGGACTTGCATGACCCACGCTGCTGGCAACTGGTGGAGGGACCTTCTTCCAAGCTGCGCCACTATCGATTCGGCGGCTGGCTCGCCGCCAAGCTGTTCCAGGACAAGCAGGTGATCTGCGTTTCCCAGGGTATCGCCGAGGTGCTGCAACAGATGCTGTCACACTTCTCGGTCCGGCCGGCACGACAGGCGGTGATCCACAATGGTGTCCCGCTGGCGCGGGTGCGTCGGCTGGCGCAGCTCGCTCAAGATCCCCCCATTACGGGACCTTTCCTGGTGCACGTGGCACGCCTGGTACCTGTGAAGGATCAGGCCCTGCTGCTGCGGGCCTTCAAGCGGGCCGAACTCGATTGCAAGCTGGTGATTATCGGAGAGGGTAGCGAGCGAGCCTCGCTGGAGCGGCTGATACAGACTCTGGCGCTGGATGGGCGAGTGATACTGCTCGGCCATCAAGCCAATCCCTATCCCTGGGTTGCAGGGGCCGAGGCCTTCATACTCAGCTCCAGGACCGAGGGACTTGGGCTGGTGCTTATTGAAGCCCTGGCCTGCGGCACCCAGGCCGTTGCCACCGATGTACCGGGTGGCATTCGCGAGGTGCTGATCGAAGAACAGACCCGCTTGTTGGCCGCCCATGATGAGGCCGCCCTGGCCGCCAAGATGCGTGAAGCCCTGGCTGACCCTGTCCAGATCCAGCCCCACTGGGTTGACCGGTTCGACGATGGCGAGATTGCCCGCCGTTTCCTCGCCCTCATTGAGGATTAAATCATGACGATGCTGGATCACAGTTACCCCCTGGCCCCAAGCTGGGTTTCCCCCGTCACGCTGTCGCCGGATGGCAAACTGGATGCGAGCGCCGTGGGTGAGCTGGTCAATCACACCCTGTTGCTGGAGTTTGGTTATGAAGCGACCCACAAACGGCGCCAGGGGCGCATCGGCATCGCCGGGGCAGCGTCTGGCCAGCAGCAGTTCTTCGAGGCGAACCAGCGTGGCCGGCGTTTCCTCAATCTGACCGGCTTGACCCGGCTGGACGAGATAGCGCTGCAGGGACGGGATTGTCGCTGGCAAGCAGAAGCCCGCCTGTTGGCCTTTGCCAATCCGGCACTGGAAGATGGGGCCGTGCTTATTCTCTCCCCTCATCCGGACGATGCCGAGCTGGCCGCCTTTGGCCTCTACAGCGACCATGCCGAACGCAGTTGGATAGTGACCCTGAGTGCGGGGGAGAAGCTTGGCCGGCTGGATCGCCAATATATTCCCGGCCTGGATGGCGACTTGGCGAGCGCCTCGGCGCGCAAGGGGATGATCCGGGCCTGGAACAGTGTGACCACGCCTCTGCTGGCTGGGGTGAGCGCGGCTCGCCTGTTTTGCCTGGGTTACTTCAATGACAGCCTGGCAAAGCTGGTGGCTGACCCGGACAGCCTGGTCGCCCATGCTCAGTTACCCGAACTGACACCGGCGCCGTTTCGGCGCTGGAATCCCCAACCCTTGCCGGGTGACGAGCAGGCTGCCAACCGCGGCCGGTTGCTGGTGGCCGATCTCGCGGCGCTGCTGATGCGGGTGCGGCCGAGCAGCGTCCTGGTGACCCACCCCGAGGTGGATCCCCATGGCGACCACGTTGCCACTGCCCAAGCCTTGGCGCTGGCTATCCAGCAGAGCGGGCACTGCCCGTCCCGGGTGCTGCTCTATGCGAATCACCTGCGCAAGGTCCATGATTTCCCTTATGGCCCCGAGCATGCGGGCACCACCTTGCCCCCCTGGCAGAGTGAACACTCCAGGCTGGGGCCTTGGCACTGTTACAGCCACCCCCTGACGCTGGCGCGCCAAAAAGAGAAAGTGGTCGCCATGGAGACGATGCACGATCTGCATGCCAAGGACCGGCTGGAGAAGCGGTTCAAACGCTGGTGGGGCCGTACTGTCAGACGAGATGGTTATCATCACTATGGTCTGCATAGCTATTTTCAGACTCACATAAAGGCCCATGAGGTGTTCAGCTGGGTATCTGGCGACGACTTCGTGAGCGGCATGTTGCAAGACGCAGGAACAGAACAAGCATGAAGATATTGGTGATCGGCCCCTCCTGGGTCGGCGACATGGTGATGTCCCAGAGCCTCTACAAGGCGATCAAGGCCAACCACCCGGACTGTGAGCTGCATGTGATGGCGCCCGCCTGGTGCAGGGCTCTGCTCGAACGCATGCCCGAGGTGGACAAGGCGGTCGCCATGCCCCTGGGTCACGGTGATTTCAAGTTGGGGGAGCGGCGTCGGCTCGGCAAGCAGCTTGCCGCTGAGAAGTACGATCAAGCCATCATCCAGCCCAACTCGCTCAAATCGGCACTTATCCCCTGGTTCGCCAGGATACCGGTGCGCACCGGCTGGAAGGGGGAGCACCGCTTCGGCCTGCTCAACGACATGCGCAGCAACAAGTCTGCCTTCCCGCTGATGGTAGAGGCCTATCTGGCGCTGGCCTATCCCAAGGCGCAGATGAAGAGCCGGGCCGATATTCCCGCCATTCCCCATCCGTCGCTCAATGTCGATCTGGTCAATCAGGGCAAGGCGCTGGAGCGATTGGGGCTCAGCAGTGCCCGTCCCGTGCTGGTGCTCTGCCCAGGCGCCGAGTTCGGTCCGGCCAAGCGCTGGCCGGAAGGGCACTATGCCGTGGTGGCGCAGAAGCATCTGGATGAGGGTTGGCAGGTATGGATCTTCGGCTCGGGCAAGGATGTGCCTGTGGCCAATACCATCCGCGAGCGGATCAATCCGCTGTCACGGCCCAACTGCCATGTACTGGCGGGCAAGACCAGCCTGTATGAGGCGATCGATCTGATGGCGCTGGCCGGGCGGGTCATCTCCAATGACTCCGGCCTGATGCACATCGCCGCCGCCCTCAACCGGCCGTTGATCGGGGTCTATGGCTCCACCTCGCCGCTCTATACGCCACCGCTGGCAGACAGGGTCGAGATAGTGCACACCGACATCGAATGCCGTCCCTGCTTCAAGCGCACCTGCAAGTTTGGTCACCTCAAGTGCCTGATCGAGCTGATGCCGGAACAGGTGATAGAGGCGGGCAAGCGGTTGGAGTGCGGCGAGTCGGCGGCTCAGCCGATAGCGCTACAGCGGGTTGACCCACCGCATTTTGTTGCCAATGCGGGCAAGCGGTCGGAGCCGGAATAGCATGCTCTATCGGCTGCTCTACAACCTGCTGATCCATCTGGGCTTGCCGTTGGCGTTGCTGGCGCTCTACAAGCCGAAGCGAGGCAAGCCGGGGTTTGGTGCGCGCTGGGCCGAGCATCTGGGCCGCGTACCGCCGACCGGGCAGGAGGCGCCACTCTGGATCCACGCGGTCAGCGTGGGTGAGACCCTCGCCATCAGCCCTTTCATTCGCGCCCTCAAGGCCGAGCGGCCGGACTTGCCCATTCTGCTCACCACCACCACCCGTACCGGCGCCGAACAGGCGGCCAAGCTCGGGGATCTGGTGGTGCACCGCTATGCGCCTCTCGATTACCCTTGGGCGATCGCCGCCTTCCTCAAGCGCTTCCAGCCTCGTGCCCTCTGGATAATGGAGACCGAGCTGTGGCCGAACTGGCTGCACGCCTGCGAGGCACGTCACCTGCCTGTGACCATCATCAATGGGCGTCTCTCCGAGCGATCCTGCCAGCGTTATGGTCGCTTTCAGGGGGCCTTTGATGCATTGAGTCGCCCGCTCAGTCTGCTGCTCTGCCAGCATCAGGATGATGCGGACCGCTTTCATCGGCTCGGCATAGGCAAAGAGAGGTTGGCGGTGACGGGTTCCATCAAGTTCGATATCCAGTTTGGTGATGAGGTGCAGAGCAAGGGCCACGCCCTGCGCCTGGCCCTGGGCGCCGAGCGACCGGTCTGGATCGCCGCCAGCACTCATCAGGGGGAAGACGAGCAGGTGCTGGCCGCTTTCGATCGGGTGTTGGTGGCACACCCGACCGCCCTGCTGATCCTGGTGCCGCGTCATCCGGAGCGGTTCGACAGCGTGGCGGCGCTGTGCGCCTCCTATGGCTGCGTGCGTCGCTCTCAGCATCAGCGTCAGGCTGAACGGGTCGAAGAGGGCGACAAGGTCTATCTCGGCGATACCATGGGGGAGTTGCCACTGATGCTGGCGGCGGCCGATCTGGCCTTCGTCGGCGGCAGTCTGGTGAAGGTCGGCGGTCACAACCTGCTGGAACCGGCGGCCCTGGGCAAGCCCTGCCTGACCGGACCCGCTTACTTCAACTTCAGTGATATCACCCGTCAGCTAGTGGCTCAGGGCGGGGGCCAGGTGGTGGCCGATGAGTACGAGCTGGGAAACCGGGTGAGCGCGCTGCTCGCCGACGGAGGCGCCCGTCGCACCATGGGTGAGCAGGCCCGCGCCGTGGTGCTGCGCAATCAAGGGGCACTGGCGCGCACGCTCTCCCGCTGTTTAGCCAGCCTGGACGGTGATTAAGCTGCAAGGCTAGAACCTGCCTGACTGGCAGCCTCCATTTTTCTGGATAGACTTTGAGGGCGGGTGCACTATCCAAGGAGAATGAGCATGGGTGGACACAAGCCGGATTACGAGCTCGACGATGACTGGGAGCCGGAATCCTGGGAAGAGCAGTTGGAGGAGTTGGACGACGACAGTTGGCAGTTTGACGACGACCTAGACGACCAATGATACCGGGTAGTACAAGTTCAGGCGGGCCAAGGGCCCGCCTGATTTGTTTGGCACCCGCAAAGCGGGCTTGGTGGTGGGGCATCGGCTCGTTAGAATGAAAGCCCGAATGACGCTCAAGGATGAAGATGCGCCCATTACTCATACTCTGCGCCGCCCTGCTTGGCGGCTGCGTTTCCAACTCGGATGACCCCTGTGAAAAGCAGTGGGATCAGGTTGGCGAAGCCGATGGCAAGCTGGGGTTTACCGAACAGAGGGTCGAGTTCCATCAGACCCAGTGCGGTATCAAGGTCGATGAAGCTCTCTGGGAACAGGGCCGCAAGAGGGGATTGGCCTGGTATTGTCGCCCCGAGCACCTCTATCTGGCGGGGCGCTCAGGCGAGGAGTATCGCGGGGTCTGCCCCAATGATGCGCAAGCGCGCAAGCTGTTTGCTCAGGGGCGCCAGAGCTGGACAGATCAGTAGAGGTTCAGGGGGAATGGTGAGTTCACCCTGCCCATGACGGTGCTGACGAGGATAGCCGCCGCCTCCTGCCGATCCGGGTGACAGGAAGGAGGCCGGGTGACTACTCCTTGAGGCGCAGCGGCTGGCAGAGGTAGCTCTTGTCATTGGCGCTGCGGGCGCATTTTCCGCAGATGAACTTGGGTTTGCGCACTATCTTGCGCAGGGCCTTGAGATCGAAGGGGATCTCGTGGCGGCGCCACTCACAGAGGGTCTTGTTGCCCATAGGATCCGACCACCTTGGCTAATGTATCGCCGTATTCTAATCGATTTGCATTACTAATACAGTGGGCCCGCAACGGGTTCACTGGTAGAGGAATTTGGTGAAGATCAGCTCCTTGACCGCCTTCTTGCCCGTCTCACGCACCAGCAGTTCATTGACTCTGGCCTCGCACTCCTTGCGCAGCTCTTCGCGGCTAGGGAGAGACTTGATCTGTTCGGCGGTCTTGCTGCCCATCAGCCGTATGATGGCGTCGCGGATCAAGGGATCATGGGTCTCCAGCAACTTGAGATCCCCATGGTTCTCGGCCATGAGCTCGACGGTGACCCGCACATAGCCCAGGGTCTTGCCCTCGCTCAGGTAGTTGGTGATGATATCCGGCTCCAGGGGATGGTAGGCAACCCCATCCTGTTGGGCGGCGGCATCGGTGGACTCTTCTGCCCAAGCCGGGTTGGCCAGCAGAACAAGCAGCAACATGGCGAGCTGGCGAGCGTGTTTCAGTACATAGGGCATGGTAGGGGACTCAGACTGGTGAGATGTCCCATTTTTGATGTTGCCTGCTGGGGCGTCAAGCACGGATTTCCTTACATTTTTCGATCGATTTACGGATAATAAACCGGATTTTAACCTAATAACGGAACTCTCTGGATGGTGATGCGGTGAAATCCGAGCTGACTGTTCCCCTCATGCGGATAAGCGACTGGCTGGCGCCAGCCAGTGCCATGCCGCCAGCCGAACTGGCCCCCTGGCTACTCGATACCGGGTCCATGACGGCGCGTCTGCGCCGCCACAATACTCACTTCTCTCTGGAGCTGCTCGGTCACCACCATCAGGCACTGACGCCGGATGAACAGGATCTGCTCGGCGTCGTGACCGGACTGCGGCGGGAGGTGATCCTGCATGGGGATGGCGGGCCTGCCGTCCTGGGTTGGACTCTGTTTGCCGATGCGGCCCTGAGCGGCGCCGCACTCAACCAGCTGGGCGAACAACCCTTGGGCGATCGCATTTTCGGGGTGGCCCCCGCTCAGCGTGACGGCCTGCAGCTGGCCCGTTTCGAGCTGATGGATGAGGCGGGTGAGGCGGGCGTGGTCTGGGGGCGACGCTCACGGCTCTATCTCAACGGCTGGCCTCTCTTGGTGCATGAGGTATTGCTGCCCGGATTGGGATGCGCGATGCAATCCTCCCCTCGACAACTGGGGTGATGGAGAGGCTCGGGTTGCCCCAGGGGCGTCAGCCCTCAGGATGCTTTCTCCGTCAGCCTTGATTTTCCCGAATTTATACAAGGAGTTGCTGTGACTGTATTGACCAAGGAGCGTGGCCTGGCCTATGCCCAGCTGGCCCGGCTCGACAAGCCGATCGGCACACTGTTGCTACTCTGGCCGACCCTGTGGGCGCTCTGGCTGGCGGCCGACGGCCTGCCCAATCTTGGTACCTTGCTGGTGTTCGTGATCGGGGTCTTCTCCATGCGTTCGGCGGGTTGTGTCATCAATGACTATGCGGACCGCCATTTCGATGGCCATGTGAAGCGTACCGCGGGGCGACCTCTGCCCATGGGCAAGGTGAGCCCGAGAGAGGCGCTGTTGCTGTTTGCTGTGCTGGCTCTGCTCTCGTTTGCCTTGGTGCTGACCCAGAATGCGCTTACCATAGGTTTGTCGTTTGCCGGTCTGCTGCTGGCTGTCTGCTACCCCTTCATGAAGCGTTTTATCTCCATTCCCCAGCTGGTGCTCGGCCTGGCCTTCTCCTGGTCCATTCCCATGGCCTATGCGGCGGCGGCCGATGCGCTGCCGCCGGTAGCCTGGCTCATCTTCCTGGCCAACTTGCTGTGGACCATCGCCTATGACACCCAGTACGCCATGGTGGACAGAGATGATGACCTGCGACTCGGCATCAAGTCGAGCGCCATACTGTTTGGTCGCTTCGACAAGTTGATCATCGGAGTACTGCAACTGGCGACCCTGCTGATCCTGCTGGGGATCGGCCAAATGATGGCGCTAGGCGCCAGCTATTACTGGTGCCTGCTCGGTGCCGCCATCCTGTTTGTCTACCAGCAGCGACTCATTCGCGAGCGAGATCGCGCGGCCTGCTTTCAGGCTTTTTTGAACAACAACTATGCCGGCGCCCTGGTGTTTGCAGGTCTGGTGTTGCACTACTGGTAAACCCTGGACGATTGAGTGCAATGAAGGCCGCCCGTGCGGCCTTCATTGCATTGGTGTGGGCCGCGTCATGGGGGCGCGGCATAGACAAGGGGCCCCGTGCTGGGGCCCCTTGGTTCTTGCTTTGCACTCCCATTCAATCAGCGGGTCTGGCTTACTGGTTGCCCGCCCGTATGGTGCGGCGGATCTTGTTGCTGAGCAGGGGCAGTATGTTGTCGGCCAGGGCCTGGAAGCGCCCGAGGTCGGGCTTGCTGCCCGAGTCCAGATACCCTTCGCTGCGCAGGGTATGGATCAGGGTGCTAAACAGCTTCTGGTCGAAGAACTCGGGGGCATTGATGCCATGCAGAGTACCGAGTCGCTCCGCCATCATCAGGCCGTCAGCCTCCAGCTGTTCAGCTTCTATGCGAGGCTGGGCAAGCATGCGAGTCAGCACTATGGCATAGCGCTGCAGCGTCTCCTGGATACTCTCGGCCAGCAACAGCAGGCGCATCTGGTTACCGAGGTTGACCCAGTGACCGCCATCTCGGGACTCGATCAGTTGCTGGCGTTGCAGCTCGGCCAGCAGGGCATCGATCAGACTGGGCAGCTCATCCTCTTCATAACGCAGGAACAGCTCCGTCTTGAGCAGGGGATAGATGTCGATGCAGCGAGCCACAATCTCGTTGCGAGAGATCCCCTCGCAACGCTCGATCAACGCCGCCACCAGTGAGGGCAGGGCGAACAGGTGCAAGATATTGTTGCGGTAGTAGGTCAGCAGGATCGCCTGATAGCGGTCCAGGCTGATGATCTGCCCCAGCTTGTCTTCGCTGACCTGAAACTTGTTGAGCTCCATGGCCTGATCCAGCAGATCCTTGGCATCCGCTTCCGGCAAGGTGCTGTGCTCGCTGTAGGGTACCTGTTTGAGCAAATCCAGATAGGTATTGAGCTGGGCCTGCAACTCGTCGCGGGTCAAGGCATGACGCTCGGCGGCCAGCAGTGCCAGGGCGCTCAGGGTCAGGCCGTTGACGGCGGCGGCGTCATTGATGCGGGTCATCAGCAGCTCGGCCAGCCGGGTGACGGTGGGCGCCATCCACTCCGGGCGTTCGTCCCGACCCATATCAGCCTTCCATTCGGGCACATGCTCGTTGAGATAACCATTGAGGGTCAGTGGCTCACCGAAGTTGACGAAGCCGCGGCCGTAGTTGCGCAACTTGCGCAGTATGCCCAGCACCTGCAGGAAGCTCTCCTTCTCCTTGCGACTGCCCTTGAGCTCGTTGTGGTAGGTGTTGACCTCCATCACGTGTTCGTAGCCCAGATAGACGGGGACCAGAGTCACCGGCCTGTCCAGGCCACGCATCATGGCCTGCAGCGTCATGGCCAGCATGCCGGTCTTGGGGGGGAGCAGGCGACCGGTGCGCGAACGTCCGCCCTCGGTGAAGAACTCCACCGAATAACCCTTGGCAAACAGCAGGTTGAGGTATTCACGGAACACAGTGCTGTAGAGGGGATTGCCCTTGAAGGTGCGGCGAATGAAGAAAGCACCGCCACGGCGGAACAGGGGACCGGCCGGCCAGAAGTTGAGGTTGATGCCCGCGGCGATATGAGGCGGCACCATGCCCTGGTGGTAGATGACGTAGGAGAGCAGCAGATAGTCCATGTGGCTGCGATGGCAGGGCACATAGACGATCTCGTGGCCCTCCTGGGCCAGTTGCCGTACCTTCTCGGCGCCATTGACCGAGAGGCCGCGGTAGAGTTTGTTCCAGAGCCAGCCGAGGAAGCTCTCCCCCAGCCGAATCAGCCGATAGGAGAAGTCAGACGCGATCTCATCCATGTAGTCATGGGCGCGCTTCTGGGCCTTGTCGAGGCTGATATTATCGCGCTCAGCCTCTTCCTCTATGGCCTGCTGAATCACCCCGGAGTCTAGAAGCTGCCTGAATAACAGGGTGCGATTAGGCAGCTTGGGGCCGGTCGCGGCCAGCTGCTGGCGGCTGAAGTGGATGCGAGCGACTCGCGCCAGCTTGTGGGCGATGGCCTGATCTGTGCCATGTTTGTCAGCCATCTGGCGCAGGGAGAGCGGCGGCGAGAAGCGCACCAGGTTTTCCCGGCCCTTGAGGATCACGATCAGCGCTTTCTTGAGCCGGTTGGGGGCCAGGCTACTGATGATGTTCCAGCCGGAGGCTTCTTCTCCTTCACGGCCCGGGGCGCGGCCCCAGAACAGAGTGATGGGCACTATCTGTACGTCCAGCCCGGCATCACGCTTATGCAGATCCAGTAACTGCTGAAACTCTTGCAGGAAGGGGAGTGGCTTGCTGCGAGCACCAAACAGGGGGGGTGGCCGGTCGAGGCAGACGTAGCGAGGGACGGTTTCTCCTCCCAGTGTCAGGGGGGTGAAAGGGCCCGGCAGGTCGAGATCTTCACAGCACTGCTGAAGGGTCAGCAGATCGGTGATTGAACTGGTTTTCAGGGCATAGACTATGGGTCTGGCCGGGTCCAGGTCGAGCTCTGCGATGGGATTTTCCGGCAGGCTCTTGTGATTGACCAAGCCACTGACCGGCCATTGCAGTATGGCTCTGGAAATTCTCTGCCCAAGGGACATATGCGTCTGCTCTCCAAAAAAAGGCGGCGTGAGCATAGCAAATCATGCCGTGCTTGTCGCCGAGAGGTACGATGAGTCCGCGTTAGGGGACGGGATCCGGGTTATTTGAGCTCAGAGCGCGACAATTGTCAGTCGAACCTTGCCTTGGTCAACACACTGTATATACTGCCAGTGTGCTGTATAAAAAAACAGGTGCCAATCTTATGAAACCCCTTACTCCCCGCCAGGCTCAGGTGCTGGATCTCATCAAGGCCAACATGAGCGAGACCGGTATGCCGCCGACGCGCGCCGAGATCGCCCAGAAACTCGGCTTCAAGTCGGCCAATGCTGCTGAAGAACATCTAAAAGCCCTGGCCAAGAAAGGGGCCATAGAGATACTACCAGGCACTTCCCGTGGCATTCGGCTCTTGCTCGACGATGTCGAGGCGGCAGCGAACGAAGATCAGGGTTTACCGCTCATCGGCAAGGTCGCGGCCGGCGAGCCCATCCTGGCCCAGGAACATATCGAGAGCCACTATAAAGTCGATCCCGCTCTGTTTCACCCGAGAGCCGACTTCCTGCTGCGCGTGCAGGGCATGAGTATGAAGAACATCGGTATCATGGATGGTGATCTGCTCGCGGTACACAAGACCCAAGAGGTTCGCAACGGTCAAGTCGTGGTGGCGCGCCTCGATGAGGATGTGACTGTCAAACGCTTCCAGCGTAAAGGTAGCCAAGTGTGGCTGCTACCCGAAAACGAAGAGTTACAACCCATCGCCGTCGATCTGGCGAGTCAGCATCTCACCATTGAGGGGTTGGCGGTTGGCGTGATCCGCAACGCTGACTGGATGTAACCCCAGGCCCCGTTGAGGGGCCTTGTTATTCCCGCCTGTTTTTTCAAATTCTTTTTTAACACTTTTTTCACACATTCTCATTTGCTGCTTTACTTAACCTGTCGATTGGCACCAAAGACCAATCTCAGGGAAGAAATGCCCGACAGGGCAGCGCTAAAAATGGGGGCAGAGTGAAAAGAGTCCTGATTACTCTCTCAATATTCCTGTGTGCCTGGAGCGGTGTTGCGCTCGGCAATGGTATGCGCTTCAACATGACGGAGGGTGTCAGCGCCGTCAGTCGTAACGTTTATGACTTGCACATGACCATTCTCATCATCTGCGCCTTGATAGGTCTGGTGGTGTTCGGGGTCATGTTCTGGGCCATCTGGCACCATCGG
Source organism: Aeromonas sp. BIGb0405 (assembly GCF_024807335.1). NCBI lineage: Bacteria > Pseudomonadati > Pseudomonadota > Gammaproteobacteria > Aeromonadales > Aeromonadaceae > Aeromonas > Aeromonas sp. BIGb0405. The sequence goes on from NZ_JANUEP010000013.1 coordinate 56,764, forward strand.
CAGGATAAGGGAGCGAAAGCCGCCCATTTCCACGAGAGTACCAGAGTCGAGATCCTCTGGACCCTGATCCCTTTCCTCATCCTCATTGGCATGGCCATTCCGGCCACTCGTACCCTGATCGCCATGGAAGATACAACCGATGCCGACCTGACTGTGCAGATAACGGGGTCGCAGTGGAAGTGGCATTACCGCTACTTCGATGATGGCGTCGAATACTACAGCCTGCTGGCGACGCCTCAGGCGCAGATCGATAACAAGCGCAACAAAGGAGAGAACTACCTGCTCGAGGTGGATCGCCCCTTGGTGCTGCCCACTGGCAAGAAGGTACGTTTTCTCATCACCTCCCAAGATGTGATCCACTCCTGGTGGGTGCCCGCTTTCGCGGTGAAGAAGGATGCCAACCCAGGCTTCATCAACGAGGCATGGACCCGTATCGATCAACCCGGTATCTATCGCGGCCAATGTGCCGAGTTGTGCGGCAAGGGACATGGTTTCATGCCCATAGTGGTGATCGCCAAGTCTGAGGACGAGTTTAATCAGTGGTTGAGCAAGACCCGAACCGAGCAGCTGGCGGCCAAGGAGCAGGAGCAGAAACTGCTGGCCATGACCATGAGTCGGGACGAATTGATGAAACTTGGCGAGAAGATCTATCTGGGCCACTGCGCCGCCTGTCATATGGCGAATGGAGCAGGGGTGCCTGGTGCTTTCCCCGCTCTCAAAGGCAGCCCCATTGCGATGGGCCCCAAGGCGGATCACCTGGAGCGGGTACTGCACGGAAAACCAGGGACGGCCATGCAGGCCTTCGCCAATCAGCTAAGTCTGCAGGAGCTGTCAGCCGTGATCACCTATGAGCGCAATGCCTGGGGTAATAACAAGGGCGATGAAGTGCAGGCCAAGGATGTAGATGCCTTCCTCAAGGGAAAAACCAGGTAGGAGAGAGCAAGATGAGTGTCGTCACGGATGTCGATCATCAGGCAGAACATGGCCATAAGCCCAGAGGCTTGCTGCGTTGGTTGCTGACCACCAACCACAAGGACATTGGAACCCTCTATCTCTGGTTTAGTTTCGCCATGTTTTTGACCGGGGGAGCCATGGCCATGGTGATCCGGGCCGAGCTGTTCCAGCCGGGATTGCAACTGGTTGAGCCCGCCTTTTTCAACCAGATGACCACGGTTCACGGTCTGGTGATGGTATTTGGCGCCGTCATGCCCGCGTTCACCGGGTTGGCCAACTGGATGATCCCCATGATGATTGGGGCACCAGACATGGCATTGCCGCGCATGAACAACTGGAGCTTCTGGATACTGCCATTCGCTTTCCTGATCCTGCTGGGGTCACTGTTCACCGAGGGTGGGGGCCCCAATTTCGGTTGGACCTTCTATGCGCCGCTCTCTACCCACTACTCCCCTGATAGCACGGCACTGTTTGTTTTTTCCATCCATATCATGGGGATCAGCTCCATCATGGGGGCCATTAACGTCATAGTGACCATCTGTAACCTGAGGGCGCCAGGCATGACCTGGATGAAACTGCCTCTGTTCGTCTGGACCTGGCTAGTGACTGCCTTCTTGCTGATCGCCGTCATGCCCGTGCTGGCCGGCGTGGTGACCATGGTGTTGACCGACAAATATTTCGGTACCAGCTTCTTTGATGCAGCCGGAGGTGGGGATCCCGTCATGTTCCAGCATATCTTCTGGTTCTTCGGTCACCCCGAAGTCTACATCATGATATTGCCGAGTTTTGGCATCATCTCGGCCATAGTCCCCACCTTCTCTCGCAAGCCGCTGTTTGGCTATAGCTCCATGGTCTATGCCACCGCCTCGATTGCCGGGCTGAGCTTCCTGGTGTGGGCTCATCATATGTTCACCACCGGCATGCCGGTGTTTGCCGAACTCTTCGTCATGTATTGCACCATGCTCATTTCGGTGCCAACTGGCGTGAAGGTATTCAACTGGGTGGCTACCATGTGGCGCGGGTCGCTCAGCTTTGAGGTGCCCATGCTGTTCGCCATTGCCTTCATAGTGCTGTTTACCATGGGGGGATTCTCCGGGCTGATGCTGGCCATCACACCGGCGGACTTTCAGTATCACGATACCTACTTCGTGGTGGCACATTTTCATTATGTACTGGTGACGGGGGCCATTTTCTCCATCATGGCTGCGGCGTATTACTGGCTCCCTAAATGGACAGGGCACATGTATGACGAGCGGCTCGGCCAGTGGCATTTCTGGTGTTCCGTCATCTCGGTCAATGTCTTGTTCTTCCCGATGCATTTCCTCGGTCTGGCAGGCATGCCACGGCGGATCCCTGATTATTCAATCCAGTTTGCCGATGTGAACAGCATCGTCAGCCTGGGGGGATTCGCATTCGGTCTGTCCCAATTCATCTTTCTCTACGTGGTGATCAAATGCATCCGAGGTGGCGCCGCCGCACCAGCCAAACCCTGGGATGGTGCCCAGGGTCTGGAGTGGGAAGTGCCATCGCCAGCGCCATACCACACCTTCACAACTCCTCCCGAGGTGAAGTGACATGCATGCAAAGCTCACCCTCAAACTAGTGCTGATCACGCTACTGATGTTCGGGTTTGGTTATGCGCTTGTGCCTTTGTATGACGTTCTGTGCCAGATAACGGGGATAAACGGCAAGACGGAGCCGGTGGCGGCTGCGGCAGCCAGCGGAGAGGTTGACCGATCCCGCACAGTGACATTGGAACTGGTTGCCTATCCCTTCCCGGGCTTCGAGGGCAAATTTGCCCCGATCGTACAACGGATAGAAGTGCATCCTGGCGAGCTGAGCAGCACCCATTTCATGGTCGAGAATCTGGCGGATAGTGCCAGGGTCTTGCAAGCCGTACCCTCAGTGACCCCCGGGCTGGGGGCCCGTTATTTGCACAAGACAGAGTGCTTCTGTTTTCAGCAGCAGCACTTGGCCATCGGAGAGAGAGCGGAGCTGCCGCTGCGTTTCTATATCGATCAGGCCCTGCCAGCCGAGATGCATACCCTGACACTCTCCTACACCCTGTATGACGTGACCAAGGCGATGGGGCAGGGTGGTCAGAATGGCTGAAGAGATCCCACATGACGAGGCCTCGAGCCCCGTATCGGAGGCGAGTATGGCGAATAGCTACTATGTCCCGGCGCAGAGTCCCTGGCCCATCATGGGGGCTTTGGGTCTGTTCCTGATGGCATCCGGAGCCGGTACCCTGATAAGTCATGGCAGCCCGGGAGGATGGCTGTTATTGGCGGGCATCTTGACCATCATAGTCATGCTGTTTGGCTGGTTTGGTCACGTCATCAATGAGTCCATGAGCGGGCTCTACAGCGAGCAGATGGACAGATCTTTTCGTCAGGGAATGAGCTGGTTCATCTTCTCCGAGGTGATGTTCTTCGGCGCTTTCTTCGGTGCGCTGTTCTATGCAAGGGTGCTATCTGTTCCCTGGCTGGGTGGGGAACATTTTCATCACCTCAGTACTCACGAAGTGCTCTGGCCTGATTTCAAGGCCATCTGGCCATTGGTGACCACTCCCGGCGGCACCCGTACTGAAGCCATGCCCTGGCAGGGATTGCCACTGGCCAACACGCTGTTACTGCTCAGCTCCTCGGTGACCTTGCAGTTTGCCCACCAGGCCCTGGAACAGGGACATAGGAATAGGGTCAAGGTATTGCTCGGCAGCACTGTCCTGCTCGGTCTTCTTTTCCTTTCATTGCAGGTTTTCGAGTACTACCACGCCTATACAGAGATGGGGCTGACCCTCAAATCCGGCATCTATGGCAATACTTTCTTCATGCTGACCGGCTTCCACGGCATGCACGTATTCCTCGGCTCCCTCATGCTCTTCATCATGTGGCTCAGGGTGATGAAGGGACATTTCAATGCTCATCAACACTTTGCCTTTCTGGCAAGCGCCTGGTACTGGCATTTTGTTGATGTGGTCTGGCTCTGCCTGTTTGTTTTCGTCTATATCCTTTAGAGAGCGCTCATAAAGGCGAAGGGTTGAGGGTCAACATGCCGCTCAGCATGGCCAGCAGTAACAGGGCGACGAGTAGCACGGAGAAGAGCACTCTGCGTCCCAGGTAGTGGCTTGCCGGCAGGTTAGTCTGGCCCTTGACCAGTTGGAACAGGGCCCTGAACAGGGAAATCAGTACCATGGCGAGCAGTGATAACAGGAGCAATTTGATGATCATGGTCGTTACTCTCCGGGCGATGACGTGATTATAGGTGGCTTTGCAGGGGCAAAAGGAAGAGTTGGTCTGCTAGTGCTGGCCTTTGCCATGGCGTTGCTCATGGTCTGGCTAGGCAGTTGGCAGCTGACTCGTGCAGCGCAAAAGCGCCAGTTGCTTGACCAGATGCATCAGCGTGGCCAAGTCGAACTGAGTCTGCAGGACCTGTTGGTCAAGGAGGACAGGTATGGCTATCAACTCTCAATGGAAGGGGGATTTGCCCCAGGGATCACCCTCTTCCTCGATAACCAGGTTTATCAAGGGCGGCCGGGTTACCAGGTTTTACGCCCTATGGTTACGGCACAGGGGTTATTGCTGGTCGATCTGGGTTGGCTGCCCCAAGGACAAGATCGTCAGGTTATACCAGCTGTTTCACAACCGGCAGGAGAGTACCGAGTTCGAGGACGGGTGGCTCGCCCCTATCGTCCCCCTCTGCACCTCGGCGACGCGGAGGAAGAGTGGCCACATAGGCTCCAGGCGATAGATGTTACCTGGCTGGCTAAGCAGTGGCATCAGCCGGTATTGCCCTTCGTACTGGTGCTAGAGGAAGGAGGGGCCTGGCCTGAGTTGGTACATCGCCAGCCTGAGATGCCGATGGCACCATCCCGGCATATAGGTTATGCCGTGCAGTGGTTTGTCATGACGTTGACCCTGATTGGCCTGACAGTTTGGTGGTGGCGCAAGACAGCCCACGAGGTTGAGGCTGAACATGCGCACAGAGATAAGGAGGCGAAATGAAGGCGACACCACTATTGGTCCTGGTGCTGGTGTTTTTGGCGTCTCCTGCCATTGCCTGGCTGGTGCTTAGCCAGCATTGGTTTCAGGGGGGGGCAACCGCCCAGGGTGAATGGGTGCAGGGTCAGGTGCCCCAACAGGGCCGCTGGCATCTGCTGTTGCCAACCGATACCGTTTGCGATGCCCGCTGCTCGGCGGGCGTCTATCTGTTGCACCAGAGCTGGTTAGCACTGGGCCAGGAGCGGGACAGGGTGGTTCCCATGCGCCTGGGCAGCGAGAGTTTGGATCCACTGATCAAGACTGCGGTGAATCAGACCGGGCTGGCGGAGGGTTACATCTATATCGCCGACCCCAGAGGACAGTTGGTCTTGCGTTATCCCATTGCCCTTACCGCAGGAAATGAACTGTCGGCCGGGGAGGCTCTGTTGGCAGACCTTCGCAAGTTATTGAAATTATCAAGAATCGGATAAAAACAATAAACCATCTGGCCTCATGGGCCTTGGGGGTTATATGCGCTGGATCAGTCTGTGTGCCTTGTTGCTCACGGCCGTGGTAGTCGTACTTGGGGCCTATACCCGGCTGACGGAGGCGGGCCTCGGCTGTCCGGACTGGCCAGGATGTTATGGTTTTCACATGGTTCCCAGTCAGAGCCATGAGCTGACATTGGCCGAGCATCGTTTCCCTGATACCCCATTGCAGCCGCACCTCGCCTGGAATGAGATGCTCCATCGCTATTGTGCCGGGGTGCTTGGTCTCGTCATCCTTTCCATGACACTGGTTTCCCTCCTCCGGCGACAGGGCCGACTGCTCGCCTGCCTGACGTTTGGATTGGTACTGGGCCAGGCCTCACTGGGTATGCTGACGGTGACCATGAATCTCTTCCCCTTGGTGGTGATGGGCCATCTATTGGGGGGGATGACCATATTGGCGCTGCTCTGGCTGGCTAACTTGAGGCATTGGTCGGCGGGCACCGAGTCAACGCCCTCGACGCCCTATCCCCCCCGCACTCTCTGGCTGACCCGCATCGGTTTAGGGGTCTTGGTGCTGCAGATAGCATTGGGCGGCTGGACTTCGGCCAACTATGCGGCGCTCACCTGCCATCAACTGCCCTGGTGTGATGGGCCCTGGTGGCGCTGGCTCGATTTTATCCAGGCCTTCGACCCCATACCGCCGCCTAGCGATAGTTATCAATTCGGCGTATTGCCATATGGTGCTCGCATGACGATACAGCTGACCCATAGAAGTTGGGCCGTCGTCACAGGGCTTACCCTGCTGCTGCTGGCCTGGCGACTCGGTCGAGAGGGCCGGTTGGGCTTGGGATTGGTGCTGGCGAGCCTGGTATTGCTGCAAATAGTCTTGGGGGTGAGCAACATAGGTTTGTTGCTGCCTCTCCCGGTGGCACTGGCCCATAATGGGGTTGCTGCCTTGCTGCTACTCACCATGGTGACCATCTGGTTTGCGCTCGGTCGCCAGTCAGGCCGGATAAGGGAGACATGACATGATTCGAACCCATGGGTTGTACGCCACGGCCTGGTCGCGTTGGCAAGATTATCTGATGCTTACCAAACCCAAGGTGGTTGCACTCCTGTTACTGACCGCGCTGGTGGGTATGTACCTCACCGGACAGGTGCCTAGTCTCGGTCGGGTGTTTTTGACGCTGACCGGGATTGGCCTGGCGGCGGGAGGGGCGGCCGCCATCAATCATGTGCTGGACAGGCACATAGACTTGCGCATGGCGCGAACCCATCACAGACCGGTTGCGCGGGGCCGGATAGAGACGCAGCAGGCGATGGCCTTCGCTCTCTTGTTGTGTGTTGGCGGTATCGGCACGCTTTGGCTGGGGGTTAACGGGCTCACCGCCTGGCTGACTGCCTGCTCCTTGATAGGGTATGCCGTCGTCTACACCGTCTGGCTCAAGCGAGCGACACCGCAGAACATAGTGATCGGCGGCTTGGCGGGCGCCATGCCCCCTCTGCTTGGCTGGACGGCGGTAACGGGCTCCCTGGATCCCCACGCCCTGCTGCTGGTGGCCATCATCTTTACCTGGACCCCCCCCCATTTCTGGGCCTTGGCCATTCACAGGCGCGATGACTATGCGCGGGCGAATGTCCCCATGTTGCCGGTGACCCATGGCATCGAATTTACCAAGACCTGTGTGTTGCTCTATACCCTGTTGCTGACCCTGATCTGCCTGTTGCCCTGGGTGGTTGGCATGGCTGGGTGGGGTTATCTGCTCGGAAGTGTCTGCCTCAACCTGAGGTTCATTCAGTGGGCCTGGCGCCTCAAGTTCTCGCCGGATGCACAGACTGCGATACACTGCTTCAAATTTTCCATCACACACCTGATGGTACTCTTCATTATCTTGTTGGCGGATCACTGGATTGATTATGGTTAAGTGGCGTTTTTCCCTGTTGTTGCTGGTATTTGTTGCGGGTGTTTCCACCGCCTGGTTTATCCATAAACCCAAAGAGCCTGAGGAGGCGACCTATTATCCGGTCGGACGCGATCTCGGCGCCTTCGCCCTGACCGATGCTGATGGCCAACCCTTCACACCCGCCAGTTTGCAGGGGCATTGGAGTTTCCTGTTTGTTGGCTATACCTTCTGCCCCGATGTCTGCCCCACCACGCTAGCTGATCTGAGGTCCATCTATCCCGATTTGAAGGCGCTGGATGCCCGTAGCCAAGTGGTATTCATCTCGGCGGATCCCCAGCGGGATACCGCAGAGCGTCTGAAGAGCTATGTCGCTTTCTTCCAGCCTGAATTCAAGGCGGCGACTGCCCCCCACGCGAACCTGTTCCCCTTCGTGCGCAACCTCGGCCTCATCTACTCCATCGCCGATCAGGGCGAGAAGGACTACCTGATCGATCACTCAGCCTCCATAGTGTTGGTCAATCCGCAGGGGCAGTTGCAGGCTATCTTCCGGCCCGACTCGGCCCCGGGTCAGGTGCCTCATGTGGTGATGAAAACGCTGGTATCGGATTTTTCCCGCATTCTGACCCTGTCCGGCAACTGAGTTCATGTCTCTTTTGCCAGCCTGGTTACGGGACCCCGCCCGCCATGGCGCCGTGTTCGCCCTGGCGCTACCCATGGTCTTTTCCAACATCACTACCCCGCTGCTCGGCCTGGTGGATACCTGGGTCATAGGTCATCTGAGCCAGGCCTGGTTTCTCGGTGGTGTCTCGGTCGGTGCGACCCTGATCAACCTAGTTTTCTGGCTGCTCGGCTTCCTGCGCATGTCGACCACAGGGCTGACGGCGCAAGCCCATGGCGCGGCCAGCGGCCGGGATCTGCTCGATACCCTGGCCCGAGGCATGGGGTTGGCCCTGGTCATGGGAGTGTTGGTCATGGCGCTGGTGTTGCCGCTACTGCCACATATCATCGGCTTGAGCGGGGGCTCGGCCGAAGTGCAACACTATGCGGGTCAGTATGTGGCCGTGCGCATCTGGAGTGCGCCTGCGGCGCTGTGCAACCTGGTGATCATGGGCTGGCTGTTGGGATTGCAGGATGCGCGCAGCCCAATGGCACTGTTGATCCTGAGCAATCTCATCAACATGGTGCTGGATGCGCTATTCGTGCTGGGGCTGGGTTGGGAAGTCAAGGGGGTGGCGGCAGCCTCCCTCATCGCCGATTACTGTGCACTCGGGGTGGGCATCTGGCTGGTGAGTCGCCGCCTGCGATCCCTTGCGCCAGATGTATGGCAAGGTGCCTTGAGCCGTTGGCGGCAGTGGCCAGCCTTGTTGCGCTTGCTGGGACTGAATCGGGATATTTTCATCCGTTCTCTCTGCCTGCAACTCTGTTTCGCCTTCATGACGCTGCAAGGGGCCCGGCTCGGTGATGTGACGGTGGCGGCCAATGCCGTCCTGCTCAACCTGTTGATGTTGATCTCTTACGGGCTGGATGGTTTTGCCTATGGCGCCGAGGCCATGGTGGGGCGTGCCATCGGTCGTCGTGACAGGCAGGGGCTGCGGGAGGTGATAGTGCTCAATCTGGGGTGGGCCCTGCTGGTAGCCGCGGGCTTCACCCTGATATTTGGCTTGGCGGGCCAGGCCCTGATCGCCAGTATCACCTCTCTGCCAGAGGTGATACTGGAGGCGCAGCGCAACTTGCCCTGGCTGGTAGTCATGCCGCTGCTGGCGGTCTGGTGCTTCCTGTTCGATGGGATCTTCATCGGTGCAACCCGGGCCAGAGAGATGCGTAACAGCATGTTGGTCGCCGTATTTGCTGGCTTCTTCCCGGTCTGGTGGCTATGTCAGCCGCTGGGCAGCAGTGCGCTCTGGGCGGCGATGGCGGCGCTCATGGTCGGCCGTGGCTTAAGTCTTGGCCTGCTCTGCTGGCGCATGGAGCGCGATGGTCGACTGCTTGCCTCCTGCGGCTAAGTGGCCGCACAGTTGCCCCGTTCCGCCAGAATGAGAGAGCCCCTGCCAGCAAAGGGGCTCTTCTTGTTTAGGGCATACCCTTTCCGGGTCAATTACTGGGCGCCTTGGTAGCCCAGTTGACGCCAGCTCTCGTAGACAAACACGGACACCGCATTGGCGAGATTCATGCTGCGACTCTGGGGCACCATGGGGATGCGCAACCGTTGCTCGGGGGGAAGACTCTCGATGATCTCCATGGGCAGGCCACGGCTCTCCGGGCCAAATAGCAGGGCATCACCGAGGGCGAAGTGGACGGCCGAGTGCGCTCGGCTGCCCTTGGTGGTACAGGCAAACACGCGGACAGGGGCTATCCCGGTCATGAAAGCCTCGAAGCTGGGCCAACGCTTCACCTCGGCAAACTCGTGGTAGTCCAGTCCGGCGCGCTTTACCCGTTTGTCGTCCCACTCAAAACCCAGGGGTTCTATCAGATGCAGCCGATAGCCGGTATTGGCACAGAGTCGGATGATATTGCCGGTATTGGGGGGAATTTCCGGTTGGTAGAGCACTATGTCGAGCATGACAACATCCTGATAGGGGCCTGAAGGGGCGCCAGCATACCCAGCACCCGCGGCAATGAAAAGAGACTCAGGCCAACGGCAAGGTGATGGTGATGAGCAGGCCATGGGGCTCGTTATGGCCGGCCGTGATGGTGCCACCGTGGCGGCGCACCGCCTCGGCGGCGATGGCGAGTCCCAATCCTGTGCCCCCGGTCTGACTGTTACGAGCATCATCGACCCGGTAGAAAGGCTGGAACAGCAGTGCCAGCTGATCGGCGGGTACCCCGGCGCCATCATCGCGTATGGTCATGATCCAGTGCTGATCCGTGCTGGTCCAGTCAACTTCGATCAAGCCAGTGGCGTATTTGAGAGCGTTGCGCAGCGGGTTTTCCAGGGCGCGAGCCAGCAGCTCCGGCCACATCCGCAGGGCAATATCGGGCAAGGGAGGCACTCTGAGCTGTTTGCCGCTCTGGTGAGCCTCGAACAGCGCGTCATCCAGTATGGGATCGAGCAGGTCGGCGAGCTGATGGTGGCCCGGCGCTTCCACGTGTTGCTGGGCACGGGAGAGATCGAGCAGGTCGCCGATCAGCTTGTCGAGCCGACCAATCTCAGACTCGATCCTTGCCAGCTCGTTGCTGTCACCCTGCTTGCGGCGGATCAGGGCTTGGGCGAGCTGGATGCGGGTGAGCGGGCTGCGCAGCTCGTGGGAGATATCGGAGAGCAGTTGCTTCTGCTTCTGGATCATCAGCTTGAGCGTCTCCACCATGTGGCTGACGTTATCGGCCAACTGGCCTATCTCATCCCGCCTCTCGAGATTGGGGATGCGCGTTTCCAGTTCACCGGCCGCAATTTGGGAGACAGACTGCTGCAATTGCTGGATGGGGCGGGTCAGCCGCATGGCGAGCAGCAGGCAGAGCGGCGTGCTGATCAACATGGCGACCAGCAGGATCAGCACGGGGTGATCCAGGATCTGGATCACCAGAAACAGATAAGGGTTATCGACATTGAGCCCGAAGTAGACATGGTAGCTGTGGCCATTGTGCTCGAGCAGGAAGGGGCCGGCGATGGCGTCATCATGGTCCCGGCCCATCATGGGGCTGGTCAGCTGGTCCACCTCCAACATGAAGCGCATCACGAACTTGTCCGGTGGCGTGGTGGACTGCACCTGACCATCCTGGTCCCGCACATAGATGCTGCCCACCTGCATCAAACCGGCGACCTGCAGTGCCTGCTGCAAGTCGAACGCCTGGTCGGGGGGGGTCCCCTGCAGCAGGGCACTGACGTGCTGCTTCATGTAGAGCTGCTCTTTGGGGGGCAGGGGGATGGTGTTGCGGGGATCCAGGGATGGCAGGCTGATCACGACTGCCAGGATCAGCAGCAACATGCTCCAGAACCAGAGAAAGATCTGGCTGGAGAGGCCGTGGATGTTGTGGGGTTTCATGTTGCTTCCAGCCAGAGATAGCCGCGGCCCCGCACTGTCTTGAAGCGGGGCTGGCCATCGGGCCGCTCCGGCAGCTTCTTGCGCAGGTTGCTCAGATGCATGTCGATGGCGCGATCAAAGGGTTCGAGCTTCTTGCCAAGTACTTGCTCGGACAGCAGTTTCTTGCTGATGATCTGGCCCGGGCTGCGCAGCAGGCATTCGAGCAAGCCAAATTCGGTTGCGGTCAGATCCAGCTCTCTTCCGGCACAGCGAGCTTGCTGCAAGCCGGGTTGTAGCTGAATGTCCATAAACGACACTTCATCGGCACCCAGCTTTTGCGTGCTGGAGTGCTGAGTACGGCGCAGTATGGCGCGAATGCGGGCGAGCAATTCCCGGTCGTCGAATGGCTTGGCCAGGTAGTCATCGGCGCCCGCTTCAAGGCCATTGACTCTGTCCTGACTGTCTCCCCGGGCGGTCAGCATCAACACAGGGGTGTCGAGGTGCTCGCGCAGGCGGGCCAGCATGGCGAACCCGTTGAGTCTGGGCATCATGACATCCAGCAATATCAGGTCGAACGCCTGCTCTGCCAGGCGTTGCAGCCCCTGTTCACCGTCGTCGGCCACGGTGACCTGAAAGCCTTCCAGGGTCAGGATCTCGTGCAGTAGTTGGGTGAGGTCCAGGTCGTCATCGACCAGCAGGATTCTGTTCATCTGTCGCCAGTTCCGATCATTTTTCGCGCCAAAGAGAAGGCAGGGTCAGGGTATAATAGTTTTTTAACCGCAAGAGGAAAGCCGGTTGTGAGCCATCAACAATATTCCCGCTGGGTCACCCTGGCCAGCGTGGCTGCCGTCGGCACCGCGAGCCTGCTTATCACCGCCAAGCTGATTGCCTGGTTGATGACCGACTCCTCCAGCCTGCTGGCCTCACTGACCGACTCTTTTATGGACGTCAGTGCCTCCCTCATCAACTTGTTTGCCATCCGCTATGCCCTGGTACCCGCCGATGAAGAGCACAAATTCGGTCACGGCAAGGCAGAGTCTCTGGCCGGGCTGGTCCAGTCAGCCTTCATCTCGGGCTCTGCCCTGCTGCTGGTGATGCACGGCATCTCTTCTCTCCTCAAGCAGGATCCCATAGTGCGGCTGGAGGCGGGGATATGGGTGAGCGCGGGATCCATAGTGTTGACCCTGGCACTGGTGACTTTCCAGCGATGGGTGGTGGCGCGCACCGGCAGTGTGGCCATCAAGGCGGACATGCTGCACTACCGATCCGATCTGCTGCTCAACGCGGGCGTCTTGCTCGCCCTGGTGTTGGCGGGGCAGGGTTGGTTCTGGGCGGATGGTCTCTTTGCCATAGTGATTGGCTTGTTCCTGGTATGGGGTGCCATCCAGATTGGCTATGAATCGGTACAGGCGCTGCTGGATCGCCAGTTGCCAGAGGAGGAACAAGCGAGAATAATAACTCTTTGCTGTCAGGTCCCAGGCGTACATGGGGTCCACGACCTGCGTACTCGCCAATCCGGCCCCACCCGGTTTGTACAGTTGCACCTTGAGCTGGATGATCAGCTCCCCCTGGTCAAGGCCCACCAGATCGCCGATGAGGCGGAAATGGCGGTGCGTCAAGGGTTTGAGCGGATGGATGTCATCATACATATGGACCCCATCTCAGTGGTGCTCAAGGAACAGCAAGGCCCTCCAATCGAACAACAGTAGGCAGTAACATGGATGATCTGGTTGCCCACACGTGGCAAAAAATTCAGCAGGAAGCGGGCAGGATGGCGGCGGAAGAGCCCATGCTGGCCAGCTTTTTCCACTCCACCATTCTCAATCATGAGACGCTGCGCTCGGCCTTGAGCTTCCAGTTGGCGAACAAGCTCGACAGCGCCACCATGCCCGCCATCGTCCTGCGCGAAGTGATAGAGCTGGCGCTGCGTAGCGATCCTGGCCTGCTGGCCGTGGTGGCTGCGGATATTTGCGCCGTGCAGGAGCGCGATCCTGCGGTCGAGTTTTTCTCCACGCCACTGCTCTATCTCAAGGGCTTCCATGCCCTGCAGGGCTATCGGGTTGCCAACTGGCTATGGATGCAAGGGCGCAGGCCACTGGCGCTCTATCTGCAAAACCAGATATCCGTGGTGTTCGGGGTGGACGTGCATCCCGCGGCCCGGATCGGCAAGGGCATCATGTTCGACCATGCCACCGGCATTGTGGTCGGCGAGACGGCGGTGATCGAGGATGATGTCTCCATCTTGCAGAGCGTCACCCTGGGCGGGACCGGCAAGGCGGGTGGCGATCGCCATCCCAAGATCCGTGAAGGGGTCATGATAGGGGCGGGCGCCAAGGTGCTCGGCAATATCGAGGTTGGCATGGGCGCCAAGATAGGGGCGGGCAGCGTGGTGATCAACCCGGTGCCCCCCCATACGACCGTCGCCGGCGTGCCCGCCAAGATAGTGGGCCATCCCGACTGTGACAAACCCTCGCTGGACATGGACCAGTGTCTCTGAACTCTCATTAAGGCGGGCTCATGGCCAAGTTGTGGTCGGGATACTTGATCCTGGCAATGTGGCTGCTCAACCTGCTGCATCTTTACGGGGGTGTCTCGCCCTGGCCAGCGGCGCTGGCTGCCTGGCTCGCCTCATTGCTGACCTGGCCCAGGCTGGCGGGGGCGGCAAAACGGCAAGCCCTGGCACTCTATGGCGCCGCATTGTTGCTACTGCTGTTCTCCCTCTGGCGCGGCGCCAGTCTCTCCCTCGGGGACTGGCTGCTACCCAACATCAATATGCTGACCATGTTTGCCGCCGTGAGTACCCTCAACCTGGCCAGTGCCGGCCTGCAGGGCGGCACTAACGCATGGTCGGGGCGCAAAGGACTGTGGAGCACGATGGCGAGCCTGAATTTGCTCGGCGCCGTCATCAACCTGTCTGTGCTCTTCATCATCGGTGATCGCCTGGAGCGCAATAACAGCCTGGAGCGGCGTCAGGTGATGGTGCTCAGCCGTATCTTCTGCGCTGCCGCCTTCTGGTCACCCTTCTTCGTGGCCATGGCCGTTGCCCTGACCTATGCCCCAGGGATGCAGCTCGCAAGCATCATGCCGTTCGGTATCGTCGGTGCCTTGCTGGCCATGGGGATCACCGCCTGGCAGGTGGAGAGGCTGGGAGCCATAGCGGAATTTCAAGGCTACCCGCTGCGCTGGCAGACCCTGCTCCTGCCGGTGGCCCTGGCCGTGGTGGTGGTAGTGGTCAAGCAGCTCTGGCCTGCACTCAGCATTCTGGCGGTGATCGCCCTGGTGGCACCCGCCCTTGCCCTGGTATTCATGCCGTCTCAGGGGCGTGCCATGGCGCTCAAGCGCCAGGTGGTGGAGCGTTTCCCCGCCATTGGTGGCCAGCTGGTGTTGTTCCTCGGAGCGGGTCTGCTGGCGGCCAGCATCAACAGCACTCTCTCCACCTTTGCCTTCGGCGATCACGGTCTGCCGTTGTTCAATCACTTCGGCTGGCTCGAAGCCTGTTTGACCCTGTTGTTCATGCTGGTGGTCGCCATCTTCGGGGTGCATCCGTTGATCAGCATCTCGGGTCTGGCTCCCCTGATCTGGCCCCTGAACCCGGATCCCAGCCTGCTCGGCATGTGCTTCCTGCTTGGCTGGGGACTGGCGACGGGGACCAGCCCGCTGTCCGGGTCCAACCTGGCGCTGGCCGCTCGCTACAACCTGAGTGCTGCCTTGCTGCTGCGTTGGAATCTGCTCTACGGAGCCCTCATGTATCTGGTCGCCTGCCTGTTGATTGGGGGTTACCTGGCCTGGTCTGGCTGAGGCAGAGGCTGATGTGAAGGAAATAGACGCAGATTTGAGCTGGGAGGGCGTTGAGACCCCATTTTCCCTCGCTCCGGCTTGTTTGTGCCGAGCGGCTCAGGGTATGCTGGCCTCACGCGCTGGAATCGCCCTCTGTGGGGCATCGCAATTGAACAAATAGGTAGGCATCATGTCATTAGAAGTCCTTGAACAACTCGAATCCAAAGTCCAATCCGCCGTCGACAACATCTCTTTGCTGAAGATGGAACTGGACGATCTGAAGCAGCAGAACAATCAGCTGCAAGATGAGAACCATCAACTGCGCAATGAGCACGTTGCCTGGCAAGAGCGTCTGCGCGCCCTGCTCGGCAAGATCGATCAGATGGACGAAGCCATCTAAATGCTCCGCCGCTGCACGCTGAAAGGCCGCTCATGGAGCGGCCTTTTCTTTGCTGACATCAGAGTGCCAAGGTGTGTGATGCAGCTCGCAGAGCCTCAGCCAGTCCCTGACTCTCTGGAATAGCGTTCAGCACATAGCGAGCAGCTGCTTGACCGTCTTCTCTATCCCATCGGCGGCGTCGACTATGTTGTTGGCCAGCATGTAAGCCGGGGTCGAGATAACCCGGCGTTCCTCATCGACCACGCATTCGTTGACCGGGCAGTCGAGGTGGCTGGCGCCCATGGTCTCCATGGCGGTGGCAGTATCTGGGTCATTGCCTATGGTGGCCAGGGTGCCAGCGCCATAAACCAGGGGGATCATGGCGGGGGAGATGCAGATATAGGCGGCGGGCTTACGGGCATTGGCAAAGCTTCGACACGCCTTGAGCACGTCCGGCTGGATCTGGCATTGCGCGCCCTTGACGGCAAAATCACAGAGATTTTTGGCCGCACCAAAGCCTCCTGGCAGCAACAGGGCGTCAAAGTCGGCGCCATCTAGCTCGGCCACATCACGGATCTGGCCGCGGCAGAGGCGGGCCGCCTCGACCAGCACGTTTCTGCTCTCTCCCTCACTGACCGTTCCGGTCAGATGATTGATGACATGCAGCTGGGGTACATCGGGGGCAAAGCACTGATACGTTGCGCCTTGGCGTGCCAGGGCCAGCAGGCTGATCACCGCTTCATGGATTTCACTGCCATCAAACACACCACAGCCACTCAAGATCACGGCCACTTTTTTCATGGGGATACTCCTGGTTGTCGAAAATGTGAGCCAGGATGGAAACTGGCACTTTGGTATGGTTATCGTTCACCCCCGACTGGTCAAGTCACAGTGCTGTGCTAGGATTGTTTCGTTTTGGATCCTGCCTTACCAATCCCCTTAAAATTTTTTCCACATTTGCCTAGATCATCAAAGCTGCAACATCACATCATTGTGGTTCTGTATATCTTTGTTTTTAAATGATTTTTTTTGTTTGCCTCTGTGTTTTGTCACAGGGTTGGCGGCTGCATTGCTATTTTAGACACAGAGTTATCCACAGATTTTGGTTGGCATTCAGCCAGTAATCGGCTAGACCAGCCCCCTTGGTGCTGCCGTGCCCCTGTGGCATCCTAGCGGCTGTTTATTTCTCTGGCAGGACGACTTCATGGCCCCTAGCAATCCCCTCATTCTGGTCGACGGTTCTTCATACCTGTATCGCGCCTTCTTCGCCTCCCAACAGGCTGACCTTCGTACCTCGACCGGATTGCCAAGTGGCGCCGTGCGGGTGATGGCCAACATGATGCGCAGCCTGCGCAAACAGTACCCCGACAGTCATGTGGCTGTGGTGTTCGATGCCAAGGGCAAGACCTTCCGCGATGACATCTATCCGGACTACAAGGCTCAGCGTCCGCCCATGCCGGATGATCTGCGCAGTCAGGTTGCCCCCATCCACAAGATGATCAAGGCAATGGGTTTCCCCTTTCTGATGATCGAGGGGGTCGAAGCCGACGATGTGATAGGGACCCTGGCTTGCCAGGCGACCGAGAAGCAGTTGCCGGTGCTCATCAGCACCGGTGACAAGGACATGGCGCAGCTGGTCTCTGACCATGTCACCCTGATCGACACCATGAAGGATGTGAAGACCGATAGGGAGGGTGTCATCGAGAAGTTTGGCGTGCCGCCGGAACTCATCATCGACTATCTGGCCCTGATGGGGGACAAGGTCGACAACATCCCCGGCATGACGGGCGTCGGTGAGAAGACGGCGCTGGCCCTGCTGCAGGGGATCGGCAGCATCGACCAGATCGCCGCCAATCTGGACAAGGTCGCCGCCCTGGGTTTTCGTGGCTCCAAAGCATTTGCCGACAAGTTCCGCGAGCAGGAGCCGCAAGTGCGGCTCTCCTATGAGCTGGCGACCATCAAGACCGACGTTGCGCTGGAGCAATCCCTTGAGCAGCTGGTGCTGGGCCCTATCGACAAGGAGTCATTGCTGGCCGTCTACCGCGAATATGAGCTGCGCAACCTGGTCAAGGAGCTGGAGGGGAGTGACGATGCCACTGCTAATGAAGACGTACAGGCCGAGTCAGACAAGGCCGCTGTCATCGAGACCGACTATCAGTGTGTCTTGACCGAGGCTGAATTTGACAGCTGGTTGGGCAAGCTGGCCACGGCCGAGCTGTTTGCCTTCGACACCGAGACCACCAGTCTCGATTACATGGAGGCGCGTGTCGTCGGCGTCTCGTTCGCCATCGAGCCAGGCAAAGCCGCTTACGTGCCCTTTGGCCATGATTATCTGGGGGCGCCGGTTCAGCTGACCGAGGCGGTGGTGCTGGGCAAGCTCAAGCCGCTGCTGGAAGATAGCACCCGATTCAAGGTGGGTCAGAATCTCAAATACGACCGTAACGTGCTGCTCAATCATGGCATCGACCTGCAGGGTATCGCCTTCGACACCATGCTCGAATCCTATGTGCTCAACTCCACTGCCAGCCGTCACGACATGGACTCCCTGGCCAAGAAGTATCTGGGGGTGGAGACCATCTCGTTCGAGGCGATCGCCGGCAAGGGCGCCAAGCAGCTCACCTTCAACCAGATTGAGCTGGAGCAAGCCGCTCCCTATGCGGCGGAAGATGCCGACATTACTCTGCGCCTGCATCACGCCCTCTGGGGCCAGCTTGCTCAGGAGCCTTCCCTGGTCAAGGTGTTCCAGGAGATAGAGCTGCCCTTGTTGCCGGTGCTGGCACGCATGGAACTGCTGGGCACCACCATAGATCCCAAGCTGTTGCATCAACAGAGCCAGGAGATAGAGCTGCGTCTCAAAGAGCTGGAGGGTCAGGCTCACGAGCTGGCGGGTCAGGAGTTCAACCTCTCCTCCCCGAAACAGCTTGGCGAGATACTCTTCACCAAGCTGGCACTGCCTATCATCAAGAAGACCCCCAAGGGGGCGCCTTCCACGGCGGAAGAGGTGCTGGCCGAGCTGGCCGAGAACTATGAGTTGCCACGGCTTCTGATGGAACACCGCACGTTAGCCAAGCTCAAGTCGACTTATACCGACAAGCTGCCGCTGATGATCAAGCCCCAGACCGGTCGGGTGCACACCTCCTATCATCAGGCGGTGGCGGCGACCGGCCGACTCTCGTCCACCGATCCCAACCTGCAGAATATTCCCATCCGCAACGAACAGGGACGCCGCATTCGTCAGGCCTTCGTGCCCATTTCGGGTTACAAACTGGTGGCGGCGGATTACTCCCAGATTGAGCTGCGCATCATGGCGCACCTCTCCGGAGACAAGGGATTGCTGACCGCCTTTGCCGAGGGCAAGGATATCCACAAGGCGACCGCCGCCGAGGTATTTGGCGTTGCACTGGATGCGGTGACCACCGACATGCGCCGCAGTGCCAAGGCGATCAACTTCGGCCTGATCTATGGCATGAGCGCCTTTGGCCTTGCCAAGCAGCTGGGGATCGGCCGTGCCGAAGCGCAGAAATACATGGATCTCTATTTCGAACGCTACCCGGGGGTGCTCGACTACATGGAGCGCACTCGCCAGCAGGCCGAGGTGCAGGGCTATGTCGAGACCCTGTTCGGCCGTCGCCTCTATCTGCCTGACATCAAGTCCCGTAACGCGGGGCTGCGCAAAGGTGCCGAGCGCGCGGCTATCAATGCCCCCATGCAGGGGACTGCGGCGGATATCATCAAGCGCGCCATGATCCAGGTCGAGGCATGGCTGAACGGCATTGAGGATGACTCCATCCACATGATGATGCAGGTTCACGATGAACTGGTGTTCGAAGTCCGGGCGGACAAGGTTGAAGAGTATGTGCCCCTCATCAAGGCACTGATGTCGGGGGCGGCCGAATTGCATGTCCCCCTGGTCGTGGAAGCCGGAACGGGTGACAACTGGGATCAGGCCCATTAATAGCAAGGGCGTAGCTCTCCTCCTTATATAGAGGACACATTGTGAATGCAGACCCGGCCCGAGATCACATCAGGGCCGGGTCTTTCATTATCAGGCTTCTTGCAGGTATTCATCCTTGAGCAGGACATAGTTATCGGCCGACGTCTTGAGGAAGGCTATCTCGGCGGGTTTGAGGGGGCGAGCCTGCTTCACCGGATTGCCCATATAAAGGAAGCCCGACGCTAGTCGCTTGCCTGGCGGCACCAGACTGCCAGCACCCACCATCACCTCATCTTCGACCACGACCCCATCGAGAATGATGGCGCCCATGCCGATCAGCACCCGATTACCTATGGTGCAACCATGCAACATGGCCTTGTGACCGACGGTGACATCCTCGCCGATCAGCAGGGGATAACCATCGGGGTTGCTGGCACTCCTGCGGCTGAGATGCAATATGGTGCCATCTTGAATATTGCTGCGGGCGCCGATGCGGATGTGGTTTACATCCCCCCGAGCGGCCACCATGGGCCAGATGCTGGCATCGTCACCGAGCTGGATATCTCCCACCAGGGTGGCGCAGGGGTCTACATAGCTTCGGGCTCCCAGTTGTGGGCTTTTTCCCTTGTAAGGTCTCAGTCTCAGGTCCATCTCGGCCTCCTTGTTTTCGGCCATTCTAGCAATTCGGCGCTGCTTCTGTGGATAAGTTTGTATAAAAGCTGTGGTTGGTTATGAATAACTCATAAAGTGCCGATTTTTACAGTTTTATTGCAGTTGGCCCCTTGCCA
>NZ_JANUEP010000014.1:0-66856 GCF_024807335.1 Aeromonas sp. BIGb0405
GCTACACCCTGAGCGCGACCATCGACAACGACAATAAGGCGGGGGCTACGCTGACCGAGTTTGATGACAGCGTGACCATCGCGGTGAACGGGGTGACTGGCACCAGTGGCAGCGACCAGCTCATCGTGCGCATCGTGGATGATGTGCCGGTTCAACCGGTAGAGCTGAATACCCGGGTAGAAGAGTTTTCTAACCCTGGTACCAATCTGATGATCATATTGGATACCTCGGGCAGTATGGACTTCGATGCAGAGGCACCTGGATTTGCTACCCGGATGGCCGTTGCCAGGGCTTCCATCCTGCAACTGATCAGCGACTATGACGATCTGGGCAATGTGATGGTGCGTCTGGTGGGGTTTGCCAGCACGGCGACCACCAACTTCCTCGGCTCGGGGGATATCTGGTTGACGGCAGCTCAGGCACTGGATGTTATCGATGACATTACCGATACCTTGGGTAACGGCGGCACTGATTATGACGATGCTTTGATCAAGGCGATGGCGGCATATGATTCGGCAGGGAAGATCATCGGCGGACAGAGCGTGCTCTATTTCCTCTCCGATGGTGAGCCTACCGAAAGCACCAGCTGGCCCGGTGTGGTCGGTACGGGAAACAACGGTATCAATGCGGCTGAACAGACTGCTTGGCAGAATTTCCTGACCAATAATGATGTCAAGGCCTATGCCTTGGGGATGGGGGGCGGGGCGACGGCGCCAGCATTGGAGCCTATCTCTTACAACGGCGCTACGGGAACAGATCAGCCTGCCATCATAGTGACGGACCTGAGTCAGTTGGCCAGCACCCTCTCGGGGACTGTGCAAGTGCCGACTACGGGCAACCTGCTGATCGATGCTGGGGTGGCCTTTGGTGCGGACGGTCCTGCCGCCTTGCCCATTACCAGTATTTCCCACGATGCCGATGGTAACCCGGCGACACCGGACGTTATCTACACCACGGCTTATTCCGGCTATAACGCTACTACCCATGTGCTGACTATTCCGACTCATGGGGGGGGCACTCTCTCGGTCAATTTGTTGACCGGGGCTTACAGTTACAGCCTGTCGCTGGATGTGGCCAATGACTACACCGAAACCTTCCGTTACACCATCAGTGATGCCGATGGGGATGTGAAGACAGGGGTGTTGAATATGATCACCACGGATTCCAGTGAGGTCACCGTCTATGACAACAGCAATGAGGCGCTGGTGTATCAGATCATGGTGCCAGGGGTGACGACCCCTACAACCTTGGCGGATTTCCAGACGACGACCAATGGGAGCGGTACAGGATATAACCCCTGGATATATGCCACGTCTGGCGCCGGTACCAGCGTGATCGATTTGGGGTCAAGCACTATCGCTACGGCGGTTGCAGGTAATGTAGACAAGTGGGTCGTCAGCACCTTGAACAACACAACACTGGATGGCAGCGTGAGCAGTGGCGTATTGCAACTGGTCGACACGAATGATGATGGTGTGGGGGCTGCGCAGCTTATTACCCCCGAGTTTGTCACGAGTTCGACACTGGCGACAACGCTGAGCTTCCAGTATGACAGAGGCAATGTGAATAATAGCGATACAGTGACTTGGAACCTCTATAAGTTTGATGGTGCTAACTGGATTCAGCTCTCCGGGACTGGCTTGAGTGGTACTCTGTCCAGCGATCCTGGTGCAATGACCACGATCACGACGACCACATTGGATACAAACACTCGTTATCGGGTCTATTTCTCGGTCAATGATGGTGCGGGTAACAGTGACTCCACCTTGCAACTGGACAATATCAGACTCAACATTACAGCCGCTGCCACCGCCGCCATTGCCATCATGGCTGCTCAGGGCAATGTGCTGACCGATCCCAACCACAACCCGTACAGCAGCGATCCCTGGGGGGCGGTAGATGCGCTGGGCAGCGAGCACGCTGTGCTCAAGATCTGGAATGGCAGCAGTTATACCTCTGTTACCACCAGTCAGACGGTTGCCGGGCTCTATGGTTCCCTCGAGATCCACAGTGATGGTGCCTACACCTACACTCCCAACTCGAACCTGAGTAATGTCGGCCAATCTGAAGTCTTCACCTATCAGGTGATGCAGAACGACGGGGATCAGGACACCGCCCAGTTGACCATCAACATTGGAGCCACAGCTGCCGCTGTGCCGACTCCGATAGAAGGCACCGGTGCTGATAACAACCTTAACGGAACGGCAGGCGATGATGTGCTGTTGGGTTATGGCGGTAATGACACCATTCATGGCAATGGGGGTCATGACCACATAGAAGGGGGCGCTGGGAACGATACCCTGTATGGTGATGCAGGCAATGATGCCCTGTTGGGAGGGGGGGGTACCGATATCCTGGATGGCGGCATCGGCAACGATACGCTGATCGGTGGCCTGGGTGCAGATACCCTGACCGGTGGCGCCGGGCACGATACCTTCAAGTGGCTGGCTGGCGAGGGCGATGGCAGCATCGACAAGATAGCCGACTTCACCCTAGGGTTGAGTGGCAGCAATGCCAACAGCGATGTGCTGGACTTGTCCCAGTTGCTGGTCGATGTGCCTGCCAGCGCCAACAACAGTGTCTTGGCCGGTACGCTCAACAGTTATCTGACCTTTGATACGGCCAATAACACGCTGACCATAGACACCAATGGTGGTACTGCAGGCGGGGATCAGTTGACTGTGCTCTTCCAGAATGCACCTAGCTTCTCTTCTGGTTCCAACCAGGACATCATCAAGCAACTGCTCGATGATGGTAACCTCAAGGTGGATCCGCATCCGTAGACAGCATGTACAGAGGGCGGGCTTGCCAGCCCTCTGTTGCTGACACGGGAAGGACGTTAAGATAGGCAACATTGACGTAGTGAGGAAGATATGGGGCCCTTTAACTGGATTGACATTGATGGCATTCGCTATAGCTGGGACGGGCAGGACAATATTGTCTGCTCCGGCCGCTTTGCCTATCAGACCCAGCTCGATGGCAGCAGCCTGACCGGGCTTGAAATAGAGAACGAAGATGGTGAGGCCGCCGGGGTATTGAACGTCGACTTTGCCGCTATGCAACTCTCCTTCGTCCCCTATGTCGGTGTTGAATCCCCCCACATGGTGCTGCTCTGCGGCGATGGGCAGAGTCAGCAAGAGTGCTCGTTGCAGAGTATCACGGCTCCCCTGCATGATTTATTGGCCAGTCCCGATACGCAAGGATGGGACGCTTGGAGTGCTCCCATTGCCGCTGTGGAGGTGACGTCACCTGTTGAGGGACACATTCTGTCGTGGGACTCATTCCACTTCGATGAGGCCGACAGGCTGCCGGAACTGGCCGCCACACCGAATCTCTCTCAACCGCCAGCACAGGCGATCAACGAGATCAGCATTAGTCTGGACATGAGCAATCACGTGCTGGACTTTATCCCCCCCAGTCACGATATATGAATCTGCATCTGGCCCGTGCATAATGCCGCCATCATTCTGATTGAGGTGTTATCTATGTGGCGTTCCATCCTTTCCCTGTGTCTGATTTGCACCAGTGCAACCACCATGGCTATCGAGGTGCCTCAAGCCCCGCATCTGTTGGTGAGCGGCAATGCCGAGCAGAAGGTGGAGCCCGACATGCTGACCCTGCGTGTGGCCGTGACGGCGTTGGAGAAGAAGGGCATTGATGCCAAGCAGCAGGTCGACAAACGGGTTGCGGCCTTCTTTGGTCAACTCGAGGGGTTGGGCATCAAACGCAGCGATGTGGAGGCGGGCAATCTGGTGATCTCCCCCGAATATCAGTATCCGCAAAACCGTAAACCCGAATTGACCGGTTATCGTGCTCAGCGCCAGCTGGCAGTCAAACTCTATCAACTCGACAAGCTCAGCCAGCTGATGGACACCGCCCTCAAATCCGGGCTCGAGTCCGTTTCCCAGATTGAGTTTGGTTTGAAAGATCCCCAGGCTGCTCGCGAGCAGGCCAGAGTGAGTGCGGTACAAGATGCCAGAGCCAAGGCGCAATCCCTGGCCAAGGCATTTGGGGTGACCCTGGGCAAGGTATACAGCATCGAGTATCGCAATGCCGCGCCCATGCCGGTCTATGGCCGAGGGATGAAGATGGCCGCCATGGCGGCGGCGCCCGAGGCGGATGCCAGCTATGAGCAGCAGGAGATCAGCATCACGGACAATGTCGAGGCGGTGTTCCT
Organism: Aeromonas sp. BIGb0405; assembly: GCF_024807335.1. Lineage (NCBI taxonomy): Bacteria > Pseudomonadati > Pseudomonadota > Gammaproteobacteria > Aeromonadales > Aeromonadaceae > Aeromonas > Aeromonas sp. BIGb0405. Next base: position 4,178 of record NZ_JANUEP010000014.1, read on the forward strand.
GATCGATTGAGTCGGATCATCTCGCACAGCATATAAAAAGGGCTCCTATAGGAGCCCTTTTTGATGATGACGATGTGCGATCAGTGCAGGATCCGGGCCCGCAACGTGCCGTTGATCTCTTTGAGCTTGGCGAGGGCTTTCTCACTGTGCTCAGTCTCTACGTCGATCACCACATAACCGATCTCGCTGCTGGTTTGCAGGTACTGACCGGCGATGTTGATCCCCTCTTCGGCGAAGATCTGGTTGATCTGGTTCATGACACCAGGCTGGTTGCGGTGAATATGCAACAAGCGGCTGGAGCCCTTGTGACCAGGCAGGGAGACTTCCGGGAAGTTGACCGCGGACAGGGTGGAGCCATTGTCCGAGTACTTGACCAGCTTGCTGGCTACTTCCAGGCCGATGTTCTCCTGGGCTTCCTGGGTCGAGCCACCGATGTGCGGGGTGAGCAGCACATTGTCCAGGCCGCGCAGCGGAGTGAGGAACTCTTCATCGTTGGACTTGGGTTCGCTTGGGAAGACGTCGATGGCGGCGCCACTCAGGTGACCGCTCTTGATCACGTCGGCCAGGGCATCGATATCGACCACAGTGCCACGGGATGCGTTGATCAGGATGGCGCCTGGTTTCATCATGCGCAGTTGCTCGGCGCCGATCAGATCCTGAGTGGAGGCCGTCTCTGGCACATGCAGGCTGATGACATCGGACATGTTGAGCAACTCGGCCATGCTCGGTACCTGGATGGCGTTACCCAGGGAGAGTTTGTTCTCGATGTCGTAGTAATAGACCTTGAGGCCAATACTCTCGGCGATGATGCCAAGCTGGGTGCCGATGTGGCCATAACCTATGATACCGAGTTTCTTGCCACGCGCTTCTACCGAGCGGTTGGCCAGCTTTTCCCACACACCCCGATGGCATTTGGCATTTTTCTCGGGAATACCGCGCAACAACAGCAGTATCTCACCCAATACCAGCTCGGCGACCGAACGGGTGTTGGAGAAAGGCGCGTTGAAGACGGGAATGCCGCGTAGCTCGGCGGCTTTCAGATCCACCTGGTTGGTGCCGATGCAGAAGCAGCCGATGGCAAACAGCTTCTGGGCCGCGTCCAGCACCTTGTCGGTGAGTTGGGTACGTGAGCGCAGACCGACGAAGTGGACATCACGGATCCGTTCGATCAGATCCTCTTCGCTCAGGGAGGTTTTCAGGTAATCCACATTGGTGTAACCGGCGGCCCGGAAGGTTTCTACCGTGTTGGGATGTACCCCCTCCAGCAGCAGTACCTTGATCTTATCCTTGTCGAGCGAAAACTTGACGGTCATGGCGATCCCTCTAAATCAGTGCAGCTATGGTGTGTGAAGAAAACCGTAAAGTAGCAAAAACAACAGGCAGAGGGAATATTTGTGACGAAAGTCAAATTCTTTGAAGTTATCAACGATAGTTGCAAACGGTTGGCGGCAAGGGACTGACAGATAATAAAAAACGGCGCCATCAGGCGCCGCTATCAATGTCACTACCCGATTATTGGGTGATGACGCCGTCCGGTGTACCTATCAGTACTACGTCCGCCCCACGGTGCGCGAACAGTCCGTTGGTGACGACGCCGACGATGGCATTGAGCTGGTTTTCCAGCCCCTTGGCATCCGTGATGGCCATACCCTTGACGTCCAGTATGTCATTGCCGTTGTCGGTGATGACACCTTCACGCCAGACAGGGTTGCCACCGAGTTTGCGGATCTCGCGGGCCACGTACTCGCGCGCCATGGGGATCACCTCGACCGGCAGCGGGAATTGCCCCAGCACATCCACTGTCTTGGTGTTGTCGATGATGCAGATGAACTTGTCCGCCACGGCGGCGACGATCTTTTCCCGGGTGAGGGCGGCGCCACCGCCCTTGATCATGTCGCGGCTGCCATTGATCTCGTCGGCGCCATCCACATAGACGGAGAGGGCATCGATGTCATTGAGGTCAAACACCGGGATGCCGAAACCCTTGAGGCGCTCGGTGGAGGCCACGGAGCTGGATACGGCCCCCTTGATCTCACCCTTCATTGTCGCCAGGGCGTCGATAAAGTGATTGACGGTGGAGCCGGTGCCTACGCCGACTATGGTGCCGGGCACTACGTATTTGAGCGCAGCCCAGCCGGCCGCCTTCTTCATGTCATCTTGAGTCATGGTAGATCCTTAGGGGAAAAAGCGGGCGCATTATAGCCAAGAGTACTCTCGGGGGCGACCGTGGCGCTCACGTTATGAGGATAAAAAGCCCAAGATGTAAATCGTTTGCTTGTTTGTTGGGCAGACGGCCACCGATGCCACCGACAAAGGCGGAGTGGCGAGTCGTTTGTCACTCAACCGACTCGCCAGACTCATGTCGAGTGGCGCCCGATGGCATCATTGCAGCAGGCATTCTCAGCTTCGCGCGAAGCACCAGCGCCTGCTTGGGGTCAGGATCTCCGGCAGCGGCACGTCCCAACTCTCGCAGGGAATGGTGTCGACTCGCTGGCAGTCATGGGCAATACCCAGCGGCTTGGGCCCCAGTCGGTGCTGCTGCCAGGCGGTCAGGGTGCGATCGTAATACCCGCCCCCCATACCGAGCCGGTTGCCAGTCTCGTCGAAGGCAACCAGCGGCGTGCAGATAAGGTCCAGATTGGTGTGGGGCAAGACCTGCAACACATCGAGCTCGGGCTCGGCGATGCCAAAACGGTTCTGGGTCATGGGGCTGGTCGCCGTATAGCGCAAGAACAGGAGATGGCCCGGGTTGAAGGGGTGCAGCACCGGCAGATAGACCTCCTTGTGCTGTGCCCAGAGCCAGTGAATGAGCGGCAGGGTACTGAGCTCGCCGTCGTTGGCCAGGTAGAGGGCGATGCGCTTGGCGGTCAGCATGTCCGGATGCTGCTGGCACTGAGCCAGCAACTGCTGCGCCGCGACCTGTTGCTCGGTCTGGCTCAGGGCGCGCCTGCGCTGGCGGATGAGTTGGCGCAGGGATTGTCTGTCCGACATGGGAGGCTCCGGGTTGGATTGCGTGCCTCTACCTTAACAAGGGGAGCGCACAGGGCAAACGGCCTGGGATAAAAAAGCCGGGCACTGGGCCCGGCTTGGCAGGGATTGTCGGATCTCAATCCCGGCGCAGTTGATGCTTGATAACGATGGCGGCCAGGGCCGAGAGCGCCAGCGCCATGGGATAAAAACTCATGCTCACCACCGAGAGAGGAGAGAGGGCGAACACTGAGCCGAGCAGCAGGGCCTGGGCTCCCCAGGGGATGAGACCCTGCACCACGCAGGAGAAGATATCCAGCATGGAGGCGGCCCGACGTGGGGTGACCCCATGCTGTTCGGCCAGGTCCCGGGAGACCTTGGCGGCCACTATGATGGCGACGGTGTTGTTGGCGGTGCACAGGTTCGTGAGGCCCACCACCCCGGCGATGCCGAGCTCGGCGGCTTTCTCGTTCTGCTCGCCATCATGCTGGCGGGTGAAACGACGGATGAGGGCGCCGATGCGATCGCCAACCCAGGCCAATCCTCCCTGGCGCTCCATCAGGGCGCCGAGACCACCGATCAGCATGGAGAGCAGGAAGATCTCCTGCATGCCGGTGAAGCCCTGATAGATATCCTTGCTAAATTGGCCGAGGGAGTAACCCCCGAACAGCCCCACCATACCGGCGGCCAATATGCCCAGGCCAAGCACCACGAACACATTCACCCCGGCCAGTGCCAGCCCCAGGATCAGCAGATAAGGCATCACCTTGAACAAGTCCGGGCTGCCATGGGGGGCCGGTGCGTCGCCCACATTGCCCAGGGTGAGGTAGATCAGGATCACCAGCACGGCGGCGGGGGCGGCAATCTTGAAATTCTCGCGAAACTTGTCTTTCATCTCGCAGCCCTGGCTGCGGGTCGCGGCTATGGTGGTGTCCGAGATGATGGAGAGGTTATCGCCGAACATGGCCCCCGAGAGTATGGTACCCGCCATCAGCACGGGATCGATGCCGGCGGCCTGGGCGACGCCGAGGGCCACAGGTGCGACTGCCCCTATGGTGCCCATGGAGGTACCCATGGCGGTGGCAATAAAGGCGCAGATGAGAAACAGACCCGGCAGCAGGCACCAGCCGGGGATCAGCGACAGGCCGAGGGAGACGGTGGCGTCCACTCCCCCTGTGGCCTTGGCCACGGTGGCAAAGGCCCCCGCCAGCAGATAAATCAGGCACATCGCCATGATGTTGCTGTCACCAATTCCCTTGAAGAAGGTTTCAAGATTCTGGTTGAAGCTCTCCTTGCCGAGCAGCAGGGCCAGGATCACCGCAGGTAGCACGGCAACAGGGGCAGGCAGCTGATAGAAGGCGAACTCGACCCCTTGCAGAGTGAGCCAGGTGCCGGTGCCAATGAAGATGGCCAGGAACAACAGTAGAGGAAGCAGGGCGGTGGGATTAGGGACTCGTTGGTGCATGAGGGCCTCGGATGCGTGGAACATGACTCCTGTCATATGAACCGCATTGGGCGGCTGGCATCCTGCCACTCTGGGCCCATACCCTAGTGATTTGCCTCTCACGGGTCAAGATAGCCGTCCAGATGGATAAATATTAATGCATCTCGATTCTGATATATCGAAATATGTCGTCTTATATTCTGATATTTGAAAATTATCCGTTTATATGGCGGTGCCAAGCCGGGAGGCTCACGGGGCTTTTCAAAGGACGTCAGGGCTGGTAGAACTGTCCCTTTCCAAAAAACATGACAACAGATGAGAGGGTGGAGATGGACAATCCGATCCGTGTGGCCGTGATGGGCTGTAATGGTCGTATGGGCAAGGTGCTGCTGGAGGCCATCGCCAATGCTGAGGGGGTGGTCGTTGGCGCCGCACTGGAGCGACCGGGCTCTGTCGTGGTCGGTCTGGACGCGGGCGAACTCAATGGGCTGGGCCACCTGGGGGTGGCTATCAGCGACAGCCTGGACAAGGTACGGGATGAGTTCGATCTCATCATCGATTTCACTCGCCCCGAGGTGACCCTGGCCAATCTGGCCTTCGCCCGCGCCCATGGCAAGGCCATGGTGATAGGCACCACCGGCTTTGATGAGGCAGGCAAGCAGGCTCTGCATGAGGCGGCCCAGCACATAGGCATCGTCTTCGCTTCCAACTATTCGGTCGGTGTCAATCTGGTGTTCAAGCTGCTGGAGCAGGCCGCCAAGGTGATGGGAGACTACACCGACATCGAGATCATCGAAGGGCATCACAGACACAAGGTGGACGCGCCGTCCGGTACCGCGCTCTCCATGGGGGAAGTGGTGGCCAAGACCCTCGGACGTGACTTGAAAGAGTGCGCCGTCTATGGCCGCGAAGGGATCACCGGTGAGCGGGATCGCAACACCATCGGCTTTGCCACCATTCGTGCCGGGGATCTGGTCGGGGAGCACACCGTCATGTTCGCCGACATTGGCGAGCGGGTCGAGATCAGCCACAAGGCGTCGAGCCGACTCACCTTCGCCAACGGTGCGGTACGCGCCGCCGCCTGGCTAAGCAGGCAGCCAGTGGGCCTGTATGACATGCAGGACGTACTCAACCTGAAGTGAAGCAGATGACCCCGGGCGACCGGGGTTTTTTATGTGTGTTAAATAGGGCTTATGCTCTTTTTTTTCAACCAAGCGTCCATAACACTCACTCTTCCCCAATGCCCCCGATGATGGGGGCATGAGTTGTCACCGGAGGGTGAACGGCAAGCCCCTGTTTTTGGCCCTTGCTACGATTTTTTCACACGACTCTAAAAAGCGTAAAAATTCAACCAAAGAAAAACGTTTTCCTTTCATTTCATAAAAACAAGTACTGACAAATATGCTTTTATCGTGATTGAGATATTTTTTTTAATTTCTCAACTATCTGTTTTTGTTTGGTTAAATACTGAATTGTGTCGCCAGGGTGACTCAGGTGGGCAGTTTTGAACTCGTATCGGGATTTTCTTTTGTCGGCGGGGGTTGTAAATAGTAAAACTGCATAGATAATGGGTAATATTGCTTTTTTATTGAATTTAGATGCATTTATTTTGTTGAAAGACATTGAAATGACATCATTTTTGAGTAGAATGCGCCCAATTTGCCAGAAATCTGCCGGTTCAGCCCCCTGTTTCAAACAAGGTTCTGAGCCGCGACACCCAGGTAAATTGCTGAATTTAAAGCTAAATAACTGGAGGTTGTCTTGAATCACACTGCATTGCTAGTGCTGGAAGATGGAACTGTGTTCAAAGGCGTGTCGATAGGCGCCGAGGGATGTTCTGTTGGTGAGGTTGTTTTTAACACGTCGATGACGGGTTACCAGGAAATCCTTACCGACCCCTCATATTCCCGTCAGATAGTCACCCTCACATATCCACACATAGGCAACACCGGCACCAACAACGAAGATGAAGAGTCCGATCGGATCCATGCTCAGGGCCTGATCATCCGTGACCTTCCGATCCTTGCCTCCAATTTCCGCAATCAGCAATCTCTCTCCGATTACCTCAAGTCTCAAAACATCGTTGGCATCGCCGAGATCGACACCCGCAAACTGACCCGCATCCTGCGCGAGAAAGGTGCCCAGGCCGGTTGCATCCTGGCCGGCAAGCAGGTTGATGAGGCATATGCCCTGAGCCAGGCCCGCGCCTTCCCAGGCCTCAAGGGCATGGATTTGGCCAAAGAAGTGACCGTGAACGAGTCTTACACTTGGACCGAAGGGAGCTGGCAGCTGGGCAAGGGTCATGTCACCCCGAGCGAAAGCGACTTCAAATATCACGTGGTCGCCTACGATTTTGGCGTCAAGCGCAACATCTTGCGCATGTTGGTGGACCGTGGCTGCCGCCTGACCGTGGTACCGGCCAAGACCCCGGCCGCCGAGGTGCTGGCCATGAACCCCGATGGCATCTTCCTCTCCAACGGCCCCGGTGACCCCGAGCCGTGCGACTACGCCATCGCGGCCATCAAGGCCTTCCTCGAGACCAACACCCCTGTGTTCGGCATCTGCCTGGGTCACCAGTTGCTGGGCCTGGCTTCCGGTGCCAAGACGGCGAAGATGAAGTTCGGCCACCACGGTGCCAACCACCCGGTCAAGAGTCTGGATGACAATACCGTGATGATCACCGCCCAGAACCACGGTTTTGCGGTGGATGAGACCTCGCTGCCCGATTGCCTGCGTGCCACCCACGTCTCCCTGTTCGACGGCTCCTTGCAAGGCATCCATCGCACCGACCGTCCGGCCTTCAGCTTCCAGGGTCACCCCGAGGCGAGCCCGGGTCCCCACGACTGTGCCGGTCTGTTCGACCACTTTATTGAATTGATCAAGCAGTATCGCGCTTAAGAGGAAAAGAGAAGCCATGCCAAAACGTAACGACCTACAGAGCATCCTGATCCTCGGCGCCGGCCCCATCGTCATCGGTCAGGCCTGCGAATTTGACTACTCCGGCGCCCAGGCTTGCAAAGCCCTGCGCGAGGAGGGATACCGCGTCATCCTGGTGAACTCCAACCCGGCCACCATCATGACCGACCCCGAGATGGCCGATGCCACCTACATCGAACCCATCACCTGGGAAGTGGTGCGCGAAATCATCAAGAAAGAGCGCCCGGACGCCATCCTGCCCACCATGGGCGGCCAGACTGCACTGAACTGTGCGCTGGATCTGGAGAAGCACGGCGTGCTGGCCGAGTTCGGGGTCGAGATGATCGGTGCCACCGCCGATGCCATCGACAAGGCCGAAGATCGCCGCCGCTTCGACATCGCCATGAAGAGCATTGGTCTCGAATGTCCCCGTGCGGGCATCGCCCACAACATGGAAGAGGCCTGGGGCGTGCAGCAGATGGTCGGCTTCCCCTGCATCATCCGTCCCTCCTTCACCATGGGTGGCTCCGGTGGCGGCATCGCCTACAACACCGAAGAGTTCGTCGAGATCTGCGAGCGCGGTCTGGACTTGTCGCCGACCAAGGAGCTGCTCATCGATGAGTCGCTGATTGGCTGGAAAGAGTACGAGATGGAAGTGGTGCGGGATCGCAACGACAACTGCATCATCGTCTGCGCCATCGAAAACTTCGACCCCATGGGTATCCACACCGGTGACTCCATCACGGTCGCGCCAGCCCAGACGCTGACCGACAAGGAGTATCAACTGATGCGCAATGCCTCCATGGCGGTGCTGCGCGAGATCGGTGTCGAGACCGGTGGCTCCAACGTCCAGTTCGGCATCAACCCGAAAGATGGCCGCATGGTCATCATCGAGATGAACCCGCGGGTATCCCGCTCCTCCGCGCTGGCCTCCAAGGCGACCGGTTTCCCCATTGCCAAGATCGCCGCCAAGCTCGCCATCGGTTACACCCTGGACGAGCTGATGAACGACATCACCGGTGGTCGCACTCCGGCCTCCTTCGAGCCGGCCATCGACTACGTGGTCACCAAGATACCGCGCTTCAACTTCGAAAAATTTGCCGGCGCCAACGACCGTCTCACCACCCAGATGAAATCGGTCGGTGAAGTGATGGCCATAGGTCGCAACTTCCAGGAGTCACTGCACAAGGCGCTGCGCAGCCTCGAAACCGGCAAGACCGGCTTCGATCCCATGGTTGACCTCAATGCCCCTGACTCCCTGACCCGCATCCGTCACGAGCTGCAAGAAGCGGGCTGCGACCGGATCTGGTACATCGCCGATGCGTTCCGCGCCGGTCTCTCCATGGATGGCATCTTCAAGCTGACCAAGATTGACCCCTGGTTCCTGGTGCAGATTGAAGATCTGGTCAAGCTGGAAGAAGAGGTGAAAGAGCGCGGCATGGCTGGCCTGGACGCCGACTTCCTGCGCGCCTTGAAGCGCAAGGGCTTCGCCGATGCGCGCCTGGCCAAGTTGCTGGGAGTGGCCGAGGGCGAGGTGCGCAAATTGCGCGCCCGTCACAACATCTTCCCGGTCTACAAGCGGGTCGATACCTGCGCCGCCGAGTTCGCCACCGACACCGCCTACATGTATTCGAGCTATGACGAGGAGTGCGAGGCGGCCCCGAGCAATCGTGACAAGATCATGATCATCGGCGGTGGCCCGAACCGTATCGGTCAGGGCATCGAGTTTGACTACTGCTGCGTGCACGCGGCCCTGGCCCTGCGCGAAGACGGTTACGAGACCATCATGGTCAACTGCAACCCCGAGACCGTCTCCACCGATTACGACACCTCCGACCGCCTCTACTTCGAGCCGGTGACCCTGGAAGACGTGCTGGAAATTGTGCGGGTCGAGCAGCCCAAGGGCGTCATCGTCCAGTACGGCGGCCAGACGCCGCTCAAGCTGGCGCGAGCATTGGAAGCGAACGGCGTGCCCATCATCGGCACCAGCCCGGACGCCATCGACCGTGCCGAAGACCGCGAGCGTTTCCAGACTGCCGTCGAGCGTCTGGGCCTCAAGCAGCCGGAAAACGGCACCGTCACTGCCCTGGAGCAGGCGGTACTGACCGCCGAGCGGATCGGTTACCCCCTGGTAGTGCGCCCCTCCTATGTGCTGGGTGGCCGCGCCATGGAGATCGTCTATGACGAAATCGACCTGCGCCGCTACTTCGCCGAGGCGGTGAGCGTCTCCAACGAATCACCGGTACTGCTGGACCGTTTCCTCGACGACGCCACCGAGGTGGACGTGGACGCCATCTGTGACGGCGTGGATGTGGTCATCGGCGGCATCATGGAGCACATCGAGCAGGCCGGTATCCACTCCGGCGACTCCGGTTGCTCCCTGCCGCCCTACACCTTGTCCAAGAAAATTCAGGACGAGATGCGCGAGCAGGTACGCAAGCTGGCGCTGGAGCTCGGCGTGGTCGGCCTGATGAACGTGCAGTTCGCGGTGAAAGATGACGAGATCTACCTCATCGAGGTGAATCCCCGTGCCGCCCGTACCGTGCCCTTCGTCTCCAAGGCGACCGGCGCGCCCCTGGCCAAGATTGCCGCCCGTGTCATGGCCGGTCAGTCTCTGCAGGCGCAAGGTTTCACCACCGAAATCATCCCGCCCTACTACTCGGTGAAAGAGGTGGTGCTGCCCTTCGCCAAGTTCCCGGGGGTGGATCCGCTGCTGGGGCCTGAAATGCGCTCCACCGGCGAGGTGATGGGGGTGGGCAACAGCTTCGCCGAGGCCTATGCCAAGGCCCAGCTGGGTGCCAGCCATGCAGTGCCCAAAGAGGGCCGCGCCCTGTTGTCCGTGCGTCACAGTGACAAGGAGCGGGTCGTCGATCTCGCCGCCAAGCTGCTGGAGCTGGGTTATGAGCTCGATGCCACCCACGGCACCGCCGTGGCCCTGGGCGAGGCGAGCATCAACCCGCGTCTGGTCAACAAGGTGCACGAGGGTCGCCCGCACATCCTGGACCGCATCAAGAACGGTGAGTACACCTATATCGTCAACACCGCCGAAGGGCGGGTGGCGATCCAGGACTCCAAGCAGCTGCGCCGTGGCGCCCTGCAGCACAAGGTGGCGTACACCACTACCCTGAACGCCGGTTTCGCGACCTGCATGGCCATCAGCGTCGATGCCACTGCCAACGTGAACTCGGTGCAGGAGCTGCACGAGAGAGTTAAAAACCGCTAATGGTCGAGGGGGCGACTCCCCGGCCAGTTGAGGGTCAGTGCGAATGAGTAATGACAAACCCCGCCAGTGATGGCGGGGTTTTTGTTTTGATGGCGGGCCGGAGTGCTCGGTGAGTCCAGACACGATATCGACGAGGAGAAAAAAGACACATCTCAGTAGAGCGTGGATCAAATACACCCTTAACTTCTCTTTAAGTAGACAATGATTGCGCATTTTTGGCAAAAGGGCCGCATCTTCGCAATCACTCACCCCGATTGCCTCTATATACTGGTCCCTCATCACATAAGGTCGTCTGCGCCTGCAACAGCGGGGTGCGAGAGGATCAGGGCCCGCTGCCAACCCGGCAGCGCAGGTCGGCCCCTCTTATCAGGAGGCGCCACAGGAAACCGGTTGTGGGGTTACCACCCGCGCAACCGTCAGGGCCAGCGTTACCGCGCTAACCCGTTCCCCCTCCTTGCCCCGCCAGTTTGCCTGCCCAGTCGCGTCGTTGCGCACCGTCATCGCCCGCAACGGCGCTGCGCCTCAAGGACATCTGCCAAGGGAATCTGAATATGAGCTTCGATCATCGCAAATACCGCCCGGCCCCCACCATCGCCCTGGCCGATCGCCAATGGCCCAACCAGGTGATGACGAAGGCGCCGCTCTGGTGCGCCGTGGACTTGCGCGACGGCAACCAGGCGCTGGTCGAACCCATGACGGTGGCCCAGAAGCTGCAGATGTGGGCGCTGATGGTCCATGTCGGCTTCAAGCACATCGAGGTGGGCTTCCCCGCCGCCTCCCAGCCGGACTTTGATTTCGTGCGCGAACTCATCGAGCGCAACCTCATCCCCGACGACGTCACCATCCAGGTGCTGGTGCAGGCCCGGGAAGACTTGATCATTCGCACTTTCGAATCCCTCAAGGGGGCCAAGCGCGCCATCGTCCACGTCTACAACTCGGTCAACCCGACCCAGCGCAACTATGTATTCAACAGCGGGCGCGAGGGGGTCAAGGCCATCGCCGTGCAGGGGGCGCGCTGGGTACGCGAGCATGCGGCGCGCAACCCCGGCACCGAGTGGAGTTTCCAATATTCCCCCGAGAGTTTCAGCAGCACAGAGGTGGAGTTCGCGGTGGAGGTGTGTGACGCGGTGATCGACGAATGGCGTCCCGCCGCTCGCCCGATGATTTTGAACCTGCCCGCCACCGTCGAGGTGAGCACCCCCAATGTCTTTGCGGATCAGGTGGAGTGGTTCTGTCGCCACCTCAAGGCGCGCCCCGAGGTGAGTGTCTCCATTCACACCCACAACGACAGGGGCTGCGGCGTGGCCGCCGCCGAGCTGGCGGTGCTGGCGGGGGCCGATCGCATCGAGGGCACCCTGCTTGGCAACGGCGAGCGTACCGGCAACATGGATATCGTCACCATGGCCATGAACCTCTACAGCCAGGGCATAGATCCCGAGCTGGACTTGTCTGACATGGATGCCATAGTCGCGACCGTCGGCGCCTGCACTCAGATTGCCCTGCACCCGCGTCACCCCTACGCCGGCGAGCTGGTCTACACCGCGTTCTCCGGCAGCCACCAGGACGCCATTCGCAAGTCCCTGGCGGCCCCCAAACCCGATGCCTATTGGGATGTGGCCTACCTGCCCATAGATCCCGCAGACCTTGGCCGCAGCTATGAGGCGGTGATCCGCATCAACAGCCAGTCCGGCAAGGGCGGTGTCACCTATCTGCTCGAGCGTGATCTTGGCCTGCAACTGCCGCGCTGGCTGCAGATCGACTTCAGCCGCCGGGTTCAGGCCCAGGCCGAGGCGAGCAGCAGCGAGATCAGTCCCGAGCAGATCCGCACCCTGTTCGAGCGCCATTATCTCGAGCCCGGGCACGGTTATCGCGTCGGCCGCTTCCAGCTCGGTCGCGACAGCCAGGAGAGCCTGCACCTGGAGGTGCAGATCCCGGGTGGTGCCATGCAACTGAACGGTGAGGGGGAGGGCGCCATCACGGCGCTGGTCAATGGCTGGGAGCGCCAGACTGGCATGCACATCGACGTGCTCGATTATTCGGAGCATGCCCTCTCTGCCGGTACCGAATCCCGCGCCGTCGCCTATGTGTTGCTCAGCGTCGATGGAGTGCGCATGTGTGGGGTCGCCATCGGCCGCGACGTGGTGCATGCCTCCTTGCAGGCGGTGATCAACGGCGCCGCCCAGGCCAATGTCGAGGTTCAGGCCGAGCGTCAACGGGCCTGATGTCGAGCGCTTGTCACCCTGATACGCCACCTTTGGGTGGCGTTTTCCATTGAAAGGCCCTCCTTGTGAAGAGACGCCTTGGTAGAGGAGCGGTCGGTTGGCTTGTCTCGCATCCAAAAGCCTGTGCTGTCGCAGTGTCGATAAAGGCACAAGGGGCAAGGCTTTAGCCAGGCGGATCAATCCTCTACAATGGGCGTCTGTTTGCGTTCGGGAGTCAGGCCCGGGCGCGCGACTCTCTCTGGCCGGGCGCCCGGCGCCTTGCCCCAGCATCGGAAGCCTTGATGATATCCTCCTCGATCTGTTCTCTCTTTCCCGTGCGGTTTCGCACCCTGCCACTGGTGGCGGCCCTGCTGCTGGCGGGCTGCGCCAGCGAGCCAACGGCGCCTGCGCAAGATGGCGCGGCGATTGCCAAGCTGCCTTCGTCCATGCAGCCCAAGCAGCCTGCCGACATGAAAACCCGCATCGTCCGCTTCTTGCCCAACCAGGTGAAAGACAAGCAGGGCTGGGCCAATGACGTGGTGACGGCGCTCAGCAGCCAGGGACTGACGGTGAGCGATCACAATGTCTGCACCGTGCTGGCGGTGGCGGAGCAGGAGGCCACCTATCAGGCCGATCCCGTGGTGCCCGGTCTTGGCAAGATTGCCTGGAAGGAGATCTACGCCCGCTCTGGCCGCCTGCATATTCCCGATTTCGTGGTGCGCACCGCGCTGGGTATCAAGTCACCCAACGGCAAATCCTATGCCGATCGCCTCGACAAGGCGCGTACCGAGCAGGAGCTGAGCCTCATCTTCGAGGACATGATCGACATGGTCCCCATGGGCAAGCGACTCTTTGGCAACCTCAACCCGGTGCATACCGCAGGTCCCATGCAGGTGAGCATCGCCTTTGCCGAGCAGAATGCCCGTGGCTACCCCTATCCCATCAAGGAGTCCATCCGCCATGAGGTGTTCAGCCGCCGGGGCGGCATCTGGTTTGGCACCAGGCATATCTTCGGTTATCCCGCCGACTACCCGGACACCCTTTATCGCTTCGCCGACTTCAATGCGGGTTGGTATGCCAGCCGCAACGCCGCCTTCCAGGCCGCGGTGAGCCGGGTCAGCGGCAAGACCCTGGCCCTGGACGGGGATCTGGTCCGTTATGATTCCGACCAGCCCGGCAAGACGGAGCTCGCGGTGCACAGCATCGCCAGCCGGGTCAACATGAGCAAGCAGGCCATCCACCAGAGCCTGCTCAAGGGGGACAGTGCCGACTTTGCCCAGACCGACCTCTACCATCGGGTCTTTACCCTGGCCGACAAGCAGGCGGGCAAGCGCCAACCCCGCGCCGTGCTGCCCGGCATTCAGCTGAAAAGCCCCAAGATCACCCGCAACCTCACCACCGCCTGGTTTGCCAAGCGTGTGGATGACAGGGAGCAGGCCTGCGTGAGGAAGATGGCGAGCATTCGCTGACAGTCAGAGACAACCAGGGCGGCCAAGTGGCCGCCCTTGTTTCAGTTCCAACTGGATGTTCTGGGGTCAGGCCCTGGTGTCCTGAGTCGTCGCCCCATGGCGTGTCTTCCCAAGGGTCAGCATCCCCCTGCATGTTGGGTATTCGCTGCATCCCCAGAACTGATTGCCTCTGTTTTCTCCCCGGCTGGCGGTACGCAAGACCATGGCATTGCCACATCTGGGGCAAGTCGGAGGCTGATCACTGAGCGGTTGGGCGCTGACAGGGGAGGGGATCCCCTGTTCATCAGGCACGGCAGCTGCGGATAACGGCTTGCGTGGCGCTCCGCCGTGGCGTGCCTTCAGCTGGGCCACGTGTTGTCTGTGGGTCTGCCAGTTGGGGGCCAGCCGTCCCTGCTGGATGGTCTCGACTACTCGGGTGATCTGGGCCGGGGTCAATACCTGGGTGGTTTTTCCCTTGATATAACGAACCAATCCACGGTTCATGACGTTGTCCGGCATGGGGGTCTTGAAGGTGCAATCGCCAATAAAGCAGATAACAGAATGAAGCTGATGGTCTGACACTCCGAGCAGGGATTTAAGGGTCATCATGTGCAGGTGGTTCTGGTGCAGGGGATTTTGGAAGCTGTGCTTGCGGCGATAGATCTGCTGGGTCCAGCTTTTATGAGCCGGGTTGCCGAATATCCAGCCCTTCATGTTCTTGGTCTCAATCACGAATATCCCGAAGCGGGAGACGATCACATGATCGATCTGGGTGCTGCCCTGCGGAATGGGCAGGGTCACATCCTTGAGCAGGTGATATTCCCGCTGGTCGAGAAAGAGCCGGATGCTGACATTGATAAACCACTCCCCGATCATGCCCTTGAACCAGGGGGTGTTGATCAGAATGGCAATCAGCAGCAGGGGTAGCAGATAGCCGAGCGGAGATAGCAAAGGAGCAATAAGGGTGGTGAAGTCCATTTCACTGAGCCTCTATGGAGTCTTTCTTAAGGTGTAGGCCTCGACAGGGTGCAGGTTGCTGCAACTGGGGGGACTGAGTCCTGGCCGGTTTAGACCCGCAACAGACCGCGAAAGCCCCTGGCGGCGTAGTAGGACTGGGCGCCGTTGTGGTACAGGAACACGCTGTCGTAGCGGCGATCGCAGAACAGGGCGCCGCCGAGCGTCCTGATTTCCTCGGGGGTCTGTATCCAGCTCGATGTCTTGGCATCGAAGCAACCTAGGGTCTGCAGCGCCCGATATTCGGCCTCCGTCAGCAGTGTGATGCCCATCATGGCGGCCAGCTCGGTCGCGCTGCCTGCTGGCTTGTTCTCTTTTCTCGACGCCAGAGCCGCGCCGTCATAGCAGAGGCTCCTGCGTCCACTTGGGCTCTCGGCGCTGCAGTCACAGAACAGCAGCTGCCCGGTCTGCCTATCCTGGCCGATGACATCGGGCTCACCGCCGCTGCTCTCCATCTCGTGGAGCGAGCGCAATGACTGGGGATGGGCATCGAGCCTGGCGCGCACCTGTGACCAGGTTATCCCCTCGTGGCGCTGCCTGTACTGTTCGAAGCGGGCTTGCAAGGTGGCGAGCAAGTCATCAATCTGCAGGTTCGTCACTGTCATCATACAACCTCGTTCTCGTTTGGATTTGCGCCGTTAGAAACTCATCGCCAGGCCAATGGCATAACCATTGGTGTTGTTGCCGAACATCAAGCGGTACATGAGGCGGGTACGGGTGACCCACACCGGGTATTTGCTCGAATCGAGCTCGAGGCCAACCCCGACGGAGTTGAGGGCGTTGAAACCGAGCAGGCCCCGTTGATCCCCCAGGTATTCGGTTCGGGCCCCTTCCAGCACGTAGCGCAGCGGCCGATCGAGCAGGGTCCAATCGAGCAGGGGCGCGCGGCGGCGCAAATAGATGCCAAAGTTCTCGGCATTCGCCTCGCCCTTCACACTGGGACTGGTGCCAATGGTGCTCTGCAGATGGAGGTAGGAGTAGCGAAATTCGGCGTCTATGTCCTGGGTATCGGAGAACAGCTCGTAATCGAGCATGAGGGAGCCGCCGAGTCCGAACACATTGAGCTGGCCGTTATCGAGGAAATCGAGGCTCTTGCCGGTCTTGCGATCGAGATACCAGTTACCTATCTGGATATCGCTGGCCACAGTGCCAAGGGAAAAGTTGGCGATGGGACGCAGTACCCAATTCGGGGCGACGGCGAAGTCCCAGCCGATGCCGCCGGTGGCGGTCAGGCTGTTCCATTTGGCGGGGATGGTTCGGCTCTCTTCGCCCTGGCTTATCACAAATTTGGGATCGTAGCGGCTATAGCCCAGGTTGCCCTCCAGATAGATGGGGACCTCCTTGCTCATGGTGGCGCCGCCGCCAACCTGGCTCATGGTCAATGCCGCCTGTTGACCGCTGCCCCCCGAGATATCCAGGTTGCTGGAGGTAATATCGGGTATCACGTTGAAGGTCATCAACGAGACCACGGCGTTGGCCCGCTCCTGCACGCGGGCATCGACGGCGCCGTCGGCGGCCATGGCCGGAGAGGCGGTCGCAAGGCAGGCCAACAGCAACAAGGGTTGCTGCCTCGATGCAGCGCTCGCGGCGGGAGCGGGAGACCGTGTTGGCTTGCCCTGGCCAAGCAACGGTTTGTGCGCGCTGTGCATCGCTGTTATCTCCATGGCAACTCCCTGTGGCCTCATGCCCATGTGAGCACTAGAGATGATTCTACCTGAGGATGGCGCGGCGTCCATTGCCCTGAGCCAGGCTTCTCGCATCGGGCAAGCGCATCACCAGGGGGACGCAGGCGGTGCTGCCTGCCATGGCTCCTCTCTGACCCCCTGGCTTGCCCCTTATCATGGCGCGACATGAGGGACTTTTAGGTCGGAGAGATTATTTGAGACGCATTGGCGCCGAAAATTTGTTACACTCCGCGCCCGCCATTTTCCGGCTCGCCTGCAGACCCTGCCAGGCCAGGCCGATCCCTGGCATCCGTTGTCACCCCGGTCGGGTCGCAGCCAATCACAGCTTTGCTGGAACACAGGAAACCCATGATGAAATTTGAATCATTCGATTTTGCCCCCGAGATTTTGCGCGCCGTCTCGGAGTGCGGTTATCAGGAGATGACCCCTGTGCAGCAACAGGCGATCCCGACGATCCGCCGTGGCCAGGATGTACTGGCCAGTGCCCAGACCGGCACCGGCAAGACCGCCGCCTTCGCACTGCCTATCTTGCAGCGCCTCATTGATAACCCGGCGCCGCTCGCACCTTCCAACGCCCGTGTGTTGATCCTGACCCCGACCCGCGAACTGGCGGCTCAGGTGGCTGACAACATCAAGGAGTTTGGCAAGTATCTGGAGCTGAGCGTGCAGGTGATCTGCGGC
Organism: Aeromonas sp. BIGb0405; assembly: GCF_024807335.1. NCBI lineage: Bacteria > Pseudomonadati > Pseudomonadota > Gammaproteobacteria > Aeromonadales > Aeromonadaceae > Aeromonas > Aeromonas sp. BIGb0405. The sequence continues at coordinate 21,757 of NZ_JANUEP010000014.1, forward strand.
GGCGGCAAGCAGGACGTACAGGCGCGTCGCCTCAAGGCCGGCGCCCACATCATAGTGGCGACCCCGGGCCGCCTGCTCGAGCACCTGAACGCGTGCAACCTCAGCCTCTCCAACGTTGAGTGCCTGGTGCTGGACGAAGCGGATCGCATCCTCGACATGGGCTTCAGTGCCGAGGTGCAAAAAATTCTGCTGGCGGTCAACAAGGATCGCCAGGGCCTGCTCTTCTCCGCGACCTTCTCCGATGGCGTCAAGAAGCTGGCCAATGTGATGCTCAACAAGCCGCAGATAGTCAGCGTCAACAAGCAGAACTCCACCGCCGATACCGTGACCCATACCGTCTATCCGGTCGAGCAGAAGCGCAAACGCGAGCTGCTCTCCGAGCTTATCGGCAAGCAGAACTGGCCACAGGTGCTGGTGTTTGCCAGTACCCGCGAGAGCTGCGACGAGCTGGTGGCCGAGCTGAATCTGGATGGGATCAAGTCGGCCGTGGTCCATGGCGAGAAGGCCCAGGGCAGCCGTCGTCGCGCCTTGCGCGAATTCATCGAAGGCAAGGTACGGGTACTGGTTTCCACCGAAGTGGCGGCCCGTGGTCTGGATATCCCGAACCTGGAATACGTGGTCAACTATGACCTGCCCTTCCTGGCCGAGGACTATGTCCACCGTATCGGTCGTACCGGCCGCGCCGGCAAGAGCGGCATGGCCATCTCCTTCGTCAGTCGCGAGGAGGAGCGTACCCTGCTCGACATCGAGGCGCTGATCGGCCAGAAGATCCGTCGCGTCATGGTGCCGGGTTACGAGGTGAGCAACCGTGACATGCTGATCAAGCAGTTGCAGGAGCGTCGCCGCTTTGGCAAGAAGCCCCAGCGTGATGACAATGCCGCCGCCCAGGTGATGGCCGAAGCCAAGCTGCAGAGCCAGCGCACTCGCCTGCGCAAGACGGCCCGCAAAGACAAATAAGCGGCCAAGTCGGCGGCTAAACCGGGCTTGTTGTGAGCCCGGCAATCTTGTTTTCAAAGGCGCCTCGGCGCCTTTTTGATGATGGTGGCGGGGCTGCAGCGCTGCAGCGCCTTCCCCAATCTGCCCAGGAGTCGTGATGAGCGATCTGAAAGTGCAAACCTATAACCAGGCCCTGCTCGAGATGGCCGGTGCCAGTCTGGCTGAACTCGTGCGCACCGGCGCCGGCCGCGCCGCCCGTACTCCCGCCCAGGAGAGCCATTTCCTGAGCCTCTGGCTGGTGGACTCCCTCAAGGAGAAACGCTTCTCCCGTCTGGTGATGGAGGATCTCAAGGGGTGGGTGCAGCAGGCGCGCACCCAAGGGGCGGGGGCCGATCTCAAGGGATTGCTCGAGCGCATCGTGCGTCATTACAGCCAGGCGGCGACGCAGGGGCTGGAAGCGCGGCTCATGGCGCTGCTGGACGACTGTGAAGAGGCGGGTTGGCTGCGGGTCACCCAGAGCGTGATCGATGGCCGGGCGAGACTCGCCAACCAGGGGCAGTCTTCAATTGTTATCTGCTCTGCCGAGCTGGCCGCTGCCTGCGCCGACGGCGAGCTGGTCAAGCCGCTCACCCTCTATGTGCGCGGTGACGAGCAAGTGCTGGCCCGTTTCGCCTATCGGCACGGCCTGCTCATTGGCCAGGGCAACAAGAAGCAGGTCAGGGTGAAGCACCACAAGGCCCATCTGCTGATGCCGGGCAATGCCCTGCCTGCCCTCGCGCTGCTGGCGCTGGAGATAGACGGCTGAGCGCGGGATGTTCCGAGGCGCAGAGTCTGCCGCCTGTCCTGTGACCGAACCCCGATCTTGCATCGGGGTTTTTCATGGCTGCAATGCCCGCTTTCCCCATTGCCCCCCTGGCGTGACGTTTGCCACTGGGGTGGCAAGGTTCATCCCCCCCTCGTGACGATCGCCAGCCTGCTGCTCGCGGGCCTTTGACCGCTACCCAGGCGCTCTTCGCCGGATATCCTGGGTCATCAACCAAGCCTCCTTCGGCCCTCCATCTGGGGGGAGTCGCTGGCGCCCCCCATACGGAGGGGCTGCCCCCATATGGCGGTAGGTGCCTGCTTTTCATCTGTTTTAGGGTGGCTGAGCCCCTTCGAGGGCATGGATGCAAACCACATATTCTAAGGAGAGACGATGAAAGCAACACCGATAGCCCTGTTACTGGCAGGCCTGCTGGGTTCCCCCCTCTGCGCCGCGGGTCTGGATGCCAGACTGACCCTGCAAGAGGGCGCGAGTGAGGATGTGCGGGTGCAAGTGACCCTGACCAACAACGGCAACAAGCCGATTGATTTGCTCAAGTGGCAACTGCCGGGCGCAGGGGATGCTCCCTTGTTCGTGGTCGAGCGGGATGGCCAGTCCGTGGCCTATCAGGGGGCCCTGATCAAGCGCGGTCTGCCGAGTCATCGGGACTATCAGCGCCTGAGCGCCGGGGAGAGCCTGACCCTGGAGGCGGAAGTGTCCGGTCTCTATGACATGAGTGCCCAGGGGGAGTACAGCATCAGCTACCGCCTGCCCAAGGTATCTGATAAAGAAGGCGCCAAGCGGAACGCCCAGCCCAGTGCCAAGGCCCCTCCCCAGGCCAGCGAATCCAACACCGTCAGCCTCTGGCTAGATGGGGTCGCGACTGATGATCGCGTATTGGCCAAGACCGCCGCGGTTGAACCGGCCGCCGCCGGGGGATCGGTGAGTTTCACCGGTCGCTGCACCAACAGCCAGAAGAGCCAGATAGTCTCGGCCCTGGATGCCGCCGGAGTCATGGCGGGGGATTCTCTCAGCTATCTGGCGGTGGACAAGCCCAGTGGTCAACGCTATCGCAGCTGGTTCGGCGCCTATGACGCGAGCCGCTGGAACCAGGCCGAGGGTCACTTCAGCAAGGTGAGGGAAGCCATCGAAGAGAAACCGCTGACCTTCGATTGCGGCTGCAAGGAGAGCTATTTTGCTTATGTCTATGCAGATCAGCCCTACAAGATCTATCTGTGCAAGAGTTTCTGGACCGCGGCCAACACGGGCACGGATTCCCGTGGCGGCACCATCATCCATGAGCTGACCCACTTCAATGTGGTGGCAGGCACGGACGATCTGGGTTACGGTCAAGGCAATGCCCGCAACCTGGCGAGCACGGATCCGGTGAAGGCGCTCAACAACGCCGACAACCACGAATACTTTGCCGAGAACACCCCGAGCGAAAACTGAGTCGACAGGGGGCCTTGGCCCCCTTTTTGATGGAGGCAACATGATGTCACTCTTGCTCGGCAGCGTCCTTGGCCTGAGCGCCTTGCAGTGCGAGCTTAACGTCAAGGCCCAGAGCCGGGTCGACGAACCCTTAAGCCTGGCCATGGCGCTCAGCAACCAGGGGGAGGATACCCTGGAGGTGTTGAGCTGGTTTACCCCCTTCGAAGGCTGGTTTGCCGATGCCATCGACCTGACCCTGAACGAGCAGCCCATTCCCTATCAGGGACCACTCGCCAAACGGGGTGCCCCCGGGGCTGATGATCGCCTGATAGTGGGCCCCAAACAGCGCATCAAGGCCGAGGCAGAATTGACTCAGGTCTATGACTTGAGCCAACCCGGCCACTATCGACTCAGTTATCGCCCCGCGCCGGTGCGAGATGAGCAGGGAGTCACGCCTGAGTGCCCGCCAGTCAGCTTCGAGCGCCTGCCAGTAGACAACCCGCCAGCTGCCCAGACCCAGTGATGGGGGCTGTGAACAGACCATCCCTCTTCCCGACGTGAAGTAAACAAGCCGCAAGGAGTGCATCAGTGCAGATAGACAATCTGCCATTCGGCCTGACCGATTGGCATCAAGTGCCAGAGACCCTTCATCCCGGGGAGCAGGGCGAAGCCCGCTGGCGCACCCGCCAATTCGGGCCGCTGCGGGTGCGCATGGTGGAGTACAGCCCCGGCTATGTCGCCGATCACTGGTGTAGCAAGGGCCATATCCTGCTCTGCCTGGAGGGTGAACTGCATACCGAGCTGGCCGACGGCCGCAACTTCGTGCTGACCCCGGGGGTCAGCTATCAGGTGGCCGACGGGGCCGAACCGCATCGCTCTACCAGCCCCCTTGGTGCCACGCTGTTTATCGTCGACTGACGCGGTATGACGCTCTTCATTGCATAAAGTCGGGGCCAGATTGGCCCCGACTTCCGTTTGGTTGGCTCACCTCAAAGGCCAGCTCCCGTCCCCCTATTTTCTCATCGCATCAGCCATTGCCCAGCAAGCCAACTTCCCGGGCCGCCACCGCCAGGTAGTGGCGAGAGACAGCCCGTTCGCGCCAGCAGGCGTGAACCAGCTTGATGCAGTGATCGTCATTGCTATTGATGGCCAGAGCCACCACCTGCTGCCAGTGAATATCCCCCGGCGCAGGCCAGTGAGGCCCGTTGAGCGAAGGGGCGCCGACCGTCACATAGGCGGCGGCCACTCCTTGCCAGAGGAGCCGGATAAACTCACCGCGCAGCGGCTCACCGAGCTGCGCACTGATGATGGTGGCCGCCCGGGTGCCGGTCACCAGATGCAATACGGTAAAATCCCGGGTCTGCCAGTAGAGCGCCAGGGCCAGCTCGGCCAGGATGCGCAGTAGGTTCCCGGGGCCGCACTTTCCCTCGGTCAGTGGCGGGACACCCGTCAGGTCGCGGGGCAAGGTCTGCACAAAGGCGGGGCTCTCGGCTAGTTGGCGAAGGCGGGCGGTGATCCAGCTCTGATCACTGTGCCAGCCGCCCAATGCCTCATGGAGACGCGCCAGCAGAGCGGGGAGATCCGGGCATGGGGCTCCCAACCCTTGAGCCAGGTGCAGCGGTTTGCAATGCCAGGCTGCCAGTGCCGCAGCCTGTTCGCCCTGATGGCCGTTTTCGATGGCACAGGCGAGGCGGATCACAGGATGAAAGGCGCCACTGGCCGGAGATATCCCCTGAGCCACTATCTGGGTAAACAGGGGCTGCCAGCCCTCTCTGGCAACCTTGCTTGAAAAGTCGGCCCTAAGCTGGCTGAAGCGAGCCTCCGGATCCTGCCCCTCATCCGTGAGCCCGCTCCCAGGGCTCGCGGGCAGGGCCTTGTCGCGCTGCCAGTATGCGAAGAAGTCGTTAAGGCGCGCCTCATCTGCTCCCATTTCAGCCAGGGCATGGAGCGCCATGGGACAGTGATTGGTGGTGCCTCGGCCATTGAGGGCGAACTGCTGGTTGGCATCGAGCAGGTTGTGCAGTGACATCATATGCGGTGACTCCTTGACGGTGAGAGTTCGAATCATGCAAGTTAAAGTTAACTTTAAGTCAAGGGGCCCGGTGCAGCCTCTTGTCCAGGGGGCGCTGACTTGGATGCTGGAACATGAGGGATGCTGGAGCATGAGAGATGAGAGATGAGGGATGAGAGATGAGGGCAAGCGACAGCCACAGGGAGCGCGTTTTGTCCCAGAGCGGACATGTATTGGTGAAGCAGGGAGGTATCCATGAGCAAGGGCGATATTGAACGCGGGCAGGGGCCAATCCCTTCAGCCCCCGAACAGAGCATGACGAATGGCGAGCTTGGCCATGGCTGGCTTGCCATCGGCCAACTCGCCAAGCGCGCCGGGGTCAAGGCCAGTGCCTTGCGCTTCTACGAGCAGAAAGGGCTGATCAGCAGTGCTCGCAGCCGGGGGGGGCAACGAGTCTATCCCCAGCATGTGCTGCGCCGTGTCGCCTTCATCCGCGCCGCACAAGGAGTGGGTCTTAGTCTGGAAGAGATAGGGCATGCCCTGGCCGGGCTGCCCGAGGGGCGCACACCGACCCCGGAGGATTGGGCCGCCCTTGCCCGTGACTGGCAGTTGCTGCTCGATGCCCGCATCGCGGCGCTGCAACTGATGCAGCGCAAGCTTAGCGCCTGTGTGGGCTGCGGTTGTCTCTCCCTGCGTCACTGCGCCCTCTACAACCCGCAAGATCAGGCCGCTCGTCATGGTGCCGGAGCTCGTTACCTGATGGGGGATTTTCCCCCCGATATAGATGACCAATAATGACGCCGCTGAAACGGACGATGGCGCAGGCGAATTTTCACCGTGCGGGGCTGGAGAGCGTCATTATCCAGTTGGCGGGGAAAGCGGAGGCCATACTGCCATGCCTGGTCAAGGGGGCATTCGATCTTGTTTTCCTCGATGCGGATCGCAGCCAGTACCACCAGCTGGTGGCCGAGCATCAGGGCGCTACTGTCCACCCGTGGCCTGCTCGTCGTCGACAACGCCATCTCCCATCACCATGAACTTGAGGGTTGGATGACGGAGGTGGCACAGGATCCCGGATTTCAGCAACTGTTGCTGCCCATTGGCAAGGGGGAGTGGCTGCTGGTCAAGAACCCGTGATGTCAGGATGGGTGCCGGTTAGCAAGCGCGCAGCGTCGAACGGGGTGAACTGGCCCTCCCCGGAAGGGCATTTATACTCATTGCTGGTTCAACAGGAGTCATCCCATGGGCGTCATTCTCTGCCTCTGGTTCGACGGCCAGGCCCAGGCCGCCGCCGAACTCTACACCAGCCTGTTTCCCGAGTCCGGGATCCTGGCCATCAACCACTATCCCGGGCAAGAGGCTGATCCGCCTCTGCCCGGTACGCATCGCCCGGCGGCCAGCGTGCTGACGGTGCATTTCCGCCTCGAGGGGAGCCACTACCTGGCCCTCAATGGTGGGCCGCAATTTCCCCACACGCCGGCCTGCTCGCTGGTGGGGTACTGTGACAATCAACTGGAGCTGGATAAGCGCTGGCAGGCCTTGAGCGAAGGGGGGCGCGCGGATCAGTGCGGCTGGTTGCAAGACAGGTTCGGGCTCTCCTGGCAACTGGTGCCACGGCAACTGCCCCAGTGGCTCTCAGGGGATCCCGCCGCCAGTGCCCGGGTATTTGGCGCCCTGATGAGAATGGGGCGACTCGACATCGCAACCTTGCAGCGGGCCTATGAGGGAAAAGCGTGAGGCTCGCTTGCCGGGGGGCCCATTCACTCGGCCCAGTTAGCAAGGCGGCGGTGAGCCTTCACCCCCTCTCTGATTAATCGGATGTTATCTCACTGACACAGGAAGCAATGCCATGATGACAGAACAGCTGGATGAGGCTCGTGATCTGGTGCTGGAGCGATGGATAGCGGCCTCGCCGGAGGCGCTTTATCGCTGCTGGACCGAGTCTGAGTTGCTGATGCGCTGGTTCGCTCCCCAGCCCTGGCGCACCCTGAGCGCCGAGCTGGATGTGCGGGTTGGCGGGGCCAGTCTGGTGGTGATGGGGGGACCCAATGGTGAACAGATCCCCTGTCCCGGCATCTACCTGGCACTGGAGCCGGGGCGGCGTATCGTCTCGACCGATGCCTATGAGCGAGCCTGGCAACCGACGGCCCGTCCCTTCATGACGCTGATCTTGAGTTTTACCCCCGAGGGGGAGGGCACCCGTTATCGGGCATGGGTACGCCATTGGCGCGAGGCGGATCGCAAGGAGCATGAGGCGATGGGTTTTCACCGTGGTTGGGGCCAATGCACGGATCAGCTGGCGGAGCTGGCCGCAACGCTCTAGGGGCCATGTGATAGGACAGCGGTAAAACAAGAGGCCCCGCAGTGCGGGGCCTCTTTCTATCGGCTAGTGGCTGGCCAATCAGGCTTGATCGGCCGGGAAGCGCACACCAACCTGATGGCGTACCTGGGTGATGACCCGCGCCGTGTCGATGGAGCGCGTCACCGCAGCTTCATCCATTTGGCCTGCGGTTATCTGGGCGGCGAAGGCCGTGGCCTCATAGATCATGCTGTTGTCAGACTGGGGCAGGGTCAGGACTTCCTGCTGGCCGTCGCGGCCTATCCAGGTCAGCCCGGTGCTCTCGGAGAGGTGCTCTATGATGAAGGCGCCTTCGCTGCCCTGGATCTCGCTTGGGATGAAGGAGTCAGACACCTTGGAGTGGCTGATCACCATCTCGAAATCCGGGTAGTGCAGCAGCACTGTGCCTTGAATGTCGACCCCTGTCTCCAGCAACTGGCCGCTGGCGGTGACCCGCTCTGGCGCACCAAACAGGGCGATGGCACTGGCCACGCAGTAGTAGCCAATGTCCATGATGGAGCCATTGGAGAAGGCCGGGTTGAAGGTATTGGGCTGTTCACCGGCCAGGTACTTGGGCCAACGGGAGGAGAACTGGCAATAGCTGAAGCTGGCGCGTCGCGCCTGGCCCAGACGAGGCAGTTGCTCGGCCAGCAGGCGGAAGTTTGGCAGGTAGGCGGTCTTGAAGGCTTCGAACAAGACGACGCCCCGCTCACGGGCGCACTGGTACATGGCTTCGACCTCGGCCAGGTTTGAGCCGAGTGGCTTCTCGCAGATCACATGTTTGCCCGCCGCCAGCAGTTGCAGTGTATGGGGGCAGTGCAGGGAGTTGGGGCTCGCCACGTAGACGGCATCGAAGCAGGGGCTGGCGGCAAACTCGGCCAGATCGTCGAAGCAGGCCGGATCATCATACTGGGCGGCAAAGGCTTCTGCGGTGGCGCGCTGGCGGGAGTAGACGGCAGTCAGCTGAAAAGCCTTGCTCAGCAGTGCCGCTTCGATGAATTTTTCTGTGATCCAGTTGGTTCCGATCACCGCGAGTCTGATCATGGGTTAGCTCCTTGTAACAACATGCAGGTAGCAAGAGGGGCAGGGTCGGCGCTCATCATAGCCTAACTCGCCCTCTGGCCCCACCATGGCAGTTGGCCTTCTGCAGGAAAAATTCGTCACTGATGATAAGTCGCTCAATGTTGGTCTGATACCGAGTCGCGGGAGAGGGGGATCCCATCATGCCGCAGATAAAAAAGGGACGTTGTTATTATCCGGGCATCTTTATCAGGCGAAACGATAACCGCCAGGATGAGCGGTGATATATGGATTTAATAGATCAAAAAGTGCACTAACTAATTTATTGAGACTAATAGATGGTCCGTTAAATACAGTGCTGTTAATAATCTTGCCAATATTCATGGCGCGAATAGTCGGGGTTGGCAAGGGGGTATGATATAGTCGGCAGCTGCCGGGAGTTTCCCTTCTCGGCCTATCGACACCTCCCTGCAGGACCCCCGGGCGGCGCATGCCATAAGGACATGATGACCAACAGCCTCTGCCATTCGGCAGTTGAGGAATATGGGTAAACATGTTTTATAAAGACCTCTCCATCGGCAAGAAAATTGCCCTGGTGTTTTTCGTGATCGCCATCGTCAATATGATATTCGGTCTCTTCCTCGCCAGTGAATTAAGAACGGTGCGGGAACGCGTATTGAATTTTACCGACTCAACCCTGCCGAGTGTCATCTCGGTTGAAAACCTCATGTATGACGTCTCTTATGTGCGCCGTGCCCAGTTTGCCGTGCTGATGGTGGATGATGCGGCCGATCTGCAGGCGCGGCTTGGCCGGATCCAGGCCAATATCGGCAAGGTGGATGGGGCTATGCGCGGCTATGAAGCCACGGTCGGTAGCGATAACGAACGCCAAGTATTCAATCGTACCAAGCAGGCCTGGCTCGACTATCGACAGAGTGTGGGCGATTTTGAGCGCCAGCTCACCCAGGGCAACCGGGAACAGGCCCGCGTCCAGCTGTTCCAGACCAATGAGGGTTATAGCCGCCTGGAGCAGGAGGTGAACAACCTGATCAGCGTCAACCTGGGCTTTGTGCAGGAAAACCGGGGGGGGTTGCTCGGCAGTATCAGCACGCTGCTCACCCTCTCCAGCGTGAGCATCGGGGCCCTGGTGCTGTTCATGATCGCCATGACCTGGTTCCTGACGCGCCAGATCTGCCGACCCCTGCAGGCCGTGGTGAGTCAGGCCAATGCCATCGCCGCCGGAGACTTGACCCACAGACTGGATCGTCAGCACATCGGCAAGGATGAGCTGGGCATGCTTGCCAAGGCCACGTTGCAGATGCAGGACAACCTGCGCCGGCTCATTGAAGAGGTGGTGGCCGCCGTCACCCAGCTGGGTACGGCCATCGAGGAGGTGAGCGCCGTCTCCGAGCAATCTTCACGGGGGATCGCCCATCAACAGCAGGAGATCACGCAAGTGGCGACCGCCATGGCGCAGATGAAGGCGACGGTGGCGGATGTGGCTGGCAATACCGAGATGGCCTCTGATTCTGCGAGCGCCGCCAACCGGCTGGCTCGTCGCGGCAACCAGGATGTGCAGGGCTCCCTGGTCGCCATCAATCAGGTGGCCGCCGAGATGGAGCAGGCCGGCATCCTGGTAACCGAGCTGGAGCGGGAGTCGGCCCAGATCAATCTGGTGGTCGATGTGATCCGTGGCATCGCCGATCAGACCAACTTGCTGGCGCTCAATGCTGCCATCGAGGCGGCGCGGGCGGGTGAGCAGGGTCGTGGCTTCGCCGTGGTGGCCGATGAGGTACGCACCCTGGCTGGTCGCACTCAGGCCTCCACCGGGGAGATCATTGCCATCATAGAGACGTTGCAGGCCCGGGCGAACCAGGCGCGCAAGGTGACGGGGCAGAGCTGTGACATGATCCGCCAGTGTGTCGGCCAGAGCGAACAGACCGGGGTGGGTATTCAACAGATTGAAGAGGCGGTGGCCCAGATAGCCGACATGGCCATCCAGATCGCCAGTGCCTGCAGCGAGCAGGATGCGGTCTCCGACGAGCTGGGGCGCAATGTCGAGCGGATAAATGAGTCTTCTCGCGAGGTTGCAACCGGTGCCGAGCACACGGCCCAAGCCTGCCTGGAGCTGAGCCAGTTGGCGGCCGGGCTCAAGCAGACCATAGGCCGCTTCCGCCTGGTCTGATGAGGTCAGTATCGGGTTGGCTCAGATTGGCCCGGTAGCTGCGCGTTAATGTCAACACCCGGCCTGGCGCCGGGTGTTTGTTTTTGGCGGGCTGCCAGGGAGGCGGTCGCGGGGCAATGTGAGCAGGCGGCAGCATGGCACATCGAGTCATCCGGGACGTCAGGGCTGGGAGGCCTGTATCAAGGGCTTGGGGATGGCTGTGCTGGAGAGCGGTACTACGCCGGGATCCCTGGTTGCCTTGATAAGTAGCAGATATAAAAAAACCCGGCCTGAGCCGGGTTTAAGGTGCAAGAGTCGGAACTGGCTTATTTGGCCAGGGATTCCGGCAGATTCTCGCGGATCTTGCCGAGCATCACCTTGAGGACGCGCGGGTTGGCAACCACCATGTTGCCGGAGTTTTCGTAGTTATGACCACCCACGAAATCGGTGACGATGGCGCCAGACTCTTTGGCCAGCAGTTCACCGGCGGCACTTTCCCAAGGCTTGAGGCCGATTTCCCAGTAACCGTCGATGCGGCCAGCGGCGACATAGGCCAGATCCAGGGAAGGCGCGGCGGCGCGACGGATGTCAGCACACTCGATGAACATGCTCTGGAACATCTTCAGGTAAGGCTCGATGTGGTGTTTTTGCTTGAACGGGAAGCCGGTGGCCAGCACGGTGCCGGACAGGTCTTTGGCTTTGCCGACACGGATGCGGTAGCCGTTCAGCTGGGCGCCATTACCACGGGTAGCGGTAAAGAGTTCGTCACGGATGGGATCGTAGACGACGGCCTGTTCGGTCTTGCCCTTGACGCGCAGGGCGATGGAGACGGCAAAGTGCGGAATGCCCTTGACCAGGTTGGTCGTGCCATCCAGTGGGTCAATGATCCATTGGTAGTCCGGATTGGTACCGGCAATCTCACCAGACTCTTCAGCGATGATGCTGTGTTCCGGGTAAGATTTTTTGATGGTATGAATGATGGCCGCTTCGGCTTCACGGTCAACGTTGGTCACGAAGTCATTGCTGCCTTTCTGAGTGGCCTCGATGTTTTCGGGCTGGGAGAAGGCTTTTACTACTACTTGACCGGCGTTGCGCGCAGCGCGCACGGCGATATTCAGCATCGGATGCATAGGTTCACCACTGGATGTTAAAGAACGGGGATAAAAGGACGCGAAATTATAGCAGCATACTTTTGAACAGCAAGCTTTATCCCCTATCGGAAGCGCTAAAATATAGCATCCATCAATGGCTGACTTTACATAACATTTTGATCTAGTCTTGTCTTGCCAGACCCCTGGCACGTGTAATAACAAGCTCCATCACTCATAGGGATGTGTCGTATGAACTTGTCATTAGTCAGTCATAAACCGTCGTCCATGGCGGTCAATGGGTTGCTGCAGGCGTTACAGACGTCCGCCGACGTCGGCACCTATTTTAACCGCATCGTGGTGACCAGTCCGAGTCAATGGAATCCGACTCGAGATGAGGCCGCCATCTTGTTACTCGATGATGAAGCCCACTGGCCGGAATCTGCGGCGGGGGAGACCGAGACCTCGATTGGATTGCCCGTGCTGCCGCTCTGGGTGTGTACGGCGGAGGATTCGGGAGGGGCGAACTCGCGCCGTGGGCCTGATGTACGGGATCCCCGCTACTACTTCGTCTCCAACGGCATTGTGATGGATGGTCACGAGTGGGAGAGCCCGACCAGCAGCCAGCTGCTGCTGGACAAACTCGCCTCGTACCTCCCACTGTTGTCACGGCTGAGCCTGCTGCGTCAGCGCAGTCAGCCGGGGACTGTTAACTAGGCCGTCAGTTGGTCGCCCTGCCACAGGGTGAGCTGTCGTTTGAGGGTGGCAATGTCGGCGCGCAAGGTGTCGCCATTGCCTCCTCCCTTCCCGAGCAAGATACAGCCCTGCACATGCACAAACAAAAAGCGCGCCAGTGCTTCCACATCTGTATTGCCTGCCAATTCCCCATCTCGAATCGCGACCCTGAGCGCATGGGTCAGCGCCTGCTGCAATTCCTGATGCATGGCCGCAATGCACTCATGCACCCTGGGTTCATCCATGGCTGTGCCTATCTGGGCATTTTGCAAGAAACAACCCAGGTTGCCGGGTTGAGTCAGGCGCAGTGCCAGAGCATCTAGCCAGCCATGGATGGCCGCAAGCCCGCCGCGCTCGCAGAGCAGAGGGGTGAGGCGCTGGCGTGAGACCTTGTCGATGTAGTGATCCAGCGCCAGTTGAAACAGGGTGTGCTTGTCGCCGAAGCTGTTGTAGAGGCTGAAACGATTGATGCCCAAGGCATCGACCAGATCCTGGATCGAGGTTGCCTCAAAGCCTTTTTGCCAGAACAGTGTCATGGCTTGTTCCAGCTTTTCGGCTGGATCGAATGCAGTTTTTCGGGCCATAGTGTCTCCTGTTGCCACTATAACAAATTCTTGACCGTTCGTTTAGATAAGACTAGTTTCTAACTGTTCGTTTAGAAATGGAGAGCAGGATGAAAGTCTATGAATTGCGGCGAGCCCCCAATGCGCGCCGGGTGCGGATGTTTCTGGCCGAGAAAGGGGTCGACATGGCCTATGAACAGGTCGACCTGAGCGGCGGTGAGAACCTGAGTCCGGACTTTCTGGCCAAGAATCCGGCCGGGCGCATTCCGGTACTGGCGCTGGATGACGGTAGCTATCTGAGCGAATCGGTCGCTATCTGCCGTTACTTCGAGGAGCTCTACCCCGATAACAATCTGTTTGGCACCACGGCGCTGGAGCGGGCCCAGATAGAGATGTGGAGCCGCTTCATCGAGTTCAACCTCTGGCTGCCAGCGGGCATGGCCTTTCGCCACATCACCGGCTTTTATCAGGACAGGGAGACTTGTTTCCCCGAGTGGGGGCAGGAGTGCAAATTATTGACGAGTCAGTGGTTCGGCAAGTTGGAGGCAAGGCTGCAAGAGTCTGCCTATATTGCCGGTGATCGTTTCACTATCGCCGACATTCTTGCCATATGCGCCATAGACTTTGCCGCCAGGACGCTGGAACTGCACATAGCCGATGAGCAGACATCCCTCAAGCGTTGGTATGATGCGGTCTCAAGCAGACCCAGTGCCCAGGCCTGAGTCACTCTACCATCAGAGACGCCCAGCACCCTGTGTGTTGGGCAACCAAGGAGAAGATGATGATTGATTTCTACACGGCCGCGACGCCAAACGGCTTCAAGGTCGCCATCGCCCTCGAAGAGTTGGGTCTGCCTTATAACGTGATCCCGCTCGATTTTTCGACCCAGGAGCAGAAGAAGCCTGAGTTTCTGGCCATCAACCCCAATGGCCGCATCCCTGCCATCGTCGATCGGGATAACGGTGACTTCGCCGTGTTCGAATCCGGCGCCATCCTGCTCTATCTGGCGGAAAAAACCGGCAAGCTGCTGCCGCAAGAGCCCAAGCGTCGCTCCCAGGCTATCCAGTGGCTGATGTTCCAGATGGGCGGCGTCGGCCCCATGATGGGGCAGGCCAACGTCTTCTATCGCTACTTCCCAGAGAAGATCCCGGCGGCCATAGAGCGTTACCAGAAGGAGGGGCGCCGTCTGTTCGAAGTGCTCGACGGCCATCTTGCTCACCATGAGTACCTGGCCGACGAGTACAGCATCGCCGACATCGCCACCTGGCCCTGGGTGCGGATCTATGACTGGAGCGGCATCTCCATCGAGGGTCTGCCGCATCTGCAGGCCTGGATGGCGCGCATGGAGGCCAAACCCGCCTGCCAGAAGGGCATCACCATACCGCCGCGCAACGAAAGTCCCGAGGATCAGGTCAAGCGGGCGCAGCAGATGGTGACCCGCTAGCATGATGACGATGGCCCGATGACGGGCCATCTCTTTTTATGATCGCCGCCCCATTGCCTGCCCTTCACGCCTGCTGTGCCTCTCACCTGCTCTCTCCTTTCTTCTTTTAAATAAGCCATTTATCAAAAATGAAAAGTCATTCATTCCGATCTATTGTTATGTTATAACACCTGTAGTTGGTTGGTAATCATTATCGTTTGGATGGAATGGATGACAAAAATACACGCCTGTTCGGGATGGTGCGCGCTGGCACTGCTGGTGGGGATGAATGCCGCTCACGGCAAGCCGCTGACCATGGTCGGGCCCTGGGAGATCCACAGTGTCGACCCTGCCAGCAACGGGGTCTTCTTTACCCGCATGCAGGTGGCGGAGACCCTGGTCGAGGTCGACAGCCAGGGCAATCTGCAACCCGGGCTCGCCAGCCAGTGGTCAAGCTCCGGGGATGGTTTGCAATGGCGATTCACCCTGCGCCCCGGGGCCCGCTTTCACGATGGCAGCGAGGTGAGCGCCGAGCAGGCCGCCTTTGCCCTGCAGCAGGCCAGGCGCAAGCCCGGCGTCATGACCAGTGCCCCCATAGCGTCCATTGAGGCCCGCGAGGGGGCTCTGCTGGTCACCCTCACCGGCCCCTTCGCCCCCCTGGCCGCCGTGCTGGCTCACCCCAGCACCCAGATCCTGGCGAAGGGGGCCTATGATGCCAGGGGGGAGGTGACTCAGGTCATCGGCTCAGGCCCCTATCGCATCACCCGGTTGCAGCAACCTCAGCGGATCGAAACCGAGCGCTTCGATGGCTGGCAGGGCCTCCAGCCTGCCATCTCGCAGGTGAGCTACCTGACGGTGGGCCGTGCCGAGAGCCGTACCCTGATGGCCGAGAGCGGTCAGGCAGACATCGCCTGGGGGCTGGATCCGGTCAGCATCCGCCGCTTGCAGCAGGCGCCCCGGGTCGCCATCGCCTCCGTCACCCTGCCGCGCACCATACAGCTCAAGCTCAATGGGGCCGATCCCCTTCTGAAGGATCCAGCGGTGCGCCGCGCCCTCAGTCTCGCCATCGATCGCCGTGGCATGGCGGCGGCCCTGCTGCGGGATCCCGAGATGGCGGCGACCCAGCTCTTCCCTCCCACCCTGGGGGAGTGGCATCAACCCGGGCTGACCCCGCTCGCCTATGACGTCAAGGCGGCTCAGGCGGCCTTGGCGGCGGCAGGCTGGCTGTTGGGGGCGGATGGTGTGCTGCACAAGGGGGAGGAGCGCTTCGCCCTGACTCTGCGCACCTTCCCGGATCGCCCGGAATTGCCCCTGCTGGCCACGGCACTGCAGGCGCAGTGGAAGGCGGTGGGGGTGGATCTCAAGGTGGCGGTGGGCAACTCGAGCGAGATCCCGGCCGGTCATCAGGATGGCTCGCTCCATCTCGGCCTCTATGCCCGCAACTATGCCCTGGTGCCGGATCCCCTGGTCACCCTGCTGGGGGACCTGGCCCCCGCCGGTGCCGACTGGGGGGTGATGAACTGGCACTCCCCGGCCATGGAGCAAACACTGGCCCGCCTTGGCAAGGAGACCCTGCCCGCCGGGGAGGCCGCGGCACTGCGCCGTGACATCGCCACCACCCTGCAGCAGGAGTTGCCGCTGCTGCCCATCGCCTGGTACCGCCAGAGCGCGGCAGTCAGCCGTGCGCTGAAGGGCTTTGAGCTGGATCCCCAGGAGCGCAGCTACCGTCTGGACACACTGACATGGAGCGCCCAATGACAGCGATTCCCTTCTCTGCCGTCATGGGGATCCTGGGTCAGCGGCTGGTGCAGGCGCTGATGGTGGCCCTGCTGGTGGCCGGGCTCTGCTTTCTGATGGTGCAATCCCTGCCCGGGGACCTCGCCTTTCGCATCGCCGCGGGCCGCTACGGCTATGACTATGTCACCGCCGAGGCCGCCAATGTGGTGCGCAGCGAGCTGGGGCTGGCCGGTTCGGCCCTCTCTCGCTTCGGTGACTGGTTGGGGGCCCTGCTGCAGGGGGATCTCGGCAGCTCCCTGGTGACGGGGACACCGGTGGCAAGGGAAGTGGCTCACCACCTGGGGGCCACCCTGTCCCTGGCGGTGGCCGCCGTGGCCCTGGCCCTGGTGCTGGCGCTGCCGCTCGGCAGCCTGAGCGCCCTGCGCCCCGGAGGATGGTGTGATCGCCTGACCCTGGGCTGGAGCGTGCTGATGCGTGCGCTGCCTCCCTTCCTGCTCGGCCTGGTGCTCATGGTGCTGCTCTCGGTGGAGCTGGGCTGGGTCAGCGCCGCCGGCCACGGGGAGGGGAGCAACCTGCTGTTGCCCGCCCTCACCCTGGGGCTGGGGCTCTCGGGGGTACTCTCCCGGGTGGTGCGCGAGAGCGTGCTCACCGTGGTGCAGTCCGGCTATTACCGCTTCGCCCTGACCAAGGGGCTCTCGCCCGCCCGGGTCTTCAGGCGTCACGGCCTGCGCAACAGCGGGGTCAGCGTCATCGCCTATACCGGCGTGCAGCTGGTGCTGCTTATCGAAGGGGTAGTTGTGGTGGAGAGCTTGTTCGCCTGGCCCGGCATCGGCCATGCCCTGGTGCACGCCATCTTCTGGCGCGACATCCCCATGGTGCAGGGCACCGTGCTGGTGCTGGCGGCGCTCTTCGTGCTGCTCAATACCCTGACGGATCTGCTCTGCCTCGTCATCGATCCCCGCGGTCCCAAGGAGTCCTGATCATGTCTTTCTCTGTCAAGGCGGGAGCAAGCCTGCTCCTGCTGGTGGTGCTGTTCGCCCTGTTGGGCCCCCTCGTCTGGCCCGATCCCGCCGCCCAGGATCTGGTGCAGTTCCTGGCCGATCCCTCCTGGCAGGAGCCGCTCGGGCGCGATCAGATGGGCCGCAGCCTGATGGCGCGGCTAGCGGCGGCGACCCGGCTCTCCCTGTTGCTGGGGATGCTGTGCGTCCTGACGGCGGCCCTGCTGGGATCCTTGCTGGGCTGGCTCTCAGCCTGGCGCGGTGGCTGGGTCGACGGCCTGCTGCGCAGCCTGGCCGACGGCGTGCTGGCCCTGCCGAGCCTGCTGCTGGTGCTGCTCTTCTCCGCCATGGCCCAGGGGGGCTTCGCCATCCTCTATCTCGGGCTGGCCATGGCCCAGTGGGTGGAGTACTACCGGGTGGTGCGGGCCCGCAGCCGGGCGCTGCTCGCCTCGCCCCAGGTGGAGGCGTCCCGGCTGCTGGGCTTTGGCAACGGCCACATAGTGCGGCGCCACCTCTGGCCCGAGCTGGCCCCCCAGCTGCTGACCATGATGGCCTTTGGCCTCGCCGGGGCCATCCTGACCCTCTCCACCCTGGGCTTCGTCGGGGTGGGCATTCAGCCGCCCACCCCGGAGCTCGGCCTGATGATGACGGAGGCGCTGCCCCACTATCAGGAGGCGCCCCGTCTGTTGCTGGCCCCCATCCTGGTGATGGGAATGATGCTGCTGGCCCTGGTGCTGCTCAATCAGCAGGGCACTCTTCACACCCCATCCCCACAAGGAGTCACCCCATGACGACTATTCATATCAAGGGCCTGCAGGTGGATGACGGCCGGCAAACTCTGTTGCAGGCGCTGGATCTCACCCTGCTCCCCGGCAGCGCCTTGACCCTGATAGGGGAGAGCGGCTCGGGCAAATCCCTGTTGGCCCACGCCCTGATGGGGACCCTGCCCGCTCCCCTGCGCGGCCGGGGTGAGATGGTGATGGGCGGCCTGTGCCACAGCCTGGCGGATCCCCAGGCCCTGCGCACCCTCTGGGGGCGGGAGCTGGCCATGCTGCCCCAGGAGCCGGTGCTGGCGCTGGACCCCACCATGGGGCTGCTGCCCCAGGTGGAGGAGGGCTGGCTGGCGGGGGGCAAGGAGGCGCGCTCGCGGGCGCGGGCCTCCCTGGCGCGGCTGGGGCTCGCCGGGCGGGAGCGTCACTTCCCGCACCAGCTCTCCGGGGGCATGGCCCAACGCGCGGCCTTTGCCGCCGCCACCCTGGGGCAGGCCCGCCTGCTCATCGCCGACGAACCCACCAAGGGGCTCGACAGTCGGGCCAGTGTCAGGCTGCAGGAACTGCTGCTCGGTTATCTGGCCGAGGGGCGCCACCTGCTGACCATCACCCACGATCTCTCCCTGGCCCGGGCGCTGGGAGGCTGGGTGCTGGTGATCAAGGGGGGTGAGATAGTGGAGCAGGGGCCCGCCGAGCAGGTGCTGCAGACACCTTCCCATGCCTACAGCCGCGCCCTGCTGGCGGCAGAGCCGTCCGCCTGGCCCGAGGCCGTGCATCCCCCGACCGGCGACTGGCTGCTCAGGGGGGAGGGGCTCGCCATGGGTTACGGGGAGCAGACCCTGTTCGAGGGGCTGGATCTGCCACTGGCCCGAGGGGAGCGGCTCGCCATTATGGCGCCGAGCGGTGCGGGCAAGAGCACCCTCGGCAATGTGCTGCTGGGGTTGCAGCGCCCGCTGCGGGGGAGAGTGCTGCGCCAGACGGGCATAGCCCCGCACCGCTGGCAGAAGCTCTATCAGGATCCGGTGCAGGCCTTCGCCAGCCGGGTGCGCCTCGCTACCCAGTTTGACGATCTGCTGCGCCTGCACAGGCTGCCCCGCCAGCCTCTCACCGACTATCTGGCGCGGCTTGGCCTCGACGAGAGCCTGCTGAGCCGGCTGCCGAGCCAGGTGTCGGGGGGGGAGCTGCAACGGCTGTCGCTGATCCGGGCCCTGTTGCTGCGCCCCGTGCTGCTGTTTGCCGATGAATCCAGCTCCCGGCTCGATCCCTTGAGCCAGCAGCAGACCATCGCCTGCCTGCTGGAGGAGCTGGGGGAGATAGGCTGCGCTTTGCTGTTGGTGACCCATGACGAGGTGCTGGCAGGCAAGGTCGCCGGGCGCTGCCTGCTGTTGGGGAGTGGTGAGGAGGGCGCCGCCAAGGCTGCGCTGGAACCTGCGCGGGTGTCGCGGGCCGGATGAGGGCGTCGGGGGGATTATCCTGAACGATGGACGGGGCCTCTGGGCCCCGTATTATTAGAAAAACTAAGCCAAGCCGATTACAAAGATTCGTTCGTATTTTGTGATCCGAATCACTACCATGGCGGCCATTAAAGGGAGCTGATCTGCTCCCGATCAACGCGGGTCCTCCGCGCAGTGATTACTCATCCAGATCTGACAGTGACTCCTCCCTCGCGGTGAGGAGCGCCATGCTTTTGATGTCGTGGAGCAGTTATGAATCGGCACAGCTTTTATCCCTTGTTTTTCCTGACCATTCTCATGGTCGCCGTGGGCCAGATGACCCAGACCCTCTATGTGCCCTCCATCCCGGTGATGGCGGCGGATCTGGGGGTGAGTTCGGCGTCGTTGCAGGCGGTGATGGCCTGTTATCTGATCCCCTATGGCTTGTCCCAGTTTATTTATGGCCCCCTGTCGGACAAGTGGGGCCGTCGCCCCGTGTTGCTGACGGGCATGATGGTGTTTCTGCTTGGCACCCTGGTGATCCAGCTGATCCCGAGTGCCGGCGCCCTGCTGGTGGGCAGCTTCATTCAGGGGCTGGGAACGGGGGCGGCGGGCGCCATGAGCCGGACAGTGATGCGGGATCGCTACAGCGGCGCCGAGCTCAACCGCGCCAACAGCCTGGTGAGCATGGGGGTGATCTTCTCCCCCCTGCTGGCCCCCGTGCTGGGGGGCTGGCTGACCGAATGGTTGAACTGGCGGGCCGGTTACTGGTTCCTGTTCGGTTTTGGCGCCATCAGTACTCTCGCCATTTTGATCTGGTTTGCCGAGACGCTGCCACCAGCGCGTCGCCAGCCGCTGCGGGTGCGTGCCGCCTACCGCCATGTGCTGGGCAATCCCAGGTTCCAGGGCAATCTGCTCTGCCTGATGGCGACCTTCGCAGGCCTTGCGGTGTTCGAGGCGGCGGCGGGGGTATTGCTCGGTGATGTGCTCGGCCTCAATGCCAAGACGGTGAGCGTGCTGTTCGTGCTGCCCCTGCCGGGTTACCTGTTCGGCGCCTGGCTCTCGGCTCGCCTGAGCTTTCGGCTGAGTCAGGGCAGGCTGATGCGTCTGGGCATTGTCTTCCTGGGGGTGGGGGCCCTGATCATCCTGCTGCCGGGTCTGTTTGGCATCGTCAGCGCGGCGTCCCTGGTGGGGGGCGCGGCTGTCTACTTCATCGGCAGCGGCATCCTCTATCCGACGGCGACCTCCTGCGCCATCGAGCCCTTCCCGGGTCAGGCAGGGACGGCTGGCGCCATTCTGGGGGGCATGCAGAACCTGGGTGCCGGGCTGGTCACCCTGCTGGCAGCAACCTTTCCCATGGAGGGACAGCTGGGACTGGGGGCCATCATGACGGCGATGGTCGTGCTGGTCGCCCTGAGCTTTGCCTGGCTGCGTCACCATGATTTGCCCCGGGAACAGCTGGCCACCTGATGTCGGTCACCTGCATCCCATCATCAAGCCCGCCTCCTTTGGCGGGCTTTTTGTTTAACGGGGGCAGGGGGATGGAGGTAGCACACCTCGCCAGCAGGCGGCATCCCGGGGCTGCGGTTATGGGGTGGGATCCGTCGTCTCCGTGACCAGGGCGAGAAAGGCGCGCATGGCGGGGGTGATGCTGTGCTGACGGGTCATGAAGAGGGTGCGCCCGACATCGAGTGGCTCGAGCAGCCGGTAGTCCAGGTCGGAAAGCTGACTGGCCGAGTGGGCGAGACCGGCGCTGACGATGGCCCAGCCCAGCTGGTGGTGGACGGCGCTGGTCAGATGGAAGAGGGAGTCGGTTTCTAGCACTATCTTCAGGCAGATGCCTGCGTGCTCGGCGGCGAGATCCAGATAGTGGCGAAATTGCATGTTCCGGCTGGGCAGTACCAGCGGCTTGCCTTGCAGGCTGGCGAGGGGGATGGGGGCCGCACTCTGCAAGGTGATGGCATCACTGCGGCTCATCAACAGCGCCATGCGGTTGTGGCCCTGGGGGTATAGGTGAAAGGCGCGCCGGTTCGGGGCGCTCAGCGACTCGTCAAAGCCCAGGCCAATGTCGCACTGGTGCAGTTCCAGTTGCGACAGCAGGGCCTCGTTGCTCAGCACCGACAGGCGGATGGCGATATCGGGATAGCGTGCCTGGTAACTGGCGATGAGCGGCATGATGTCGACATTGGACTGCGGGACTATGCCGATGCGCAGGGTGCCTGACAGCTCGCCGTGAAAGCGCCCTAGCTCCTGCTTGAGCGCCTCCTGTTCCAGCAACATCCGCTCGGCATACTGGCGCACCAGTTCCCCGGCCTCGGTGAGGGCGACAAACTGACTGGTGCGCACCACGAGATCGGTGCCAACGCTCTTTTCCAGCGCCGTGATGCTGGCCGACAGGGTGGGCTGGGTGATGTGGCACGCCTTGGCTGCCTTGGCGAAGTGCTGGTGATGGGCCAGCTCATGAAAGTAGTGCAGCTGCTTGATGTTCATCATGCTCTTGCAGGGGCTGGGGGAGGTGAGTGCCAACACTAATCAATTGAAAATCACTCTTCAATAGAATAGTTCTATCAACATATAGATTTAATTCATTGGTTTTACAGCAGTTGCCTCTCTAAACTTGAATGCAGTTTGTATTTTTAGGCCACTCATTCATGCCTGCGCACCGTCCCGTTGCCGCCGCTGTCAATTCGCACCCCCTGCCTGCGCTGGATCATCTGGTGGAGGAGGTGGCCATCTCCATCAACATCAATGGCATCAACCATGCGGTCATGATGGCGACCCCGGACGATCTCGACGATTTCGCCATTGGTTTCCTGTTCTGCGAGTCGATCATCGCGCACAACCACGATGTGCATGATATCCGGGTGACCCCTGCTGAGCTGGGCTTCGTGCTGGATGTGACCATCGCCAATCGTTGCCTGGCGCGGCTGCAGCAGCGTCGGCGCAGGCTGACCGGGGCAACCGGCTGTGGCATCTGCGGGGTGGAGGCGGTCGAGCAGGCATTCCCCGAGCTGCGCCCCTTGCCACTCACGCCTCCCCTTGATGCGGGATTATTGGCCGGGTTGAGACCACAGATTGCCCAGTGGCAGCTCAAGGCGCAGCAGTATGGGGCCATCCATGCGGCCCTGGCGCTGGACGAGCAGGGCCAGATCCTCCATTGCCGGGAGGATATCGGTCGGCACAATGCCCTCGACAAGCTGATCGGCCTGTTGCTGCGCCAGCAGCTTGCCTGCGACACCCTGGTGGTGACCAGTCGCTGTGGCAGCGAGCTTATTCAAAAAGCCGTGCTGTTTGGCGCTCGCCATCTCGTCTGCCTCGCGTCCCCCAGTCAACTGGCGGTGAGGCTGGCCCTCAAATACAACCTCAATGTCGTCCATATTCCCAAGTTCGATGCGCCTGTGTGCTATTCCAGCCATCACCCGTCGAGTCCCATCGGAGAGTCTCATGAGCCATATTGAAAAGCCTGCCAAAGCCGGCGGATTTTCGTCCCTGCAATCCACCATGAAGCAGGTGTTACGCAGCCAGAAAACCAAGCAGAACATCAAGAATCTGCTGCGGGTCAACCAGACCGATGGCTTCGACTGCCCGGGCTGCGCCTGGGGGGACAACGACCATGGTGCCTTCCAGTTCTGCGAGAACGGCGCCAAGGCGGTGGCCTGGGAGTCGACGGGCAAGACGGTGGGCGCGGACTTTTTTGCCAGCCATTCGGTGCGCCAGCTCGCCAATCAGAGCGACTACTGGCTGGAGTATCAGGGGCGTCTGACCGAGCCGATGCGCTACAACCCCGCAACCGATCACTACGAGCCGGTCAGTTGGGATGATGCGTTTGCATTGATTGCCGAGAAACTGACAGGCCTGGATAGCCCGGATCGGGTCGAGTTCTATACCTCGGGCCGTGCCAGCAACGAAGCCTCCTACCTCTATCAGCTGTTTGGCCGCCTGTTTGGCACCAACAACTTCCCCGACTGCTCCAACATGTGTCACGAGGCGAGCGGGGTGGCGCTGACTCAGGCGGTGGGCATTGGCAAGGGGACAGTGGTGCTGGATGACTTTGACCGCGCCGGCGCCATCTTCGTCTATGGCCAGAACCCGGGCACCAACCACCCGCGCATGATGAATGCCCTGCGCCAGGCGGCGCGCCAGGGGTGCAAGATTGTCAGCTTCAACAATCTCAAAGAGGTGGCCCTGGAGCGATTCGCCAGCCCCCAGAGCCCGCTCGAACTGCTGACCCCGGCGGCCACCACCATCAGCCACCAGTATCTGACCCCCAGGTTGGGCGGTGACATGGCGGCCATGCGTGGCATGGCCAAGTACATCCTGGAAGAGCTGCCAGAGGCGGTGGATCGCGACTTTATCACCCGCCATACCCGGCATTTCGACGAGTATGAACAGCAGGTGCGCGCCACCGACTGGGCCGAGATAGTACAGCAGTCCGGATTGACCCAGGCCGAGATAGTACAGGCCGCCCGGGTCTTTGCCGCCAGCAGCAGCGTCATCAGCTGCTGGGCCATGGGGATCACCCAGCACCTGCATTCGGTCGATACCATACGTGAGATCGTCAACCTGCACCTGCTGCGCGGCCAGTTGGGCAAGCCGGGGGCGGGGCTCTGTCCGGTGCGTGGCCACAGCAACGTGCAGGGCAACCGCACCATGGGCATCAATGAGAAACCGACAGCAGCCTTCATCGAGCGCATCGAACGCCATCTGCAGGTGAGTCTGCCCAGGGCCCCTGGCCACAATGTCTATGAGGCGCTCAAGGCGCTGCACGAGGGCAGGAGCAAGGTGCTCATCTGCCTGGGGGGCAACCTGGCGGCGGCCGCGCCCGATACGGCGTTCACCTATGCCGCCATGGGGGCCACCGAACTCAATGTGCAGATCAGCACCAAACTCAATCGCAGTCACTTGCAGGTGGGAAAAGAGGCGTTGATCCTGCCCTGCCTCGGCCGCACCGAGCTCGATATTCAGTGCACCGGCAACCAGAAAATCACGGTGGAGGATACCTTCAGCATGGTGCACGCCTCGACCGGGGCCGCGGAACCCCTGTCCGCGCTCTGCCTGTCGGAGACCGACATCGTAGCGCGCATGGCCCATGCCACTTTGGGGAGTGAGCGCGTCGACTGGTTGGCGCTGCGGGATGACTACGGCCGCATTCGCTGCCTCATCGAGCAGACCATTGCCGGCTTCAGTGACTTCAATGCCCGCATCCAGCAGCCTTGTGGCTTCCATCTGGATAACTCGGCGGCCCAGTTGCTGTGGAAAACCAGCAGCGGCAGCGCCGAGTTTCGGGCAAGCCGTTTGCCACGCTCTGTGCTGCCCGAATGCACTCGCCATGCCGAGCAGATGACGGATCAACCTGTGTTGCTGCTGCAGAGCCTGCGCTCCCACGATCAGTACAACACCACCATCTACGGCATGGATGATCGCTATCGCGGCATCAAGGGCCAGCGCAAGGTGGTGTTCATGAACCAGACGGATGCCCATCGCCTCGGTCTGGAGGAGGGCAGCAGGGTGGATATGGCCGCCATCTGCAACGATGGCCGGGAGCGCATCGTCACGGGTTTTAGCGTGGCGCTCTATGACATTCCCCAGGGCAACATTGCCGCTTACTACCCGGAAACCAACCCGCTGGTGCCCATCGACAGCGTGGGGGAGGGCTCCTTTACGCCCACTTCCAAATCCATTCCCGTGCTGGTGACCCCCTCCCAGCAAGCGGAGAATCTGCTTCGGCTCACCTAAGCCTGCCATGCCTGTGCGGCGTTATCGCCAAAGCGAGCCGCTGGGCATGGTGTGCCCGCACCGCCAGCTCGGATTGGATGGTGATGGAGGCAGGGGGGCGAGACGGCCCCCTCCGGGTGCCGACAGGTGACAAGCCCCTCAATGGGGCCCGCTGATCTGGAGGGGCGTGTTCGCAGCGACAGGCTGCGCAAAAGAGACAAAAGAAAAGGCCCGTCATCAAGATGACGGGCCTTTTGCTGTTGGTACCCCGGAGATGCCGTTGCCGGTTTGGGCCCTTGAACCGTAGGTTCAAGGCGGAGATCGAGTCTGACCGCAGGCTTCTCGGTCGAGCCGAGCATGCACAATAGCCAGAAGGCCGATCCCCTGTTTGGTTTGATTATCGGCTCGGGGACTTGAACCGGCTGACAAACACTCCAGGGAATTTTAAAACGGGTCGCGCGTTAAGGCTTTTTGGCCTCTTCGCCATTGTCACCATACTGTCCATGCTCGATCAGGGCTGCTTCTATGGTGCGTTGCAGCATCTTGATCCGCTTGTCCATGGTCTCAGAGTATTGGTGGTTCTTCTCTTTTTCAAGGCAGAGCTCATGACAGAAATTGAGCGCCGCCATGATGGCCAGCTGTTCATTGCTGGAGACCTTGGAGCGTTGACGCAGCTCGACAAGCTTGCTGGATAACTGATCGGCGGCCTGGCGCAGGGCATCCTGCTGTCCTGGGGGACAGGATACCTTGTAGGGACGTCCCAAAACGACGATTTCTACGGCCTCTGTGCTCATGCCTTCCTCAATACGGCGGGGGTGATTTCCGCCTTTATCCATGTGGACAACTGGGCGGGACTATATAGCGCAGATGCAGAAGTTTCAAGGCCTTGCTGGCTCTGGGCGGGTGAGAATGCTAGGATCTTGACCATCAATTCCGGCTATTTGACTGAACTTTGAGCGGATCCCCGATGAGCAAGACAACCCCCCCCAATTATGCGGCCCTGGCCGACCTCATGGACCAGCACGAGCTGATGGCCACGGCAGTGGAGGCCCACGGCGTTATCTGTGGCCTGATCTGCGGTGGCGTTCCTCTTGATGACAAGAGCTGGTTAGCCCCTTTCAACGATCTGGTGAACGACGGTTTCGGTCTGCCGGCCCAGGTGCGCCAGGTGATGACGGAGCTCTACCAGGACGCCATCGAGGGGCTGATGGCCCAGAAAGGGGTAGAGCTGTTGCTGCCCAGTGATGATGCCCCCCTGGATGAGCGTATCGATGGGCTGGTGGATTGGTCCCAGGCCTTCCTGGCAGGCTTTGGCGTGGTGCAGCAAGAGCTCTCCAAGGCGTCCGAGGAGCTGCAGGAGATGATCCAGGACATCGCCAACATCACCCAGGTCTCGGAGGAGTTCGATCAGGAGGACGAGGAGAACGAGGTCGCCTTCCTGGTGCTCTATGAGCATGTCAAACTGGGGGTCATGATGACCTTCGAAGAGTTCGGCAAGCGTCCCGACACGCCGGATGCGCCGCCGACGCTGCATTGATCCGGGGTAGACAGCACCCACTCGACGAGGCAGCCATGGCTGCCTCGTCTGTTTGCGGGTTTGCGGGTTTGCGGGGCGGGCACCATTTTTGCCCGCCACCTCCCATCCCAGCAGGGGCAACTGTGATAGCATGGCCCCACGTTTTATCGGATTCTCTTCATCCCATGACTCACACTGATCCGACCGCACCCGCCCATTCACCTGTCCTGCAGGCCGATATCACCCTGGTTGGCGGCGGCATGAGTGGCGCCGTGCTGGCCCTCTCCCTCGCCGCACTGCGCCGCCCGGATGGCAGGCCCTTGCAGATAGTGCTGCTGGAGGCGGCCCTCGCACAGGGCGCGCATCCCGGCTTCGATGCGCGCGCCATTGCGCTGGCCGCCGGTACCTGCGAGGCGCTGGCCCGCCATGGCCTCTGGGCGGGGCTGGCCCCCCATGCCACCCCCATCACCCACATCCATGTCTCGGACCGAGGCTATCTCGGCCAGACCCGCATGACG
Source organism: Aeromonas sp. BIGb0405 (assembly GCF_024807335.1). Taxonomy (NCBI): domain Bacteria; kingdom Pseudomonadati; phylum Pseudomonadota; class Gammaproteobacteria; order Aeromonadales; family Aeromonadaceae; genus Aeromonas; species Aeromonas sp. BIGb0405. The sequence continues at coordinate 48,955 of NZ_JANUEP010000014.1, forward strand.
GCCGCTGAATATGATTTGCCCGCCCTGGGTCAGGTGATTGAGCTCGGCGCCGCCGGTCAGGTCCTGCAAGAAGCCATCGCGCAGACGGCCAATATTCGCATGCTCTGCCCGGTGCAGTTGACGGGGGTCACCCCAAGGGAACACACCGTCGAGCTGGCTCTGGCCACGGGGGAGCAGATCATCACCTCCTTGCTGGTCGCGGCCGATGGCGGCCACTCTTTCGTGCGCCAGGCCCTCAATATCCCGGTACGCCGCCATGACTACGGTCAGAGCGCCGTGATAGCCACGGTGCAAACCGCCGAGCATCCGGCCGGGCGCGCCTTCGAACGCTTCACCGACGGCGGCCCCCTGGCGCTGCTGCCGATGCAGCAAGGGCTCAGCTCTCTGGTCTGGAGCATGCCGGGGGAGGAGGCTGACAGCATCATGGCCCTGAATGACGAGGCCTTCCTGGCCCAATTGCAGCAGGCATTTGGCTGGCGGCTTGGCCGCTTCCTGCGCACCGGGGTACGTCACTGCTACCCGCTGGCACTCACGGCAGCCGATTACCCTCTGGGGCAAAGGACCGTGCTGGTGGGCAACGCCGCCCATCTGTTGCACCCTATCGCGGGGCAGGGGTTCAACCTCGGCATGCGCGATCTCGATGCCCTCTGCGCCATCGTGGCCAGCGCCCTGGCACAGGGGGAGGACATTGGCGGTTACCCGGTGCTGAGCCGTTACTGGCAAGGGCGAAAGGGAGATCAAGAGGCCACCATCTGGCTCACCTCGGCCCTGGCCCAGCTCTTTTCCAACGACCATGGCCCCCTGGTGGCCGGTCGTAATCTGGCGCTCTCTCTGATGGCGCGCGCCAGCTGCCTCAAGGGCCCTCTGGCTCGCCAGACCCTGGGCTTTATCAGCCCAGTCACTAAGGAGTAAGCCATGGAGCAGCATGACATGGTGCAACGGAACAGGGTGCAACCGAGCATGGCGCAATACGATCTGGTCATCGTGGGGGGCGGCATGGTGGGTCTGGCGCTCGCCGCGGCGCTCAAACAGAGCGCACTCAAGATAGCCATCATCGAGGGGCAATTGCCGGATCCCGCGCTGGCGGCGACGCCGGATAACAGGGTCAGCGCCCTGAGCCTCGCCAGTCAGCAGATCCTGCGTGGGGTCGGCGCCTGGCAGGGCATCACCGCACGCCGTTTGCAAGGTTACCAGCAGATGCAGGTGTGGGAGCGCGACAGCTTCGCCCGCATCGAGTTCGATGCCGCCAGCCTGGGGTTGCCCTGGCTTGGTCACATCGTCGAGAACAGGGTTGTTCAATTGGCACTGCAAGAGGCCATCTCGGGGGCTGCTCATATCGACCTGCTGGCGCCGGCCCGGGCCACAAGCCTGCAACAGGGGCAAGAGCATGCCCTGCTGACGCTGGAAGATGGCCGAGTGCTGTCGGCCAAGCTGGTGGTGGCCGCCGATGGCGCTCACTCCTGGGTGCGAAAACAGGCCGATATTCCCCTGACCAGCTGGGATTATGGCCACCATGCCCTGGTCGCCACAGTGCGTACCACCGAGGAGCATGGGGCCGTGGCCCGCCAGATCTTCAGCCCCGCCGGACCGCTCGCCTTCCTGCCGCTCTGGCAGCCCACTCTCAGCTCCATCGTCTGGTCGCTGCCCGCCGATGAGGCGCTGCGGCTGCAAGGGTGCGATGAAGAGCACTTCAACCGCGCGCTCACCGCCGCCTTCGATGCGCGTCTCGGCCTGTGCCGGGTGGAGGGAGCCCGCAGTGCCATACCGCTCACCGCCCGTTACGCCCGCGACTTTGCCCGGGAGCGGCTGGTGCTGGTCGGCGATGCGGCTCACACCATACATCCGCTGGCGGGGCAGGGGGTCAATCTGGGGCTGATGGATGCCGCCGCCCTGGCGCAGACGCTGCTGACCCATGTCGCCAAGGGACGGGACATCGGTGCCCTGGCCGGGCTGCGCAGTTATGAGCGCTGGCGCAAGACGGAGGCGAGCCGGATGTTGGCCGCCATGGAGGGGTTGAAGCGGCTGTTTGGTGGCGCTCATCCCCTTAAAAAGCTGGTGCGAGGCGTGGGCTTAAGCGCCGTCGATGCCATGATCCCTGTCAAGCAGCGCCTGATCCGCAGCGCCATGGGACTGGAGGGGGAGCTGCCCCTCCTGGCCCGCACCGAGCAGCGTGGCGAGGCATTTTGGGGTATGCCGGGTGAAAAAAACTAATCCCAGGCGCCATTTTTTACAATAAAAGTAATCCGAGAGGCTGATGTGCTCGTTTATGGCATCAGCCTTTAATATGGAAAGCTGGCGAAACGTTTTCCTATAAATTGTGACGAGACGGTAAAAATCAAAATTTAACCCTAAAAACTACCGGTCAATACTGTTTTTTCCTCTGTTTTTATCATAGTGTTTGGCCGCTATCAGCATGTTGTGGATTAGTTTTTTTTAAGCGGTGCTCCATCCCGCTTGTCTTATAATCCGCGCCATTGAAGGAACCAGTCCCGCAGCGCCCATGGCGATGTCGGGAGCGAGCCCAGGCCCTGTGGCCTCCTGCTCCACCCGGGAACCGGGATGAGGCAGGCCCAGGTTTTAAGGAAAAACAGCGATGACCCAGACTACCGTATTGCACCCCAAGCACCTGGAAGCCGGCGCCAAGATGGTCGATTTTCACGGCTGGGAGATGCCCATCAACTACGGCTCTCAACTGGAAGAGCACCATGTGGTGCGCACCCAGGCGGGCATGTTCGATGTCTCTCACATGACCATCGTCGACTTGACCGGCGAGCGGGTGAAAGCCTTCCTGCAACATCTGCTGGCCAATGACGTGGCCAAACTCACCACCCCGGGCAAGGCGCTCTACAGCGGCATGCTGACCCCTGAGGGTGGGGTCATCGATGACCTCATTACCTATTATCTGGACGACAGCTTCTATCGCATGGTGGTCAACTCCGCCACCCGCGACAAGGATCTGGCCTGGATCCGCCAGCACGCCGCCGCCTTCGCGGTGACCGTCACCGAACAACCCTCCCTGGCGATGATCGCCGTGCAGGGGCCAGAGGCCAAGGCGCTGGCCGCCAAGGTATTCAATGCCGAGCAGAACGCCGCCGTCGCGGGCATGAAGCCCTTCTTCGGGGTACAAGCCGGGGATCTGTTCATCGCCACCACCGGCTATACCGGCGAAGAGGGTTACGAAATCGTGGTGCCGGAGCATCAGGCCTGCGACCTGTGGCAAGCCCTGCTCGACGCGGGCGTGGCGCCCTGCGGTCTGGGCGCCCGGGACACTCTGCGTCTTGAGGCGGGCATGAACCTCTACGGCCAGGACATGGACGAGAGCATCAGCCCCCTGGCCGCCAACATGGCCTGGACCATCGCCTGGGAGCCGAGCAGCCGTGACTTCATCGGCCGCGCTGCCCTGGAAGCCCAGAAGGCCGCCGGGGATCAGCCCAAGCTGGTCGGGCTGTTGATGGAAGAGAAAGGGGTGCTGCGCACCGGCATGCCGGTCAGCTTCACCAATGCCCAGGGCGAGTCACGCACCGGGGTGATCACCTCAGGCTCCTTCTCGCCGACCCTGGGACTCTCCATTGCCCTGGCCCGGGTGCCTCGCGACATCGGTGACGTGGCCGAAGTCGAGCTTCGCAAGAAGCTGGTGACCGTGAAGGTGACCAAGCCCGCCTTTGTACGCAACGGCCAGAAATTGGTATAACGTTTATCGTTTCAGGCTCGGGGTCCACCCCGGGTCACCCCTGTTCAATGATGCAAGTGAATAAAGGAAGCACACATGAGCCATATCCCGAGCGAACTGAAATATGCCACTTCCCACGAGTGGATCCGTGTCGAAGCCAACGGTGAGGCCGTGGTCGGTATCTCCGAGCACGCCCAGGAGCTGCTGGGTGACATGGTGTTCGTTGACTTGCCGGAAGTGGGCAAGCAGGTTGGTGCCGGTGACGACTGCGCCGTGGCCGAGTCCGTCAAGGCGGCCTCCGACATTTACAGCCCGGTGAGCGGTGAAATCATCGCCGTCAACGAAGAGCTGGAAGGGAGTCCCGAGCTGGTCAACTCCGATCCTTACGGCGCTGGCTGGTTGTTCCGTATCAAGCTGGACGACGCCGAAGAGCTGGCAAATCTGCTGGATGCCGACGGCTACCAGAACGTCGTCGACGAAGAGTAATGTCGCCCAGGCCCTGCACGCGTGCAGGGCCTTTTGCTATGAGCCCCTGCACAACGCGGGCTTTGCCATGGGAGTGCACCTTGCCAACTGGCGCGCATCCCAGGCCCGCACCGCGGGATTATCCTGTGCGGGCGCCTGTTTTATCCGCCGTGGGCAAGTGCCCGCGAGCCGCCGAGCGAGATCTCATCCCTTGGCAAGATCTTCTATCAGGCATATCTACTAGGAAATAGGGAAATGACCCAGTCACTGTTTGAACTCGAGCAAAAAACCAATTTTCTGCGTCGCCACATAGGCCCGGGCGAGAGCGAACTGCGCGCCCTGCTGGCCACTGTCGGTGCCGAGAGTCTGGATGACCTCATCAGCCAGACCGTGCCCGCCGCCATTCGTCGCGAGGCGCCGCTTGGCATAGGCGCGCCCATGACGGAAGTAGAGGCCCTGGCCAAGCTCAAGGGCTACGCCGCTCAGAACCGTATCGCCAAGAGCTACATCGGCATGGGTTATCACGACACCCATGTGCCCCACGTCATCTTGCGCAACGTGCTGGAAAATCCGGGTTGGTACACCGCCTATACCCCTTATCAGCCCGAGCTGGCCCAGGGCCGCCTTGAAGCCCTGCTCAACTTCCAGCAGCTGACCCTGGATTTGACCGGCATGGATCTGGCGAGCGCCTCTCTGCTCGATGAAGCAACTGCCGCCGCCGAGGCCATGGCCCTGGCCAAGCGCATGGCCAAATCCAAGTCCAACCTCTTCTTCGTCGCCGATGACGTTCACCCCCAGGTGATCGACGTGGTGCGCGAGCGTGCCGTCCATTTCGGCTTCGAGCTGGTGGTGGCCCCGGCCGCCGACGCGGTGAACGAGGAGGTGTTTGGTGCCCTGTTCCAGTACCCCTCGACCACGGGTGAAGTGACCGATCTAGGGGCGCTGATCAAGGCCGTACAGGCCCAGAAGGGTCTGGCTTGTGTCAGTGCCGACATGCTCTCCCTGCTGCTGCTCAAGTCTCCGGGCGAACTGGGTGCCGACGTGGTGCTGGGCAGCGCCCAGCGCTTCGGTGTGCCCATGGGCTACGGTGGTCCTCACGCGGCATTTTTCGCCACCCGTGATGCCTACAAGCGCTCCATGCCGGGCCGCATCATTGGCGTCTCCAAAGACAGCCGTGGCAAGTCTGCCCTGCGCATGGCCATGCAGACCCGCGAGCAACATATCCGCCGCGAGAAGGCCAACTCCAACATCTGTACCGCCCAGGTGCTGCTGGCCAACATGGCGAGCTTCTATGCCGTCTATCACGGCCCGGTTGGCCTCAAAACCATCGCCAACCGCGTGCACCGTCTGACCAGCATCCTGGCATTGGGACTCACCGCCAAGGGGCTGACCCTCAAGCACGACAGCTGGTTCGACACCATCACAGTCCTGACCGCCGACAAGGCCGCCCTGGTAGCCCGTGGCGATGCCATGAACATCAACCTGCGTGCCGACCTGGATGGCGCGGTCGGTGTCTCCCTGTCCGAGACCAGCACCCGCGAAGACGTGGCCGAGCTGTTCGAGCTCTTCCTCGGCCAGGGTCACGGTCTGGATATCGAGACCCTGGATGCCAAGGCGCAGGCTCATCAGGCCATCCCCGCCGAGCTGCTGCGCAGCGATGCCGTGCTGACCCACGAGGTGTTCAACAAGTACCACTCCGAAACCGAGATGCTGCGCTATATCCACCGTCTCGAAGCCAAGGATCTGGCCCTGAACTACGCCATGATTTCGCTCGGCTCCTGCACCATGAAGCTCAACGCCACCGCCGAGATGATCCCGGTGACCTGGCCCGAGTTTGGCAAGCTGCACCCCTTCGCCCCGCTGGCGCAGGCTAAAGGTTACCAGCTGCTGCTGGCAGACCTCGAAGAGTGGCTGGTCAAGATCACCGGCTATGATGCGGTCTGCATGCAGCCCAACTCCGGCGCTCAGGGCGAATACGCCGGTCTGTTGGCCATCAAGAAGTACCACGAGTCCCGCGGCGAAGGGCATCGCGATGTCTGCCTCATTCCGGCGTCGGCCCACGGCACCAACCCGGCCTCCGCCCAGATGGCGAGCCTCAAGGTGATCGTCACCGCCTGTGACAAGTCCGGTAACGTCGATCTTGACGACTTGCGCGCCAAGGCCGCGGAAGTGGGAGACAGACTCTCCTGCCTGATGGTCACCTATCCCTCCACCCACGGGGTGTATGAGGAGACCATCAAGGAGGTGTGCGACATCGTTCACCAGTACGGTGGTCAGGTCTACCTGGATGGCGCCAACATGAACGCCCAGGTCGGCGTGACGGCGCCAGGCTTTATCGGTGCCGATGTGTCCCACCTCAACTTGCACAAGACCTTTGCCATTCCCCATGGCGGTGGCGGTCCAGGCATGGGCCCCATCGGCGTCAAGCAGCACCTGGCCCCCTTCGTGGCCGGCCACGCCGTCATCAAGACCGACAAGAGTAGCCGCGACAATGGCGCCGTCTCTGCCGCGCCCTTTGGCTCGGCCAGCATCCTGCCCATCAGCTGGATGTATATCGCCATGCTGGGTGACGAGGGGCTGAAGAAATCGACTCAGGTCGCCATCCTCAACGCCAACTACCTGGCCAAGAAACTGGGGGAAGCCTTCCCTGTGCTCTACACCGGCCGCAACAACCGCGTCGCCCACGAGTGCATCCTGGATATTCGTCCCCTCAAGGAGGCCTGTGGCATCAGCGAGATGGATGTGGCCAAGCGTCTGATGGACTACGGTTTCCACGCGCCGACCATGAGCTTCCCGGTGGCGGGAACCCTGATGGTCGAACCGACCGAATCCGAGTCCAAGGCCGAGCTGGATCGCTTCATCGAAGCCATGACCGCCATTCGCGCCGAGATGGAGAAGGTGAAGGATGGCCACTGGAGCCTGACCGACAACCCATTGGTCAATGCCCCCCACACCCAGGATGATGTCATGGACGAGCGCTGGGAGCGGGCTTATACCCGCGCCGAGGCGGTATTCCCGTCCAGCGCGGTGCGCGCCGCCAAGCTGTGGCCCTCGGTCAACCGCATCGATGACGTCTACGGCGATCGCAACCTGTTCTGCTCCTGCATCCCGACCGAGGATTACATCGGGGAGTGAGGCACATGATCGGTGCCATCAAGCGGGGCACAGTGCTCAGCAAGATGAGCTCGGGTAGCTAAGTTGAAAAGTGAGAAGGCCTTGCATCGCGCAAGGCCTTTTTTGTTGATCTGTCTGACGGTGATGCCATAGCGCGAACGGAAACGGCAGAAGAATACGGGCTACTTGCGGTTTGCACCCCTTCAATACCAACCATGGTGAGTGTCGGGTTGGCTACTTGGCATTCAGGCAAGATGTGATAGCCATGGCCTTGCTGTTGCCCATGCTGGTTGAGGGGCAGGGCTGATATAGGTAGTCACATTTCCCACGCCTTTTTAGATCCCTTGGCTTGAGGATCAGGCCGGGGGGCTGCCTCTCCCTGTCAGGGATAGACTCAATTGATAGGACGCCAGAATGAGCTGGCATTCAGCCGTCACAGGAGACGCGAGATGACGATGCAACAACATGGCCTGACCCTGGGGCTGGCCCGGGTGAATGATGTCTCTTTTATTTCAATCAAGGCGGTCGGCAAGCTCAGCCATGAGGACTATCTGGCCATCACTCCCATGCTGGAGGCGGCGCTGAGCCGGGTCGAGGGCCGGGGGGTGAGGGTGCTGCTCGATGCCCGCGAGCTGGAAGGCTGGGAGCTGCGCGCCGCTTGGGACGATCTCACCCTCGGGCTCAAGCATGGCAGCGAGTTTGGCAAGATAGCCCTCTATGGTCAGCAGGGTTGGCAGACCCTCGCTGCCAGGGTCGGCAACTGGTTTCTCTCGGGGGAGGTGAAGGCGTTCGATGATGAAGCTGCGGCCATCGATTGGTTGACCGAGTGACAGCGTTACGCAGGGTGGCTCTCTTGCCGGGCATGATGCCAGGAATGGGACTGGGCATGATAGGCTCAAACCCACGGGATCATCTTGTTACGGCGGCCAATGCCGCGTTATCGCCCTTATCCAGAGGCCATCCCCCAAGAGGAGCATGCAATGGACAGTACCCAACGATTTTCGGTCCGGGTTGAGGCCTATGTGAAATACCGCCCCGGCTACCCGGCGGCCATGCTGGATTTTCTCATCCAGGAGCTTGCCATGGGGCCAGATGCCGTGGTGGCCGATATCGGGGCGGGTACCGGCATATTGACGGCGCAGCTCGCGCCTCGGGTGAGCCGGGTCTGGGCCCTGGAACCCAATGCGGAGATGCGCGCCGCCGCCGAGGCGCTGCTGGCCGGGGCCAGCAATATCCGCTGGCAGGCGGGGAGCGCGGAGGCAACCGGTCTGGCCGATGCCAGTCTGGATCTGGTGACGGTCGCTCAGGCCTTCCACTGGTTTGACCGAGCCGCCTTCAAGGCCGAGTGTCGCCGAGTGTTGAAGCCAGGTGGCCGGGTCGCCCTCATCTGGAATGACAGGCTGACCGACACCCCGTTTCTCAAGGCCTATGAGGCGGGGCTGCGTGCCTATTCCGGGGATTACGAAGAGGTCAATCATCGCAACCTTGGCGAGGCCGACTTCGACGCCTTCTTCGAGGGAGAGTACCGGCTGGAGTGTTTCGACAACTGCCAGATGTTCGATCTTGATGGTGTGCTGGGGCGGCTCAACTCCTCCTCTTACGCTCCCGCCATCGGGACGCCAGCCTATGAGGCGCTGACGGCGCTGATCCGGCACGAGTTTGCCCACCACGCCATCGAGGGTCAGATAGCCTTTAACTATCGCACCCTGGTCTATAGCGGCCGGGTCTGAGCATCGACCAGGGTCCCCGGCTTGCTTGCCAGGCGCCATCATGAAAAAGCCCTCGCCGTGGCGGGGGCTTTTGCTATCTATCAATCAAGCACGGCAGGGGGCGGATTGCTGGCGCCGCCGAGGATCAGATCTTGTCGATGCCGAGCAGTGCCTTGGCCTTGGCCAGGGTATCGACGGACTCTTGATGGCGGCCGGCCTTATGCAGGGTTTCGCCTTCGGCCCTGAGGGTCTTGACCTCGGCGAGCTGCTCGGCGCTGAGTGCCGGGCCTGTCGCGAGGGCATCGTCTATCTGTTTCATGTCGACCGGGCAGTGGAACGCCAGGGCAGGGGTGCTAAACAGCAGGGCAATCAGCCAATATGCAGGTTTCATGGGGTAGCTCCTTGTTGGTCACTAGCAGTATATAAGCCATGGCTCTTTCACGGGGTGATTGCCCATCCCTGCGATGCGTCCAGTAAAAAGCCCTCGCCATGACTGGCGAGGGCGTTGTTATCTGGCGATGAGGCAGATTGCGGCTGGTTAGAGCACCATGGCGGCGACCCAGCCAAACAGGATCAGCGGGATATTGTAGTGAATGAAGGTCGGCACCACTGAGTCCCAGATATGGTCGTGCTGGCCGTCGGCGTTCAGGCCAGAGGTGGGCCCCAGGGTGGAGTCCGAGGCGGGGGATCCCGCATCACCCAGGGCGCCGGCTGTGCCGATCAGGGCGATGGTCGCCATGGGGGAGAAGCCAAGCTGCAGACAGAGCGGCACATAGATGGTCGCGATGATGGGCACGGTGGAGAAGGAGGATCCGATGCCCATGGTGATGAGCAGGCCGACCAGCAGCATCAGGAAGGCGGCGATGCCCTTGTGATGGCCAATCAGGCTGGAGACGGATTGCACCAGACTCTCGACCCCCTGGGTCTCTTTCATCACGGCGGCGAAACCGGCGGCGGAGATCATGATAAAGCCGATGAGGGACATCATGCGCACCCCCTGGGTGAAGGCATCCTGGCTCTCACGAAACTTGATGACGCCACCACAGGTGAAGATGATGAAACCGGCAAGGGCACCGAGCACAATGCTGTCGGTGTAAAGCTGCAGGCCCAGCGCCACGGCGATGGCGACCAGCGCGACCCAGATGTGGGTCAGGTTCAGCTCGACGGATTCGGGCTCGGCGGCCAGGATCTTGGCCAGATCATATTCGCGGGGCTTGCGGTAGCTGATAAAGACGGCAACCAGCAGCCCAAGGAACATGCCAAATACCGGCAGGGCCATGGCCTGGGGGATCTGGCTGTTGACCAGGGTCACCCCATTATCGATGAGGTTCTTGGCCAGGATGTTGTTGAGGAAGATACCGCCAAAGCCGACCGGCAGCAGCATATAGGTTGCGGTCAGGCCGAAGGTGATGACGCAGGCGACCTGACGCCTGTCCATCTTCATCTGGGCCATCACGTGCAAGAGCGGCGGTATCAGTATGGGAATGAAGGCGATGTGGACCGGGATCAGGTTCTGGGAGGAGATGGCGACCGCCAGCACGGAGGTGAGCAGCAGGGTCTTGACCCAGAGCATCCGTGACGCACTCGCGTCCTTGCCGAGTTGGTTTATCACCTTGCGGGCCAGCAGATCCGTGATGCCGGAGCGGGAGATGGCGACCGCGAAGGCCCCCAGCATGGCGTAGGAGAGGGCTATCTCTGCACCGCCACCCAGGCCGCCACTGAAGGCGCTGAGGGTATCGGTGAGGGAGAGGCCGCCAACCAGGCCGCCGACGATGGCGCTGACCGACAATGAGACGACCACATTGATCCGCAGCAGGCTGAGCACCAGCATCAGCGAGACTGCGATAACAACAGGATTCATGCGACTTCCTTATAATATAGTGTTGTTGTCTGGCGTGTGAAAGGGCGTTAGTTTGCGAAAAACGGGCCAAAAGTCGAGTAAAAATTCAGAAAAATGACTAAATCAGTCATTTCAGCTGACGGATATCAAAGAAGGGCTGCCGTGGCAGCCCTTCTCGCAAGGCAACAGGTGGTTACTGTTCGGAGGCCTCGTCTTGCGGCGTTGCCTCAGCGTCAGCCCCGTCGGTTTCCAGCAGGGGCCAACCCCCCAGCGCCTTCCAGCGATTGACGATATGACAAAACAGCTCGGTGGTGCGCTGGGTGTCATAGAGGGCCGAGTGCGCCTCTTTGTTATCGAAGGGGATACGGGCGCTCTGGCACGCCTTGGCCAAGACCGTCTGCCCCAGGGCCAGGCCAGACAGCGCGGCGGTGTCGAAGGTGGCAAAGGGGTGGAAGGGATTGCGCTTGAGGCCGGCACGTTCGGCGGCGGCCATGACGAAGCCGTGATCGAAGGGGGCATTGTGGGCCACGACGATGGCGCGGTTGCAGTCCTGCTCCTTCATGCCCTTGCGGATCCCCTTGAAGATCTCGGTGAGCGCTTCCTTCTCGTCTACGGCGCCGCGCAGCGGGTTGTAGGGATCGATGCCGGTAAAGTCGAGGGCGGCTTTCTCCAGGTTGGCGCCTTCGAAGGGGGCAACGTGGAAGTGAAAGACCTGATCGGGCACCAGCCAGCCCGCCTCATCCATTTTGAGGGTGTAGGCGGCGATTTCGAGCAGGGCATCAGTCTTGGCATTGAATCCAGCGGTTTCAACATCGATGACGACGGGGTAAAAGCCACGGAAACGGCCTTTGAGAGTGTTAACGGCGTCGGTCATGGGATCTCGGTCGGCTTGAAGTGAGGCGGCATTATGGCAAATCAGCCTTCATTTGTCGCGCCCGGGTGACAGGCCGCCGGGTTGCCTACGTGGCAGACCCAGCCTCTTATTTTATCGCGCCTGGGTGGCAGCCTACCGGGATTGCCTACGTGGCAGACCCAGCCTCTTATTTTGTGTCGCGCCTGGGTGGCAGACGGTCAAGGTTGCCTATACCCCAGGCCCGGCCCTCTGGTCTCGAGCGGCAAAGAATTGCCGCCTGCTCCCTAAAGCTTGGCCGGCTCATGCCGATACAGCCTTGAGACAGATGAAAAACGCCCCTGTGATAGGGGCGTGGACCAGGCAGAGGAGAGGTGAGTGAAGGGGTGGACCTTGGGATTGATCAGCATGTCGGTGAGCATGCACTTGCAGGCGGGGGTGGCCGAATTTGGCGCCGGCCTGGATCAATCCGTCTGGCGCCTGACGGCAGACAGCCAGGTCGAGTGTCGCCTCGAACATCCCATCCCGAGCTGGGGCACTGGGGCCTTCGTGAGCCGCGCCGGGCGCAAGATCAACCTCGATTTCGAACTCAAGGGGCTGCGTCAGCAGGCACAGACCCAGACGGTGAGCCTGGGCAGCATGCCCCCCAACTGGCGTCCGGGTCTCGCCGGGCGGGATATCAGCCAGATCCGCTTCTTCAAGCAGTTTGACGGCCTGGTCGATGGCCAGACTGCCTGGACCATGCTCGATGAACTCGAGAGTGGCCGCATGCCCACCTTCCAGTACCGGGACTGGTATCGCCAGAACCGGGCGGTGCGGGTGTCGCTCTCCAACGTCAACTTTCGGGTCAAGTATCAGGCCTTCATGGATTGCCTGAATGGTCTCTTGCCTTACAGCTTCAATGACATCGCCTTCAGCGTGCTCACCTATGACAAGAACCGCGACAGCCTGTCGGCTTCCTCCAAGCGACGACTCGCCATGATCAGCGAATTCATCAAGGCGGACACCAGCATCGACGTGGTGGTGATCGACGCCTACAGCGACAGCTATGGCGGGCGCTGGCCCAACCAGAAGCTCTCCGAGAAGCGGGCCGATGCCATCAAGAAGGTGTTCCTCGATTTGGGGATAGAGGAGGGCAAGATCTCGGTGGAGGGCCATGGGGAGAAACAGCATGTCGCCTCCAACGAGACCGAAGAGGGACGAGCCAGGAACCGGCGGGTGGTGATCAGCATGGGACGTAGCGGAGCCATCTGATTTTTGCTAGTTTGGGACTCACGGGTGCCGGATAAGGGATGCTGGCGCCATGATGCGATGAGAGACAAGCCCAGATGAGAAAATTGACTGCCCTAGCGGGTTTGCTATCCAGCTTGGCGCTGAGTGGTTGCGCCAATACCCCCGACCAACACGGCCATTATGTTCAGGAGCCCACCATGAGCTGGGCCTGGAACGTCACCGCCTATGGTGGCTACCCCAACCTGATCCGTGACAACCCCTATCGCGAGCAAGCCAGCCTGAGTGAACAGGAGGGTAAAGGCATCATACTGCCGGATTCCCTGGTCGAGGCTTATCCGCTGACCCGCGCCAGTGTGGTGACCGCCCCCCTCCATGATGGCGAAGCCTATGATGATGCCGAGGTGGTGCGCCGCGTCCTGCTTGAGCAGTACCAGATCCGCGAACCCCTTGCCGATATCCGCGAGGAACCCATCCGCCTGCAACCCCTGCTGCGCTCCGGCAACCTCGCGGGCTTCGTGTGCCATGACTATCAGGCGCCTCTGCTGGTGACCACGGTCAGTACCGGCGCCTATACCCACGAGTGCCTGGTGCCGGGCTACGAGGAGTTCAGTGTCTACGTCAAAGCGGTCCGTGAGGCCGATGGCAGCGAGTTTGGCCCGATACTGGGGCTCCCTCAGGGCCGTTATACCGTGCTGACGGTGCGCAGCGACCTCGGTGAGCTGCTGGTGCCCCGCGCCTTGCCAACGGTGCCTGTCTTCCAGTTCAAAAACGGCATCTATGTGGTCAACAGCAACGAGTTGCCCTTCGTTGCCCCCAATCAGGCGGGCAAACGGCTGGTGTTCCTCGATGGTCAGCCCAGCTTGCTGTGACATCAGGGATCGCGCATCGCAGAAGGGGGAGCCAATGGCTCCCCCTTCTCATTAACGGCCCAGGCGGTGAGCACAGGGCTGGCTAGCGCCGCATGTTAGAGGCTCTCACCCAGGCCTGCGCCTGCATCCTTCTTGGCGATCAGCTCAATCTTGTAACCGTCAGGATCCTCGACGAAGGCGATGACGGTGCTGCCGCCCATCACGGGACCCGGCTCGCGGGTGATCTTGGCCCCGGCGGCGCGCAGTGCCTCGCAGGTGGCGTAGATGTCATCCGCTTCCAGGGCGATGTGACCGTAGGCCGAGCCCAGCTCATACTCGCTCACGCCCCAGTTGTAGGTCAGCTCGATGACAGCCTCATCCTTCTCATCCCCATAACCGACGAAGGCCAGGGTGTACTTGTACTGGCTATTCTCGCTCTTGCGCAGCAGGGTCATGCCCAGTACACGGGTGTAGAAGTCGATGGAGCGTTGCAGATCGCCAACGCGCAGCATGGTATGCAGGATTCTCATTGATCAGTTCTCCGGGTAGATTTTTTCTTTGTACTCACACAAGTCTTCAATGATACAGGAGCCGCAGCGCGGCTTGCGAGCGAGACAGGTGTAGCGCCCATGGAGGATCAGCCAGTGATGGACATCCAGCTTGAACTCGGCGGGGACCACCTTGAGCAGCTTCTCCTCCACCTGATCCACATTCTTGCCCGGCGCAAAACCTGTGCGATTCGACACCCGGAAAATATGGGTGTCCACGGCGATGGTCGGCCAGCCAAAGGCGGTGTTGAGCACCACATTGGCGGTCTTGCGGCCCACCCCCGGCAGAGCCTCGAGGGCCTCGCGGTTTTCGGGCACCTCACCCCCATGGCGTTCCAGCAAGATGGCGCAGGTCTTGATGACGTTCTCGGCCTTGGTATTGAACAGGCCAATGGTCTTGATGTACTGCTTGAGGCCATCGACCCCGAGCGCCAGTATGCTGGCCGGGGTATTGGCGACCGGATAGAGCTTGTCGGTCGCCTTGTTGACGCCGACATCTGTCGCCTGGGCCGAGAGCAGCACCGCGATGAGCAGCTCGAAGGGGGTGCTGTAGTTGAGCTCGGTCTTGGGTGCAGGATTGTTTTCGCGCAGTCGTGTCAGGATCTGGCGCCGCTTTTCGTTATTCATCGCTCACTCATCCGCAAATGGTACTTATAACTCGGTGGCGCGGGCGCCCGGTGCCGGTACGCTGCAGTGAGCCTTCTCTGCCACCTGCTTGCGGCCCAGCCAGTCATTGATGCCATTCTTGGCGGCGATGAGCAGCCCCAGGCCGATAAAGCCGCCGGGGGGCAAGATGGCCAGCAGCAAGGCCGAACCCGGTGCGAAGATCTCGATACGCAGGGACTTGGCCCAGTCGCCCAATAGCAGTTCGGCACCATCAAACAGGGTGCCCATGCCGATGATCTCGCGCATGGCGCCGAGCAGCAGCAGCACTAGCGTGAAACCGAGTCCCATCATCAGGCCATCCAGGGCCGCCAGCAGGGGCGGCTGCTTGGAGGCATAGGCCTCGGCACGCCCTATGATGACGCAGTTGGTGACAATCAGCGCGATGAAGATGCCAAGGGCCTGATAGAGACCGTAGGTGTAGGCGTTCATCAGCAGCTGCACGCAGGTCACCAGGGAGGCGATGATCATCACATAGATGGGGATGCGCACGTCGCGGGGCACCCAGTGGCGGACCAGAGAGACCGCCAGATTGGAGCCTATCAGCACCGCCATGGTGGCCAGTCCCAGCCCCAGGGCGTTGGTGAAGGTGGAGGAGACCGCCAGGGTCGGGCAGAGCCCCAGCACCTGAACCAGGGAGGGATTATTCTTCCACAGCCCCTGGAGCATCAGCTCCTTGACCTCAGAACCTTGATTTTCGTCGCTCATTGGCTCTCTCCGGCCCGTTCACAAGAGGGGGCATCTGCCAGCACCTCGGGATGAGTCTGTTGCAAACGCAGCAGGTTGGCAACCGCCTTGACCACGGCCCGCGGGGTGATAGTCGCGCCGGTGAAGGCATCAAAATCACCGCCATCCTTCTTGACTGCCCAGCTCTTGGCGTTATCCGTGGTCAGGCTATGACCGTTGAAGCTCAAGATCCAGTTCGATTTCTTCAGCTCAATCTTGTCCCCCAGCCCCGGGGTCTCTTTGTGAGCCAAGACTCGCACCCCGCTCACCTTGCCACTGGCGTCGGTGCCGACGATGAGGCGGATGGCACCGCTATAGCCATCGGGGGCAACTGTCTCCAGGGCATAACCGGTCACCTTGCCCGCCTGAGTCGCGGTGTAGAGCGGCATGGCCTGATCGCTGCCGAGCAGGGGGCTGGTCACTCGCTTGCAGCTGGCCACCAGATCGTTGTCGTAGCTGCCAGGAGGGAGCAGCTCATTCAAGGTGGCGAGCTTCTCCCGCTGCTGCTGGTGGGCAATCTTGTCCTGGGTGAGCAGATGGGTGGCCACGACCAGGCTGGTGCAGACCAGGGCGAACAACGCCAGGGTGACCCCATTTTTGCGCATGCTGGTCAGCATTGGGGAGCTCCTTGAATAATGGGGAAGGAGGCGCTCATTTACGGCGCTCTCCATGGGTCTTGGGCCGAGTCAGGCTGTCAATCCCTGTGGCCACGCAGAGGTTGGCCAGTTGATATGAGGAGGCGCTCATTTACGGCGCTCTCCATGGGTCTTGGGCCGAGTCAGGCTGTCAATCCCTGTGGCCACGCAGAGGTTGGCCAGTTGATATGAGGAGGCGCTCATTTACGGCGTTCTCCATGGGTCTTGGGCCGAGTCAGGCTGTCAATCTCTGTGGCCACACAGAGGTTGGCCAGCTGATATGAGGAGGCGCTCATTTACGGCGTTCTCCGTAGGTCTTGGGACGAGTCAGGCTGTCAATCATGGGTACACAGAGGTTGGCCAGCAATACGGCGAAGGCGATGGCATCGGGATAGCCCCCGAAACGACGAATGATGTAGATCAGGATGCCGATGAGGGCGCCATAGACGAGGCGGCCCCGGGCCGTGGTGGAGGCGCTGACCGGATCGGTGGCAATGAAGAAGGCTCCCAGCATGGTGGCGCCGCTGAACAGGTGGAACATGGGGGTGCCGGTGGCATCGGGGCTGATGAGATAACCCAGGGTCGCGGCGCCAAACAGACTGGCCAGCACGGCGACCGGGATGCGCCAGGCAATTACCTTCTGTTGCAGCAGGAAGAGGCCGCCCAGCAGATAGCCCAGATTGACCCAGCTCCAGCCGATGCCGCCCCAACCCTCGAACACCGCATGGCTCATGACCTCGCTGGCGGTCAGCCCCTGGCCGAGGCCAGTCTTGAGGGTGTCGAGGGGGGTCGCCATGGTGAGACCATCTATCCCCTGCTTGAGCTGGGCCATGCTGTAGCCGTCCAGACTGAAGCCGGTGAAAATGGTCGAGACGGCATCCCCAAAGCCCAGTC
Source organism: Aeromonas sp. BIGb0405 (assembly GCF_024807335.1). Taxonomy (NCBI): domain Bacteria; kingdom Pseudomonadati; phylum Pseudomonadota; class Gammaproteobacteria; order Aeromonadales; family Aeromonadaceae; genus Aeromonas; species Aeromonas sp. BIGb0405. Next base: position 66,150 of record NZ_JANUEP010000014.1, read on the forward strand.
CGTAGGCGCGGATGCTGTCGGGGGGTAGCCAGCTGGTCATCTGCACCGGGAAGGAGACCAGCAGCAGCACATAGGCCACCATGGCCGGATTGAACAGGTTCTGGCCCAGGCCCCCATAGAGGTGTTTGGCGATGATGATGGCAAAGGCGGTCGCGACCAGGGTCATCCACCAGGGCAGCAGAGGAGGCAGCGCCAGCCCTATCAGCACGGCGGTGAGCAGGGCGCTGCCATCGAGCAAAGCGGGCTTGACGGGACGGCCACGCAGGCGCAGCACCAAGGCTTCACAACCCAGCGCCGTGACCGCAGCCAGGGCTATCTGGATGACGCTTCCCCAGCCGAAGAACCAGATCTGGGCGGCGAGCCCGGGCAGGCAGGCCAGGATCACCAGCACCATCAGGGTCTGGGTCTGCTTGCGGTTATGGGCGAAGGGGGCACTCGCGATGTTGAACATGAGTCAGGTATCCATCTTGCTATCAGTCTGACTAGCACTGTCTGTGGTGGTGTCCCGCTCGGCCTTCTTGGCCTTGGCGCGGGCGATGGCGGCGGCAATGGCCGCTTTCTTGGGATCGGGTGCCTCGGTTGCAGGGGCGTCGTCACTCACCTGCGAGGATGCGGCATCGCTGGCGCCGTCAGGCTGCGCTGCCTCTGCCGCCTTCTTGGCCTTGGCGCGGGCGATGGCGGCGGCAATGGCGGCTTTTTTGGGATCG
>NZ_JANUEP010000015.1:0-60057 GCF_024807335.1 Aeromonas sp. BIGb0405
GAATAAGGATGTGGTCTATCCCCCCCAAGGATGCATGAGCTTGGCCACTACAACCAACGTCATCCCTCATGACCGGCTGGCCAAACGTCTGCGCACCGGATCACAAGCGTCATAAGAGAGCAGAGGGTGGCCTATATAGCCACCCAGTGACGGCATAAGCCTGGCCGTCACGGTCAGCGTCATCCCCCATGATCGGCTGGCCAAGGGTCATCGGTCAGATTGAGCCCGCCTTTCCTGCTTGAGGCCCCGTAGAAAATCACTGTAGTAGTCGAGCAAGTGATTCTCCCGGTAGAGCCTGGTCAGCTCCCCGCTGTCGATGAGACGCGCCATGCCTCTATCCCACTCTTGCTGCAACTTGAGCCCGGCGTCGCTGCGCGCAAAGATGGGGTAGCTTGGCAGCCAGCGCAGGAAGACCCGGCTGACATCGGGTGGCAGAGGGTCATTGGCATAGAGCACTCCCGCACTCAGGTAATAACGGTGGCGCCCCTTGGGCAGCAGCGCCATGGCATCCTGATGGCTGTTCACTTCATGCCAGCGCATCGGCACCTTGATGTACTTGTCGAAGGCCCAGCCGCGCTGCCAGAGCACCCGTTGCTGGGCCAGACTCTGCTCTCCCTGCCAGCTCTTGCGCCACTTGTCGAGCATGAAAACTGTCACATCGTCGGCACCGTCCGGATAATGGGGCCAGTGCACCCCCTCCACCTCGTTGAGATAGACCCCCATGGTGATGCCATATCCACCCTTGACCACCATGGCCAGCGCCCGCTTGTAGGGCATGGATTGCGGCTTCACCCGGTAACCGAGCGGCTCATAGATGTGCCGTGCCAAATCCAGATAGAGCCCTCCCCCGTCCGCCTCGCAAAAGCCGGGCCAGTCATCGCAATAGACGGGGAGATCCTCGGCCCGACTCATCAGGGGACAGAGGCAACCGCAGAGCAACAGGATTCGTATCAGTATCTGCATTCCCTCTCCTCTCGCCTCCTGGCGCCATGCTTTGGATTATGCACGGCTTACCCAGAAGATCAGTCTGTTCAGGATCACACCGAGCACCATTTTTCAAATTTGCGAGCCAGTCGCAAGTTATTGTGCGGCAAGCAGGTATAACGGTAGGTGAGATTCATTGGTGGCCCATTTGCGATGGGCTACCCCTCATAAACCACTCGCGAAAGGAGCCTTCCATGTCTATCCGCACCCTGCTCTGTCCCGTCGATTTTTCCCAGATGTCCCAACCCGTACTGGACTATGCCGTCTTCATGGCCAAGAGCCACAATGCCAGCCTCAAGCTGATCCATGTGGTCGATCAGCTCCACGGCTTCGACAGCTACAAGATTCTGCACATGACCGCCATCGAGATCACCCACGAGATGGAACGCCACGCCAAGGAAGAGATACAACGGCTCATCGAGACCTTGCCGATCTCCGCCGACTTCGTCGTGCGCTTTGGCCGCGCCGCCGACGAGATCGTCGCCCAGGCCAAGGAGGACAAGGTGGATCTGGTGGTGATGGGCAGCCATGGCCGCTCCGGCATCAGCCACCTGCTAGTTGGCAGCGTGGCAGAGTCCGTGGTGCGTCATGCCCCCTGCCCCGTGCTGATCGTGCGCCAAGGTTAATGCACTAGCCAATAGTGCCAAGCGCCTCTTTAGGAAACAAACATGCCGACCCTGGGGTCGGCATGTCATTGACTGAGGCGCAGTACCAAGACTCAGGGGCGGGAGAGATAATCCGCCTGCCCCACCCACTTGTAGCTGGTCAGCTCGGTCAACCCCATGGGGCCCCGGGCATGCAGCATCTGGGTAGAGACAGCCACTTCGGCCCCCAGACCAAACTGGGCCCCATCGGTGAAGCGGGTCGAGGCGTTGACATAGACAGCGGCCGAGCCTGCGCCATTGATGAAGCGTTCGGCGTTGCCCAGATCATTGGTCAGGATGGCGTCAGAGTGACTGGCATTGTGCTCGCGCATGTGCGCCAGCGCCTCCTCCACACCGGCCACCAGCTTGACCCCCAGGGTCAGCGCCAACCATTCGGTATCGAAATCGTCGGCCCCCGCCTCCCGCATACCGTTGGCCCCGTTGAGCTGCGCCATGGCATTGGGGTGCGCCACCAGGGTCACCTTCTGCTCGTTCATCCGCGCGACCAGCTTGGGCAGCAACTCGGCGGCAATGGCGTCATGCACCAGCAGGGTATCGAGGGCGTTGCAGGCAGAGGGGCGCTGCACCTTGGCATTGTCGATGACGGCCAGGGAGCGGGTCTGATCCGCGCTCGCATCCACGAACACATGACTGATGCCAAAACCGCCGATGATGACCGGAATGGAGCTGTTCTCCTTGCACATCTTGTGCAGGCCGGCGCCACCGCGGGGGATGATCATGTCCACGTAGCGATCCAGCCGCAGCAGCTCGGCCACCAGCGCCCGGTCCGGGTTGTCGATGTATTGCACCGCCGCAATGGGCAGGCCAGTACTGGCCAGGGCGGCCTGGATCACCTTGACCAGCTCCAGGTTGGAGTGGAAGGTCTCGCGCCCGCCGCGCAGTATGCTGGCATTGCCGGTCTTGAGGCAGAGCGCTGCGATGTCGATGGTGACATTGGGACGCGCCTCATAGATGACCCCAATCACCCCGATGGGCACCCGGCGCCGGGAGAGACGCAGGCCATTCTCCAGCACGCGGCTGTCCAGCTCAGCGCCGACCGGATCGTCCAGGCTCACCACCTTGCGCACGTCGTTGGCAATGCCTGCCAGCCGCTCGGGGGTGAGCAGCAGGCGGTCCAGCATGGCCTCGGACAGGCCGGCTTCCCGACCCGCCGCGATGTCCTTGGCGTTGGCAGCCAATATGGTGCTCTGCCGGGCTTCCAGCTCCTGGGCGATGCTCAGCAGTGCCTGATTCTTCTGGGCCGTGTTGATGGTAGCCAGTTGATAGGCCGCCTCGCGGGCCGCTTGGCCCAATGTCTCCAGACTCATCTTTCGATCCTTTCATATGCCGGCGGGCCCCAGCCCACCACCTAGATTACAGCGATATCATCTCATCGCACGGCATCAACACTACAGCAGTATCATCTCATCGCGCGGGCCACTGCCCTGTATCGCGTAGATTACAGCGCCATCATCTCATCGCTCGGGCCATCGCCCTGCACCACGTAGATTACAGCGCCATCATCTCATCGCTCGGGCCATCGCCCTGCATCGCGTAGATCACAGAGCCATCATCTCATCGCACGGGCCATCGCCCGGCATCAAAACTACAGCAGTATCATCTCATCGCGCGGACCATCGCCCGGCATCAACACTACAGCAGTATCATGTCGTCGCGGTGAATGGCCACGGCGCCATAGCCATAGCCCAGCAGCGTCTCTATCTGATCCGAGTGAACCCCCCGCAGCCGTGTCAGCTCCTCGTGGTTATAACGGCAGATGCCACGGGCCAGCTCGCTGCCATGGGGATCGAGGATCCGCACCACATCACCGCGCACGAAGATGCCCCTGACCCCGGTAATCCCCTTGGGCAACAGGCTGGAGCCCTTGTCGCGCATGGCGACCACGGCCCCGAGATCGACCTGCACTTCGCCAAGGGGCGGTGGGCCCGCCAGGATCCAGCTCTTGCGCCCCTCAAGGGGAGAGGCCAGGGCCGGGAAGCGAGTGCCGATCCGCTCGCCATTGGCGAGACGCCCGACCACTTCCGGCACCTGACCCGTGGCGATCACCACATCGACCCCCGCCCGGCGCGCCACATCGGCCGCCTGCAACTTGGTCGCCATGCCGCCGGTCCCCAGGCCACTGACGCTGCCCCCTGCCAATTTACGCAGGGTATCGTCTATGGTCTGCACCTCCTCGATCAGCTGGGCATCGGGGTTGGTGCGCGGATCCGCGGTGAAGAGCCCGGTCTGATCGGTCAGCAGGATCAGCAGATCCGCATCGGCCAGAATGGCGGCACGCGCAGAGAGATTGTCGTTGTCCCCCACCTTGATCTCGGCGGTGGCGACGGCATCGTTCTCATTGATGATGGGGATGATGCGGTGGTCGAGCAGGGTGCGCAGGGTATCGCGCGCATTGAGGTAGCGCTCCCTGTCTTCCAGGTCGGCGCGGGTCAGCAGCATCTGGCCGACGTGCAGGTCATAGAGGTTGAACAGATCCTGCCAGACCCGGATAAGCTGGGTCTGTCCCACGGCCGCCAGCATCTGCTTGTTGGTCAGGGTCGGGGCCAGTGGGGGGTGCCCCAAATGGGCACGACCGGCGGCGATGGCCCCGGAACTCACCAGCACCACCCGGTGGCCCTGGCGGTGCAATGCGGCGCACTGGCGAACCAGTTCGACCATGTGGGCACGATTGAGCTGGGAAGATCCCCCGGTGAGTACACTGGTGCCCAACTTGACGACTATGGTTTTGTTTTCCATGGAATTGATAAGGCAAAAAGGTAAGGATTCCCTTTATACCCACGCCCCTGCTGCCCTGCAAGGCAATTAACCCCCGCAGGGCAGTCGGGTCAGGCGGCGGTGACGGATAACTCGCGGGTTACCTGCTCCGCGGGGGCAAGTTGGCACTCCAGTTGTGTCAGCTTGGTATTAAGCAGCCGATAGAAGAGTCGCAAGGAGCGGTCTACCTCGACCTGATGCTTCTTGGGGAGCGGCTTGTCTATCCAGTTGCCCTCGCCGTTATAAAAGCCGAGCTGATAGTGGTACTGGAAGTGGTGATCGTCTTGCTCCAATACCAGCCACCAGCCCCAGAACTCCCGCTTGTCCGGCGCCGCCTTGGCGCTGACGCAGACCGACAGGCAATCAAAGTAGTAGCGCCCCTCATGACAGAGGTCTTCCCTGAGATAAGGGCCAATGGCGGCAAATTGCCGCAGCAGGCGTTTATAGGTGACTCTTTCTGGCATGTTAACCTCCGTGTTGAACAAGCAGTGCCATCACATCAACCGGGATACTGACGGCGTAAAAAGAAGATATTCAAGTACATAGATGTTGCTTGAGCCAAGTTACCGTTTCATGAAGCGCCTGGTCATAGACCTCCCGCAACGGCTGCTTGTCAAACACCACCGCCTTGCCATTGCGGCTGCAGGCGGCCAGTGCCCTGACATCAGACTCTGGACAGATAAAGTCCCGCTTGTGACCGATGCTGAGGATGGGCACCGAGGTGCGCGTACTCATCAACCCCTGTTTTTTCAGGGAAAACACCTGACTCTTGGTGCGGATCTGTTCCCAGTCAGCGGCATTGGCACCCAGCCTGTTAGCCAGACTATCACGCATCATGCGCGGACACTTGGCAAAAAGCGATGGGTCGGCGAAGCACTGATTCACCCCGGCACCGATGCAGACCACGGTACGTAATTTGAACGGTTCAATGAAGGCGAGCCTGGCCGCTATGTTGCCCGCAAAGCGAAAACCCACCATGGCAATGCGCTGGTGATCGACCCAGGCCACCTCGGCCAGATAGTGCAACACGGCTTGATGCAGGCGGCTGGTGTCCTGCACCAGGGGCCAATGTTCGGCGTAGCCGATGCCCGGCATGTCGAGGGAGAGCATGCCAATACCATTCGGGGCCAAATACTTGCGATAAAAATTGAGGTAATCGAGCTGGAGTGAGTCGATGCCCCCGCTCACCATCACCAGTGGCACCGGCTTGTCGATGGTCGGCAGGTGCAAGTAGCCCTGAATGTGTTTGCCGCGAAACGGCACCTGTATCTCTTTGAGGGGCACCTCGAACAGGCGCCCCGCCTCCCGATAAGCGAGATTGCCGAGCAGTTGAGCCTGATCGGCCAGCTCATCGTGTTTGAGATGGGGATAACTGGCGATGGAGTAGTAGCGCACCGCCTTGAGCAGGGCATTGATTGCCTCCGGACGCTGACCTGCGTCGGCCAGGGCTCGCCCTTGCTTGAAGTGACCGCCGGCCTGCTGGCTCCATTCAAAGACCCAGTTGCCTGGCACATAGCCCTTGATGGTATCGAGCAACTCAGGGTGGCTCCGCTCCCCCTTGCCCATGGCGATCCGGGCCAGGGTCTGCTCCACCTCGACCGGATCCGCCCCTTGCCAGGCCCAGGAAGGGCGGCGCAGCAGACGATACCAACTGCGCACCGCAGAACCGTCGATGAAGTCCTCCGTCTCAGCCTGCGGCTCAAGGGGACTGCTGTTCGATATCTCCGAGGTCTCCTGGACCTTCTTGACTCGGGTAAAGAGTTGCTCGGTCAAGTTAATGTCGTCATTTGGCTTCACTGCATCGTCTCATCGCCATCAATCAGTGACCCATCTTACCCAGGTTTTGTCATGGCAGACCACCCCAGACTGGCCCCATTGCCACGCCACAACGAAACAGGGCCCCCGAAGGAGCCCTGTGTATCAACAAGCGGTGCCCGCAGAGGCCGTCGGCATTACTGCTCTTCGCAGATGGGCGTGGTGAACTCCAGCGCCATGTCCCAGGGTTGCTCAATCCAGGTGTCTTGCGGAATGGCGACTTCGAAGTCATCCACCAGCGGCTCGCCGAGGGGCTTGGCGAAGATGGTGATGAACTTGGCTCTTGGATAGAGCTCGCGAATGGCCTTGGCGGTACCGCCGGTGTCGACCAGATCGTCAACCACCAGCCAGCCTTCACCGTCCCCGGCGGTGGTTGCGGCCTTGACCACAGCCAGTTCGCGCTGGTTGTTGTGGTCATAGCTGGAGATGCACAGGGTCTCTACGTTGCGAATGCCCAGTTCACGGGCCATCAGGGCCGCGGGCACCAGGCCACCACGGCTGACGGCGATGATCCCTTTCCACTGGCTGACAGGCAGTTGGCGACGAGCCAGACGACGGGCTTCCCGCTGCAGGTTATCCCATGACACGTAGAATTTCTTAGGCATGCTATCGATCTCGACAAGTTATTTTAAAACAGATGAACACTTGAAATTTATTACCTGCCAACGCTCGTCCCCGGAGTGATACCACAGGGTCATGCACCAAATTCAGCTTGCACTCGATCCCGCTCGGGCTAAGCAGCCGGGCCGGAAACGAACAAAATAGAGAGGCAATCTGGGCTCACCATGACAACGCATCGCAAGGAATGGGCATGGACAGGCTATTGGGCGGCTATGTTAGCACCCTTTCCCGGTGAAAAGGTTGGCAAACGTATGCCTTTTTATCAGCAAACCGGAAGGTGAGTATCGTTTGATGCCGCCCTCTTGGCTCAGTGATCGGCGAGGAAGGGGGCGCTGTTCAGGCAGCCTTGGCAGGGAAACGAGACGGAGATGAGGGCAGCCCAAGGGGATATGGCGTTCAGCATGAGAAGAAGGCATAAATGGCGGGCAAAAAAAAGCAGGTGGAGGAGACCTCACGCCTGCTGTTTTCTCTACCTGGGTCCATGGCGCTCGCCTCTGGGCCCTATCGCCGCTTAACGACGATTGACAAAGGCATTCGGATAGCTGAAGCCCTGGGTGTAGAGAGAGGGGGTAAACCAATAAGTTGCGCTACTGCCTGACATATAAACTCCTGATTGCTTAACAAGTTACGTACCTTTATGCGTGCTTGAATCCTTAAGCTGACACTCGGTTCCATGGAGGCGCACTTGCTTTGCTTCGGTTCCCTGGAGGCACTTCTCGTCATCCTGACAGTGGTGGAGACCACGGAGGACAATTTACCAGCATCATCGTAAAACTCAATATTTTTGTGATGTGAGTCACAAAAATAAATCACCAGTTTTGGGCGTCACACCAGCTTGCCAGCCTGGCCAAGGCGAGTGACGGCCATGATTTGTGCTGATCGCTCACAGTTTTACGGGATTGACTGTATTATCGTTACCCTCTTCATCAGGCCCTGGTGGGCCCGGTTATTTCCCGTGCTGGTAAGGAGTCTGACGTGGCACCTCTTAGTTCTCTATCTCCCAAACTGATTTGGCACTTCTTCGAACAGATCTGCGCCATTCCCCATCCCTCCAAGCATGAGGCCAAGCTCAGTGCCTGGATCACCGAATGGGCCCTGAGTGAAGGGCTGGCGGTCAAACAGGATCCCGTGGGCAACCTCATCATCAAAAAGCCCGCCACCCCTGGCATGGAGAACCGCAAGGCCGTGGTGCTGCAAGCCCACATGGACATGGTGCCCCAGGCCAATGCCGACACCCAGCACGACTTCGCCACCGATCCCATCGATGCCTACATCGATGGTGACTGGGTCACCGCTCGCGGCACGACCCTCGGCGCCGACAACGGCATGGGCATGGCTGGCTGTCTGGCCGTGCTGGCCGACAAGAGCATCAAGCATGGTCCGCTGGAAGTGCTGCTGACCACGGACGAAGAGACCGGCATGACCGGCGCCTTCGGCCTGGAAGCGGGCTGGCTGGAAGGCGAGATCCTGCTCAACACGGATTCGGAAGAAGATGGCGAGGTCTACATGGGCTGCGCCGGTGGCGTGGATGCCAATATCCGCTTCCCCCTGGAGCAGGTTGCTGCCGGTGAGGGCGCAGGTTTCGAGCTGCACGTGAAGGGACTGCGCGGCGGTCACTCCGGGGTCGACATCCACCGTGGTCGTGGCAACGCCAACAAGCTGCTGGTACGCCTGCTCAAGGCGGCGGAGCCCCTGGGCGTGCGCCTTGGCGATATCAGCGGCGGCACCCTGCGCAATGCCATTCCCCGCGAAGCCCGGGCCAAGCTGCTGGTGCCCGCAGCCAGTGTCGCGGGCTTCAAAGCTTTGGTCGACCAGTATGCCGGTATCTACCAGAGCGAGCTGGCCGCCGTCGAGGCAAACCTGACGGTCTTGCTGCAAGAGCAGGATGCCCCGACCAAGCTGCTCTCTGACGATCTGCAGCGCCGCCTGCTCGACGCCCTGATGGCCTGCCCGAACGGGGTGATGCGCATGAGCGATGCCATCCCGGGGGTGACCGAGACGTCGACCAACCTGGGGGTCATCAAGACCCTCGACAACGAAGTCTATGTCCAGTGCCTGATCCGCTCCCTTCATGACACGGGTCGCGAGAGCGTGGAGCAGATGACCCGCTCCCTGTTCAGCCTGGCCGGCGCCAGCTGCGAGTTCACCGGTGCTTATCCGGGCTGGGCACCGAACGTCAACTCCCCCGTGATGGCGCTGGTGCGAAACAGCTACCAGACCCTGTTCGGCGACCTGCCCAATGTCATGGTGATCCATGCCGGTCTGGAGTGCGGCCTGTTCAAGAGCGCCTACCCGGATTGGGACATGGTCTCCTTCGGCCCGACCATCCGCGGCGCCCACGCGCCGGGCGAGAAGGTGCACATCCCGGCGGTCGAGCGCTTCTGGCAGCTGCTGGTCCATGTGCTCGAGCAGATCCCTGCCAAATAAGACCCAGGCAGTCCAACATGCCCCGCCTGGTGCGGGGCATGATCCAAGCCCCACTCATCTCTTCGCCTTCTCCCCCCGCCTCTCCTGCTTGCTTTTTGCTGACTCACAGACCGCAGCGGCTGCCCTGCCGCCAAGATCTTCCCCCTGAACCGACCTGCAACCGCTTTCTGAAAACCTATCCATGAGCCGACTTGCACAGGAAAACCTTTTCCAGGAGTTTTGTTGTTTAATTACCTCAAAATTTGATCTACATCACATTAATCGCTAGGATTGAACCGTGACCTTTGTCACAGAAACATCCCAGACAACAGAGCAACGAGGTGAATCATGTTTGAGAACCTGGCAGTGCTGTTCCACCTTAAAGGTGCCACCAGCAAGAAAAAAGGCAGTGTTGAAAAGGACACTTATGCCCCGGCCACTCGTAACTACTACTTCCGTTACGGTGCCTAATCACAACGGCAATCATGTCGTTATTAACCAACAAAATACCTATCAATACCACACACAGCCGCCATGCCATCCGGCACGGCAGTCCTGCCCAGGCCTCTGTGCGCACGCACTCCCAGGCCGAACCTGAACGCTACCAATGAAGATGGGGCCCACGGGCCCCATTTTTTAATTCCCTTGCCCCCGGCTCCCTCATCTCCAGGCACTCATCCTTCAGATCACCTTTCCCAGTGGCACCGGATCCTGCGTCGGCACCTCCTGAAGCGGCAGCGGGAAGTGGCAGGCAACCAGATGGGTCTCTCCCGCACAGGGGTCGAGCTTGGGTGACTGGCTGCGACAGCGTTCACCGGCATGGGGGCAACGCTGATGAAAATGGCAACCTGGGGGGGGTGAGATGGGCGAAGGCACATCCCCGCTCAGCAAGATCCGCTGATTGCGGCGCCGCGGATCCGGCACCGGAATGGCGGAGATCAGCGCCTGGGTATAGGGATGGCGCGGGTTGCGGTACAGCTGCTGGGCCGGGGCTATCTCGACGATGCGCCCCAGGTACATGACGGCGATCCGATCCGAGATATGCTTCACCACCGACAGGTCGTGGGCGATGAAGATGAGGGCCAGGTTCATCTCCCGCTGCAGGGTCAGCAACAGATTGATGATTTGCGACTGCACCGACACATCCAGCGCCGACACCGCCTCGTCGCAGACCAGCAGCTTGGGCTTGAGCGCGATGGCGCGCGCGATGCCGATGCGCTGACGCTGCCCCCCTGAAAACTCATGGGGAAAACGATCCGCCGCCGTCTCGGGCAGCCCGACCTTGCCGAGCAGCTCTCGCACCCACAGCTGGCGCTCACTGCGACTGCCCTTGCCGTGAATAATGAAGGGCTCTTCCAAAATCTGGCCCACGGTATGGCGACCATTGAGGGATTCTGCAGGATCTTGAAAGACGATCTGCATCTCCTGGCGCAGGGATCGCATATCCCCGGCACTCAATCCCGTAATATCCCTCCCCTCGAAACAGATTTGCCCCGCCGTGGGTTCGAACAGCTTGAGCAGGGAGCGACCCAGGGTCGACTTGCCACAGCCAGATTCCCCTACCAGCCCCAGCGTCTCCCCTTGCTTGAGATCGAAGCTGATGCCATCCACCGCGTAGACGGTGTACTTCTTCTGCAACAGGCCGCCGCCCATGACGAAGTGCTGCTTGAGCCCTTTGACACTCAACAGTGGCGTCATACCCGGATCTCCTTCCAATGATGGCAAGCCACGGCGTGCCGGTTTTGAAGCTGCTCCATGGGCGGCACCTGACTGACGCAGATGTCGCTGGCATGGGGACAACGGTTGGAGAAACGGCAACCCGCCGGCATCTCAAAGAGTGCAGGCACCTGGCCCTTGATGGTGTTGAGCAGGGTCTTGGGCTCATCTTCCAGGCGAGGGATCGAGTTCATCAGGCCATGGGTATAGGGGTGATGGGGCTGCTCGAACAGATCAAATATCTGGGCGCGTTCCACCGCGCGCCCGGCATACATGACCACCACCTCGTCGCACAGCTCGGCCACGACCCCGAGATCATGGGTGATGAAGAGAATGGCCATCCCTGTCTGGGCTTGCAGCTCCTTCATCAGCTCCAGGATCTGGGCCTGGATGGTGACATCCAGCGCCGTGGTCGGTTCGTCACAGATGAGCAAGTCCGGCTCGCAGGAGAGCGCCATGGCGATCATTACCCGCTGGCGCATACCGCCAGAGAGGTTATGGGGATAGACATTGAACCGCGTCTCGGGCTCCGGCATCCCCACCTTGCGCAACATGGCGATGGCGGCCTCCTTACGCTGGGCCTTGCTGTACGCAGGCCTGTGCAGGGTGAATACCTCCACCAGCTGGGCGCCTATGGTCTTGACCGGGTTGAGTGCCGTCATCGGCTCCTGAAAGATCATGGCGATCCGATTGCCGCGCACCTTGTACATCTGCTCCGGGCTTAAATTGAGCAGCTCCTCCCCCTGAAAATTGATGGATCCCGCCACCACCTGACCATGAGGCTTGGGCAGCAGTCCCATGATGGCCAGGGAGGTGACGCTCTTGCCGCAGCCAGACTCGCCGACTATCCCTAAGGTCTGGCCCGCCTGCACCTTGAAGCTGACGCCGTCCAGCACCTTGATCTTGCCGTCATCGACACTGAACTCCACCTCAAGATCCCGAACGTCCAGGATGGGCACCTTGCTTATCGACATCTGACTCACCCTCTCAACTGCGTGCATAGGTCTTGTCGACCATGTCTTGCGAGGGCAGGCTCTCGCCCGCATCCCTGGCCTGTCTGGTCTCTTCCTTTGCCTTGGGATCGAGCCAGAGCAAGCCACCACTGCTATAAGGGTAACCGTCCATCGGCCAATAGAGCTGATCCGGCGAATTTCGGGTGGCAGGCACCTCGGGCAACATCACATAACGCCAGGCACTGGCCCGCACATAGTTGAGCTGGGCACCGGGCACGAAGATGGCCAGATCGTAGATGCGCTGCTGAATTTGCTGGGAGAGCTTGGCACGCTTGTCGGTGTCGAACTCGCTGCCATAGGTATCGATCAGGGTATCGAGCGCCTTGTCCGCCACATTGAAGAAGTTGTTGGTCTGGGGCTTGTTGGCATTATCCGAGTGGAAGAACTCCCAATATTGCGGATAGAGGCCACCGCCACCCCAGCCGAGCCAGGCCGCCTCATGCTTCTTCTCCAGCATCACCTTGAAGCCGGTCGCGCCATCGACCAGGTTGAGCTCCAGATCCAGACCCGCCTTCTTGGCCTCTTCCTTGAGCGCGGTCAGCCGTTTGGTGTGCTCAGTGGTGGCATAGGTGATGGCCAGACTGAGCCGCTCCCCCTTGCCATTTTGCAAGATACCGTCCGGTCCCGCCTTGTCGAATCCACCCTTGGCAAAGTAGTCACGGGCCTGATTGATGTCATAGGTACGCTCGGGTAAGGCAACCTCGGTGAAGGCACCAAAGCCTGAGTCAAAGGTGGTGGCGCGCTGATAGTCGCCATAGAGCACCGTCTTGATCATCTTGTCGATGTTGAGGGCGTGCTGGATACCGAGCCGGACATTGATATCGGCCAGCTTGGGATTGGCAATGTTGAGGTGCAGCCCCTGAGCGCCCTGCTTGGTGTCCGTCATGGCCATCACCTTCTTGACCAGCCCCTGCTTGTACTCCTGGGTGTTGGCCTTCTCGTGCCACCAGTTCGGCAGCAGCATCTCGAAGCTGTCAAACTCCCCCTTCAGGAAGTGGCGAAAGGCGATGTTGCGATCACGAATGACCTGCACCTTGATGGTATCGACATTGAATCTGTGCTGGTTGTAGCGATCGCTTTGGGCCCACCACCCCTTCTGCTTGCTGAAGGTGATGGACTTGCCCTTCTTGACCTCTGTCATCACATAGGGCCCTGTGGTCGGTACCACGGCCCAGTTGTACTTCTTCACCCAGTTCTCATCGAGGGTGTAATAGTGCTTGGGTTGCGGCCACAGCTCAGTGGTATTGAGCAAGTCCAGTTTGGCCTTGGGGTTACCGGCCTTGACCAGGATGGTGTGCGCATCAATCTTCTCTACCGCCACCACCTCGGTGGTGTAGTAGTTGTTAAACCAGGGGCCCTTGATGTGCCTGGATCGCATCATCTCGTAACCGAAGGTGTAGTCATCGGCGGTGACCGGCTTGCCATCGGACCACTTGGCGCGGGGATCCAGCTTGAAATAGACGGTCTGATTGTCAGGGGCGATGGCCCATTGAGTCGCCAGCGACGGAATGGGGTTGCCGGTATTGGGATGAAAACTGATCAGCCGCAGCTGGTTATCCAGGATATAGGAGCGGAAGGCGCCATTGGAATCAGGCCCTACGGTGCGAAAGGTCAGCGGAAAACTGTCGACAAACATATTGAAGGTGCCGCCCGGCAGCGCCTTGGCAGAAGCAAACTGGGGATCCTGATCATTGGTCTCCCAGACCAGCCCCTCCGGCAACGTCGCCGCCCACACCCATTGCCCGTTCACCAGCAGGAAGAGGGCCCCTATCCATTTCATCTTGTTGTTCATCTTGACCTCCTGGTCACTGCATCCCTGCACGGGGCACTGATTGATAACGGGTAACATTCACAAGGTGCGCCCGCCTCTGCAGAGGCGTGGCGACCACTCATTGATAACGGGTAAATTTACGAGGATCGAAGGCTTCACGCACCGCTTCCCCGATGAAGGAGACCATGATCAGCACCAGACTCACCGCCACCACCACGGAGCTGACGATCCAGATGGCATCCAGATTGTTGATGCCTTGGGAGAGCAGCTCTCCCCAGCTGGGGGTCGGCGGCGCCAACCCGAAACCGAGGTAATCGAGCGCCGTCAGGGTCGAGATGTTGCCGACCACGGCGAAGGGCGCCAGGGTCACTATCATCACCAGGGTATTGGGCAGTATGTGGTTGAAGATGATCCGCTTGGTGCTGGCACCCTGGGCCCGCGCCGCCATCACATAGTCTCGCGCCCGCTCCTTGTAGGTGAGGGTACGCATGTACCAGGTGATCCCCATCCAGCCGAACAGCACGTTGATGCCGACAAAGAGGCCGAAGTTGGGCTTGGCCAGGGAGACCAGGATCATGATGACGTAGAGGAAAGGCACCTGGGACCAGATCTCGATAAAGCGCTGCAAGAAGAGATCAAACTTGCCGCCCAGAAACCCCATCATGCAGCCAATGCTGACACCGATGAGGTAACTCGCCACCAGGACGATGAAGGCAAACCCGATGGCGATGCGAAAACCGTACACCAGCCGCGCCAGCACATCGCGACCACTGGTGTCGGTGCCGAGGAAGTGGCGATCCGCCAGGCTGGGGGCGTAGGGCGGGTAGACATCTTGCTTGAAGTCTTGCTCGTAGGGATTCCAGGGCACCGGGGGCAGCAGCACCCAGTTTCCGTTGTTCTCCTGCTCGAACTTGCCCTGCAGCTGCCGGTAATTGGTCTCGTATTGGTAATCCAGCCCGAAGTGCTGGCCCGGGATCACGTCGCCATAGGTGGGGAAGTAGAGCTCCCCCTGATAGTTCACCACCAGCGCCCGGCTGTTGACCAGCAGCTCCGCCAGCAACGCCAGCATCACCAGGGTTGAGAAGATGATGAAGGAGTAGTAACCCCGCTTGATGGACTTGAAACGCTTGAGCTTCTTTAGCGTGACCGGATTCAGGTTCATGATCACTCTCCAAACCGCACGCGAGGATCGACGGCCGGCATCACCACGCAGATATCGGCAAGGATCATGCTGCTTGGCATCGCCATGATATTAAGGACAAGGTTCATGATCATTCTCCAAACCGCACGCGGGGATCGACGAGGGCAACGCAAATATCCGAGACGATATTGCCCACCAGCATCAGCATGGAAGTGATGGCGAGTATGCCCATGACGGTGGGGTAATCCCGCTCGACGATGGCCTCGTAACCGAGCAGACCGATGCCGTCGATGTTGAAGATGGTCTCAATCAGGAAGGAGCCGCCAAAGAAGACGGTGAGCACCGACCCCAGGTGGCTGGCGATGGGGATCAGGCTGTTGCGCATGGCGTGATCGGTCACCGCCTTGCGAAACGGCAGCCCCTTGGCCACGGCGGTGCGCACATAATCCGCCGACAGGTTCTCCATCAGGCTGTTTTTCATGGTCATGGTGAGGATGGCAAAGTCGCCGATGGCATAAGCGATAAGCGGCAACAAGGCGTGGGAGAAGACGACCACTATCTTGTCCCAGCTGCTCTCCATGTACTCGAAGTCATCGCCGGGGAAGCCCCCCATAGGCAGCCACTCCAGGTGAAACGCGAAGACGGTGATGAGGAAGATCCCCACCACATAGGCGGGCAAGGCATAGGCCATGTAGATGAGCATCGAACTGATGGAGTCGAAACGGCTGTTGTGTTTGAGCGCCTTGGCCACCCCGAGCGGGATGGATACCGCATAGCTGAGCAGGAAGGTCGCCAGCCCGAAGAAGGCGGTGACGGGTAGCCTGTCCTTGATGAGATCCCAGACCGGCTCGTAGTAACGGGTCGACTCCCCCAAGTCGAGCACCACCAGCTTCTGCAGCCACTCCCAATAAGCGATCAGCATCGGCTTGTCGAGACCATAGAAGGCCTTGAGTTCCTCGATCTGCTCGTCGGAGAGGGCCTGGCCGCCTTTGCTGCCGCTGGATCGCCCGGATTCATTTTGCGAGACCTGAGCTTGCAACAGCATGCGCTCGACCGGGCCGCCCGGTACGAAACGGGTGACGGTGAAGACCAGCAGCGTGATGCCTAGAAACGTCGGGATGATCAAAAGCATCCGACGTAAGAAATACGACAGCATGGTGGGTTAAACCTCGTCCTTGTTGTTATTGTGTGGCCAGTCATTTCCTGTGACTGGCCTCTCCTTCCTGGCACGACAAGCTGGATTGACTGGCAATTTGACAAACAATCCGCTCGGCCACTGTAAAACCTCTGCAACAAAAATCAAGTAAAACGAGCCCTTGGTCTCCTCTCACCCCCTTGCATGTCGCAACAGTGTAAATCACTGCACTTTTTTTGCTGAAAACTTAAATTCGAAATAAAAAACCACTATTAAAAAAAATATTTAAAGAATTTAAGTTTTGTTTCATTCATGTGACCAAAGAACAGAAGGCGCATAAAATCAATAGGTTAATACAGCTCATTAAAATAGCTATAAAGAAGCAATAGACAGCCATCTCATCTGACCAGCCAATCTATTTATCGGGCCACCCTCGACACTCAGCAGTTAAAAATATCGTGAACGGCTGGAAAAGTGAGATGAAACTCAACAAGACCCCATCGTTAGTAATAAGTTCCGTATTAATCAAATACTTCACCAATAAGCGCGTTAACATCACATTAACCTTTCATTTTGCCATGCGCCAGAATATATAACTAAGAAAACGTTGTGCATTTAATATTGTGCCGCCACAAAACGCGATCTCCCCATACAGTGCCCATCAATTGACTCCCGCCGCCAAAACTTGATAAGCCTTACGCACTGCTCCAACGAGGGCGGTTCAGGAAGCAAACAATAAACAACCAGGAAGGATACAAGCGATGCTTAGGAAAAGCAGGATCTCTGCTGCCATCGCGTTCGCGTTGGCGAGTGCAGCAGCAGTAGTGGCCCCCTCTGTCTATGCCGAAGAAGAGGGCCAATCCGTTGAACAGCTGCAGAAAATCAAGGTCACTGGCTCACGCATCTCCCGCGTCGATGTCGAAGGCTCCACCCCTGTCGTCTCCGTCAGCAAGGCCCAGATAGAACAATCCGGCCAGCAAACCGTCGCTGACTACCTCAAGCAGGCCTCCTACAACTCCTTCGGCGGCGTCTCCCCCTCTTCGGGCAGCTCCTTCCAGTCCCAAGGCACCGTCGGCCTGCGTGGCCTGGGGTCAGAGCGAACCCTGGTACTGCTCAACGGCAAGCGGGTCGCGGGCTCCCCCACCATGGGTGGCACCGCCATCAACCTCAATACCATCCCCATGGCGGCCGTTGAGCGGGTCGAAGTCAACCTGGACGGCGGCTCCGCCATCTATGGCTCCGACGCCATCGGCGGCGTGATCAACGTCATCCTCAAGCAAGACTACGAGGGTCTGCAATTCCAGGGTCGTCTCGGTAGCCCGTCTGAAGACGGCGGTGACGAGAAGAGCGGCTCCGTCATGGCCGGTATCACCGGGGAGAAAGGCTCCCTGATGGCCGTCTATGAGCACGACAAGAAAGACATCATCTACTCCCGGGATCGCGACTATCTCGTCAAGCAGGGCAAGGAGGCGCCGAGCGCCTATGGCCGCAACGTCGAGGGCGTCACCGGGGTAGACGGCAATGGCGATGCCCAGTGGAAATATGGTCCCCTGGCGGGCGCCACCGATGCCAATGGCACCTGCAAAGAGCCCTTCACCAACTTCGATGGCGGCTGTAACTATGACTACGGTCAGGTCGCCGCCAAGACGGCTTCGCGCAGCCGGGATACCCTCTATCTCAACGGCCGTTATCACATCAACGACAGCGTCGACTTCGTGCCGCAGATAGTCGCCTCCCGGGTCGAGAGCTTCGGGCGCTTCGCCCCGGCAGCAGGCTCCTTCACCGTGGATGCGGCCAACCCGAAAAATGCCGCCTTCTACCAGCAAAATGGCCTGGATGCCGCCGCCACCGAGAGCCTGGGGGAAGCCGCCTACGTCTACTACCGCTTCAACAACGTCGGCACCCGCGACAACCTGGTCACAGATACCACCGGCAGTCTCAACCTGGCGTTCGAGGGCACCCTGCCTACCGAAGCGGTCGGCGATCTGATCTGGAACGCCGGTTACATGTACTCCAAGACCGACAACAAGGAGAACGGTACCGGTTACGTGCTGGCCCCCGCCGCCCAGCAAGCGGTTGCCGATGGCAAGTTCGTCAATGGCGAGTTTGATGCTGACACCACGGCCTCCATGGCGGCCGATACCAGCCGCCGCGCCACCATGGACTTCTACCAGTGGTATGCCGGTGTGCAGTGGGACATGGGCGAACTGCCAGCCGGCCCGGTCAGCTGGTATGCGGGCGCCGAGTACAACGACTGGGTCTATGCCGACAAATATGATTCCCAATCGGAAGCGGGCAACATCATAGGGTCGTCCGGCAACTCCTCGGGGGGCGATCGCAACGTCACCGCCGTCTATGTGGAGACCCTGATCCCGATACTGGAAGAGGTCGAGCTGAGCGTCGCCGGTCGCTATGACAAGTACAGCGACTTTGGCAGCGCCTTCTCCCCCAAGGCCAGCCTGCGCTATCAGCCCCTGGACAACCTGATGTTCCGCACCTCCTGGTCGCAATCCTTCCGCGCCCCCAGCCTGCAGGATCTCTATGCTGCGGACTCTTATTCAGCGGACTGGGCCAAGGATTACGTCTACTGCCAGAACAACGGCATCTCGGCAGCCGACTGCCCGAACCAGCAGTACAATACCACCCGAACCTCTAACGAGGAGCTGCAGGAAGAGACGGCCAACACCTTGAACTTCGGTGCCAGCTACAGCCCAATCGACGACCTGAACTTCTCCCTGGATTACTACATCATCAAGATTGAGGATGTCATCCAGCTCAACTCCACCCAGTCCATCATCTATGACGAGCTGAACAACGGCGGCTCCAGCCTGGTCGAGCGCCGCAGCGACGGCAAGATCCGCAATGTCACCTCTCCCATGGTCAACCTGGGGGATCTGAACACCAGCGGCCTGGACTTCAAGGCGGATTATCGCTACGACCTGAACTTCGCCACCATCCGCTATGACTTCGGCAGCACCTACATCCTGGAGTACAAGGAAGGTCTCTACGCCGGTGGCCCGGAGATTGACAAGATTGGCCAGAACGGCAAGCCGCAACTGCGCTTCAACTCAGGGGTCGGCGTGAACGTGCCCCAGTGGTGGAACATGGATACCTATCTGAGCGCGAACTACATCGACTCCCAGAGCCAGGACTATCTCGCCGACAGCGGTGAAGAGACGGGCCACATCGCCTCCAACACCACCTGGAACCTGAACGTCGGGGTCGATACTCCCTGGGATGGCAAGCTGCAGGCCGGTGTGAAGAACATGTTCAACCGTATTCCATCTCTCGAGAGCGATGGCTTCACCTATGACGAAGACATCTACAGCATCGACGGTCGCATCTACTACCTCGACTACACCCAGAAGTTCTGATCCCTGTGCTGACATAACAGTAAGCCGGCCCCCGGGCCGGCTTTACCCAAGGTCCAAAGAAGTAACGGAGATAGGGTAATCCTATGAAAACAAGGACGATTACAATGAAGAAAGCGCTTCTGGGCAGCCTGATCTCGGCCGCTCTGTTGACCAGCTTCAACCTGAGTGCCGCCACCGCAGGCCAAGCCGTGGACACCCAGGCCGCCACCGACAATGCCTCGAAAGTGTCTCAGCAAAAGATTGATAGCTACGCCGAAACCGCAGAATCCGCCCTGGCCCAGTACAAGGCGAGTCTGCGTCAACTCGACAGCCTGCACGTCTATAACGAGCAAGTCGGCAAGATGGTCGACTCCCAGAGCAGCGAGCTGGCCTCGATGCAGCGCCAGATAGCCCAGATCGATCAGACAAGTACCGAAGTGGTGCCGTTGATGCTCAAGATGATCGACGCCCTCGACCAGTTCGTCAGCCTGGACTTGCCATTCCAGAAAGTGGAGCGGGAAGACAGGGTGGCCGCCCTGACCCACCTGATGGACAGGGCCGATGTCACCATCTCGGAAAAATACCGCAAGATCCTCGAGGCCTACCAGATCGAAGAGGGCTTCAGTCGCACCATAGAGGCCTACAAGGCCAGTCTGGAAAAAGACGGCGCCCAGAAGACCTATGAGTTCCTGCGCGTCGGCCGCATCGCCCTGCTCTACCAATCCCCGGACGGGATGGAGACAGGGGTATGGAACAAACAGACCCGCCAGTGGGAAGCCCTGCCCCAGGAGTATCGCAGTGCAGTTGAACAAGGCCTTCGCATCGCCAAGAAGCAGGCTCCCCCTGCCCTGATCAAGTTGCCGGTTCACACTGCGGAGAAAGCATCATGAAAGGACTCAGACTCACCATAGCCTCGCTGATAGCGGGTGCCGCCCTGTTTACTCTGCCAGTCACCGCCGCCGAGAAGCCGGTGGATCTCAATGCCCTGCTGAGCCAGATCAAGGCCGACAGCCTGACCGAATCTCAGCTCAACAAGGAGCGGGAGGCCCGCTTCCTGGCCGACAAGAACGAACAGGCCAACTTGCTGGCCAAGGCCAAGGCGGATCTCGCCGCCGAGACCGCCAAGGGCGATCGGCTCAAGGCCAGTTTTGACGCCAACGACAAGCAGCTGACCGAGCTGACCGAGACCCTGCGCCAGCGCGCCGGCAATATGGGGGAGATGTTCGGTGTGGTGCGTCAGTTCGCTGGCGAGTTCAAGGGCATCTTCAACGCCTCGCCGCTGCGGGTAGAACATCCCGATCAGGCGCCGCTGCTGACCAAGCTTGCCGATAGCAAGGAACTACCCTCCAGCCAGGAACTTGAAGCCTTCTGGACCACCATCCTCAGTCGCATGGTCGACGCGGGCAAGGTGAGCCAGATCCCGGCCACCGTCGTCTACGGCGAAGGCAGCCAGGCCGATAAAACCGTCACCCAGATTGGCGAGTTCAACACGGTCGCCGATGGCAAGTACCTGAACTTCGTCCCCGAAACCGGCAAGTTTGAAGAGCTCTCCCGTCAACCGGACAGCAAGATGACCTCCCTCATCGCCGACTTCGAGCAGGGCGGCGCCGGGCTTGAACCCATCTATGTGGATCCGTCGCGCGGCGTCATCCTCTCCCTGCTGGTGCAGTCCCCAACCCTGGCCGAGCGCATCGATCAGGGCGGCGTGGTCGGTTACGTCATCCTGGCGCTGGGCGCCGTTGGCTTGCTGATCGCCCTGTTCTGCGGTGCCCGTCTCTCCCTCATCGGCGGCGCCATGCGCAAGCAGATGAAGTCAGACTCCATCATCAAGGGCAACCCGCTGGGTGAGATGCTGACCGCCTATCAGGGCCACAAGGGCGACAACATCGAAGATCTGGAGTCCAAGCTCGACGAGGTGATACTGCGCCATGTGCCTACCCTGGAGAAGGGCGTGAGCATCATCAAGCTGATCGCCTCGGTCGCCCCCCTGCTGGGTCTGTTGGGGACAGTGGTCGGCATGATTGCCACCTTCCAGGCCATCACCCTGTTCGGTACCGGCGATCCCAAGCTGATGGCCGGCGGCATCTCCGAGGCCCTGGTTACCACCATGCAAGGTCTGGTGGTCGCGGTGCCCATGCTGTTCCTCTACACCGTGGTGCAGACCCAGAGCCGTCGCCTGATCCAGATCCTGGAAGAGCAGAGCGCGGGTTTCGTGGCCCGTTATCAGGAAGGTCTGCACGCCGCCAAAGCAGCAGCCTAAGGAGTCTTCCATGTGGTTCTGGTTGATTGAGGAAGTGGAATCCATCCGGCGCTTTCTGGGCATGGGGGGAGATGTGCTGGTCGCCATCTTCTTCCTCACCCTGTTGATGTGGGCCCTGTTGCTCGAGCGCTGGATCTATTTTCTGACCGTCTACCCGCAGCAAGCCAGGGGAACCCAACAGACCTGGCTGGCCCGCAGTGACCATGGATCCTGGTCTGCCAAGCAGATCCGCCGTGAACTGGTCTCCCGGGTTGCCCTGGCGGTGGACAAGGGGATGCCGGTCATCAAGGTGTTGATCGCCCTCTGCCCGCTGATGGGCCTGCTTGGTACCGTGGTCGGCATGGTGCAGGTGTTTGACACCCTCGCCATCACGGGCACGGGATCGCCGCGGGCCATGGCCTCCGGCATCTCCAAGGCCACTATTCCGACCATGGCGGGCATGGTGGCCTCCCTCTCGGGTCTGTTCTTCGCCAGCCGCCTCGAGCACAAAGGCAGGCTCGCGGTCGACAAACTGGAAGACAGCCTGAAGCACGGTTGAATCAGGGAATGATCCGGTGGCGAAGCCAGGCTTCGCCACCCGCGACAAGCAAGGAGTTTTTGCTATGAGAAAGCGTCACAGCGCAAGCAGCGCAGACGAGGCGGCGATCGATATGACCCCCATGCTGGACATAGTGTTCATCATGCTGATCTTCTTCATCGTCACCACCTCGTTCGTCAAGGAGGCCGGGGTCGAGATCAATCGCCCCAGCGCCAATACCGCCGAAACGGTCAAGAAGGGCAACATCATGGTGGCCGTGCGTGAGAACGGTCAGGTCTGGGTCGACAAGCGTCAGGTCGAGGTGGGCGCGGTGCGTGCCAACATCGAGCGGCTGCGTGCCGAGAACCCGGAGGGCGCCGTGGTGATCCAGGCCGATACCGAATCCAAGTCCGGTATCGTGGTGGAAGTCATGGATCAGATCCGCATGGCCGGGGTGCAGAACATCTCCATCGCGGCCAACAAAGAAGGCTGATGCCAGGGGTCACCAATGAGATACCTGATATCCTTCGCAGCCGCTTTTCTGGTGGTATTCGGCCTGTTCTGGGGAATGGACAAGCTGGTTAACCAGGATCGCCGGGAGCTGTTGGAACAAGACGACGTCAGCATGGTCGATTTTGTCCGCCTCAAGCCCCAGGAGACGCTGCAAGAGAAACAGAGAGAACTGCCCAAACCGCCGCCGCCCAAGCGCCCGCCACCTCCTCCCGAGATGGAAGTGTCGAGCCCGGACAAGCCGCAGATGCAGACCATGGCCATGGACATGCCCAAGCTGGACTTGCCGGTCAACATCGCCGGGGGCAATGCCCTCGGCGCCTACAGCACCGGTGGCGGTGGGGGTGGTCTGGGCGGCAATAACGGTGCCATACCACTGGCAACCTTCGAACCCATGATGCCGCGCAAGGCCGCCCTGGCGGGCCTGGCATCGGGCAAGGTGCTGCTGGAGTTTACCGTTACCGAACGGGGCACCGTCAGCAATGTCCGGGTCGTCAAGGAACAGCCCCGCAGCTACGACCTCGGCAAAGAGGCGCGTAAAACCGTGGCCAAGTGGACATTCAAACCGGCCATGGTCGATGGCAAGCCGCAGGCGAGTCGCATGCAGCAAGAGATCGAATTCGCGGTCAACTAAGGAAGGTGGCGATGAACAAATTACACAAGGGGATATTGGCCCCGGTCGCCCTGGCCGTGTTGATGAGCACAGCCAGCTGGGCCGCCGAACAACCCTCCCTCTCTGACCGAGCCTACCGCGCGGTCAACAAGGCTCAGGAGCTGATTGCCGCCAAGAAATATGGCGAGGCCAATGCCAAGCTGCAAGAAGCCCTGTCGGGGGCTGGCGAGAAGGTCTATGACAAGGGGGTGATACTGCAAACCCTGGGCTTCGTGGCGGCCCAGCAGGATCAATACGGCAAGGCGACCAAATACTTCGCCGATGCCATTGCGACCGGCGGTCTCCCCCAACCCGTGGCCCAGCAGGTGCGTTACAACCTGGCCCAGCTTTATATGGCCGATGGCAATTTCAAGGGGTCCGTGACGACCATGAAGGCGTGGTTTGCCAACCTTGGCAAGGATGACAAGCCAACCCCCCATGCCTACATCACCCTGGCCAATGCCCATGTCCAGCTCAAGCAGTATCGGGAAGCCATTCCGGCAGTGGACAGTGCCATCAAGCTGTCGGCGGGCAAGGCGCCGGAGTCCTGGTATCTGCTCAAGATGGGGGCCCACTACGAGCTGAAACAGTACAAGCCAGCCACCGAGGTATTGACTACCCTGGTCGGCATGTTCCCGGAGAAGAAGAAGTACTGGACCCAGCTCTCGGCCATGTATATGCAGGCGGGTAATGATGCCAAGGCGCTGTCCGCCCTGGAGAGCGCCTATCGGCTTGGCATGTTGACCGAGCAGGCCGAGTTGCTGCGCCTGGCCAACTACCTCGCCTTCGCCGGCATTCCCCATCGCGGCGCCCGCGTACTGGAGCAGGCCATGAAGGCGGGTCAGGTAGAGCGCAGCGTGGCGAACCTCAAGACCCTGGCCAACTACTGGCATCAGGCCAAGGAGCTCAACCCGGCCATCGATACCATGATGACGGCCTACCGCCAGGCGCCCAACGCCGAGCTGCAGCTCAAGATGGCGCGCATGATGATCCAGAGCAAGCGCTATCAGGATCTGGTCGCCCTGGCGGGCAAGCCGGCGGGCAATGCCAGCGGTGAGCAGCGGGCCGACCTCAAGTTCCTGACCGGGGTCGCCTACTTCGAACAGGACAAACCCCAGCAGGCGCTTACCGCCTTTACCCAGGCCGCCCAGAATGGCCAGGTCAGCGGCCGTGCCACCCCCTGGATAAGCTTCCTCAAGGAGCAGAGCCAGGAGGCAAACAGCAGCCAGACCCAATAGTCCCCGAGGGAGTTGCCTCTCTCACCTGTTCCAGGTGACCTGAACCGCTCTTCGGAGCGGTTTTTCTATAGGGAATATCCGACTATGGATATCCATATTTTAGACGTCTAGACGTAGAAACACGCATTGACATAGCCATCCAGACATCTTAGCATCATCCACCATGATGACAGAGCAAACCCAGTGTAACCTCTGCCCAATTTACCCGCCTGTAGCGCCCTGTGCTTTAAGGCTTTGGCACGGAAGAATCCATGATCAAGTTGAATGCCCTCAACAAAGTCTACGGGAAAGGCAGTGATGCCGTACACGCCCTGCGTGACGTGAGCCTGCATGTACCCCAGGGCAAGATTTTCGGTGTGATAGGTGCCTCCGGCGCCGGCAAGAGCACCCTCATTCGCTGCGTCAACCTGCTCGAGCGCCCCACCAGTGGCCAGGTCGTGGTCGATGGCCAGGACTTGACCGCCCTCGGCGAAGCCGAGCTGACCCTGGCACGCCGTCAGATCGGCATGATTTTCCAGCACTTCAACCTGCTCTCTTCGCGCACCGTCTTTGCCAATGTCTCCTTCCCCCTGGAACTGGCCGGTTGGGACAAGGCCCGCATCAAGGGCCGGGTCGATGAGCTGCTGGCACTGGTTGGCCTGGAGGCGCGCGCCCATGCCTATCCGTCCGAGCTCTCCGGCGGTCAGAAACAGCGAGTCGCCATCGCCCGTGCCCTGGCACCTGCCCCCAAGGTATTGCTGTGCGATGAGGCCACCTCGGCCCTGGATCCCCAGACCACCCGCTCCATCCTGACCCTGCTCAAAGAGATCAACGTCAAGCTGGGACTGACCATATTGCTCATCACCCATGAGATGGATGTGGTGAAAGGCATCTGCGACGAGGTCGCCATCATCAGTGACGGCAGTCTGATTGAGCAGGGCGAGGTCGCCTGGTTCTTCAGCAACGCCAAGACCCAGCTGGCCCGCGATTTTATCCACTCCACCATCCACCTGGATGTGCCCCAGGAGTACCAGGACCGCATGACCCCGACCCGGGTTGCCAACAGCTATCCGCTGTTCAAGCTCGGTTTCACCGGTGCCAGCGTCGACAGCCCGCTCATCTCCGAGGTGAGTCGCCGTTTCAATGTCGACATCAGCATCCTGGCGGCGGACATCGAATACGCCGGGGGCGTCAAGTTCGGCTTCCTGCTGGCCGAGGTATTTGGTGACGAGGCCCAGTGCGCGGCCACCCAACAGTTTTTCATCGACAACCATATACAGCTGGAGGTAATGGGTTATGTCCGACGCCATGACTAGTCCGCTGTTCACGGCTCCTGGGGCCAATCAGACGTACGCCTTGATCAACATTCGCATTCAGCTGGAGGTAATGGGTTATGTCCGACGCCATGATTAATCTGCTCATCACGGCGCTGGGCGACACCCTTGTCATGGTGTCAGCCTCGGCCCTGTTCGGTTGCCTGCTCGGCCTGCCCCTGGGCGTCGCTCTCTATGTGACCAAACCGGGTCAGATCCTGGCCAACCCGCTGTTGAACCGCCTGCTTGGCATCGTGGTCAACATAGGTCGCTCGGTGCCCTTCATCATACTGCTGGTCGCCATCATACCGCTGACCCGACTCATCGTCGGCACCAGTATCGGCACCATAGCGGCCATAGTGCCGCTGACCATAGGCGCCGTGCCCTTCATCGCCCGCCTGGTGGAAGGGGCCCTGATGGAAGTGCCGGATGGCCTGCTCGAGGCCGCCAAGGCCATGGGCGCCAAGCCGCTGCAAATCATCACCAAGGTGTTGCTGCCCGAGGCCCTGCCCGGCATCCTCAACAGCGTCATCATCACCCTCGTCACACTCGTGAACTACTCCGCCATGGCCGGTGCCATCGGGGGGGGCGGTCTGGGTGATGTGGGGATCCGTTACGGCTACCAGCGTTTCGACCCAACCGTCATGCTGGTCACCGTGGCCATTCTGGTAGTACTGGTTCAACTCATCCAGAGCGCAGGTGAGCGTCTGGTCAAGCAATGCGATCATCGCTGAGCATCGATTTCTAAACAGGAGGTTTTTATGAAATTAGGCATTAAATCCATCGCGGCGGCCCTGCTGGCTGGCCTGGTACTGACCGCTTGCGGCCAGAAAGAAGAGAGCCAGACCCTGAAAGTGGGCGCCATCGCCGGTCCCGAGACCGAACTTATCGAGACTGCCGCCAAGATTGCCAAAGAAAAATATGGTCTGAACGTCGAAGTGGTGACCTTCTCCGACTATGTCACCCCCAACGTGGCCCTGAACGATGGCAGCATCGACATCAACGCCTTCCAGCACAAACCTTACCTGGATGCCCAGATCCGTGATCGCGGCTTCAAGCTGGTGCCGGTCGGCAACACCTTCGTCTACCCGATTGCCGGTTACTCCAAGAAGATAAAAGCCCTGAGCGAACTGAAAGATGGCGACCAGATTGCCGTCCCGAACGATCCGACCAACCTGGGCCGCTCCCTGATCCTGCTGGAGAAACAGGGTCTGCTGACTCTGAAAGAGGGCGCCGGTCTGGAAGCGACTGTGCTGGACATCACGGCCAATCCACGCAACTTCAAGATTGTCGAACTGGAAGCCGCCCAGCTGCCGCGCTCCCTGGAAGATGTCTCTCTCTCCATCATCAACAACACCTTCGCCGGTCAGATTGGGCTGACTCCGACCCAGAATGGTCTCTTTGTTGAAGATAAAGAGTCCCCCTACGTCAACCTGATCGTCGCCCGTGAAGACAACAAGGATGACGAGAAGGTCAAACAGTTCGTGCAAGCGTTCCAGACCGATGAGGTTTACCAGAAAGGCATGGCGCTGTTCAACGGCGGACTGGTCAAGGGCTGGTAAGCAACCCGCCACACCAGCAAAAAAGGCCACGTCAACGTGGCCTTTTTTATCGCTGCCGCTATCATAGCCTCGGGCACGATCACGATAAGAAATAACAAGCATGAAACTATGGTATCTGGCCTACTGCAAGCCCAAGGAAGAGGCGCGCGCACGAGTCCATTTGGCAGCTCAGGGCATTGAATCCTATTACCCCATGGTGGAAGTCGAAAAGCTGCGCCGTGGCAAACGCGTACCGGTGCGCGAGCCCATGTTCCCGAACTACCTGTTCATCTATGTGGACCTCGAGGAGGTCACTCCGGTGACCCTCAAATCGACCCGGGGCATCAGTCGCATCATCCACTTCGGTCGGGAGTGGACCCCCATCTCCAGCCAATTGGTCTACCAGCTGATGAGCAAGGATGACAGCGATGAGGCGAGGGCCAGCTATGCCTGCCTGCCGAATCAGGGCGACAAGGTGCTCATCGAATCGGGTCCCCTGGCCGGATTCGAGGCCATCTATCTGGAGCCGGACGGCGAGAAGCGGGCCATCTTGTTGGTCAGCCTGCTCAATCAGGAAACCAGCAGCAGCTTCGACAACCAGGCCTTTCGCCGTCTGGACTGACATAAATCCCGATGGTGAGACGCGCACCCTCTCTGCTGGTCAGCCTGCTCAATCAGGAAACCAGCAGCAGCGTCGACAACCAGGCCTTCCGTCGTCTGGACTGACATAAATCCCGATGGCGAGAAGCGTACCCTCTCTGCTGGTCAGCCTGCTCAATCAGGAAACCAGCAGCAGCGTCGACAGCCAGGCCTTTCGCCGTCTGGACTGACATAAATCCCGATGGTGAGACGCGCACCCTCTCTGCTGGTCAGCCTGCTCAATCAGGAAAGCAGCAGCAGCGTCGACAACCAGGTCTTCCGTCGTCTGGACTGATAGCGCCCCAGCGGGCACAGGATCCGCCAATATAACAAGGCCCCGCAACCTGACAGGTTGCGGGGCCTTCTCGTTGTGGATCAGGTCATTGCAATTCGAAGCGGCTGATCGCCAGACTGAGCCGCCCCGTGTCTTGAGCGAGGCGGGCAACGATGGCCTCCCCTTGCTGGCTATGGTGGCTTGACTGGGCGCTGAGCCCGGCTATCTCCTCCACGGTGCCCGCCACTTCCCGGGCGGTGCGCGATTGCTGCTCAGTGGCCGTGGCGATGGTGGCAAGCTGAAGGCAGAGCGCCTGTACCTGGCCGATGGCCCCCTGCAGGGTCTGACTGACGCTGTCGACCGCGCGGCTCCCCTCCTCCACCAACAGGGTGCCACCGCGCACCGTGGCCACGGTCTGACGGGTCTGCTGCTGGATACTGGCGATGGTCTGGCTTATTTCGGCGGTGGATTGGCTGGTGCGACTGGCCAACTGGCGCACCTCGTCGGCCACCACGGCGAAGCCTCGCCCCTGCTCACCGGCCCGCGCCGCCTCGATGGCGGCATTGAGAGCCAATAAATTGGTCTGCTCGGCGATGGTGGCGATCACCTCGGTGACTCTGCCCACCTGCTCGCTCTGGGCGCTAAGCCGCATCATGGCGTCATTGGCCTCGGCTATCATGGCGGCGATGGCGCCCATGGTATCCACCATCTGGCCGAGTGCCTGATCCCCGGCCCGGCTCTGCACTTCGGCATCCGCCGCGGCGCGGGCGGCCTGGGCAATGCTGCCCGCCACCCCTTCGCTGGTGACCGAGATCTGGTCAATGGCTGCGGCGACATTGCCCACCCGCTGATGCTGGCTGGCGAGATCCGCCACTATGGTGCGAGTCGTGTGACTCACTTCACCGCAGGCCCCCTCCACCTGGTTGACCGCGCCCTGGATATCGGCCACCAGCTGGCGCAACTGGGCCGACATCTGGTTCAGAGAACCGGTCAGTCCCCCCAGCTCATCACGGCGGCGCACCGGCAGTGGTTCGGTGGGCAGGCAGCCGGATGCCACCAGACTGGCACGGCGCTCGAGCAGACGGATGTCCCCCGTCAGATGGCGACTGAGCCAGAAGGCCACCAGGGTGCTGAGCAGCAAGACGGCCAGGGTAGAGGCGATCAACATGGTGCGAATACGGCTACTGGCACCATCCATCTGCGCCCCCATTCGCGCCACCTCGGCATGGGTCTGACTGACCTGATCCGCAAGCTGGCCGGCCAGCTCGTGCAGCGCAGGCTCTATCTCTTTGGCCATCAGATAGTTGGCTCTGTTCCAGTCTGGCGCCTGACGCTTGGCGATCACCTGCCCGACCAGGTCACTGAAGGGGGTCGACATCTCCTCGAACAGCCCCCAAAGCCTCTTCTGCGCCTCGGTGAAGTCGGCAGCCTGCCCCCCGATCTCCGCGACCCGCTGGCGGTGGAACTGGTAGTAATCCTGATACTTCTGACGGTAGTCAGCCTCCCCCGAGATGAGGTAATCACGCAGCGCCGAGAGTGCGTTGGATAGACCGTTATAGGCATCCCCCACCTGTTTGAGCAGGCGGCGTCTGTCTCCGGGCAGCAGGCTCTCCTCGCTCGCCACCTCCTCGTTGGTGAAGGATTGCAGCTGATCCAGGGCAGCCTCCGCCAGGGGACCGGCTTCTTGCAGCATCAGGGTATGGGCAGGCAGGTTGTCATCGGTGTGGGCCAGATCCCACAGCTGCTGCTGACTCAGCTTGAAGGCGGCCAAGCGCTCGCCCAGCGCCGGGGCCATGGTCTGTCCCTCGATGCGCAGCCAGGCATCCTGCCACTCCTGCTTGAGCCGCTGTGCCTGGGCGGGATCCTCTCCGAGGATGAGATAACCACGCAGGGCTGAGACGGTGGCCACCAGCGCCTTCTGACTCGCTTCATCTCGCTGCAAGGCGGGCAGGGCCTGGTGCATCAGTGCCTGTTCCGAGGCACTTATCTTGTTTTGTTGATGATGAATGAGTACCGCTGACAGCAGGATCAGCAGATTGACGAAACCGAAGGCGAGTAACAATTTTGCGGCAATTTTCATGAACATCCTTGTTCCGGGGAGAGCGCTTGAGCGCTGCGTCGATGAGTCTGGCGGCCAGCGGATGCTACCTGTAGCGAGCTCTGCTGATGGCGGGGCGGATCCTTGCCAACCAGGTTCGAGACTATCACAGTCACAACTGGCAGGGGCAGCCACTGGACTCGCTACCAGATGGCCCTTCAGAACTTATCGGACCGGTGGCTAGGGTTCATGAGGAGAATTATCGGGAAGGGATAGGTGATTTTCGGGAAGGGATAGGTGATTTTCGGCGAAGCGGGCCCCGGGGGCCCGCTGTTAGCCGGGATGGGGGCAAGGCCCCCATCCATCAGGTTATTCGATTCCCAAGCCGGTAATCGGTTTGGTATTCCCGCTCACGCAGGTGGGAAACCTGCACGGCCTCTCCTTCCAGCCCAATGTCTTTGAGCAGGGCGGGCGAGAGGTTGAGCAGGGTACGGCGCTGCTCGATACGGGTGATACGAAACTCGATGAGGCGCGCGGCGCCACGCAGCAGGGTCAGTTCGATAGACATATGATCTCTCCGTTTGAACGTTGCAGTTCTCCCGAAGAGCGGGGAAATTCACCCGGCGGAAGAACCGCGGGTGATAAATAGTGACAGTGTTACCTGCTCACTCCACGCGGCAAAAGGGTACGAACGGACACACGGTCAGTGCCGTGTCGAGTCGCAACGTTGAACATTGAATGTTGCATATTCGTCTCCTTAACGTGAAAAGTGGAACAAGTGTCGAGAGTGTAAAAAAGCAGCGGATTCAATTCAAGCGTCCCCCTTGCCCTCACCCCCATCTGGGGAGGGAGACCACTTCAGCCTGTCACTGCAGGGATGACCGCCTCAGATGCCGGAGAGCAGCCGGTACTCCTCCAGCACATAGGTATCCGTCATGCCGCTGACGTAATCGAGCAGCAACCGCATCCGGTAATACCACTCCTGCTCGGCGCGACTCTGGAAACGCGCATCCAAGCTTGCCACCGCCAGGCGGTATGCCTTGAGGTGGCGCGCCGACAAGCGGTGGAACAGGCGACGGGCGAAGAAGAGTTCGGCCCCCCCCGCTCCTGCCAGCAAGCGGGCAAACTGGGGCTCTGGCAAGGCCAGCAGGCAGGAGTAGGTCGACAGCACGCCACGCAGGGCGGCATAGCCTTCGAGCTCCAGCGCCTCCACTTCCGGGCGCATGAACACCTGTTCACGGGCCACTTGCTTCAGGGTCTCGAGCACCCGGGCCGCCGGGGCCTGGCCACTGAGCAGCGCATGGGGGTAACTGCCGCAGAGGATAGCCTCATGCTCCGCCAGATAGGTCTGCGCCGCCAGGGCCACCAGATCATCGGTCAGCCGCTGCCGGAAATGAGGGAAGAACCCCTCGGGCGCCTGTCGGGATTCTTGCAACAAGGCCTGCATATACTCCCCCTCGTCGGCCCACGCCAAGGCGCGCCTCAGCTCGCTCTGGCTGAGAATGCGCCTGTCCACCGCATCTTCGAGATCCGCGATGCAGTAGGAGATGTCATCCGCCGCCTCCATGATGTAGACCAAAGGGTGACGACAGCCAGGGGCCAGCCCCAGGCTCAGGCTCAACTGTGCATAGAGGGGTTGCTCGCTGAAGAAGATGCCGCGCTTGGTCGCCCAGCCATGATGCTGGGCCTGGCCGCCGGCGTGGCTGAGCTGCTCCGGGTATTTGCACAAGGCAGCCAGCTGCCCCAGGGTCAGGTTGAGCTCATGCAGGCTGTGCACCAGGCGCAGGCTCTGGGCATTGCCATCAAAGCCGAGCAGGTCGGCGCGCAATAGCGGCCACTGCTCGCTCCCCTGCCCCACGGCCATCGCAAACAGAGGATCGAGCTGTTCGCCGAGCCACTGCCCCATCACCTGCTCACCAAAATGGCCGAATGGCGGGTTGCCCACGTCATGGAGCAGGCAGGCCATCTCCACCAGATTGATAAACGACCAGGGGCAGACGGCATCCAGGGGCAGTGCCCCTAAAATTTGGCGACTGATCTGGCGGCCGGTCTCCTGCACCTCCAGGGAGTGAGTCAGCCGGCTACGCACCGAGGCCTTGACATCAAGAGGGAACACTTGAGTCTTTTGCTGCAGGCGGCGCACCGGCGCCGCCTGGACGATGCGGGCCCTGTCAAACTCGGTCGCCGCCAGCAGGCTTTCCTCCCCCTCAGGCAGGATCCGGGGATGGATGCGCAGGGCCGGGATCAGGGTCTGGTACATGGGGTCACTCCTGCAGCCAGCGGCGTAGTCGGGCTATGTCGCCGGGATAGGCAAGACGCAGCGATTCAATCCAGTCTTCCACATTCTCCCACCAGGCGGGCTGATCCGGGGTCTGGATCAGCTGGGCCAGCTGTTGCAGGCGGCGCAGGCCGATGGAGCCGGCGGCGCCCTTGATCTTGTGGGCCTCCTCCACGACTCCCGCCTGATCCCTGGCAATCATGTTCGAGTCGAGCACGGCCATGTAGTCCGGCATCATCTTCTCGAACAGATCCACGCTCGACAGCAGGATCGGCTTGCCGACCGTGTCGGCGTAGTCAGTCAAAAAGCCCAGATCCAGCAAGTCGTTCTGCTGCGTCTGCTCGGTGGCGGCCTCAGCCTCCTCGTCGGCCAGATCGGCAAACAGGTGAGCGATCACGGCGCGCACCGCCTGGGAGCGCAGCGGCTTGTTGATCACATCCTGCATGCCGCGCGCGAGGTAATACTGACGATCACCGGTGACGTTGGCGGTCAGCGCCACCATGGGGGGCAGGCTGTCACCATACTGGTCCAGCAGGGTACTGGCGACATCGAATCCGGTCATGTCAGGCAGCTGGATATCGAGCAGGATCAGATCGAAATCATCCGGATTGGCCATGGCGATGGCCTCACTGCCGGTGCGGGCCACCTTGACCTCATGCCCCAGTTTACCGAGCAGGGCGCAGGCGACGGTGACATTGAGCTCGACATCCTCCACCAGCAGTATGTCGAGGGTGAGACCACTGTCGGGGGACTCGGGTTCGCTCACCGGCTCGACGCAGGCCACCTCCAGCTCGGCGGTGAAGCAGGAGCCCTCCCCGACATCGCTGTCCACATAGAGCTGACCCCCCATGGATTGCACCAACTGGCGGGAGACCGCGAGACCGATACCGGTGCCGGTGGCATGCTTCTGCCCCTCCACCTGGTAGTACATGGCGAAGATCTTCTCCTGCTGGGGACGGGGGATGCCGATGCCGGTGTCTTCCACCTCGAAGTGCAGTGCCAGCTTGCCCGGCGCTTCGCCCTCATGGGCGAGGCAACGGATGGTCACCCCCCCCTCGTCGGTGAACTTGACCGCGTTGCCCACCAGATTCCACAGCACCTGACGCAAGCGGGTTCCGTCGGCCATGACGAACTGCGGCATGTCGCCATCCCGGTCGAAATGCAGATAGAGCCCCTTCTGCTCGGCCTGGATGCGCGACAGGGTCTCCAGCTCATCGAGGAAGGCGGGCAGGTCAATGCGGGTCGGTACTATCTCCAGCCTGCGCCGGTCGAGTTTGTCGAGATCGATGATGTCGTTGAAGATGTTGCCCAGCGTCACGGCGCTCAGGTGGATGGTCTTGAGCTGCTGGTGCTGGGCGGGAGAGAGCGGCGTGTCCATCAGCATCCGGCTCAGGCCCACTATGCCATTGAGGGGGGTGCGCAGCTCGTGGCTGATGGTGGCGATGAAGGTGGTCTTGTCACGACTCGCCTTCTCCAGCTTGTCCTGATACTGCTTGCGCTCGGTGATGTCACGGCCAAAGCCGAGCAGGCCGAGCCGCTTGCCGAAACGGTCGAAGAAGGGCACCTTGCGCAGTTCGAAGTAAGCCTTGCGGCCATCGGGATATTCGAGCCACTGCTCATAGGTCATGGGTTCATTGGTGGCGAATACCTGTCGGTCGGTCTCCACCACTTTATTGGCGATATCCAGCTTGTAGACATCAAATGGCGTCAGACCGATCAGCTCAGCCTCGACCCGGCCGGTGAGCTGCTCCATGGCGGTATTGCAGCCGGAGAACTGCTCGTCCTCGTTGCGGTAATAGACCAGATCCGGGGAGCAATCGATGAAGGATCGCAACAGGGCGGTGCGCTCCCCCAGGTGCAGTTGGGCCTTCTCGCGCTGAAACACCTCATTCTCCAGATCTTCGATGGCCTGCTGGCGCAGAGTCTCGGCCCGGTTGGTCTCGGCTATCTGGACGTTGAGACGACTGATGTTCTCCTGCAGCTGGCTGTTGAGTTCGAGGTCGCGCTCGCGCATCTCTTGCAGCTTGCGCACCATACGGCTCAGCCGTTGCCGGGAGTCCTCGAGTTGATCCACCACGATGGAGAGAAAGTAAACGGCCCAGGGGGTGACCAGCAGACCGAAGAAGACGGAGCGCACCAGATCGACCACATCGATGGTGCCGCGCAGAAACAGGGTCACCCCCATCTGGATGGAAACCGCCAGCACTATGATGGCCGCCGCCAGGAACATGCTGAATCGCACCAGTCCCAGCTTGGTCATCAGATCTACATAATACTGGGCCCAGGATTTAATCTGCTTCATCTCGTTGTTTTCTCCCCGTTATTCGCTTCCCAGAATACCAGCCTCAACGCCGGAACGCTTGCCCTCCCTCACGGGGATGGCGCCTCGCCCCCGCCTTTGTGAGCCAAGCCCCACTGGCGTCCATGCGGCGATCTGCTCCTGGTCAGCCCCGGAGGAAGCAAGAGCCCGGCTCCCCCGCCCTTTACCTGACAAAAAACTCAGTAGAATGGGGCATCACGCCTCGGCCAAAACAGCCTCCATTGGCGCAGACAGCCGCCCATCAGCGCCCTATAATGCCCATCGCTTATTAGTTTGAAACGTTCTCGTTTGAGGAGTGAGAAATGCACAAGAGTCTGTTGCTCGGTCTCGGCTTGTTGGCCGCAGGTCCCCTTCATGCCGAGATCATCGAGATCCCGGCACAGTCTGGTTTCTCCGGCTTCCTGCTCGGTGGCATCAACGCCAGCAGCTACGAATCCAACTTCTACAAGGGACATGACAGTCATGACCGCATCGACAACCTGGGCTCGGCCGAGCGCTCCGATGGCCTGACCCCCCTGATCAATGCGGATCTGCGTTACACCTTCGCCGACTCCCGTACCCAGTTGTTCCTCGGTAACCTTATCCAGGATGCGGTGCGTTTCGACTTCACCCAGCAGTTCGGGGTGCGGCAGCAACTTGGCGACAAGGGCATCATCGCCGGCTCTTACGTGTTCAGTGCCCTGCCCACCGAACAGTGGCAGGATCCCTTCGCCACCGGGGTAGACAGAGAGACTACGGATCGCAGCTCCCGCGGCATACGTCTGAGCTGGGACAAGATCTGGGGCTCGAATTTCAACGGCAAGGCGACGGTGCGCAAGATTGATATCGACAACGAACACAGCGGCGAACGCTATGGCCGCGATGTCGCCCAGCAGCTGGATCGCAACGGTCATGAGTATGCATTTGAACTCGGTTACCTGTGGCGCTTTGCCCCGGGTCAGCTGCTCGAGCCTGCACTGGTCTACAAGCAGGCGGATCTCGATGGCCGCGCCGAGAGCTATGACAGCACAGGTGTGCAGCTGAGCTATGGCGTCAAGGGCAGCCAATGGTCTCTGGTCAGCAACCTCTATCTGGGCCAGCGTGACTACGATGCCGTCCAGCCCATCTTTGGCCGACGCGCCGATGCCAAAGAGTTCGCCCTCGGTGGATCCTTCTTCTGGCACCAGCTGTTCGGGGTCGCCCCCCTGTCCGGAGTGGTGAGCGCCAGCTATGCCAAGGCCGATTCGGACATCAGCTTCTATGACAGTAACGCCAGCTCCCTGAGCGCCGGCCTGCTCTACAACTTCTGAGTGCTGAGCTCATAGCAAGAAGGCCACCCTGGGGTGGCCTTCTTGCATCAGGGGTGGGCGGTCGGCCCACGCTGGCGAGCACTCGCTAACCCGGAACTAGAGGCCGAGGGAGTCGAGCAGATCGTCATGATCGTTGGCCATTGCGGCCTTGGGAGCGGCGCTCGGCGGCGCCACCTGGCCCTGTTTGGTGAGGGCAATCAGCTCGTCCGGGCTCAGCTCCTCCTGATCCCGTCCCTCATTGTGCAGACGGATGAACTCCGCCTTGTCCATCGCCAACTCCAGATAGAAGATGTTGTTGCGGGCGGTGAAGAAGGTGACACGGCGCGACTCGGGATTATCCAGGTTGGTATCGACGCTCAACATCACCTGCTTGTTCAGGGCCAGCATCTTGGGCTGGTTCTGGGTGATGTGAGTCTCCAGATCGCGACCCACCTTGTGGGTGAAGTTGCCGACTATCTGGTTCATCAACTCCCCCATCACGTTGCTCACCTCGTCGGAGGTGTGGGAGATGGCGAGATCCGCCTTGGAGAGGCCCATGCTCAGCATGTAGCTCTCGTAGAGCTCCATGGCCGCGGCGGCAGAGAAGTTGATCACCACCAAACCGGAGAAACCGCCGTCGAACAGCACGAAGCAACCGATGTCGGGCTTGAGACAGGTCTTGCTTATTTTCTGCACCATGCCGGAGAAGCGTACCTGACTCTGGCTGGCGGCACTCAGCACCTTGGTGACCGAGTTGCACAGGCTCAGTAGTACATCTTCCGTGGTCAGCACGGTATCGTCATCGGCTCTCGTTACTATCATGATCTCTTCCTGAACGGCGAAAATGGGCTTATCTATAGCACAACTCGGCGGCGCGCACTGCTCCTTGCCATCAGGCTGGGAGCCAGCGCCCTCTTGAGTCACTCATCAGCATTGACTGGAGTGAAGTCGACGAGGGTGGCGAGCGCCGTCCGCCATGTATCGGCCTCGCTCGCCAAAACTTGTGGATCATAGGCGATGACCGGGTGAGCCCCCCAGATGGGACCCGGCCAGGCCTTGTCGGCGATGAAGCGCGCCACATGATGCAAATGCAGTTGGGGCACCAGATTGCCGAGGGCCGCCACATTGAGTTTGTCAGGGCGCAGGCGCTGCTCCATCAAGGTCGCGACGGCGCAGGACTCTTGCATCAACTGCTGCTGCTGAAGGGGAGCCAGATGATGGATTTCCCGCAGATCGGCAACCCTGGGCACCAGGATCAACCAGGGATACTGACTCTCTTTGGCGAGCAAGACACGGCACAGGGGCAAGTCGCCGAGCACTCGGGTGTCGGCGGCCAGGCGGGGATGCAGTTCGAACATGAAAACCTCGGCGCGGTTAAGGGGGCACTGATGTGGGCCCACCTTACTGTATGCGCTTTGGCAAGGAAAGCAGGAGAGCGGACGGCAAGCGCGCTCTCCTGCTCGCCACGACACTAGAGCTGAGGAACGGCCCAGCCGATGAAGCGCTTGCGCAGCGCCGGATCGGCCTGCAGGAACAGTTGCTGCAACTGGGCTTCCAGGCCGCTGGCGCTCAGCGGCCGAGGGCTCACCCCCTGCACGGCCTGCGCCGGGGCGATCAGTGCCAGCGCCGCAACCCCGCCATCCCGGTTGTAATCGGCCAGGCGCTCGGGCCAATCGATGCCCAGTTGCAGACCCTGGCTGGCCAGCTCATCCTGAGTGAAGGCGACCGGCTGGCCCTGACCATCATCCAGGCTAAGCTTGGGCGCCTTGGCAAAGGCGGCCATCTGCTCGCCACTGTTCAGTGCACCGGAGACATCCGGCAGCAGTTGCAGCTGACCGCTGTGGCGTTCGACCCGAACCACCTGCGGCTCAGAGAGATGATGGGTGTCGTTGTCGCTGCTGGTGCGGCTCTCTTCCACCCCGTCATAGCGGATCAGCAGCTGAGCGACGCCCTCCTTCAGGGTGGCGTTGTGCTCATCGAGGATCTTGCCCTCTTGCACCGCCAGCAGCTGAAACGGCGCAGGCACCGATACCCTGATCTCGGCCAGCGCGGCCGCACTCCATGACCCTGCGCCCAATAACAGGGCAAGGCCCCATGCTCTGTTCATCCTGTCATCCATTATCTGTTGCACTCATGGCCCGCTACCTTAACGAGCCTTTGTGACAGGCAGATAACAGCCAGGAGTGGCCATCTGGCCGGGGGGATTGTTATTTGCGCACTGTGCGGCGGATATCCTCATCCCCCCTGTTTTACCCAAGGCTTGCGCGCCCTCACACCAGATAGTGCGGATGCTCCTGAAACCACGCCTGCAACAGTTGCTTGAACAGTTTGATCTTGCGCGGTACCCGCCGCTGCTGGGCATGGAGGATGTGAACGGGATGCAGCGCGCTTTGCCAGTCGGGCAGCAGCAAGCTCAGTTGGCCCCGGGCCAGCAGGGGCTCGACCAGCATCAACGGGCACTTGGTGGGCCCCATGTCGGCCACCGCCAGTTGCACCAGGGTGCTGTAGTGATTGGCGCGCACCCGGCCCTGCACCAGTATGCTGACCTCCTCCCCTTCCCTGTTGAAATGCCACTGCTCCCAGGCTGGATTATGATCCTGCAGCAAACAGGAGTGGGCGGCGAGTTCATAGGGGGTCGTCGGCAGACCATGGCCCGCCACCCAGGCCGGGCTCGCCACCACCACATCCCTGAGCCGTCCCAGCGAGAGGGCGACCAGATTGTCCGGGATCCGCTCCATGGCACGCAGGGCGATGTCATGTTCCCCCTGGCGCATGTCGAGGGCGGTATTGGTGAAGTTGAACTCGACCGTCACCCCGGGACAGAGGCGCGCGAAGCGCTCAAGCAGCTCGGCCGCCATCCTGTCTCCGGTGCTGACCGGGCAGGTGAAACGCAATCGGCCGCTGTCCTCTTCCGTCAGTGCCTGTATGTCCTGCTCAGCCTGCTGGGCCAGGGCAAAGATCTGACCCGCCTGCTGGTAGAGGGTCTTGCCTGCCTCGGTCAGGCTGAGCCTGCGGGTGGTACGCTGCAACAACTGGGCATTGAGGCTGCGCTCCAGGCTGCTGACATGGCGGCTGAGCATGCCTTTGCTCACCCCCAGTGCGTCGGCTGCGGCCGAGAAACTGCCCCTCAGTACTACCTGATAGAAGCTCGATAGATGGCCTATCTCCACTTAATTGACTCCAAAATGACAACAATTGGTTTATTTTAAGCGCTTTTTCTTCTTTTTTGGCGCGCTATTATCAACACATCCCAACAAGGAGTGCAGCCATGAAAATAGTGATTGTCGGTGCCAGTGGCACAGTCGGTTCCGCCGTCAGCAGCCTGCTGGCCACTCAACATGAGATTGTCCGGGTCGGCCGCAGCCAGGGGGATGCCACCGTCGACATGACGGATGGTGCCTCCATCGCCGCCCTGTTTGCAGGCATCGGCCAGTTCGATGCTCTGGTGGTCGCCAGCGGCAATGTGGCCTTCGCCCCTCTCACCGAGCTGACCGATGAGCAGTGGCAACTCGGTCTGGAGAGCAAGCTGATGGGCCAAGTCAAACTGACCCGCGCCGCCATTCCCTATCTGAACGAAGGGGGTTCCATCACCCTGATCAGCG
This sequence comes from Aeromonas sp. BIGb0405, assembly GCF_024807335.1. NCBI lineage: Bacteria > Pseudomonadati > Pseudomonadota > Gammaproteobacteria > Aeromonadales > Aeromonadaceae > Aeromonas > Aeromonas sp. BIGb0405. The sequence goes on from NZ_JANUEP010000015.1 coordinate 39,804, forward strand.
GCATATTGAGCGAAGAGCCCATCAACTGGGGCAGCAGTGCCACCACCATCAACGGCGCCATAGAACACTTCGCCAAGGCGGCCGCCTGCGAGCTGCCCAAAGGGCTGCGCATCAATGTGGTGAGCCCGACCCTGTTGACCGAGTCGATGGATAAGTACGCAGCCTTCTTCCCCGGCTTCGAGCCCGTGCCGGCCGCCCGAGTGGCTCTGGCCTATCAGAAATCCGTGCTCGGGGTGCAGACCGGTCAGGTGTTCAGGGTCAATGCTTGATCCCTGCGGCCTCGCTGCCAAGCCAGATCAGCAATAAAAAACGGGCCCCGCAATGGGGCCCGTTCATTTATCAGCTGGCTGCTTTCATCGCCAGCAAACGTTTGTTTTTCGGCGATAAAAAAGCGTAGCCTCAGTCGATCAGGCCGTACTGCTCACGCAGCACCTCGATGATCTCCTGCTTGGGATTGGCACTGCGCACCAGCTTGTGGCCGATGATCTTCTCGGCGATACCCACGTAGGTGTTGGAGATATCCATCATCACCTCGGTAGGCAGCTTGTTGTCCCGAGCCAGGGCGAAGCGTTCCGGCATGCGGTGCTTGTTGAGCAGTATGTCCGGATCCGGGAAGTGGTTCAGCAGCCACTGACGGAAACCCTCTTTGGATTTCTCGATGATCTCGCCTTCGCGCAGGGCCGGGCCGTCCCAGATGCGGGAGCTGTCCGGGGTGCCCACTTCATCCATATAGATGAGCTTTTCGCGGCCTTCGGCATCATGGACGTAGCCAAACTCGAACTTGGTGTCGACAAAGACCTGATCCAGCGCGGCCAGGGCATCGCTGATGACACTGAAGCCTTCCTTGAGCAGCACTTCGTAGCGATCTATGTCATCCAGACTGCTGAAGTTGAAGCCCTGGTAGTGGCGCTCAATGTCGGCACGGGAGACGTTGACGTCATCGGCCTCGGGCACCCCTTCCAGACCGGTCAGCACACCCTTGGTAGAGGGGGTGATCAGGGTCTCAGGCAGCTTCTGATCCTTATTCAGACCTTCCGGCAGTGTGATACCGCAGAATTCGCGCTCGCCATTCTTGTAGGCACGCCACATGGAGCCGGTGATGTACTGGCGGGCAATGGCCTCGATCATCACGGGACGGGCTTTTTGCACTATCCAGACGAAGGGGTGCGGGATGTCCAGGATGTGGCTGTCGGCCAGTCCCTTCTCCTTGAACAACTTGAACCAGTGGCTGGAGATGGCATTGAGTGCCGCGCCCTTGCCCGGTACGCCGTTCAGTCCGTCCACCCCCTGCCAGATGCAGTCGAAGGCAGAGATACGGTCACTGATCACCATGATGGCCAGCGGCGCATCGGCCGGCACATCATAGCCTTTCTCTCTGATGAGCCGGGCACTGTCTGCCTGGGTCAACCAGTAGACGCTGCGCACTTTGCCGGAATGGACAGGTTTATCGGTACGGATCGGTAAATCGTCATTCACCGCCAATACTTGATCTGCAAGACTCATGGCTTTTAACACTTCCTGTTGTGGGGGTTGATAAAACACACATGCCAGGCCCCTGTTGCTGGGGACTAGCCAAACACACGCACCAAGCAAGCCCCCAGTTTGTAGGGGATTAACCTAATAAAACAGGGGCACTAGGCCCCTGTTTCTATTCTGCTGTTGCTGCGGCTTGATCGGCCTGGGCCTTGGCGAATGCCTCGGACAGACTGATATACATCTGGGAGATAGTCCCGGACGACACAGGTTTTTTATCCTTGTCGAACAGGGTGATGGAGGTCTTGCCCCCCGCCATCTCGCCGAGCTGGAAGCGGTATTTATCCTCCTCCAGCTTGAAGGGCTCAGCCCCCTTGGCTTGCCAGAAATCGCTGCCCGGATCGTCATACTCGACGTCGATCCAGCCCAGAGACTGTTGGGTATCCTTGATGACGAAACCGTAGCCAGGCAGGATCTGGTTGAGGCGACGCCACACCTGATCGAAGGATCCCCCGGCAATCCAGGCGCTCAAATCGTTGTTGTCCAGACCGAGCTGCAACGCCATGCCATCGCTGGATTTGTGCTGCTCGCGCGCCTTGAGCTCTTTGTCGTAATAGAGGGAGAACTGGTTCAGGGCGCGGGTCGCGTAGCGTTTGGCCTCGGCTGGCGTCAGGCTGGTCGTGGTCTCACCGTCGAGGATCTCTTCATGATCGACCACCTTCACCGACATGTTGACCGCATGGCGCTGGAGATCATTTTTCAAGACAAACTGGTAACGCTGACGGATCTGATAATCGTCATCTTCCTCACCCCAGCCATCGAGCGCCAAAGTGTTGTCGAACCAGCCGGTCTCCAGTACACCGCTCTGGCGATCCAGCGTCTCGGTAGTGACCTTGTATTTGGCCAGGAAGTTCATCAGGAAGGCCCAGGTATCATTCTGAATATCCTGCTGGGTGCTCAGGGCATAGAAAGAGACCGTGGGGTCGGCCGCATTGGCCACCACCTGGCTACCCGGTACCACAGTCAACAACTGGGCGGGTGGACGCACGTCCACCTTGGCGCCAATGGCGCCTTCGCGGCTGCTCTCGGGCAGGGCGGGGATATTGAAATCGCTGTTAAAGGCGGGGCTCTGCAACCCGGCAGGTATCAGGAAAGCGCGGCCTTCCAGGCGGGCTTCCTCATACTCGAAACCACGGTTGGCCATCTTGCGTTCTGCCGGTGAGCTGCAACCGGCCAGTACGGCCAGGGTCACCACACTCATGGCCAGACGCACTGCACTTCCCTTTCCGTTTGTTTTAAACACTCGCCATCAACTCCGCAGTCGTCAGAGCCTGCGTCATCGCCTGTTTGCCCTCGGGGGTGAGGTCGGTCAGCGGCAGACGCAGGGTCGCCGTCGCTATCAATCCCAATCGGGCACATGCCCACTTGACGGGGATGGGACTCGGCTCGCAGAACAGAGTCCGATGCAACGGCATCAATCGATTGTTGATGTCATGGGCCAGACCGGCATCGCCAGTCAGGGCAGCACGACACATGTCGGCCATCTGGGCCGCCGCAATATTGGTGGTGACGGAGATGACCCCATCGCCCCCTTGCAGCATAAAATCACATCCAGTCGCATCATCGCCACTGTAGAGAAGAAAATCGGATCCACACAACTCGCGCAGCAGCGGCGTGCGCGTCAGATCGCCGGTTGCCTCTTTCAAGCCGATGATCCCCGGCACCTTGGCCAGCCGAGCCACTGTCTCGGGTTTGAGATCGCAACAGGTGCGCCCCGGCACATTATAAAGAATTTGAGGCAGACCACTAGCCTCGGCGATCGCACAATAGTGACGATAGAGACCTTCTTGGGTCGGTTTATTGTAATAAGGGGTGACAGAGAGACCCGCTACCACGCCAGTTTGGGCGAGACGTTGAGAGAGCGCGATAGCGTGAGCCGTGCTGTTGGAGCCACAACCGGCGATGACAGGCACGCGTCCGCCAGCCAGGGCCACGGTCCTTTCCACAACGGCGATATGCTCCTGCTCACTCAGGGTAACCGACTCCCCCGTGGTGCCGACCGAGACGATGGCCGAGGTCCCGGCAGCCACGTGGTACTCGACAAGACGGGCCAGACTGGCCCAATCGACTTCACCTGAAGCCAGCATAGGGGTGACAAGAGCGACAAGACTACCGCGTAACATGGATATTTCTCCCGATTTTCAGGGGCGTAATGGTAAAGCTGACCCCTTTGAAAAACAAGGGAGGCAGGTGGCAAGCCGTGTTACCATCCGCCACAAAACGGCGCTATGTCCGCAATGGTGTTCCCCTGCGTGGACCACGGCTCACCCGAGCCTTCTTGCGCCAGAATAATGAATGGACGAGAGAGGACTTATGACGCATTACCTGGTCGTAACGGCCATCGGCACGGACAGGCCTGGCATAGTAAACGAAGTGACTCGCCACGTGAGTGGCTGTGGCTGCAACATTGTCGACAGCCGCCTTGGCATCTTCGGCAACGAATTCACCTTCATCATGCTGCTGTCCGGTGACTGGAACAGCCTGATGCAGCTCGAAATAAGCCTGCCCCTGCGCAGTCAGGAGTGGGATCTCATCACCATGATGAAGCGCACCGAGCGCCACCACTCCCTGCAATACGACACCAATGCCAGTGCCGAGATCCTGATCCGTGACGAGCCGGGCATCGTCAGTCAGTGCACCCAGTTCTTCATTGATCATGGCTGGGACATCCAGGCCATGCAGACCGAAACCCGGGAGCAGCAGCCTTACAACCGTTTCAAGGCCGCCTTTCAACTCAACCTGACCCGCACAGGCGAGGTCACCGATTCCGAGGCCGCCTTCGCGACCTTCTGTCAGAACCTGGGCGCCGAGTCGTTCGAATTTATCATCCACCGCAAGCATGCTTGAGGTGGGATCCCCCCGATTGCCCGCTTCACCAAGGAGCCAAGATGTCCGCCATTGAACCCATCAACCCCTTGTCAGCCGGTGCCATGGCACCCGATTTCACCCTGCAAGATCAGGATGGCCAACCAGTTCGCCTGAGCGATCTGCGCGGCAAGAAGGTACTGGTCTACTTCTATCCCAAGGCGATGACCCCGGGTTGTACCACCCAGGCCTGCGGCCTGCGCGACGTCAATGCGGAGCTGGCAGCCCTCAATGTGGAGGTGCTTGCCATCAGCCCGGATGCCAGCACGCGCCTCAAAAAATTCGCACAGCGCGACAGCCTCAATTTCCGGCTGCTCAGCGACGAAGACCATGCCGTGGCAGATGCCTTCGGGGTCTGGGGCCCGAAGAAATTCATGGGCAAGGAGTATGACGGCATCCATCGCCTGAGCTTCCTCATCGACGAGGAGGGCAAGATTGTCCACCGCTTCGACAAGTTCAAGACCAGCAACCACCACCAGGTGGTGCTGGACTTCGTCAAGGGCTAAGCCCATCCCCGCAACCGGGGCTGTCATCCCAGCCATGGCTGGGATGAGACAGATGAAACAAGAGAGGGCCCGGGGCCCTCTCTTGCTGTGTGCCGTTGTGTCGCACTCTCTTTGATACCCCCACGTTGGGCACGACCCGACTCACCGCCAGGTTTTTTGACGACAACTCCCCTTCGAGATCAAAAAATTCATCTGATATCTGGGTTAACTTGGTGCCAGTTTCATCTTGCAGCGAGAAAACCCATGAACATGAGCCACACCGAGCGCCTGATCCTCAGCAACCAGTACGAGATCCTGGCCAAGCTCAACCCGGAGCAAGCTGCCCACTATCAGCGCGCCAGTACCATCATCGAAAAGGGTTACTGCCTGCAGATCCTCGAGCTGGAAAAACACTTCGGCCACCTGGATCTGGCCACCTGCCAAGGGGTGCTGGACACCCTGGAGCTGCACCATGCCCTGGCCATCTCCTGGGGGAACCTGGATCCGGTCAATCAGGGGGAGATAGCAGCCAGTCGACTGCGCTTCAACGGCTACAGCCGCAGCCAGGAAGCCGCCCTGGCAGACTATGTCTGCTTCCTGCTCGAGGTGGACAAGCGCTTCCCCGAGCTGGACTGCCCCTGCGACGAACTCTCCAGCGACATTGCCATGGGTGACAAATACCAGCGGATGCTGGCGGTGTGGCGCCAGTGTCCACGTCAGTACAAGCTCTCCATCCAGGAGATCCGCAAGATCCTGGCCGCCTGAGGGTACCGCCGATGCACAACCCGACCGATAAAAAAGGCGCCCCGGGGCGCCTTGATGCATCGAGCTGGGCTCACTCGTAGAGGAAGGATTTATCGAGCTGCTTGAAAGCGGCGTTGAGGGTATCGGCCAGCTCTTCATAGCGAGGCTGGGCCACCAGCTGACGGCGGCCGCCCTGCTCGTTCATCTTGCTATTGATCTCCCGGTACCAACTGGCCAGAGAGGGCGGCAGGCGGGTGGCGGCACGCTGGCCGAGCCAGTAATAACCTTGCAGCGGCAGGCTGAGCAGGAAGAGCACGCTGGTGATGACCGAAGGCCAGTAGTAATCCTGACCAAACTGGAACTGCAGCATGATGCTGAGCACGGCCAGGGCCGGGATCACCTTGAGGGCAAACTCGGTGGCGCGGATGACACGGTTTTCAGGAAACAGCGGATTGAGCTCGGGACGGCGCGGCCAAATCGTCATATAATGTCGGCCTTGCTGTAACTTAGTTCCAAAAGAATTCATGCTCATATTACCTCCGAGCTAATTTTGAACGTATTAACGGCAAAACCGCGTAAAAATTTGATGGAACATAGCAAAGGTTTAGGATGACTTTGTTATTTTTCAACAATGAGGTTATCCTTTGTCCGCCTATTTTTACCGCCAGTGACCCCTCGGGCACCCATCGGCAGGCGTCAGGATTTCGGGTCTTGTATCACTATACAAGGGGCAAGCAACAGATTGCCAACCCTCATAAGGATAAGTTGAAGATGTTGGACGCCTTTGCGTCCGTGCAGTCCTCCTACACAACCCAATCTGCGATAGGATTTATTCATGAGTAAGCTGGTTCTTGTACTTAACTGTGGTAGCTCTTCCCTGAAGTTTGCCGTGATCGATGCCACCACAGGCGACGACCTGCTGTCCGGCCTGGCCGAGTGCTTCGGTCTCGACGATGCCCGCATCAAGTGGAAGCTCAACGGCGAGAAAGGCAGTGCCGATCTCGGCGCCGGTGCCGCCCACCAGGAAGCGCTGGACTTCATAGTCAACAAGATCCTGCCCCTGAATCCGGCCCTGGCCGAGAACCTGATCGCCGTCGGTCACCGTGTGGTGCATGGTGGTGAGAAGTTCACCTCCTCCGTGGTCATCACCGACGAAGTGGTCCAGGGCATCGAAGATTGCGCCACCCTGGCCCCGCTGCATAACCCGGCCCACCTGGTCGGCATCCGTGCCGCCCTGAAAGTGTTCCCGCATCTGGCCGACAAGAACGTGGCCGTGTTCGACACCGCTTTCCACCAGACCATGCCCCAGGAAGCCTTCCTGTATGCCCTGCCGTACAAACTCTACCAAGAGAACGGCATCCGTCGCTACGGCATGCACGGTACCAGCCACTACTACATCAGCCTGGAAGCGGCCAAGATCCTGAACAAGCCGGTCTCCGAGCTGAACATCATCAACTGCCACCTGGGCAACGGCGGCTCCGTCTGCGCCATCAAGAATGGCCAGTCCGTCGACACCTCCATGGGTCTGACCCCGCTGGAAGGTCTGGTGATGGGTACCCGTTGTGGTGATATCGATCCGGCCATCATCTTCCACCTTCATGACAATCTGGGCATGAGCGTGGCCGAGATCAACACCATGCTGACCAAAGAGTCCGGTCTGCAGGGTCTGACTGAAGTCACTTCCGACTGCCGTTTCGTCGAAGACAACTACGACAGCAAAGAAGAAGCCAAGCGTGCCATGGACGTTTACTGCTACCGCCTGGCCAAGTACATCGGCGCTTACGCTGCCGCCATGGATGGTCGTCTGGATGCCGTGGTCTTCACCGGTGGTATCGGTGAAAACTCCGCTCCTATCCGTGAGATGGCCCTGAACAAGCTGGCGCTGCTGGGCTTTGACGTCGACCACGACGCCAACCTGAAAGCCCGCTTCGGCAAGGGTGGCGAGATCTCCAAGGCTGGCTCCACCAAGGCCCTGGTTATCCCGACCAACGAAGAGTGGGTCATTGCCCACGACGCGCTGGATCTCGTCGGCGCATAATTTAGCTGTAGAGCAAGGCCGCCCCAGGGCGGCCTTTTCCTGATCCCAAAAAATGAACAAGGGGTAATAAGTGGCACGCACTATTATGCTCATCCCGGTCGGCACTGGTGTCGGCGTAACTTCCGTGAGTCTTGGCGTGGTTCGCGCCATGGAACGTCACGGTGTCAATGTCAGCTTCTTCAAACCGGTTGCCCAGCCGCGTCCGGGCGAGATTGGAGCCGAGCGCTCCACCGCCGTGATCCGCGCAGCTGCCAACATCAACCCGCCCGAGCCCTTCGCCCTCTCCTACGCCGAGAACATGATCACCACCAGCAACACCGATATCTTGCTGGAAGAGATTGTGGCTCGCTTCGAAGAGCACGTGAAAGCCAGCGGCGCCGAAGTGGTGGTGGTCGAGGGCATGGTGCCCACCGACAAACAGCCGTTTGCCAACAAGCTCAACTATGACGTGGCCAAGGCGCTGGACGCCGACATGGTATTCGTCACCCACCCGGGTCATGACTCCAGCCAGAAGCTCAAAGAGCGTATCGAGCTGGCCTGCTCCAACTTCGGTGGCGTCAACAACCCCCGCATCGTCGGCTGCGTGATCAACAAGGTGGGCGCACCGGTGGACGAGCACGGCGTGACTCGCCCCGATCTCACCGAGATGTTCGAGGCCCATCACCACACCACAGATGCCGCCCATAACCTGGAAGTGCTGCAGGTGTTTGGCAAGAGCCCGCTGCGCATCCTGGGTTGCATCCCCTGGAACACCCAGCTGATCGCCCCGCGCGCCAAGGATCTCTCCAAGCACCTGGCCGCCAAGATCCTGCACAAGGGTGAACTGGACAGCCGTCGTCTGCAGACCGTGACCTTCTGTGCCCGCTCCATCCACAACATGGTTGAGCACTTCCGTCCGGGCAGCCTGCTGGTTGCCTCCGGCGATCGCTCGGACGTCATCGTCTCCGCCTGTCTGGCCGCCATGAATGGCGTCAAGCTCGGTGCCCTGCTGCTGACCGGCAACTATCACCCGGAACCGCAAGTGATGGCCCTGTGCCAACAGGCCATGGCCACCGGCCTGCCGATCATGATCACCGGCACCAACACCTGGCAGACCGCGGTCAGCCTGCAGAACTTCAACGTCGACATCCCGGAAGATGACCGCGAGCGGATCGAACTGGTGCAGGACTATGTGGCTGGCCACATCGACAAGCACTGGATAGAGTCTCTCTCTGCCAAGTCCACCCGTTCTCGTCGTCTGAGCCCGCCTGCGTTCCGTTATCAGCTGACCGAGCTGGCCCGTCAGGCCAACAAGCGCGTCGTGCTGCCGGAAGGGGAAGAGCCGCGCACCATCAAGGCTGCCGCCATCTGTGCCGAGCGTGGCATCGCCCGTCCGGTGCTGCTGGGCAACCCGGAAGAGATCCGCCGCGTCGCCGAACAGCAGGGTGTGGTGCTGACCGATCGCGTCGAGATCATCGACCCGCTGGAAGTGCGCGAGCGCTATGTGCCGCGTCTGGTCGAGCTGCGCAAGAACAAAGGCATGACCGAAGTGGTCGCCCGCGAACAGCTGGAAGACAACGTGGTGCTGGGCACCATGATGCTGGAGCGTGGCGAAGTGGACGGTCTGGTTTCCGGCGCCGTGCACACCACCGCCAACACCATTCGTCCGCCGATGCAGATCATCAAGACTGCCCCGGGTTCGTCGCTGATCTCCTCCATCTTCTTCATGCTGCTGCCTGATCAGGTGCTGGTATACGGTGACTGCGCCATCAACCCGGATCCGAGCGCCGAACAGCTGGCCGAGATTGCCATCCAGTCCGCCGACTCCGCTGCCGCTTTCGGCATCGAGCCGCGCGTCGCCATGATCTCCTACTCCACCGGTACCTCTGGCGCCGGCGCGGACGTAGAGAAAGTGCGTGAAGCGACCCTGCTGGCCAAGGCCAAGCGCCCGGACCTCATCATCGACGGCCCGCTGCAGTACGACGCGGCCATCATGGAGAACGTGGCCAAGTCCAAGGCACCGAACTCACCGGTTGCGGGTAAAGCCACAGTGTTCGTGTTCCCGGATCTGAACACCGGCAACACCACCTACAAGGCGGTACAGCGCTCCGCCGAGCTGGTCTCCATCGGCCCCATGCTGCAAGGCATGCGCAAGCCGGTCAATGACCTGTCCCGTGGCGCCCTGGTGGATGACATCGTCTACACCATCGCCCTGACCGGTATTCAGGCAGCCCAGGCAGAGGCCGAGTAATAGCCCCGCTCTGCCATCTTGCAAAAACCCGCCTCCTGGCGGGTTTTTTTATGGCTGGCGGGCATTATGTTGATCCCCCAGATCAAATCCGGATCCGGTCAGATCTCGCCCCAGCGCCTAGAGCCTTCGCCAATAGTGGCGCAGCGCCTGAGCGAACACTCACATTCGCGCCAGGGGGTTGAGCAATTGCACTCCAGTTGAGATCAGAATGAAATACTCTTTTAAGATCAACTAACTAACGCTAGACACACCGCTAATCTACAGACTTTTCCACAGCTTTTGTGGATAGTTTCTGGATCATTTGAAAGAAAACAACAGATGCAGATGGTGCCTCTTGGTGTACCTTGCCTCATGCTCATGGCTTGTTCATCCCTTGCCGACTCACTAGAGTAGAGCCAGACAGAGAGGGGAAGACGAGATGAAGATACTGATCACGGGGGGGACAGGTTTTATCGGCCGCAAGTTAGTCGCCCACCTTAAAGTACAGCATCAGGTGGTGGTATTGAGCCGTCAGGGGAGCCATGCGTATCAACTGCTCGGCCACGATGTGCAGCTGATTGACTCCCTGGACCGGCTCGACCATCTCAACGACATCGATGTGGTGATCAACCTCGCGGGGGAGCCCATCGCTCAGGGGCGCTGGAACCCGGTTCGCAAGCAACAACTGTGCGATAGCCGCTGGCTGCTGACCGAACAGCTGGTCGATCTCATCAAGCTCTCCACCACCCCCCCCAAGGCATTGCTTAGCGCATCTGCCATCGGCTGGTACGGCCGCCAGGATGACAAGCCACTGGATGAGGGGTGCGATCACCCCAGTCTCGAGTTCACCCATCAGCTCTGCAACCGGTGGGAATCCCTGGCCCTGGCGGCCAGCAGTGAACAGACCCGGGTCTGCATCTTGCGCATTGGCCTGGTGCTGGGGCTAGATGGCGGCGCCCTGCCCAAGATGCTGCCGCCCTACAGGGTCGGGCTCGGCGGCCCCATGGGTGAAGGGCAGCAGGTAGTCTCCTGGATCCACATTCAAGATCTGGTGCGCGCCTGGCTGTTTCTGCTCGAGCATGACGATTGCCAAGGCATCTATAACGGCACGGCACCCACCCCGGTCAGCAACCGGGAGTTTAGCCAGCAACTGGCCAAGTCGTTGAAGCGCCCCCACCTGATGCGCATTCCCGCCTGGTCGCTGCAGCTCATGATGGGCGAGGCCGCCGACCTGCTGCTCACCGGGCAAAGAGTCCTGCCGAAACGGCTGCAGGACGCAGGCTTTCATTTCAGCTTCCCGGCCCTGCCCCAGGCGCTTTGCAATCTGCTGGAACGCCCCCCATCGAGCCCGTAACCAGAGATCCTCAAATAAAAACGCTTCATCCCGGCGGATGAAGCGTTTTTTCTTTTTCTCCGGTATCTACTTGGGTGGGCCCTTAGAGCAGCCCCTGGCCCAGGCCCCGTAGTCGATCGCTCAGGGTGCCCGCCAGCAACTGGCGCTGCATCCCCTGTCCGGCCAGGGTGACCAGCAAGGCACCCAGCACAGGCAAGCCCAGCCAGATGAACCAGTGGAACTGCCACTGCCCTTCAAACCAGAGCAGTTGCAGAGCCAGGGAACAGATCTCCACCACGGCCGCCCCGCACAATCCCGCCAGCAGGCCCGTCGCCACCAGCTCCCAACGCAACATGCGCTGCAGCAGCTCACTGCTCGCCCCCAGGGTGCGCATCAGCAGCAGCTCCCTGCGTCGGCTCGCCATGCTGGCCTGGGTCTGGGTCAGCAACACCAGCAGGGCCGCCACCGTCACCAGCCCCAGCATCAAGGCCAGGGCCCGGCTCACCTGTTGGGAGACCTGGGTCAGCCGGGCGATCAGATCATCCACATCGATGAGGGAGACGGTAGGGTACTGACGTATGAGCGCCACTTCGGCGCCCTTGCCGCTGCTTGGCAACCGATAGCTGCCAAGCCAGGTCGGCGAGAAGTCAGTCAGCAGATCCGGCGAGAAGATCATGTAGAAGTTGGGACGCATGTTGTCCCACTTGATATGGCGCAGGCTGGTGACGCTCGCCTCGAACTCGCGCCCCTCGATGTTGAAGCCCAGTGTGTCGCCCAGCTTGATGCCCAGCCGCCCGGCTACTTCATCATCTACAGAGACCTCGCCTTTGCCCGCCAGCCAGCGCCCCTGGGTGATGCGGTTATCGGCAGGCAACTGCGCCGTGCTGGTGAAGTTGAGTTCCCTGTCGATTCCCTCCCGGCCATTGGGCCCGATGAGGTCGCCGGCAATGCTGGTCAGGCGGCCACGCACCATGGGGTAGAAGTCCGAGGTGACGGCACCCGCTTCGCCGAGAGCTGCGAGTATGGGAATGCGCTCCTCGCTGCTGATGTTGACCAGGAAGCGATTGGGCGCATCGGCGGGCAAGCGGGCGGAAAAGTCGTCGAGCAGATCGACCCGGGCCGCCCACAGCAAGCCAAATAACATGAGTGCAAGGGCGAACCCCGCCAGCTGGAACAGACCGGCACCTCGCTCCCTGGAGAGATGCGCCAGGGCCAGACGCAAGGCGTGGGGCCCCTGGAGGCGGCCGCCGAGCCTGAGCAGGCCCGCTGCCATCACGGCCAGCAATCCCATCAGCAGCCCCATGCCCGCGACCAGCCCCAGGGACAAGCCCAGCTCGGCGGTGAAGCCCCACACCAGGGCGAACAGACCGAGCAGACCCACCGGCAGCGCCAACCAGGGGGGGACGCTCGCCGACAGCTCACGACGCAGGACCCGCAGCGGTGGCACCTTGAGCAGGCGCAAGAAGGGGATGAAGGCGAGCAACAGGGTGATAAAGAGCGCCACGGCCACCCCCAGGGCGAATGGACGCCAGGAGGGGGGCGGCAGATCCGCAGGCAAGAGGCCACCGAGCAGATGCAGAGTGAGCCACTGCATGGCGCTGCCCGCCACCAGGCCAAGCAGAGCGCCCACCAGGGTGAGGCAGAGCAGCAGGGTGCCCATCAGGCGCCACAGGGTCCCTCTCGAAGCCCCAAGTGTCTTGAGCAGGGCCACCATGCTGGTCTGGCGTTCGGCAAAATGCCGCACGGCTATGCCCATGGCCAGGGCACCGAGCAAGACCCCCGCCAGGGACGCGAGCCGGAAGAAACGCTCGGCATTGGCCAGGGAGCGCCCCACCTGTGAGCCTTTGTCATCCGGGGTGACCCACTTCTGCCCCGTCACCAGCTTGGGTTTTATCCAGGCTTCGAAGCGGCTGATGTCGGCCCGCGAGCCCTGAAACAGGTAGCGCCACTGCTGACGGCTGCCGGGCAGCAAGGCGCCGGTTGCCCCTATGTCATCACTGTGGATCAAGGCACGCGGCGCGAGCAGGAAGGGGCTAAATCCCTGATCCGGCTCACGGCCAAGCAGGCCCGCCACCTTGAGATGGGTATTGCCCACCTCAAGCGCCTCCCCCACCTTGGCATCGAGCAGTTGCATCAGCCGTGGCGACAGCCAGATCTCGCCCGGTTTGGGGGCTTGCTGAGGGGTCAGCTCCAGGGTGCCATAGAAGGGGAAACCACTCGGTACCGCACGAATAGAGGCGAGCTGAAACGCCTCGCCGTGAAACAGCATGCTGTTGAAGCTGACCGTGGCTTGCACCGCCACCTTGTCCTGCTGCGCCCTGGCCAGCAGATCGGGACTCAGGGCCCGGCTCGTGCCCAGGGCTCTGTCTGCCGCGATAAAGTCACGACCCGAGGCCTTGAGGCCAGCGTCCAGCCGATCGGCGACCAGGGCCACACTCAGCACGCAGGCGACGCAGAGCGCCAGCGCCAGTACGAACCAGCGCAGCTCGCCACTGGCCCCTTCCCGGCGCAGCAGACGCAGCGCCAATCGTAAATGCATCATTATTGAGGCTCCCTCACTGTCTGACGCTCATGCCATCCTGACCGCATCATTGCGATCTCCTCATGCGCTGACATCCTGTTAACTGGGTCATGACTGCTCTCTATCGACATAAAACCGGATCCCGGGGCCAGCGTCAGGCACGCACGGCGCTGCTGTCATCGCGCTCATCGCGGTCATCGCGGTCATCGCGGTCATCGCGGTCATCGCGGTCATCGCGGTCATCGCGGTCATCGCGGTCATCAGCATGGGACTCCTCACCCGGGCTGCCCTGCAAGCGGCCACTTGCCATGGTCAGTTGGCGCTGGCAACGCTGAGCCAGAGCCAGATCATGGGTGACCACCACTAGGGTGGTGCCATGGGTACGGTTGAGTTCGAACAGCAGCTCGATGACGGTATCCCCCGTCTTGCTGTCGAGGTTGCCGGTCGGCTCGTCTGCCAGCAGCAGGCTGGGTCTGGTCATGAAGGCGCGCGCGATGGCGACCCGCTGCTGTTCGCCACCAGAGAGCCTGGGGGGCAAGTGATCCAGCCTGTCTTTCAGGCCGACCGCCGCCAACAGCTCGCGGGCCCTGGGTTCGCAATCGCGCTCGCCACGTAACTCGGCAGGCAGCATGACGTTTTCCAGGGCGCTCAGGGTCGGCAACAGCAGGAAAGATTGGAATACGAAGCCGATGTGATCGGAACGCAAGCGGGCGCGCCCCTCTTCATCCAGCTCGCCGAGGGAGTGACCCTGAATGCGGATCTCGCCGCTACTGGGCAGATCCAATCCGGCCAGCAGGCCGAGCAGGGTCGACTTGCCCGAACCTGAGGCACCGACCAGAGCCAGAGTCTCCCCCGCCTTGACTTGCAGCGAGATCCCCTCAAGGATGGTCAGATTGTCACTGCCAAGGCGCACAGACTTGCCGAGGTTGCTAATCGAAATGATGGGAGTTGAAGTCATGGCGCGTATCCTGTTCGCCTTAATGTGGGTGATGGCCTGTGGCCAGTTGCAGGCACAGACACTGTTGGTGCTGGGCGACAGCCTGAGTGCCGGTTATCAGATGCAGGCCGAGCAGAGCTGGCCTGCCCTGCTCCAGCAACAGTGGCAGCAAACCGGTGGCCAGCATCAGTTGATCAACGCCAGCATCAGCGGCGAGACCACGCAAGGGGCCCTCACCAGACTGCCTGTCTTGCTCAAGGAGCACAAGCCGGACTGGCTGCTGATCGAGCTGGGGGGAAATGATGGCCTGCGCGGTTTCCCGCCCGCCATCACTCGCCAGAATCTGGCCAAGATGTTGACCATGGCCAAGCAGCAGGGGATCCACACCATCCTGACCCAGATCCAGCTGCCCCCCAATTACGGGGCCCGTTACCTGCGCCAGTTCGAAACCATATTCCCGGATCTTGCCAAGGAGAATGAGCGGCCACTGCTGCCCTTCTTCCTCGATGATATTGCCACTCGCCCTGAACTCATGCTGAATGATGGCATCCACCCCAAGGCCGAGGCACAGCCGCTCATCCGCGACAAGGT
Source organism: Aeromonas sp. BIGb0405 (assembly GCF_024807335.1). NCBI lineage: Bacteria > Pseudomonadati > Pseudomonadota > Gammaproteobacteria > Aeromonadales > Aeromonadaceae > Aeromonas > Aeromonas sp. BIGb0405. The sequence goes on from NZ_JANUEP010000015.1 coordinate 55,060, forward strand.
GGCCCGCTTCGTCGAGCCCTTGCTGACTCACTGACAGGCTCTTGTAGAACCAAAAAGGTCAGCAGATGCTGACCTTTTTGGTTGCTGAACCAGCCCGATAGTTTGTCAACCCAGCAACTGACGCAGCCGCTCCTGGGCGACCCCCACCAACAGGTCCGGCTGGAACTTTGAAATGAAGCGGTCACAGCCGACCTTCTTGACCATGGCCTCGTTGAAGTTGCCGCTGAGCGACGTATTGAGGGTGATGAAGAGATCCTGCATGCGCGGGTCGCTGCGCACCTCGTGGGTGAGGCGGTAACCATCCATCTCCGGCATCTCGGCATCGGTGATCATCAGCAGTATTTCGTCGGTCACTCTCTTGCCCGCATCGCACCAGCTCTTGAGCAAACGCAAGGCCTGCAGGCCATCCTGACATTCGATCACTTCGAGTCCGAGTTGCGCCAGGGTATCGCGGATCAGGTTGCGGGCCGTGCTGGAATCATCGACGATCAACACCTTGCGCCCCTGCATCTGCGGCAGCAGTTCTCTATCCAGCACGGCGTCGGAGATGCGGATGTCGTAGGTGATGATCTCGGCCAGCACCTTCTCCACGTCGATGATCTCGACGATCTGCTCGCTATCGCCCTCCCGCAGGCGGGTGATGGCGGTGAGGTAGTTGGCGCGACCCGCCGAGCGCGGCGGCGGCAATATGTCCTTCCAGGTCATATTGGCGATGTTGGCCACCTGGCCGACCAGGAAACCCTGAATGGTACGGTTATATTCGGTGATGATGAGGTTGGCCTCTCCCTCCTGGGCTTGGCCGCGCATGCCGATGGCGCTGCGCAAATCGATGACGGGGATGGAGACACCGCGGATATTGGCCACGCCGCTGATGTTGTGATGAGAGCCAGGCATCTTGTTCAGGTGGGGCAGTTTCACCACCTCGCGCACCTTGAACACGTTGATGGCAAACAGCTGACGGGAGCCGAGTCGAAACATCAGCAACTCCAGGCGATTCTCCCCTACCAGCTGGGTACGTTGATCCACTGAATCCAATATGCTCGCCATGATTGCCCTTCTCTCCCAATCCGAATGCGGTCCAGTATAGGGACTCGCCGATCCCGGTACTATGGCCATTACTATGTTATGTCGGCCGCCACCGGGGTTTTCTTGATAAAAAAACGGGGCCAGAGGCCCCGTTTGCATTGTTAATCTCTCTCTCAGTAGCTGCAAACCAGCTTCCAGCTGCCATCACCCGCCTTGGGCTCGGAGCTGGTCCACCAGTTCGCCTGCCAGACCGCACTGCCATTGGTCATGCGATCGTTGCCATTGGCATGGTCCCCTTGCGGCCAGCTCGGGTAAGCCGGATAGGCCGCCGGATTGACGCTCTGGGAGCTGCAGGTCGTGCCGCCCGGGCCAGGGTTGCTGCCGCCGCCCAGTACCGCCTCGGCCAGGGCCGGGAAGTCGGACTTCAGGCCTATGGTCTGGCTACCGCTGACGAGGCGCACGCCACTTGGCACACCGGCTGCCGGCAGGTAATAGGTCATGGCGACTTCAACATCCGTCCCCGGTGCCCAGGCCTTCCAGCCCGGCAGGGTCAGGGCCACCTTGTGGAAGTCCTTCTCATTGGCGATGCCGTCGGAGTTCTGGTTGCCACCGCTCTCGACCACTGTCAGCCCCATACCGCTCTGATCCGTAATGGTGTCAGAAGTGGAGGTGGGCATCAGGAACTCGATGCGGGTGCCGCCCGGAATGGTCTGGGTGGAGTTGTTGGTCAGCTTCAGGGTCGGATTGATGGGATAGTTGGAATCCCCCTCCTTGAAGCCAGTCAGGCTGACGGCGATGTCGAGCTGAGCGGCCGGGGCCGGCAGATCGTTCTGCTTCAGGCTAGCTTTGCTCGCCGTGGCGAACTTGTCATAGGCCAGGCTGGTGAGGGTGCTGCCCATGACATATTCGTTCTTGGCGGGATCGAAATCATAATCCCCCGCCATCTCCCAGAACATGACGCCACCCAGACCGCGCTTGATGATGTAGTCCAGCTTGTGACCCATGGACTCTTCATCTTCGGTGGAGAGGAACACTTTCTTCTCTTCGTTCCACAGCCAGGGCGCATGGGCCTTGTCATCGTAGTAACGCACGTACTGACCCTGGATCACGTCCGCCGGGTTATTGGCATCCAGCCCCCAAGCCGCGCCGTAGCTGGGCAGGGTAGTGATGCCGAGGCTGGCCGCATGCTCCAGGTTCTTGGCATGCCACATGGGCACGGCGCCGCCACCTATCTCATTGCCGTTCTTGTCCAGATCGTGCCAGATGTTGTCGATACCGACCGCGCCATTGCCACAAGGGATGGTGCTGCCCCCGGTACCCGGTTGGCAGTCGCTCTGGCTTGGCAAGGCTGCCTTGCCATTGAGACCATGGGTACCACCGGTGACCCCCTGCCAGCCACGGGTGTAATAAGGAACACCCACGTTGATCTTGCCAGCCGCCATGGCACCACGGAAGTAGTGCGCCGCCCAGGCTGCGTTCAGGTAACCGATGGCACCGAACTGAGCCTGGTTATAGACACCCCACTGGGCCAGTTCCGGATCTGCCTTGTTGTCGAACAGCGCGGCATTATGGGCCACGAAGTTGTTCCAGGCACCGTGGAAGTCATAGGTCATCAGGTTGACGTAATCCAGATACTGGGTGACCTGGAAGTTCTCCATGCCACGCAGCAGATAGGCCGACGCCGGTGACGCTATGGTCAGCATGTACTTGCGATCGTCTTCGGTGCCCGCGTTGTCGAGCCGCTCACGCAGCGTCTTCATCAGCACTTCATAGTTCGCAAACAGCTTGCCCCGACACAGATTGGAGAGCGGGAAATCATTGGGGTTACCCGCATCCTTCATGGAGGTCGGATATTCGTAATCGATATCCACCCCATCGAAGCCGTACTGGCGAATGAAACTCACCGCCGAGTTGGCCAGCGCATTGATGCCAGCGGTATTGACCGAGCAGTCACCCTTGGTGGTGGCGGCATAGAAACCACGGGTATCGGCCCAGCCGCCCACGGAGATCAAGGTCTTCACGTCTGGATACTGTTTCTTGTACTTGGAGAGCAGGTTGAAGTGGCCCTGATAGGCAAACTCCGGATCCATTTCGGCGCCCGGCACCCCTTCCCAGGTCAGCTTGGTGGCGGCGTCATCCACCTTGATGAGGTGACTCTGCTCATCCACGGCGGCGAACGCATAGTTGATGTGGGTGATCTTGTCCCAGGGGATGTCGTTTACCAGATAGGAAGGCAGACCGTTCTTGCCGGTACGCCAGGAGGTGAAGTAACCGATGACGCGGCGGCCATGGTCATCCCCCATGCACTCGCTGCCATCGGCGCGATAGATCTGGCGAACGTCGCAGGAGAGATTGCCACCGGTGGGCGGCAAGGCCGCCTCTTCGATACTGACCGACACCGGGGCGGACTCCCCCGACAGGTTCTGGCTGTCTACGGCGACCAGGGTCAGCGCGGCGCTCCCCTTGGTCTGCGGCGTCCAGCTCAGCTGCCAGGGGGCACTGCTGTCCTCACCCGCCTTCTTGCCATCCACATAGAGCTCGACCCTGGCCACATCGTTGTTGGCATCGGTGACATTGCCGGTCACTGTGACGGCGCGACCCAGGGTGAGTTTGGCCCCGGCGGCCGGGCTGGTGATGCTGGCCTTGGGTGCCTCGGGGGCAACCACGGCCGTCACCGTCACACTGACCTGAGCTTCATCCAGGTTCTTGCCATCCTTGTCCAGGGCGCGAGCCGTGATTTGATGAGCGCCCACTCCGCTGGCAGCCCAACTGGCTGACCAAGGGGCAGAGGTCGCGGCAGCCACCTGACTGCCATCGACCAGATAGACCACCTGGGTCACGGCGCTGCTGCTACCGGCCAGGCTGACGGCCAGAGCCAGTTCTGCACCCACGCTCACCGAGCTGCCCGCGGCCGGGGAAGAGAGTGTCAGGTCCAGTGCAGGGGGAGTCGTATCCTGATACAGCGTCCAGGCATCGGCCCAGACAGTACCTGTGCCCGGGGCGTAGTGAGAGCTGGCACCGCTGCACCAGCCGGAGTAGGGGAATGCTTTGCATTGGTAGAGGCTACCGATGTTGCTGACGATGTCGCCAGCCTTGTAGGCGGTGCCTGCCTGATAGGCGGGGTAAGCCGCGAGTGCCCAACCGGGCAGGGACGCGAGGGCGACCAGCATGGCTAGCCGACTTGGTCTTAAGACTTGTTGCATCTTGTTATCATCCTTGTTTTTTGTCTTGGCAAAACGCTGACCAAGGCAAAGCACAACCGCAACAGGTACGACGAAGAAGACAAGTGACGATGGACGCGTCACTGACTCTTACCTGGGTAACCCCGCTATCCTGGACCCTGGAGTCGGTAGACCGGAGGCTTTGCGTCCCGGTCTTTCAACCGGTTTGCTCTTTACCTGGATTCCATCTGGAACGGCCCGAGTATAGGAAGTCGCCCGCAAATGCTCAATCTTCATTCACAAAGGAAAATATGTTTGGGCGGAATACAAAAAACGCAGAAAAAGTAGCCAACATGCCGCGAACAGCTAGCAATTAACACGATTATCAGCACAAGCATCGACACCGATATGCCCGAAACCGCTGATATCATGCGCTGGAACTGTGAGCCACCTCATGACTAGGACGCCATACGATGATTGATGAGACGACAATTCATGTCGGGAAGGGGAGCGAAGAGCGGATGCACATAGCAAAAAGGCCACCGCGATGCGGTGGCCTTTAGCTTTCTTGTAACAAGAAATTGGTGGAGCTACGCGGGATCGAACCGCGGACCTCTTGCATGCCATGCAAGCGCTCTCCCAGCTGAGCTATAACCCCGAAATCTTTACTCTTTAGACAATCGGTTCTGGTGTCCGTTTGCCTTACTACGAAATAGTGGTGGAGCTACGCGGGATCGAACCGCGGACCTCTTGCATGCCATGCAAGCGCTCTCCCAGCTGAGCTATAACCCCGAAATCTTTACTCTTTAGA
>NZ_JANUEP010000016.1:0-52603 GCF_024807335.1 Aeromonas sp. BIGb0405
CTGGCAAGTGCTTGCCAGCGGGTCTGCCGAGCCAGACTGCCATGCTGAGCTAACCGATGGGAGCTCGGCTTATTCCCCTGACCCGCCACACGGCAACAGCATCTCCACCACCCCCTCTTCCAGCTGCATATCGATGTGAAAACCGAGCTGATTGGCTAATAAATACTCGCCAGACCCGCTATCTCTCACTCCATGATGCTGTTCTCTGTTGCTGAATGCCTGTCTTGATCCGAATGAGGGGGCCGAAGTCTGCCGTTGCCGCAGGCTGGCTGCCTCAACACCATCAAGGTCTGCATCAAGATCTGCGCCTAAATTAATCACTCACTCACCCTGGTGTCGATCTCGGCTGGTCAGGGGATTTCTTTGCGTTAGAATGCGCCCCCTCAGCGGCAGATGATGCGCTACACTTCAGGTTAAACGCTATATATTGTGTTTTAAATTAAAGTTAACACAATGGGTAGTATGTTGACCGCTGTTCTTGGCTGCATGACAGAAGGTTGATTCTTGATGACAAAATCCAATTCAGTACGCGAGCCCGCACGGCTCAGCCCTCTTATTCCCCTGCAGGAGACGTCCCTGGAGATCTGGGACAGCAAGTATCGCCTCAAGCGCAAGGAGGGGGATCCAGTCGATGGCTCCATTGATGAGACCTATCAGCGGGTGGCTCGTGCCCTGGCGGCTCAAGAGCAGGATGGCGATGCCTGGTATGAGCGTTTCTTGTGGGCACTGCGCCAGGGCGCCATTCCGGCCGGTCGTATTATCTCCAATGCTAGCGCCTTCGAGCACAAGCCTGCCACCTCAACCATCAACTGCACCGTGTCCGGCACCATAGAAGATTCGATGGATGACATACTGGCCAAGGTACATGAGGCTGGGCTGACCCTGAAGGCGGGTTGCGGCATCGGTTATGACTTCTCGACCCTGAGGCCGCGTGGAGCCTTCGTCTCCGGTGCGGGTGCCTATACCTCGGGGCCGCTTTCCTTCATGGATATCTACGACAAGATGTGTTTCACCGTCTCGTCAGCCGGCGGTCGCCGTGGTGCCCAGATGGGCACCATGGATATTCGTCACCCCGACGTGACCGATTTCATTCAGGCCAAGCGTGAAGATGGCCGCCTGCGCCAGTTCAACCTCTCCTTGCTCATCACCGAAGAGTTCGTGGCGGCGGTGAAGGCTGATGCGCCCTGGCAGTTTATCTTCCCCTACACCCGGCAGGAGATCAGCCAGGATGGCATCGCGCTGGATGATCCCAAGCTGGTCGTGTGGGCCGACTGGCCAAACCGGCAGGGAGTGCAGCTCAACGAGCTGGGTCAGGTGGCCTGCAAGGTCTACAAGAACATGCCGGCCCGCAAGCTGTGGAATCTCATCATGGCCTCCACCTATGACTATGCCGAACCTGGCTTCATCTTGATCGACAAGGTCAACGAGATGAACAACAACTGGTTCTGCGAGGAGATCCGCGCCACCAACCCCTGTGGCGAGCAGCCGCTGCCTCCCTATGGCGCCTGTCTGCTCGGCTCGGTCAACCTGACCAGGTTTGTGCGCGATCCCTTCACGGCCAGTGCCCAGTTTGACTGGCAGGCCTTCCGTGAAGTGGTGGCCATCTTCACGCGCATGCTGGACAACGTGGTGGAGATCAATCAGTTGCCGCTCGCCAAACAGCGGGAAGAGATCATCAACAAGCGCCGCCACGGCATGGGCTTTCTCGGGTTGGGATCGGCACTGACCATGCTGCAACTGCGCTACGGCTCGGCGGCATCGGTCGCCTTCACCGAGCAGGTCGCCCAGGAGCTGGCCATGACCGGCTGGCGGGAATCCCTGGCGCTGGCCAGGGAGAAGGGTCCGGCGCCCATCATGGCGCAGGAGTTTGAGGTGACGGGCAAGATGCTGCGGCTGCGCCCCGAAATGGCGGCAGATGGCATCAAGCTGGGTGACAAGGTGAAGGGCCGGGTGCTGCATGCTCGCTACAGCCGTTACATGCAGCAGGTGGCCGAGGTAGATCCTGCTCTGGTGGCCGAGCTGGCTGAGCTGGGTGGTCGCTTCACCCACCACAGCTCCATAGCGCCCACTGGTACTATCTCGCTGTCCCTTGCCAACAATGCCAGCAATGGCATAGAGCCGAGTTTTGCTCATCACTACAGCCGCAACGTCATCAAAGCGGGCAAGAAGAGCAAGGAGAGCGTCGATGTCTACTCCTTCGAATTGCTGGCCTACAGGGCGCTGATCAATGCCGATGCCATGCCCCATGGCACCGATGAGGGAAGCCATTTGCCGGACTACTTCATCACGGCCGATGACATCACGCCGACTCAGCATGTCGATATCCAGGCCGCCGCCCAGCGCTGGATAGACTCCTCCATCTCCAAGACCGCCAATGTGCCGACCGATTTCCCGTTCGAGCAGTTCAAGGATATCTACATGCATGCCTCGGATGCGGGTCTCAAGGGCTGCACCACCTTCCGCTTCAACCCCGAGGTGTTCCAGGGGGTGCTGGTGAAGGAGCAGGATCTCGCGAACACTTGCTATGAATTCACCCTGGAAGATGGCTCTGTGGTCAGCGTACAGGGCAACGAAGAGATCGAGTACGACGGCGAGCTGCACACCGCGGCCAACCTCTATGACGCCTTGAAAGAAGGCTATTACGGTAAATTCTGAGACGATGACCATGGTTAAGAAGATCGACAAGAAAATCACCGCCTACAAGGTGCGTACCCGCGATGAACCTCAGGAGCCTGCCCCTGAGTCTGAGGTGGTCCAGATGCACGAGACAGTGCTGCGCCCTGAACGGCTGATGGGCACGACTTACAAGCTCAAGACGCCGGAACATGTCTCGGAGCATTCGTTGTTCATCACCATCAACGACATCATTCTCAACGAGGGCACGGTTCATGAGACGCGCCGTCCGTTCGAGATCTTCATCAACTCCAAGAGTCTGGAGCACTACCAGTGGATAGTGGCGCTGACCCGGATCATCTCGGCGGTGTTCCGCAAAGGGGGGGATGTGACCTTTCTGGTCGAGGAGCTGCGATCCGTGTTCGATCCCAAGGGGGGTTACTGGAACAAGGGTAAGTATGTTCCGTCGCTTATCGCCGAGATTGGCAACGTGATCGAGGCTCATCTCACCGAGATAGGCATGATCAAACCCGTGGGGCTGGATGAGCACCAGCAGCAGTTTCTGGCGAAAAAGCAGGCCGAGTTGCAGGGCGCTGCCAAACCCGAGGTGCAAGAGAGTCATGAGCAAGGGGCGAGCGGTTTCCCGGCCAGTGCAGGGCTCTGCTACAAGTGCCACACCAAGGCGCTTGTTCAAAAGGATGGTTGCCTGACCTGTCTCAACTGTGGCGACTCCAAGTGCGGTTGAGCCCCTGAGAGATAAGTGTGAGGGTAGAAGAGCCGGCCACTGTGCCGGCTCTTTTGTTGATTATTTTGTGTTCAACTGATTGAGCGCGTTAAGGGATTTGTTGCGCGTCGGTAAATTCGGGCGTAGCGTTGGAAGTAATAAAACTGTCACGGCCGTGTGGTTTCAATGACATCTGAGATTCACACACGTGGCACCCCCAGTGCCAAGGAGGATGCTTATGGACAATACGGACCGGAAGCTGTTTATCCTGGATACCAACGTTCTGTTACACGAACCCCTCGCGATTTACTCCTTCAAAGAACACGACGTATTGATCCCCATGACGGTGCTCGAAGAGCTGGATAACATCAAGGATCGTCAGAAGGATGTGAGTCGGGATGCACGCGTCGCGATCCGCGCCCTGGAAGATGTGTTCCGCGATGCGACCCCGGAGCAGATCACCAGCGGGGTGCCCCTGGCGGGTGAGGCATCGGGCCGCATCTCCATCTTCAGCGACCACCATCTGCCTCAGGATGCCGAGATCTTCACCGACAAGGAGGCGGACAACCGCATCATCAACGCCGCCCTCTACCTGCAAAAGCACGAGTCAAAACGCCAGGTGGTGCTGGTCACCAAAGATATCAACATGCGCCTCAAGGCCAAAGGGGCCGGTCTGTCCCGGGTGGAGGACTATCGTTCCGATCAGCTTATCGACGATATTCGCTTGCTGGCCAAGGGCTTCCAGCAGGTGCCCGGCAGCTTCTGGGAGCGGGTCGGCGAGTGCGAGAGCGAGACCCATGGCCGGGAGACGGTGCATGTGGTCGAGACCAAGCTGCTCGATCACGTACACGTCAACCAGTACCTGATTGACGAGGAGAACTTCTTCGCAGCCCGGGTGCTTGCCCATGATGAGCAGCACATCCGGTTGCGGGATCTGGGCCGCGAGCGGCTGATGTCACGCAAGGCCTGGGGAATACATCCCAAGAACATCTATCAGGGCATGGCCCTGGACGCCCTGCTCGATCCCCATATCGATCTGGTGATCCTGACCGGCCCGGCTGGTTGCGGCAAGACGCTGCTCGCCATGGCGGCGGCCCTGGAGCTGGTGATCGAGAAGGGGATCTACGAGAAGGTGATCGTCACCCGCAACACCCCTGAAATAGCCGAAAGCATCGGTTTCCTGCCGGGGACGGAAGAGGAGAAGATGATGCCCTGGCTGGCGGCGGTCACCGACACCCTGGAGGTGCTGCACAAACAGGATGAGAACATGAGTGGCTCGCTCAGCTACATCATGGAGAAGGCCAACATCCAGTTCAAATCGGTCAACTTCATGCGTGGACGCAGCATACAGAATACCTTCGTGCTGCTGGACGAGTGCCAGAACCTGACCGCCTCCCAGCTCAAGACCATCATCACCCGTTGCGGTGAAGGGACCAAGATAGTCTGCTCCGGCAACCTGGCCCAGATAGACTCCAATTACCTGAGTCCTGTGACCTCGGGGTTGACCTACATAGTCGAGCGCTTCAAGGATTTCGAGGGCAGTGCCAACATCTACCTCAACGGCGTGGTGCGCAGTCGACTCGCCTCCTTTGCCGAAGAGAATCTCTGACGTTCATCCTCAAGATGACAAAGAGGGGAGCCTGTGGCTCCCCTCTTTCATGGCTGGCATTCGATGCCAGTCAGGCCCCTTGGGAGAGGCCGAGGTAACGGCGCAAGCCCGGGTGGTCCGAGTCGCGCAGCAGACTGGGCAGCCCCTGCAGGGCGATACGTCCCTCATCGACGAACAGCAACTGATCGGCGATAAGCTCGGCATCTTCCGGGTTGTGAGAGACCATGAGCACAGTGATGTTCTGCTCGCGGGCGAGGCCCGCAACCTCCGCCAGCATCTCCCTGCGCAGGGCGGGGTCCAGGGCAGAGAAAGGCTCATCGAGCAGCAGCAGCGGCTTGCCGCGCACCAGGGCGCGAGCCAGGCCGACTCGCTGCTGCTGACCGCCGGAGAGCTGCTCGGGCAATCGGGTCAGCATCTCACCGAGTCCTACCCGCCGGGCGGCGTCTGTGACTTGCTGGCGCTGGGCAGGATTGAGACGCAGGCCAGGGTGCAGGCCGATGGCGATGTTGTCGAACACCGACAGATGCAAGAAGAGGTTGTGATCCTGAAATAGGGTGGTGACCGGGCGGGCTGCGGGTCCCAGCGGCAGCAGATCCTCATCGCAGAAGGTGAGTGCGCCGGATTCGACCGGTACGAAGCCGGCGATCATGCCGAGCAGGGTCGATTTTCCCGCGCCGCTTGGCCCTATCAGGGCGGTGATCTGGCCCGGCGCGAGTCGGGCACTGAAGCTCACGCGCCAGTCCGGGTAGCTGGTGACCAGCTCATCGATGATCAGCATGTTTTCCCCTCAAAGGTGTCGTTCGACCAGTCATTGATGCCAAGGGCTGGCCAGACAAGCGGCAGCAGATGGTCAGCGTCTTAATGTGCTGCATTTTTCCCTCCAAGCCCCCGCTCTACCAGCCAGAACAGCGAGAGACACAAGAGTAACAACAGCAGGGCGGTGGCGGCCGCCTCGGTCAGCCGGTAGCTGCCGAGCTGCTGGTAGAGCAGCCAGGGCAGGGTGGTGAGGCTCTGACTGCCAAACATGGCGATGGCACCGAGATCCCCCAGAGACAAGATCATCGACAGCGCCATGGCCAGGGCGAGAGGGCGGCGCAGCAGCGGCAACTCCACCAGACGCAGGCGGTTCAGGCCGCTCACGCCCAGGCTGTCGGCCAATCGGTCATATTGACGCACCACCAGTTGCATGGGGGCCGAGAGGGTGCGCAGCACATAGGGCAGCGCCATCAGGGCATTGACCAGCACGACCAGCCAGGGGGCGAGGGCGAACACATCGGTGAAGGGCATGAACAGGATGAAGAGGCCGGTGCTGAGCACCACGGCCGGTATCATCAGGATCATGGCGCCGCTGGCCTCCCAGAGCGCGGCGGCGCGGCGCCTGCGCTTGCGGACCTTGAGATGACGGCTGGTGAGCAACAGGGCGCAGCCGAGCAGGGTGGCGAACAGGCCGGCGCCGATGGCAATGAGCAGTGAGTGGCCCGCCGCTTGCCACAAGGCGGCGGAGCCGAGTGCCGTGAGCAAGGCGGGATTGAGCCCGGCCACCAGTATGGCCAGCAGGGGGGGCAGGAAAATGCCAATCCCAAGCAGCAGCACCAGACTGTCCACCCATCGCGTACCGGGCTGCAGGCGGTCCGGGCGCAGGCAGGTGCGCCCCCGGCTGACCCGGCTGGCGGGACTGGTCTGCAGCTTGTGTTGTAGCACCAGGAGCGCGGCGGTCAGCAGCAGTTGCATCAGGGCCAGGCCCCCGGCGGTGGCGAGATCAAAGTCGAAGCGCAGTGCCTGATAGATGGCAACTTCCAGGGTGGTGGACTTGGGGCCGCCCCCCAGGGCCAGCACAGTGGTGAAGCTGGTGAAACAGAGCATGAAGATGAGGCTGGCGAGCCCCGGCAGGGCGGCGCGAATGAGCGGCCACTCCAGCAAGCGGAAGATGTGTGAGGAGCGCATGCCCAGCTGACTGGCCAGTCGCCAGCTCGATTCGGGGATGGTCTCCAGGCTCTGCAGCAGCAGGCGGGCCGCCAGGGGCATGTTGAAGAAGACATGGGCCAGCAAGATGCCAAACAGGCCATACAGATAGTTGCCAGGATCCAGGCCGAGGGCTCGCAGCAGCTGCGGCAGCCAGCCCTGGCGGCCATGGACCGCCACTATGCCGAAGATGGCGATGATGACCGGCAGCACCAGGGAGAGACCGAACAGTTTGAGCAGCAGGCGACGGCCGGGGAAGCGACGCCGGGCCAGGGCGCGGGCCACCGGAATGGCGAGACCCAGGCTAAGCAGGGTGGAGAGCAGGGCCTGCCCCAGACTGAAACCCAGTACATGGCGCAGATAGGGGTCTGCGAGCAGGCCTGACAGGGAGAGGGTCCCCGCCTGCCACAACAGGGCCAGCAGGGGCCCCAGGGCTAGCAACAAGATGAGACTGGTGGCGCCGAGACCCGGCAGCCACCAGCAGGGGCGGGTCTGATTCACTGAGTGACGGCTTGCAGCCACTCGCGGATCCAGCCCTTGCGGTTGCTCGCCACCTCATCAGAGGAGAAGCTCAGGGTCTTGGCCGGGGTGATCATCTGTTCGAAGCCTTTGGGCAATTCGGTATTGATCACCGGATACATCCAGTTGCCGGTCGGGATCACCTGCTGGAAGGCGGGACTTATCATGAACTGAAGAAACTGATCCGCCAGCTTCTCCTGCTTGCTGCCCGCCAGCTTGGCGGCCACTTCCACCTGACGATAGTGGCCTTCGCTAAAGGTGGCAGCCTGATACTGGCTCTTCTGCTCGGCAATCAGATGATACGCGGGGGAGCTGGTGTAGGAGAGCACCATGTCAGCCTCGCCATCCATGAACATGCCATAGGCCTCGGACCAGCCCTTGGTGACGGTGACCGTCTTCTTGGCAAGCTGAGCCCAGGCTGCAGGCGCCTCATCCCCGTAGACCGACTTCATCCACAGCATCAGCCCCTGACCCGGGGTGGAGGTGCGCGGATCCTGATAGATCACCTTGAGATCCGGGCGCTCGACCAGCTCTTTCAGGCTAGTGGGGGGCTGCTTGAGTTTGTCCTTGTTGTAGACGAAGGCGAAGTAGCCGTAGTCGTAGGGGACGAAGGTGTCGTCTTGCCAGCCACCCGGCACCTTGAGGGCGCTCAAATCGGTATGATGCTTGGCAAAGAGGTCGCTCTTCTTGGCCTCTGCCACCAGCGCATCATCCAGTCCCAATACCAGATCCGCCTTGCCATGGCCCCCTTCGAGGCGCAACCGGTTGAGGATGGCGACCCCATCTTCGAGGGGAACAAGATTGAGGGTGCAAGCACACTGCTGCTCGAAGGCTTGCTTGATCTTGGGACCGGGTCCCCACTCGGAGGCGAAAGAGTCATAGGTATAGACGGTGAGAATCTGGGGCGAGGCTGCGTTGGCGGCGACGGAGATCAACAGGCCAGCGGCGGCAGTGAGCATGGTTTTCATCTATGGCACTCCTGTGAGGTGCCGACGGATGAGGAGGCGCTGTGCGCCTCTAGCCTCAAATTCCTCCGCCAGCATTATCTGGATCAGGTTCACGGGTATCATCTCAGCGCCTGGGCGCACCCCGTTTGAGCAAGGAGTCGCATTGTATTAACCTTCTGGAGGGCAGGCCAGCACAATCTGGTGTTGGGCCAGGCCCCAGTCGAGAGAGGAGTTCTGCGTGATCATCAGTACCAAGGAAAGGCGCGCCTTCCAGCGCATGATTATCAATGCCCCTATCACCCTCTATCAGGGCGATACCGTGCTGATGGGGATCTGCCGGGATCTCAGCGCCACGGGCATGGGCATATTGGTCAATGAGCACAATCTGGAGCTCGGTCTGCCGATCCGGGTCAGCCTGGCCACCCACAGCAACCTGTTGCCACCGTTCGAGGCTCAGGCGCGCATCATCCGGGAGCTGGATGCGCAAGAGGGGGCCTTGCTGGCGGTGGAGTTCCTGCCCATCAGTTGATAGGGCGCTCGCGGGGCGTTGCATCATCCATCTCCGGTCTGCTTGCGGCGCGAAAGTGGGCTCGACATGCAGTGGCTCCCATCGACCCTGTTATTCCCCCGCCGCCTCGGCGCGCACCGCCTGAATACTCAACTGGCCACTGTCTACCAGCGTCTTGCTGCTCGCGGCCAGCTGGCCTGGGGGTAACTCGGCGGGGCCGGTTGGTTCCATCAACAGGTAGCGTTGACCTTCCCACATCAGGCTCTCCTGGCTGCTCTGGACGGGCAGTGCGATCCCGAGCAGGGCATGGCCCGGTACGAATACCATGATCTGGGGGAGTTCTGGGAAGAGCTGCGCCAGCAGCGCTGCCATCAGGGTCACCTTGCTGTCGCAATCCCCACTATTCTGCTCCAGCACCTGACGGGGGGTAAGCAGACCTCGTCCCCCCCGGCCGCTGGGTTCATCGAGCAGCAAGTAGGGAATGTTCTGCACAAAATCGAGCACCCGGGCCGTGGTGTTCTGATAGGCCTCAAACTCGGTGGCCCCCCCCTGTTTGAGCAGGTCGGCAAGGGGCGCCAGTTCGTTGCGGCTCTCCAGGGCAATGCGCACATGATCCTGCTTGATGGCTCTGCTGCCATCGGGCGGGATGAAGTACTGGAAGTAGTATTGCCGCAGCCACCCCTGCTCCAGTTCGGCGCGGCGACTCTTCACCCAGGCGATGGCCGCTTGCGCCTTATCCTGGTTACGACTCTTGAGGCTCAGCTCGAAGGCGGGCCTTGCCAGGGAAAACTGCACCTCGGGAAACTTGTCATTCGCCTCGCGCAGCAGGCTCTGCCAGACATCTTCTTGCATCCGTGCCGGGCGATAGGCGATAAGCGGCGGCAAGGAACCGGTCGCCAACTGATAGCTGAGTTGCTGGGTCTCCCCTTTGTTGTCCTGCCAGCCCACATTGAGCAGACCTGCGCTGTTGATAAAGTGGCTCTGGGCGGCAAGCGCCTGATTTATCCCGCCCAGGCTCAGCAGCAAAGAGAGGCGCCATGTCATGACTAAGAGGGTTCTGCTCATCGGGGGTCAACATCTCCTGTGGGGTCGGCACAGCCATGAAAACGGGGAGCCAAGGCTCCCCGTTCATACTACAGCGTTCAGCGTCAGCTGACCTGCCTGACGTCGATGGCATCCCGATCCCGGGTGGCGATGTGGTGACGTCGTCCGTCAGGCATCGATGATGTTCAGACTCAGATCCAGCTCGGTTGCCGAGCTTCGAAAGCATCGATGGCGGCCTCGTGCTGCAGGGTCAGGCCTATGGCATCCAGGCCGTTGAGCAGGCAGTAGCGGCGGAATTCATCGATCTCGAAGCTAAAGCAGAGCGCACCGGCGCGCACCTGGTTGGCCTCCAGATCCACCTCGATCTGCAGACCTGGGGTGGCGGCGACCAGCTGGAACAGGGCCTCGACTTCCTCTTCCTTCAGACGCACCGGCACCATGCCGTTGTTGATGGCGTTGCCGTAGAAGATGTCGGCGAAGCTCGGGGCAATGATGGTCTTGAAGCCATAATCCGCCAGCGCCCAGGGGGCGTGCTCGCGACTCGAACCACAACCGAAATTCTCCCGGGCCAGCAAGATGCTGGCCCCTGCGTAGCGCGGCTGGTTCAGCACGAACTCGGGGTTGGGTTGCTGGCCCGCATCATCCAGGAAGCGCCAGTCGTGGAACAGGTGCTTGCCAAAGCCGGTGCGGTTCACTTTTTGCAAAAACTGTTTGGGAATGATGGCGTCGGTGTCGACGTTGGCGCTGTCGAGGGGGACGACGATCCCTTTATGCTGTTTGAATCCTGTCATCGTTATGTCCTCTTACAGTGCGCGAATATCGGCGAAACGACCGGTGACGGCGGCGGCGGCGGCCATGGCCGGGCTCACCAGATGGGTGCGGCCGGCGCGGCCCTGGCGCCCTTCGAAGTTGCGGTTGCTGGTGGAGGCGCAGCGCTCCCCCGGTTGCAGCCGGTCATTGTTCATGGCCAGACACATGGAGCAGCCGGGCAGGCGCCACTCAAAGCCTGCCTCGATGAAGATCTTGTCGAGCCCCTCGGCCTCGGCCTGGGCTTTTACCTGCTCGGAACCCGGTACCACCAGCGCCTGCACCCCGGCGGCAACCTTGCGACCTTGTGCAATGGCGGCGGCGGCGCGCAGATCCTCGATGCGGCTGTTGGTGCAAGAGCCGATGAACACCTTGTCGATGCTGACATCGCTGAGTTTCTGACCCGGTTGCAAGTCCATGTAGGCGAGTGCCTTGCGGGCGGATTGTTGCTCCATCAGATCGCTGAAGGATTCTGGTGCCGGAATGGGTTCATTGACGGCGATCACCTGGCCCGGGTTGGTGCCCCAGGTTACCTGTGGCGCAATGTCGGCGCCATTGAGCACCACCTCGGCATCGAATATTGCGCCTTCATCGCTCTTGAGGGTCTGCCAGTAGGCGATGGCCTGTGCCAGCGACTCGCCGGTGGGGGCGAATACCTTGCCCTGGATGTAGTCGATGGTGGTCTGATCCGGGGCTATCATCCCCGCCTTGGCGCCGAGTTCGATGGCCATGTTGCACACCGTCATGCGCCCTTCCATGGAGAGACCCCTGATGGCATCGCCAGCGAACTCCACCACGTAACCGGTACCGCCGGCAGCGCCGACCTTGCCTATGATGGCCAGTACCACGTCCTTGGCGCTGATCCCCTCGGCCAGCTTGCCTTGTACCTCGATGCGCATGGTCTTGGCCCGGCCCTGTTTCAGGGTCTGGGTCGCCATCACGTGTTCCACCTCGGAGGTGCCGATGCCGAAGGCCAGGGAGCCGAAGGCGCCGTGGGTGGCGGTATGGGAGTCGCCGCAGACGATGGTGGTGCCGGGCAATGTGATGCCAAGCTCAGGCCCCATCACGTGGACTATGCCCTGGTATTTGTGGTTCAGATCGTAGAGACGGACCCCGAACTCCTTGCAGTTGGCTGCCAGGGTTTCCATCTGGATGCGGGCCATCTCGCCGGAGGCGGCGATGTCCTTGGTGGTGGTGGAGACGTTGTGATCCATGGTGGCCCAGGTCAAGTCCGGGCGGCGCAGGGGGCGATTCATGGCGCGCAGGCCGTCAAAGGCCTGCGGGCTGGTCACTTCATGGACCAGGTGGCGGTCGATGTAGATGAGCGGCGTCTCGCCTGCCACTTCACGGACCACATGGGCGTCGAATACTTTTTGATAGAGGGTCTTTGCCATCTTGCTCACTCCTTCCTGATGTTTAGATGCGCGCGGCGATCTGGGCGCCCATGGCGGCCGTGCTCTGCACCGGATGACGGGCATCGGCCTGATGCAGATCGGCGGTGAAGTAGCCTTCGGACAGGGCCTCTGCCACGGCTTTCTCGATGGCCAGGGCGGCATCTTCCTGCTTGAGGCTGTAACGCAGCATCAGAGCGGCAGAGAGAATTTGGGCGATGGGGTTGGCGATCCCTTTACCGGCGATGTCCGGCGCAGATCCGCCTGCTGGTTCGAACAGGCCGAAACCGGCGTCGTTCAGGCTGGCGGAGGGGAGCAATCCCATGGAGCCGGTGATCATGGCGCACTCGTCGGAGAGAATGTCGCCAAACAGGTTGGAGCAAAGCAGTACATCAAACTGGGACGGATCCTTGATGAGCTGCATGGTGGCGTTGTCGATATACATGTGGCTCAGGGCCACATCCGGGTAAGAGTTGGCCACTTCAGTCACCACCTCGCGCCACAGGATGGAGGAGGCGAGCACGTTGGCCTTGTCGATGGAGGTGACCTTGCTGCGACGAACCCGGGCGGCCTGGAAGGCGAGGTGAGCGATACGCTCTATCTCGAAGCGGTGGTAGACCTCGGTGTCGAATGCCTTCTCATGGGCGCCTTCGCCCTCGCGCCCCTTGGGATGGCCGAAGTAGATGCCGCCAGTCAGCTCACGCACGCAGACGATGTCGAAGCCGCGATCCGAGATATCGGCACGCAGGGGGGAGAACTGCTCCAGACCGGTGTAGATGCGGGCCGGACGCAGGTTGCAGAACAGTTTGAAGTGGGCGCGCAGGGGCAGCAGGGCACCGCGCTCAGGCTGACTCTGTGGCGGCAAATGCTCCCACTTGGGACCGCCCACCGAGCCAAACAGCACGGCGTCGGCGGCTTCACACCCTTCGAGGGTGCTCTGGGGCAGGGGGGAACCATGGTTGTCGATGGCGATGCCGCCCACGTCATGGCGGTCATAGGCGAGGGAGAAGCCGAACTTGGCCTGCACCTTGTCCAGCACCTTGATAGCTTCGGCCATCACTTCCGGGCCAATGCCGTCACCCGGCAATACTGCGATCCGATAACTGCTCATACTGTCTCCGTCCTGATGTTGTCATTCCGTTCCATCTGTCTGGGGAGCGGACTCTGTAGGTCCGATCGCGGCTCAGATGGCTGCTGATTCGATGTTGTTATTCCATTCCGTCTGCTCAGGGACTGGGCATTGTCGCTCCGATCGCTGTTCAGACGGTTTCCGATTCGATGTTGTTATTCCATTCCGTCTGTTCAGGGACTGGGCATTGTCGCTCCGATCACGGCTCAGACGGTTTCCGATTCGATGTTGTTATTCGATTCCGTCTGCTCAGGGACTGGGCATTGTCGCTCCGATCGCTGTTCAGACGGTTTCCGATTCGATGTTGTTATTCCATTCCATCTGCTCAGGGACTGGGTATTGTCGGTCCGATCCCGGCTCAGACGGTTTCCGATTTGATGTTGTTATTGCGTTCCATCTGCTCGGCGACCTGATCGGCGCGCCAGATGCTGTTGATCACGTGGATCAGCGCCTGGGCAGAGGACTCGATGATATCGGTGGCAAGGCCCATGCCGTGGAACTTGCGTCCCTTGTATTCGGCGACGATGTCGACCTGGCCGAGGGCGTTCTTGCCCTCCCCCTTGCCCTTGAGTTCGTATTTGTCGATGCGAATTTCATAGCCGGTGATGCGATTGATGCACTGGTAGACGGCATCGACAGGGCCATTGCCGGTCGCGGCCTCACTGATGGTCTCCTGACCCACTTTCAGCTTGACCGAGGCGGTGGCGAGCACCGAGCTGCCGCTCTGCACGCCCAGGTACTCCAGCTTGAAGTGCTCGGGTTCTTCGTGGATCTGACTGAAGAAGGCGAGGGCTTCGAGATCGTAATCGAACACCTGGCCCTTCTTGTCGGCCAGGGTGAGGAACTTGTCGTAGAGATGGTCGAGGTCATAGCTGCTCTCGGCGTAGCCCATGGTCTCCATGCGGTGCTTGATGACGTGGCGACCGGAGCGGGAGGTCATGTTCAGGCTGTTCTGAGTCAGACCGATGCTCTCGGGGGTGATGATCTCGTAGGTGTTTTTGGCCTTGAGCACGCCGTCCTGATGGATGCCGGAGCTGTGGGAGAAGGCGTTGGCGCCGACGATGGCCTTGTTTGGTTGCACCGGCATGTTGCACAGCTGGCTGACCAGGCTGCTGGTGCGGTGGATCTCGTTGTGACGGATGTTGGTGTGAACCCCGAGCAGGTCGGCGCGGGTTTTGAGGATCATCGCCACCTCTTCCAGGGAGCAGTTGCCCGCTCGCTCACCGATACCGTTGATGGTGCACTCTATCTGGCGGGCGCCCATCTGGATGGCGCCGATGGAGTTCGCCACCGAGAGACCGAGATCGTCGTGGCAATGGACGGAGATGATGGCCTGATCGATGTTGGGCACCCGGTTGAACAGGATCTGGATGATGCCGGAGAACTCGGTCGGGACAGTGTAACCCACAGTGTCCGGGATATTGATGGTGCGGGCGCCGGCCTTGATGGCGGCCTCGACCATGCGGCACAGGTTGTCGATGGGGGTGCGGCCCGCATCCTCGCAGGAGAACTCCACGTCGTCCGTGTAGCGGCGGGCATGTCTGACCGCGCTGATGCCCATCTCCAGCACATCTTCGAAGCTCTTCTTCAGCTTGCTCTCCACATGGATGGAGGAGGTGGAGATGAAGGTGTGAATGCGAAATGCCTCGGCAACCTTCAAGGCTTCGGCGGCGGCATCGATGTCTTTGGGCAGGGCGCGGGCCAGGGCGCAGACCCGGCTGTCTTTGATGTGGCGGGCTATGGTCTGCACCGAGTTGAAGTCGCCGGGGGAGGATACGGGGAAACCCACTTCCATGACGTCGACACCGAGCCGCTCCAGGGCCAGGGCAATCTGCAGCTTCTCCTTGACCGTCAGACTGGCCGCCAATGCCTGCTCACCATCACGCAAGGTGGTATCGAATATGATCACTCGATTTGACATCTGTTTTCCCTCTTCCTAAGTGCTTTGGTGTGCATCCTGCTATTGGCATAAAAAAACCCGTGCAGGTTGCACGGGTTTTTGTAATGACCGGCTTTGCCTGAGCCCGGCTACAAGGTTCCCGCGCGAGAAGTCGCGATTAGGGAGCTTAGTAGTTGTTGAGCGGCAATATCCATGAGGTGAACAATCCTTCCAGTCAGTCATGCTTTACCAATATCGAGTTTTTTATCCTGTGTCAACCGGACTTTACCCATGGGATCCCCTGCGTTATTTAATCGAATTGTAAAGGAGTGCAAATTTCCTTGTCCCATGTTCGGTGCTTGCTCGATTATCCGGTCATTCCTGCTGCACTCGATCACCTGCACAAACGTATCGACTTATCAGCCTTTCGCGCATTCATTCGAGGTATTTCATGGAAAAACGTAGACCCGGTCGTCCGGTTGGACGTTCTGACATTCGTGACAAGTTGCTCGCCGCTGCTCGAGAGCGCTTTTTGAGCACCCCTTACAGCAAGGTCACCACCCGTGAGATTGCCGAGCGAGCTGGCTCCAACCTGGCGATGATCCACTACTACTTCGGTAGCAAAGAGGGTCTCTATCAAGCGGTGCTGGGGGATGTCGCCGAGCCGCTGGAGCAAGCCTGGCAGGATGAGGGCAGCCACCGCAGCCTCAACGATCTGCTCAGCACCTACTACCAGGTGATGGCGCCAAACAGCGAACTGACCTCTGCCATCTCCAGTGCCTTATCCAGTGAGAAGAGCCCGGGCCGGGATTTTGTCCTGAACCGCCTCCTCGAGCGGCAGATGCCTCAATTCGATGCCCTGCTGGCCGCCATGAAGGATAACGGCGAGCTCAATGCCGATGCGGATCCCGAGATGCTGAAGGTCTCCTTCCTCAGCATGATGTGGCAGCCCTTCGTGATGAAGGAGCTTTATGAGCAGGTGTTCGGCCTCAAGGTCGATGAGCAGTTCATGGCGCGATTGGCGAACCACAACTGTCGCTTGATGGAGTCCGGCTTGCGTCCCAGTCTGAACTGACGCATTCGAGATCCGCACGATGAGAAAAGGGCCATGAGGCCCTTTTTCATTAATCTGTTATCCCCTCTTCACCTTTTTGTCATACCACCGCCTCAATCTGGCATTCAGGATGACGAGGAGGCGAGGGTGATGAATAAAATCCAGCAATGGGATCTGCGAGTGTGCCAGCTCTGCTTGCTCCATCCCTATAACCGAACATTGGCCCGGATAAGTCGCCTCATCTCCCACAGTGGCGATGGCCCCCTCTATCTGTTGCTGGCCCTGCTGCTCTGGCAGCAAGGTGCGCGCGGCCAGGGGGCGGTGGAGGCGGCGCTGTTCGCCTTCGTGTTGGAACTGCCGCTCTATCTGCTGCTCAAGAACAGTCTGAGACGGGCTCGTCCCAGTGGATTACCGGTCTTCATCACCCCCTCAGATCGCTACAGTCTGCCCTCTGGTCATACCGCGGCCGCTTTCCTGATGGCGACAGTGCTGGCCGCCAGCTACCCAGAGTGGGCCGGTTCACTCTTTGCCTGGGCGAGCCTGGTGGCGGCCTCGCGGCTGCTGCTGGGGGTGCACTATGGCAGCGATCTGCTGGCCGGTGCCCTGCTGGGGGTGAGCTGTGCCACTCTGGCGCTGAGCTGGAGCCAGGGATGAGGGTACTGTTCGGGGTTCAAGGCACGGGCAATGGCCATATCAGTCGCAGCCGCACCCTGGCGCAAGCCTTGGCCGCGCAAGGGATAGAGGTGGATTATCTGTTCAGTGGCCGTGCTCGTGACGGTTACTTCGAGATGGAGGCCTTCGGTGACTATCGCAGCTTCGGGGGGCTCAGCTTCGTCACCCGTGAGGGGCAGGTCAGCCCCTGGCACACGGCGCGTCAGTTGGCGCCACTGCGTTTCTGGCAGGATCTCAAGGGCCTGGATTGTGGCCGCTATGACCTTGTCATCAGCGATTTCGAGCCCCTGAGCGCTCATGCGGCCCGTCGGCAGGGGGTGCCGAGCCTCAGCATCAGTCATCAGGCCAGCTTCCACTGGCCCGTTCCTCGCTGGGGCGAAAACCGGCTCAGCCAGCAGTTGATGCGCCACTACGCCCCTGTCCAGCAATCTCTGGGACTGCACTGGTTCCACTTTGGTTTCCCTTTATTACCCCCCATCGTCGATGCCATGCGCCCGGCCCCCGACAATCACAGCATCCTGGTCTATCTGCCCTTCGAGCAGCAAGATGCCATCGCGGCCCTGCTGTCGCGCTTTAGCCAGCATCAGTTTGTCTGTTTCCATCCAGGGGTGACCACGACCACCCAGTGGCGCAATATCCGCTTCGAGCCACCGGCCAGGGATGGTTTCAAGGCCCAGCTCTGCGGTTGTCGCGGAGTCATCTCCAATGCCGGTTTCGAGCTCGCCTCGGAGGCGCTGACCCTGGGCAAGAAGTTGCTGGTCAAGCCGCTGGGTGGCCAGTTCGAGCAGTTGACTAACGGCAAGACCCTGGAACTGATGGGATTGGCGCAGCTGATGGACAGTCTGGATGCCAATGCCGTGCGTAACTGGCTCGATGCGCCGTCGCCTGGGCAGATTGTCTATCCGGATGTGGCGACGGCCCTGGCACTCTGGCTGGCAGAGGGCGCCGAGGAGACGCTGGCCAACTTGTCACGGCGACTCTGGGCCAAGGCGTTGTTTCCCGAAGAGGTGGGCGATCGGCTGAGCGAGTTGGAAGGAGGGGAGTCCATTGGCACGGCCTGGCTATCCCAGCTCGGTAGTTTCGAATAGCTCATCAACGGCCGATGGCTGGCTGCGGTGGCATGGCGTTCAGTGCCCGGACCGTGCCCAATGGACTAGACTGATGAGTGCCCCCTAGCTGAGGATAAGCAAGATGCGTTTTACCAATGAGCATGGTGAAGTGATGAACTTGGCAGATGGTCTGACTCTCCATGAGTTGCTCGATATGGGCGTCAGTATCTCCGTCTGTGAGGAGACTGACCCGGATCAGCAGATCTGGTTGGCCGAGCCGGAAGACAATCCCTAGATTACCCCCTCTAATGCCCATCCCCGCGGGATGGGCATTCCCCTGCCAACAATTTCCTCTTCAGCAGGATCCACTGCTCCCTTCCGAAGCATCCAGGCAATCATGCCATTTTTCTCGACCCCCTCACTAAATGTTAATATCTGTTTGAAATTTATGACTGTTATTGTCAGATAAAGCCGTGGACAAGCCGGGGGAAGCGGGTTAACTTGGTTTTTCACCCCCTTTTGTGGGGGTATGATGGACAAACCCTATTTTTCAACTATCGCGCTCCGTACTCACTCCGTCTGACCCATAAGAAATAGCAGGCAGACCGGGTGGTGCCGGGAAGCAGCGGAGCCGTCGATAGAATTGCTAAACGGAGCAAAGCCTGGAGGGCTTTATCATGGAGATGTTATCAGGCGCTCAGATGGTGGTACGTGCGCTGGAGGATCAGGGGGTTGAACATGTGTTCGGCTACCCGGGTGGCTCAGTGCTCGACATCTATGACGCCCTCTTCGAAAACGGCAAGATGGAACATGTGTTGGTACGCCACGAGCAGGCGGCGGTACACATGGCAGATGGTTACGCCCGTTCCACCGGCAAGGTGGGGACTGTGCTGGTGACCTCGGGCCCGGGGGCGACCAACTGCATTACCGGTATCGCCACCGCCTACATGGACTCCATTCCCCTGGTGATCCTGTCCGGCCAGGTGCCGACCAGCATGATCGGAGAGGATGCGTTCCAGGAGACCGACATGATCGGTATCTCCCGTCCTGTGGTGAAGCACAGCTTCCTGTGCAAGACGGCGAGCGAGATCCCCGACGCCATCAAGAAGGCTTACTACATAGCTGCGACTGGCCGCCCGGGGCCCGTGGTGGTGGATCTGCCCAAAGATGTGCAGAATCCGAAAGAAAAGTTCCCCTACCAGTATCCCGACACTGTCTCCCTGCGCTCCTACAACCCGACCAAGGCCGGGCACAAGGGCCAGATCAAGCGGGCGGCCAAGCTGCTGACCGAGGCCCAGCGCCCGGTCATGTATGTGGGTGGCGGTGCCATCAATGCCAACGCGGATCAGCTGGTGACCAAGCTGGCCGAGCTGCTCAACCTGCCGGTGACCACCACGCTCATGGGGCTGGGGGCGTTCTCCGGCATCCACAAGCAGTTCGTGGGCATGCTGGGCATGCACGGTACCTTCGAAGCGAACAAGACCATGCACAACGCGGATCTGATCTTCGCCGTGGGTGCCCGCTTCGATGACCGCGTCACCAACAACGTGGCCAAGTTCTGTCCCAATGCGACCATAGTGCACATCGACATCGATCCCACCTCCATCTCCAAGACGGTGCAGGCCCATGTGCCCATCGTCGGCTCGGTAGAAACCGTGTTGCAGCAGATGCTGGATGTGATCGGCGAGTGTGGCTTCGACAGTGACAAGCAGGCGATGGCAGATTGGTGGAGCCAGATCGATCAGTGGCGCTCCCGCAACTGCCTGGCCTACGAGACTCACCCCACCCTGATCAAGCCACAGCAGGTTATCGAGACCCTCTACAAGGTGACCAAGGGGGAGGCCTTCGTCTCCTCCGACGTCGGCCAACACCAGATGTTCGCCGCCCTCTACTACCCCTTTGCCAAGCCGCGCCAGTGGATCAACTCAGGGGGCCTCGGCACCATGGGCTTCGGTATCCCGGCCGCCATGGGCGTCCAGTTTGCCAACCCCGATGCCGTGGTGTGCTGCGTCACCGGCGATGGTTCGGTACAGATGAACATCCAGGAGCTCTCTACCTGCATGCAGTACGGGGTGCCCATCAAGATCATCTCCATCAACAACCGTGCGCTGGGCATGGTCAAGCAGTGGCAGAAGATGTTCTACGGCGGCCGTCACAGTCACTCCTACATGGAGTCACTGCCGGACTTCGTCAAGTTGGCGGAGGCCTATGGCCATGTCGGCATGGCAGTGAGCGATCCGGCGGAGCTTGAGAGCGCCATGGAGAAGGCCTTCGCCATGAAGGATCGGCTGGTGTTCATGGATATCTCGGTCGACCCCGATGAGCACGTCTATCCGATGCAGATCAAGTTCGGCGCCATGGATGAGATGTGGCTGAGCAAGACGGAGAGAACCTGATGAGACATATTATTTCCGTTCTGTTGGAAAACGAGTCCGGCGCGTTGAGCCGTGTGGTGGGTCTCTTCTCCCAGCGCGGCTACAACATCGAGACCCTGACGGTGGCCCCCACCGAGGATCCCACCCTGTCGCGCATGACCATAGTGACCATGGGTGATGAGCGGGTACTTGAGCAGATCCAGAAGCAACTCCACAAGCTGGTGGACGTGCTCAAGGTGTGTGACTTGAGCGAAGGGGAGCACATAGAGCGGGAGATAGCCCTGGTCAAGGCCCGTGCCATTGGCGGTACTCGCGACGAGTTGAAGCGGCTGGCGGATATCTTCCGTGGTCAGATAGTCGATGTGACCCCGGATCAGTACACTGTCCAACTGGTGGGTACCAGCGAGAAGCTGGATGCCTTCATCAAGACGGCGGCCCAGACCAACGAGATCATCGAGGTGGTGCGTTCCGGGGTTTGTGGTATCTCCCGGGCAGAGAAATCCCTGCGAGCCTGAGTCCCTCTCACTCTCGTCCCAAAAGAGCCCTTCGGGGCTCTTTTTTTCGTTAGGATGATGGCTGCGCATAGGGGAACACAATCGTGATCTCTGGCTTGCCGGGTGGGAGGTGGCACATTATTGATTCAATTATTTATATCTGCCACTGGCCAATTGCCGGGTTACAAGGCAGATTCAAACCAGTATCATCGATGCCTTTTTCGCCATCACCCCGGGGTCCACAATGCCTTTTCGCCGCTTCAAATTGCGTCAACAGATCATGCGAGGAGTCCAGTCTGGTCTCGTTTTCCTGGTGATCCTGCTGCTTGGTGCCACCATCATCGGCTGGCAGACAGTGAGTGACATGAATGCAGATAACCAGACCAGATTGCAGCATGCTCGCGACATGTTCGATCGTACCCTGGATAACGCCTATCAGGCGGCCATGACGGTCAAACCCTTGCTGGGTCAACCCTGTGCCAACGTCAAGCAGATACTGCGTCACCAAGTGGCGACGGTGCCGGATGTGCGCACCGTCAACCTGACCCGAGGCAATCGCATCTACTGCACTTCCCTCTATGGCGAATACGACCAGGATTATGACCCCAGCGGCTATGTGCAGGGACAGCTGGATCTGGCGCCGGGGAACTCGCTCACCCCGGATCGCGCCCTCATCGTTTACCGCGCCCAAGGGGAGGAGGGCAGTGTGCTGGTGGGGGTGGATGGTTATTACCTGGCCAACACGCTGCAACTAATGAGTCGCGAGGTCCCCATGATGCTGCTGGTGGGCCAACGCTGGATGGGTCCTAATGGTCGCGTCCTGGATGGGGAGCCTCATCTCGATGGGGGCAAGTTCAGTCTCGCCTCCCAGCGTTATGCCTATCGATTGGGCTCGAGTATCACGCCGCAACAATATTGGCAGCGAGCCAGGGATTACAGCAATGGCAGCATGGTGCTCTTCCTGATCTTGGCGTTGTTGGGGGCTGGGGTGGCGTTCTGGGTGTTGGGGCGTCCGGTGTCGCCAGAGGAGGAGCTGGCACGGGGGCTCGCCAAGGGGGAATTCATCCCCTATCTCCAGCCGGTGATGGATGGCGTCCATGAGGCGTGTACCGGTTGTGAAGTACTGATGCGTTGGCAACACCCGCAACAGGGCATGATATCGCCGGATCGTTTCATCCCCATGGCGGAGGCCAGTGGCCTGATCATTCCCATGACCAGCGACTTGATGCGCCAGGTGCGCGAGCGCTTCGCCCCCAAGGCCCGGGAGTTACCCGTCGGTTTTCACTTCGCGTTCAATATCTGCGCCCGCCATTGTCAGGATCTCAGCCTGGTGGAGGATTGCCGGGCTTTCCTCAAGGCATTCGAGGCCAACCCCATCAAGTTGGTGCTGGAGCTGACCGAACGTGAACTGATTGAACCCAATGCCATGACAGATAGCCTGTTTGCCGAGCTGCATAATCTCGGCGTGTTTATCGCCATCGACGACTTCGGTACCGGCCACTCCAGCCTGACGTATCTGCAGAAGTTTCAGGTCGATTTCCTCAAGATCGACCAGAGTTTTGTCGCCATGATAGGTTCCGATGCCCTCTCCAGCCACATA
Source organism: Aeromonas sp. BIGb0405 (assembly GCF_024807335.1). Lineage (NCBI taxonomy): Bacteria > Pseudomonadati > Pseudomonadota > Gammaproteobacteria > Aeromonadales > Aeromonadaceae > Aeromonas > Aeromonas sp. BIGb0405. The sequence continues at coordinate 22,377 of NZ_JANUEP010000016.1, forward strand.
GTGGACAACGTCATCGACCTGGCGACCCGGCTCGGTCTCATGCTGGTGGCCGAGGGGGTCGAAACCCGGATACAGGCGGACTATCTCAAGGCTCACGGCGTCGATTTTCTGCAGGGCTACCTGTTTAGCCGCCCCTTGCCTATGGTCGGCTTTGAACAGATCATGACCACCTTTGGCAAAGATGGAGGGCAGACATCGTCGATGTGACGCTAATCACCAATAAAAAAGCGGCCCTTGGCCGCTTTTTTATTGGTAAAGAGGAGCTTAGAGCATGCGCCTCATGGCGTTGCACAGTCGTTTGATGCCTTCCTCTGTGGTGGCTTCGTCCACGCAGGAGAAGCTCAGGCGCAGGGTGTTCTGGATCTCGGGGCGCACATAGAAGGGGGCGCCGGGCACGAAGGCGACCTTCTCCTTGATCGCCTCATCGAACAGCGCCATGGCCGAGATGCTGGCGGGCAGGGTCAGCCAGAGGAACATGCCCCCTTCCGGACGGGTATAGCTCACCCCCGGCGGGCAGTGACGAGCCAGGGCGGCTTCCATGGCGGCGCGCTGGCGACCATAGACCTCCTTGATCTTCTCCAGATGGGCATCCAGCGAGTGGTCGGTCAGGAAGCGGTGCAGCACCTGCTGGCTGAAGGCGTTGCTGTGCAGATCCGTGGCCTGCTTGGCGATGGTGACCTTCTTGCGCAGCCAGTCCGGTACCAGCATCCAGCCGAGACGAAACGCGGGCACCACCGTCTTCGAGAAGGAGCCGAGCAGCACGGTATTGTTTGGCGCCAGCTTGGCGATGGGGGGCAGGTGCTCACCCTCGAAGCGCAGCTCGCCATAGGGGTCATCTTCCACCATCAGCAGTTCATGACGCACCAGCCGTTCGGCCAACGCCTCGCGGTTGGCACGGCTATAAGAGACACCGCTCGGGTTCTGGAAGTTGGGCACGCCATAGAGCAGCTTGGCCGTGGAGCCCTCGGCCAGCAGCGCATCCAGCGCAGCCAGATCCAGTCCCTCTTCTCCCAGAGTGATGGGGCGGAAGTTCGGTTGATAGACGGAGAAGGCCTGAATGGCGCCGAGATAACCCGGCTCCTCGATGATGAGATCCTGCCCTTCGTTGACCAGCACCTTGCCCAGCAGATCCAGCGCCTGCTGGGAGCCGCTGGTGATCAGGATATTGTCCGGGTTGACGGTCATGCCATGGCGCGCCAGGTAGCGGTCGGCAATATATTGGCGCAGTGGGGCGAAGCCCTCGGTGGCGGCATATTGCAGCGCAGCGGCACCCTGCTCGCGCAGCACGTCCTGGCAGGCCTGGTCGATGGCCTTGACCGGGAACAGATGAGGATTGGGCAGGCCGCCGGCGAAGGAGATGATCTCCGGATTGGCGGCAACTTTGAGGATCTCGCGGATGAAGGAGGGTTCAACCTTCTCGAAACGCTGGGCAAAAAACGGCTGCATAGTACTCTCTCTGACTGGTGGGCGGTCGCTCCATTCAACCGCCAAGTTATCCGTTTGTATCAGATTTAAAAATTGAGGCAATGGCTGGTGGAAAAATCGATAAAAAAGGGCAGCTTTGGCACCTGCCCACATTTTATCGTCCCGGCTTGGCATCCCCTCGCCAAAACGGCTGGGGGGCCTGTTACAAGCCAGGATCGCGCAGGAAGCGGATCATGATGTCGGTATTGGCGCCGAGCTGCTGCTCGACCCGGCCCGGGAAGAGCTCGGCCATCTTGTCGAGGCGGTCGTGCTCTGTGTGCCAGATCTTGCCCCACTGGGTCTCGCTGTCCCGATCGCAGGCGCTCTTGCTCCCCTCGTCGTAGCAATCCCACAGCGCCGGGTGGGTGCTCTGGGAGTAACCATCAAAGCCATCAGCACCATTGATGGTGAAGTTGGTCGCCTCGACATAGGCGATGGGCACCCCGAGGCAGGCGAAGGGGGCATGATCCGACCAACTGCCGGTTTCCCCTTCCGGGTAGCCGGCATAGCTGGGATGGATGGCGAACGGGGTCTGGCTCAGCTCCGAGATGGCGAGCAGACGATCCCGTACCTTGGGATCATGGCTGTAACGGGCCGGTTCGGCGCAGCCATACTCGGCTTCATCCGAGTGGGCGGAGTGGACGTAGACGATGTCGCCCCCGGCGATGGTGTCGTAGTTGACCATGGCGAGCAGTCGGGCGATGGCGGCCTCATCTTGGCTGGCAACATAGGCCTTGGCGCCGTTGAGGCCGTTCTCCTCGGCGCCGAAGAAGGCGAAACGTACCGTATAAGGCAGGGTCTGGCCCTTGAGTGCCTCGGCGACTGCCAGCAGGGCGGCCACGCCAGCACCATTGTCGGTGGCCCCCTCCGACCCCAGATCTTCCCCTGTACTGTCGTAATGGGCTCCGATGAGAATGACGTTATCGCTCTCACCCTTGAGTTCGGCGATCAGATTCTGGGATGATTTTTCCTCCCCGCGGCGCTGATAGCTGAACGGCTGGCGTTCGACCTCATAGCCCCAGCCGGCCAGGTTATCCTGGATCCAGTCGGCGGCGCGGGTCTCGGCGGCGCTGCCGGTCGGACGGGCACCAATGCCCTCGGCACTCGAGCTGAGTTGGGTCAGGTATTCGAAGGCCTGTTCGGCTGGCGTCGGGGCAGCCGGGGCCTCTGACTCATTGCTGGAGGTGTTGCAACCGGCCAACAGGGCGGCGAGGCTGAGGGCGACAAGGGTCTTGTTCATACTGCAATCCTTTGTTGTATATGGTTTTATTATCGCGGCACAGCATGCCCTTATGAAGCCTTTGATACTGTGAGCCAGCTGGCAATTGTCCATTGAGCAGCACAGGATGGGCGCGGCTCGGTCATTAGTTGTCGGAAAGACTTGCGCCTTGGGCCCATCTTGGGATAATTCGCTACCCAGTTTCTGCCGATAGATGAAATAACGAGCAACCCATGTCGGCTGTGACCCAGATTGATGAAATAACGAGTGATCCAATATGCCAGTGACCCAAGACGAATTTAATGAAGACGGCAAATTCATGCGCAAGATCCGCAGCTTTGTCCGTCGTGAAGGCCGCCTGACCAAGGGTCAGGAGAAGGCTCTGGCCGAACAGTGGCCAGTCATGGGGATCGATTTCGACACTGCCCCGCTGGACTTCGTCGCCCTGTTTGGTCGCGATGCCCCCGTGGTGCTGGAGATTGGCTTTGGTATGGGGACCTCCCTGGTCGAGATGGCCAAGCAAGCTCCCGAGAAGAACTTTATCGGTATCGAGGTGCACAGCCCCGGCGTCGGCGCCTGCCTCGGCAGCGCTCAGGAGGCCGGTGTCACCAACCTGCGCGTCATCTGCCACGATGCGGTCGAAGTGCTGGAACACATGATCCCGAATGGCTCGCTCGCTTGTCTGCAGCTGTTCTTCCCGGATCCCTGGCACAAGAGCCGTCATCACAAGCGTCGTATCGTGCAGCCTGCCTTTGCCCAGGATATTCGCCAGAAGCTTGCTATAGGTGGCGTCTTCCACATGGCCACCGACTGGGAAAACTATGCCGAGCACATGCTGGAAGTGATGAGCGCTGCCGAAGGCTATGAGAACACCTCGCCCGCGGGCAACTGGGTGGAGCGTCCCGAGTGGCGTCCGCTGACCAAATTTGAACAACGGGGCCATCGTCTTGGTCACGGGGTTTGGGATCTGATTTTTAAACGCGTTAACTGAACCTGAGGAGCTGTCATGGCAAACCGTAGTCGCCGTCTGCGTAAGAAATTGCGCGTCGAAGAGTTCCAGGAAATGGGATTCGATCTGAGCTTTAACTTCCCGGTCAACACCGCCGAAGCGACCATAGATGCCGTCATCGATGCCCTGATCGATGAGGTGATTGAGCCGCGTAAATTGGCATTCGCCGGTTCCGGCCACCTGGCATGGGAAGGCATGATCTGCACCCAGGCGCTGGGCAAATGCACCGATGAGGACAGAGCCGTTCTCAAGGGCTGGCTGGAAGCCAAAGGCATGGAGGCCGTCGAGGTCACCGAACTGTTCGACCTCTGGTATGGCGAACCGGCCTGATTGGCCGAATGAAAAATCCCGCCGCTGGCGGGATTTTTGTCTGTGGGGTAGATCGCCCCGTTTGAGTCGTGGAACCTCTCAATGCAGTTGTCATCGCAATTATTGGAAAGCATCCTTGATGAAGTGCGTCCCCTGCTGGGGCAAGGCAAGGTGGCAGATTATATTCCGGCGCTGGCCCAGGTGCCGGCCGACAGGCTTGGCATGGCGGTCTACACGGTGGGGGGCGAACTGTTTACCGCCGGTGATGCTTTCGAACCCTTCTCCATCCAGAGTATCTCCAAGGCGCTGAGCCTGACTCTGGCCCTCACCCTCTACCGGGAAGAGGAGATCTGGGCCCGGGTTGGCAAGGAGCCCTCGGGTCAGCCGTTCAACTCGCTGGTTCAGCTTGAGTTTGAGCAAGGCATACCCCGTAATCCCTTCATCAATGCCGGTGCCCTGGTGGTGAGCGATCTGCTGGAAACCCGGCTCACGGCGCCCCGTCAACGCACCCTGGAGCTGGTGCGCCGCCTGGCGGCCAATCCAGCCATCGTCGCGGATGCCGTGGTGGCGAAGTCCGAATACCAACACTCGGCCCGCAATGCCGCCATCGCCTACCTGATGAAGTCCCACGGCAACTTTGAAAATGAAGTCGACAAGGTGCTGCAGAGTTACTTCAACGCCTGCGCCATTCGCATGAGCTGCGTCGACTTGGCGCGCGCCTTCGTCTATCTGGCGAATCGTGGCCTGCCACTCGGAGCGAGCGAGCCGCTGCTGGGGGCGCGCACCACCAAACAGGTCAATGCCTTGCTCGCCACCTGCGGCCTCTATGACGAAGCGGGGGATTTTGCCTACCGCGTCGGCATGCCGGGTAAATCCGGGGTCGGCGGTGGTATCATGGCGCTGATCCCGGGTGAGCTCTGTGTCTGTGTCTGGTCACCCGAACTGAACAAGGCCGGTAATTCTCTGGCAGGCACGGCGGCGCTCGAGCGACTGTCCGAGCGCCTCGGCCGCTCCATCTTTTAACTGCCATTCATCATAAGTGAGCAAGTCAATGAAACACGCGATTCGGCAGCTGTTGGCGGCCTCGGCCAGCCTGCTGCTCTGGTGCAGCTTCTCCGCGCAAGCGGGCGAGCTGGCCCCCCTCTCCATGCAGGAGGCCAAGGCTCAGGGCGCCATCATAGTCGACACCCGTCCCAGCCACTTCTATCAGGGATGGCCCATGGAAGGGGAGAGTCAGGGCGGCCATGTATCGGGGGCGGTCAGCCTGTCTGCGGACTGGAAATATGATGACGAGCAGTGGCCCCAGGCACTGCGTGACAAAGGGCTGGATGCCAGAAAGCCGGTCGCCCTCTATGGCAGCGAGCGTGGCCTGGCCGAGGTGGCGCGGATGCTGCGTATGCGCGGCTTCCATCAGCTGTACGAGCTCAAAGGCTGGCAAGAGGCCAAGCGAGAGCGCCTGGTGCGCTGGCAGCAACTGGTCTATCCCCAGTGGCTGGCGGATTTGCAGGCGGGCAAACCCGTCGTGGCCGCTCCCAAGGGCGACTGGAAACTGTTCGAAGTGGATTGGGGGGCGCCCAAGGCGTTTCTGATCAGCCATATTCCGGGGGCCGATTACATCGATACCAATCGCCTGGAGCAGGAGCCGCTGTGGAACAAGGTGTCCGATGCCGATCTTGAGAAGCTGCTGCTGGAGAATGGGATCCGTCATGACACCACTGTGGTGCTCTATGGTCGCAACACCATGGCTGCTGCCCGCGCCGCTCATCTGATGATGTACGCCGGCGTCAAGGACGTTCGTCTGCTCGATGGTGGCATCGAAGCCTGGTTTATCGCCCATCTGCGCACCAAGACCGGCCTGCCGCACCAGTACGAGGCTGCCGAGTCGTTCGGTGCCAAGATCCCGGTGCACCCTGAGTACCTCACCTCGACCGAACAGGCCAAGGCCTTGCTCAAGCAGTCCGATGGCGAGCTGGTCAGCATCCGTACCTGGGACGAGTTCATCGGCGAGACCTCGGGTTACAGCTATATCGAACCCAAGGGTGACATTCCTGGCGCCAAGTGGGGTCATGGCGGTGTTGACTCGCAAAGCATGAGCGATTTCCACAATCCGGATGGCACCATGAAGCCATCGAGTGAAATTCTGGCCATGTGGCAGCAGTGGCAGATAGCGCCACAGGATCAGACCGCCTTCTATTGCGGCACCGGCTGGCGCGCCTCCGAGGCCTTCTTCTACGCCTGGTTGATGGACTGGAAGCGGATCAGCGTCTACGACGGCGGCTGGTACGAATGGAGTTCTGATCCCAAGAATCCGACCATCACCGGTGAGCGCAAGCCAAAGGGCTGACCGCAGAGACTCGTGCGCCAGAAATAAAAAAGCACCTTCATGGAAGGTGCTTTTTTTATCTGCGACGGATTGTCATTTCATGTCAGAAGGAGGCGACACTGCTCTGGCTGTAGAGCCCGTACTTTCTGGCCAGCATCTGACCCCCGTCCCGGGTCAGGGGGACCCAGCTGATGGTGCCGCTGTCTATGGTGGACTTGAACATCATGAGGTCGAACGGGATGGTGATGTAGAGCCCCTTGGTGAAGCTCCCTTCACCGTACTCTTCTGCCGACACATTGGTGAAGGTCGCAAAGAAACCGGCACTGATGCCCGAATCAAACTGCTTGGCGAAGTTGAGGGTGGCACCATAATCCCCTGCCAGGTAACGACCCACCGAGATCTGGGCCGTCACCTTGTCGAGAAACTCCGGCTGCCAGTAGGTGGTGACATGGCCGGTCGCCACCTGATAGTCAGCAAGCTGGAGGGTGTTTTCCCAGTCCCGCTGTTTCACCAGATTGAGATCTGCCCCTATGGCCCAGGATTGGTTGAAGGGGCGATACAAGGCTTCACCGCCGACCCCGGCGTACATCATCTCCAGATAGCCGCCATATGTCTGGGCGTACCAATCTTTACCATATTTATCCATATGGGTGAGCTGAAGGTTATTCAGCAGCACATCTGAGGAGGTGACATATTCCCGGATCCAGGTTCTGACCCGGGGCAAGGCCTCACCATCGGGCGGGGGAGCCGTGTAATTGAACTTGTCATAGTTGTTGAACAGATTGAAGAAGAGCGTGCTGCTCAGCCAGTTGTGATCTGTCATGTACCAGTCGGTATTGGCATTCAACCCGACCTGATACATGTAAAAGCTCTCTGAGCCCCCGATGGATTGGTTCAGTTTGGGCACAATTTTGAAACTCCATGAGCGGGGCTCCGCCTCATGGCGCCGTGCTCCCTGAACCTGGGTCGGTGATTGCCGGCTGACCTTGATCTCCTGTTTCTGGCCGAGAGGAAGATCGCTGTTGGCGCGGCGCACCGAGTCCAGATCGACGCGGGTCTCCTGCAGTGGCATCCCTTGTTTTTGCTCGATCATCCGCAACTGCTTCACCGACGCAGGCAGTTCATTGACGGCGAGCATGGTAGCCCTGTGCTCGCCCTGAGCCTGCTCCCGGAAGCGGGTCTGCTCACCCACCAGGGTTAGGGTGTCGTCATCACCGTAGAGGGAGACCTCTTGCCAGCCAGCATTGGCGGCCAGCTGGGAGGACAAATCTTGCCAGTCCACCTCATCCAGAGAGGCCGTTTCGCTGGTCTGATAGGCCGGAACCGGGGGATCCATGAGCTTTGGCAGCGACAAGGAGGGATCGTTGAAATTGGTATGCAGTGTCATCCCCCACATCAGCGTGTTGCCGCGCTGATAACTGAGGTGCATGTCGAGAGCATCATAGGGCTGGTAGACTATGCCCACATTGATGGGGGTGCTTTGTGTGATGACGCCCGCCGACTCGTGACTGTAGTCATTGCCATCGTATTCAAGCTTCAACCTCAATGGTTGCCAGGGCGTCTGGTACTCTATTCCGCCAAAGAGAGCGGCAGGCCCATGGAACAGGCTGCCAAATTCAAATTTGCCACCACTGCCCGAGAACCCGTCGTCCCGTTGGCACCAGCCATCGCGGAGTTCACAGAAGGGGTTCTTGATGTTGCCACTCTGCCCCATGTTTCCCCATGCCATGCCCAGGGTGAAATCAAGGTTCTCATAGCGCTTGCTGGCAACGATGTACTCGCTATCAAAGAGTCCGGTCCCCATTACATCGCGAAGCCCGACAGAGACATGAGGGCGCCAGGTGGATTCATTCCAGAGCCTGGCTTTGACATCCAGCCCCTTGTCTTTATAGGTTTGATCGCCACTGAAGCTCTCATCATTGCTATACAGGCGGGTGCGAATGTCGGTGTATCTCAGGGTGGCTTCCAGCCAGTCGAATGGTTGCATGGAGATAGACCATCGTCGATATTCCTGGTTATCCATGTAGTTGAAAGAGAACTCACCTTCTGGGGCCATGCGCGCCGTTGGCATCTGGAGCAGACCTACACCACCAAAGTCACTCTGGGTCGGAAAGGCAGGGGAGAAACTATCAGTATTGGCGCAAGCGATAGGAGAGACAAGAATAGAGAGAGTGGCGATTCTGGTTAGCATTACTCGGGTATCCGATTAGCAATCATTTCGGCAATACGGAGATTGATGTTTTTAAATTTGGCTGGCAGCAATTCGGGATCGAACCCGGCAAACAGTGTTGCACCGGGCATGGGTTCTATATGGTATTCATTCCATACGGCCACAGGTGATAACTGGGTGCTGCCATCTGGCTGGATGAGATATACCTCACCCGGGTTGGCTCCGGCCAACAAGCTATGGCCCTGCCAATATTCAGCCAAACCTTTGCCATGCTCATGAGGCAATGACTTGCGGCTATTGATTAAACCCATCAAATATAAACGGGATGGCCGAGGAGAGACATACAATGAGTAGTTGCCGCTCAAGCGGGGGTTGTTATCAGGTTCAATTCTGCTGAGATCGGGATCCAGCTTTATATCAATTCGGCCGGTGACATCAAGCTGATCCAGCTCTCGCAACAGTTGCTGGGTTGTTTGAACCAGACCGCCTTGATGCTCTCTCATCCATATCACCTGGAGCGATTTCACATCGCTGAGCAATAATTCCTTGGCTTGCTGGACCACACGCTCTTCTGCGGGGGATGAGATAATGGCGGCAGGCCAATAGATATGGTCAGGTAGCTGGCTGTTATTCAGTAGCTGTTCAAGGCGCTGACTATCCGAAAGGGAGATGGTGGTGCCATTGACATTACCTAAGACTACTTTGGTAACACTGTCAGCGTGAAGAATGGGCGTATAGCCTATCAATAACGAGAGTATTATTTTTTTCATGATGCGTAAGGCTTGGTAAAGACCATCTCTATGGTGCTGTTGTCAGGGCCTAGCTTTTGAACGGTCTTTCGGATCAGACCAGACTTTTTGTCCAACCAGTAATAATTATTCCATATTTGATCATCTTTTATCGACTGCACGGTTTCCTCATAGAGGGAGGTCGCAATGATGGTGCCATTGATATCCAGATTTTCATCCGCGAGCTGGCGGAATACACTGCGCATGCTTCTCCCACTGCGACGATCCTTTGCCCATTCGGCGCTGTAACTGAACTGTGCACCCGAGGCGATGGATGCTTGAATCAAGGGGTCCTTCATCGTACTGGAATAATAATGAAGATCATTTTCCAGTTTCAATGTTTTGGTAATTCTACCATGCTCGGTCACTATCATGCCCCTGTCGCTGCTAACCCAGGACAACCTATTTTCATCTGCAAACGCAAGCACGACGAATATTTTTGGTCTGTCATCTACGGTGACATATGCACTGGCATAAGGGAGTTTATTGATGGCTTCTGGGGTGATAGTTATTTCTTCATTTCCGGAGAGAAGAAATTTAAGTTGCTGATAGCTATCAACGTTGTTGTCTGCACAGCCAAACAACAACATTGATAACACTACAATAATGCGCTTAGTTAGCATAAAAACATCGCTGAATGAATCGGTATAAAAATAAAGACTGCCCTCAGGCAGTCTTTAAATCGTAATATCAACGAGCTGTGCTGGTCACAGTCGAGGTGGAGCTGTTGTCGTCTTTGTCGTTGCTGGCAACGGCGATGGCGACGCCGATGGCAGCCGCAGCGGCGACACCAACAGCGATGGCGCCAACGGTCAGGCCACCAGCGGCAGCGCTGCCTGCAGCACCTGCACCGGCAGCAGCACCACCAGTCTCGGCAGCCATGGTCTGGCCGGACAGGGCCAGCAGGGCAGTCATAATCAAAACGCTCTTCTTCATATATTTCCCTTATAAAATCAGAATAGTCGAGGTTCGTTCTACTCTATTATGATGGCAAGCCATCGTTTTTGGTTAATTTGCATCCATTATTTTTTATCATGACGGAATGCAAACCGAACCAAAACTATCATCACTCCCAACATGCCGCCCAATAGTGCACCCAATACAACAATCAGTGCCCGTTTTGGTTTTATTTTCTCTTCGGCGATGACGGCAGGATCAAGTACCTTAAATACGTATTCCTGATTGACCTCGGCGAGCATCAAGGTCTTGGTCTGCTCTTCGATCAGTTGATAAAAAACCTTCTGCATATCGGCGACGGAGGTTTTGGATAATTGCTCGGTCAGATAGGAAATATTGCGCTTTGCCTCCTCTTGATCCCGTTGTTTCATGGTGTGGTTGAGATCATTGATCAACCAGTCCACCCACTGTTTGGCCAGTTGTGGTGAATAAAAGTCAACGTTGACTGTCAACAATCCGGTCTTGGGATCGCTATTGAGGGAGACCAGCCCCCTGAAAGCCTTGATCAGTTCCCAGTCCGTGGGCTCGGGTGACTTGCCAGCAGGTAATTCGCGCACCCACTTCTGGGTCACCGTATCGTAGATCTGAGGGTCGATGATCAACTCGCCGGTGGTTTTATCCATACCGGTAGCGGCGAGCAGAGGGACAGCCAGCTGGTGGTGGCGGATGAAATCTCCAAGAAACAGCCGTGATTTGCCCACTTCGATGGCTATCGAGGCCTTATCTCCGCCTTTGTTGCCAAGATCGACACCAGCCAGGCTGGCTAGCCCACCGAAGCGGGATGCCAGCGCGGAGAGTCCACCACCTTGCTGCTCAAGAGAGGGAGTCAGCAAGGCCTCGGCGCGATAGATATTGGGGCTCCAGAGTGCGAAGGCGACGGCGAGACCGGTGGCAATGAAAGTGGTGGAAAAAATCCACCACTTGCCATGCCACAAGGCAACCACTAACTCCCGCAGGTCAATTTCATCACTTACCGGAGACATATCTCTCGGTAAGGGAATGACATTCACTTTTTGTGCTTCCATTATGATGTAATGAGTCCTATGGAATATGAACTGATGCGTTCAATAGCATTATTTTATTGCGGACCAGGCCACACCCAATTGATACATGATCTGAGTTGCTGAGGACATAATGCTCAGGTTGTCCAGATAATCAGAGTCCACCGGGACTATGATGGTATCGCCAGGCTCAAGACTCTTTCGTCCACCAAACCAACTGTCATTAGGCAACATCACACTGCCGTTGGCTTTTATCACATAGACGCGATCGGTATCGGCCTGCTTCTTTGTTCCGCCAGCAAGACTGATATATTCATTGATGTTGGTATCCCCTTTGTATATGTGAGCTGATGGGAACTGCACCATCCCTGCGATGGAGACCACATTCTGCATGGTCGGGATATATAATTTATCGCCATCCTCCAGCAATATATCGGATTGCTTTTCTCCGGAGAGCAGTGCTGGCATATCTATGGTCATCCGCCCAATGGCCTTGCTGTTCTCCAGTTGATTCACAACCGTCATGGCTTCGGCAGGAGAGCTGCTGTAGTTGGCAATGGTGCTCTGTCTGCGCAAGGTCATGGTCGATATTTCTTGGCGAAGCTCATCCCGCAGCATCACCAACCGTTGTTCTTCCTGCTGGCGCAAGGCCTTACGAGCAAATATCGCCCCATTGGGATTGGCGTAGGCAGTAATGCCACCCACCCGCTCGATCAGATCGTGCAGGCTTTCTCCGCGTCGGACGGTATATGTGCCGGGGAATTTCACTTCACCGAAGACCTGGACGGTCGCTTCTTCCCGCCACTGTGGGTGGGGCAGGACGTTGATATTGTCTTTGGATTGCAGGAGGGGCGAACTGTACGGGCTATTGGCTGTGTCCAGGGGGAACCGCTCATTCTGGACCAGGATGCTGTCACCACGCTCATTGACGCGGGACAGTTCGACAATGTTGGCCTGCTCATTGAACCCACCGGCGGCGAGAATGGCATCGGACATGCGACTGCTCTCGGTCAGTGGGTAGAGGCCCGGGTATTTCACTTCCCCCCTGACTTCCATGATTTTGACCGGCTGGCCCTGAGTCGACTGCGCTTTCAGGCGCTCGATGACTGGCGCCAACAAGGCTTGTCTGGAGTCCGCCACAACGGCATCTGTTGCGGTTTTATCGGAAAGTGAAGAGAGCTTGATCTGGCTATCGGTATTCAATTCATCGTTTGTGACATTGGCGCCGGTGGATGCATCTGTGCGCATCATGGCAGCGTTGTCCAGTTCTCGAGACTTCGCCTTGAGATCCTTCACCTTGGTTGAGGTTGTGGCTGTCTCTCTGAGGCGGTCAGTAGCATCATTTCGGAACACCAGCACCTGATCCCGGGCCTGAAGCAGGACATCATCCTTGCCACCAGGGTGTTGCAGGGCATTGCCCAAGTTGAATTGAATCACGTTGATATTACGTTGGGAATCAATCTCTCTGACCACGAGTGCGTAACTCAAATCGGTAGCCGAAATGAGGTCTCGCTCAACACTCTGCAAGATGGTGCTGACCCGAGTACCGGGAGAGAAGCTATAGACGCCGTCACGAACCACAGCGCCTTTGACCACAATGGCCTGGCTATATTCGGTGCTGCTCGGTTTGACCGATATCTTGTCCCCGTCCCGAATACTGAACAGGCGATCATGGGCGTTGGCCAGTGTCAGGTTGAATACCCTGAGACCGCTGTCGGTGTGACGTTCTACGGAAACTTCTTGCAACGCGGCGGCTTTGACGCCGCCAGCCAGTGCGAGCACATCCGCCAGTGGTGCCGAATTCCTCAGCTCGTAAATGGCGGGGCGCTTGACCAGCCCGTTGATGGCGACCTCACTGCCCTTGGCAGGCACAAACACGGTATCTCCGGCCTGTAAACGGATGTCTTGGCTGGTATCACCCCAGACAAGCATCTTGTAGAGATCCACATCGATGATTTTTTGCCCTGCGCGTTTTACCTGGATTTTTCGCAAGGAACCGACTGTGTCTATGCCACCAGCGGCCTGCAATACCTGAGTCACGGTCGCCATGCCACTGACATTGTAAGCACCTGGGCGGTAGGCGTCTCCCATGACAAACACCTGCATGGAACGCATTGAACCAAAGCTGATGAAGGAATTTACACCAATCATCTGCTCCTTGATCCTGGATTCAAGGTCACTTCTGAATTGCTGGAAGGTTAAGCCACTGGCGGAGATAGGGCCGAGACTGGGAAAATCAATAAAGCCTTCCCGGCCGACACTCAAATCGTAAACCGCATTTTCTTTACCGTAGAGTTGAACATGAATTTCATCTCCAGGGCCAATAACATAGTCATCTGCAACTGGCATGTCGGTAATAGGGGCATCCAGGATGGGCTCACCGGCAAATACATTATACCCAAATGGCTGTAAGTCTCCGGGTTGCGCCACACCAGCAATGAGCGGACGTTGGGATACCTGGGTGTAATCGAGTTCACGTGGGGCTGCAACAGGGACTGATGGCGTGACAGGGGTAATGGCGCTTGTGCTTTTCAGTTGCTCTGTTGATATACCATATTGTTTTGCCAATGATTGCTGTTCTACAGGCGATAGACGCTTGAACTGTTCCATCATCTGTGGGCTTATTTGCGGTGCGGCGAACGCATTTAAGCTAACCGCAGCAAGTATCCATGGCGCTGTTATGAATTTCATTTTTGGTAAAGCCTTGAAATGTGTTTGTTCTAACTATTAGAAATGGTTGCCAGAACGTATCTGACATTCCATGTTGACTATATTAACTATTGCTGTGCATCACACCCTGAAAGGAACTGGGCCTATTAAATATATTTTTATTTTCTGTGGTGAAATTATTTTAAGTATTTACGAGTCACATGAAATAAACGTATTAAAATTGTAAATTACGAAAAATTGACATTTATAGCGGATGACATGACATGGAGCTCACAGAAAATCAGTATTGACTTATGGCACAAATCACTATCTTGCCAACTGTGCGACCAAATTACTCAATAAAGAGTCTCATCCCATCGACAAGATGTAGGGAAAAATGGGCATAGCTACCGCATCCGAATGACATCCCGGCATGCTTTGTGAATTATTTGTTGCCGAACCTGTTCGCCAGACAACCTGTGTCGCACTTAGGTGGGCGAAAAAGATTTATTATTGATGGTTTTAGTAATTAGGTTGCCATTTGAATTCAGTGGCGGAATCTATCAAAAATGTATTTTTTTGCAACAAATATCAGACAATTCTCAATAAATGGGTGCCATTAGAGCCATTCATGGTTTTTTGTGCTGAGATGAAGGAGTGTTTGTATAAATGCTGTTGTGTTTTTGTGCTTGATTGTTGGTTTTTAGGTTTCTTTCTGGTGGTTGACTTTCTTGTTTTTATTATTGATTTAAATTCGCTTCAGCTAGGCTGTTGGAGTGTTCCCCTCATGGTGAGGGGCGGGCAAGGAAAGCAGGCGATGAGATTTTCCATGGTGTTACTCTGCTGCGCGTTGGGTGTCACGGCATGCAGCTCCCAATACATAATGAGCACTCGGGATGGCAAGCTGATCACCACTGATAGCAGACCCAAGCTGGATGAGAGCACTGGCATGTATCGGTATTACGATGAGGAGGGGAGGGAGATGCTGATCAGGAAGGACGATGTGACTCAGATAATGGAGCGTTGATCCAACTTGTTCTCTTGGTAAGAGGGCTGCCCATGGGCAGCCCTCTGTCGTGTGTGGTCAGGCTATCTGATCGATCTGCCGATTGACTTGGCGGGCAAACAGCTGATGGAAGCGCGAACCGGGGTTGGCCAGCAGGCCGACCGGCGAGCCCTGCTCCACCACAGTACCGGCTTCCATGACCACTACCTTGTCGAGGGAGAGCAGCGGCTCCAGATGGTGGGCTATTACCAGGTAGCTGGCATCGGGTCTATAGCGATAGAGCAACTCGGCCATCTCGCGCATGCCGCTGTGGCTGAGATCCGAGGTCGCCTCATCCAGCACGATCAGCGGGCGTTGCGACAACAGGATGCGGGCGATCACCAGCAACTGGGTCTCCCCTGCGGAGAGCTGAAGCCTGTCGAGATCCTCATCCAGCCGGCCGGCGCAGCGTTCACCCAGTCCCACCCGTTGCAGGGCCTCTGTCAGCCTAGCGTCGCTGTGTTCGGCGCTGAGATTGTCAGGTTGCAGCTCGGTGCTGCCGGAGGGCACATCATGTTGCTGTTCAAGGGGGGCCAGGTTGGCGCGCAGGGTGCCGAAGAAGGTGAGTGGCGTCTGGGATACGGTGTCATAGAGGGCGCGCACGGCCTCGGGGGCCAGGGTCGACAGCGGTTGCTCCCCATAATAGATCTCCCCCTGCGCATAAGGGTACATGGCCTGCAAGGCACCGAGCAGCGAGCTTTTCCCCGCCCCGGTGCGCCCGCACACGCCAACTTTCTCACCGGGAGCCAGCTCGAAGTTGACCTTGTGCAGGGCCCACTGGCTCGCCTCGGGATAGCGCAGACCAAGGTTGACGAAGCGCACTGGGGGATGAGGAGTGCGCAGCGGCTCTCCCTCCTGGCGTTCACTGGCAATCTCGCTGTATTCGCGCACCCGCTCGACGGCATTCATCATCTGCTCGACTTCGGCAAAGGTGCGGATCAGGGCATTGAGCATGGCCGAGGTGGTGAAGGCATAGGTGATGGCCACGGCCCCGAATAGCGTGCTGTCGCTCAGGGCAACCATGAGTGCCACGGCGCCGACCAGGGCGGCGGAGAGCAGGGTCTGGTGCAGGCCGAGCCAGCGGTTGATGGAGGTGGTGGTGTACCAGCTGCGCAGGTTGTTGTCATAGTGAACCAGCACCTGATCCAGGGCGTAACGCTCGGCCCCGGCCAGACGCAGGGCGGGTGCGCCACGAATGGTCTCGCTGATGCTGATATAGAGAGGCGAGCGCAGCACGGATGCCTGGCGTCTGAGCTTGAGCTGCACCGCGCGGTAACGGCGCTGCAGCAGGTAGAGCACGCCACCGACCAGGGGCGTCACCAGCAGCAACAGCGGCAGATTGATGCCGATGACCAACACTTGCAGCAGCACCGAGATCAGCATGCCAAACAGACCGCTCATCATGGGCAACAAGGTCTCCTGGGTTTCGGCGAGATCCCTGTCGAAGCGATTGAGGATCCTGCCCTGGGGTACCTTGTCAAAAAAAGCCATGGGGGCACGGCTGATGCGGCCGAGCATGCCCTCGAACAGACTCCAGGCAAGCTTGAGGCCCAGCTTGTAGTTGAGCACCCGTACCAGGGTGATGCAGAGCAGGGAGCCGAGCCCCAGGGCTATGTAGGTGCCGAGCAGGGGCGCCAGTTCAGTGTTGGCAGCCTTGCCGCCCAGCCAGAGATCCGAGGCGATACGCAGCCCCTCCTGACCCAGGGCCAGCAGCAGGGTCAACAGGATAAGGCCGGGAGCCTGGAGCCGCTGCCACAGAAAGCCAAACAGTCCCCAATCCACCTTGCCTTCGACCATTTTCTCCTCATTGAACAGCTCGGCTTCCTGGGGGACGAGGAGAGTTTGTTCGGATACCGGCACGGGCAAGTCGGCGAGCTGGCGGGGGGCCAGCTCGGTCAAGGATCCTTGCTCAATGGAGAATACCCGGTCGCAGTGTGCCAGCACCTCGGGGTCATGGCTCACCAGCAGCCGGGTCGGACCGGGCCGGAACGTTAGCCCCAGGCGCAACACCTGAGCCGAGACCATGGGATCCAGTGCCGAGAGCGGATTATCGAGCAGCAGTATGTCGGCCTGGGTGTAGAGCGCCCGCGCCAGGGCCACCCTCTGCTGCTGTCCCCCGGAGAGCCGGGTGCCGAGTTCGCCGACTAGCGTCTGATCCCCGTGGCCGAGCAGGGCGAGATCCCCGGTCAGGGTGCAAGCCTCCAGCACCCAGAGGTAGCGTGCCTCATCCCAAGGCTGCCCGAACAGTATGTTGTTGCGGATGCTGTCATTCATCAGCCAGGGCTTGTGACCCAGGTGGGCGACCCTGCCGTGACGGCGGATCTCCCCTTCGAAGTCATCATCGAAGCCGGCAATCAGGTGCAGCAGACAGCTCTTGCCCGCTCCCGTCTTGCCGGTGATGCCGATTAACTCGCCCGGGTTGATGGTCAGGTTGACGTCGCTCAGCACCGGGTGCTGTTGGTGATGGGCGCTCACCTTATGGAGGACCACTGTGCCCCTGGTCAGGCTGTCATCATCGAGCTGGCGATGCTGCTCCGGGCTGTTGAGCAGTTCGCACAGCCGTTGGAAGCCGGTATTGAAGTTGATCAGGGTACGGATGAGGTAGGGCAGGCGCTGCATGGGAATACGCAGCACGGCGAACAGTGCGATGGTGGTGAACACCTGGGGCAGGGTCAGGCTCTGGCCTGACACCAGGTAGGTGGTGAAGGTGGCCAGGGTGACCAGCAGCGGTGTCCCCAGCATGAGGGCATCATTGATGGCATCGAGTCTGAGCACTCGGCCAAGCACCCTGAGCTCCTGCTGACGTTTCTGCTCCGCGGCCCGGGTGAAGAAGGGGCCCAGCCCGTTCTGGCGTACCAGTCGCAGCTTCTTGATGTACTCGGCCAAGATGCCGTTGCGCTCATCCTGGCTGTGTTTGAGGTGCTGTTCCTGCTGGTTCATGCGGCGGATCAACCGGGTCGAGAGCAGCAGCAACAGGGTCAGCACGGCGCAGCCTACCAGGCCGGCGCTGCCCACCTGCCACACCAGCAGGGCTATGGTACCCGCCAGCTGCAACAGCATGGTGATTGGCATGGCGGGGTCGGCAAGAATCCAGGTGATGTCCCAGACATCGCGATTGATCAGGTTCTGCACCCGGCCGCCGGCTCTGTCATCGAAGCTCTTGCCACCGAGCTTCATCACCTTGGCGAGCAGGGCCTCGGCCAGCAGTCGGCGGATAGGGACGTGCATCTTGAGCGCCAGTTGCAGGGCATGTTCTGCCAGCATGCCCGCGGCGAGTACAGAGCCAAACAGCGCGAAGGCCAGCAGCAGTTTGTGCTCGGTCGCGGCGCCAGTACCGAGCTGCGTCATGACATGGTTGAGCAGCCAGGGACTGGCCAGAGTGGCCAGCATGGCCAGCAGTTGCAGCAAGGTAAGCAGGGCGATGCGGCTGCCATAGTGGCGCCAGATGTAGGTCGTGATGGCCCAGGGGCCCACCGGCAGGCGGGCGGTCAGGGCCAGGAAGGCGTCGGCTCGCGCATCTCTGTTGTCTTGGGGCAGCAGGGGGTAGAGATCGTCCAGACTGACGCTGGGTTCCTGCAATCCCTTGCGCTGCAAGGGGCCGGTCCAGTGATAGAAGAGACGACTCAGCCAGCCGGCCGAGAGTTCCGGATGATCCAAGTTCACTTTCCTTATTGTTATTGTTTGCTTCCACATTCGGGCGAACTTGCCGCCCTCTCCCCACTCAGGGGGCGGTGCTAGCGATCCCGGTTCAACCTGATGAGCCTGTCCAGAATATATTCGCCATCGGCGCGCAGGCCGTTGTGCTCGTATTCGTTGGTTATCCAGGCGCGGCTGTTGCCAAGGCCCTTGAGGGTTTCACGACTGAAATCAAACTCCACATACATGTCATCGGCATAGACGGCGCAGGCCACGGGCACCTGGTTTTGTTGCAGCTGGCTGGGGTCGTAGAGCGGGCCCCAGTCCGCTTTCTTTGCCAGCAGCTGAGCCGCCTCCTTGAGAGGAAGTAGCTCGCGGAACTGCTCGAACATCCAGGGGTAGATCATCTCGCCGGTGAAGGCGAGGTCCTGGCCCGGCGCCCAGGCCAGCTCGGGATACTCGCGCCGAACCCTCTCGGCCGCCCAGTCGCTCGCCCGCCCCTCGGCATAGATGGCCTCGTGCAAGATGGCGAAGATGGGGTGGGCGTTGAAGGGCTGCATGGCCTGGATCTGGTAGAGGAAGGCGGGATTGATCCGCTCGCCGATGAAGGCATCCTCCAGCAGGAAATAGAGGCCCTCGAAGGCGCCAGTGGCCCCCAGATCCAACCCTTGTTGTTGCAACTGCTTTACCGTCAGACGCTGCCCATTGGGCAACCTGACCTCATGCTGATGCAGATGTTTGGCGAGGCGATTGACCAGTGCCTGCGCATGGGGGAAACGGTCGAAGAAGGCGCGGTTCTTGTCGGCCACCCGCAGGTAGGTGGCGCGATAGACCTCCTCGGCACTGCGGCCCATTGGCGGGACGCCGCCGGTGATATAGACCTCGTGCAGGGCCTTGGGAAAGAGCGACAGATAGCTGAGGCAGCAGAAGCCGCCAAAGCTCTGACCGAGCAGGCTCCAGGGACGGTGTGGGGAGAGCTGGGCGCGGATCAGTTCGGCATCGCGCACTATGCTGTCGGCGCGAAAATGGCTTAGGTAGCTGGCCTGTTCAGTGGGGCTCAGGTGCGCCAGCGCCTCGGCGCTGACCGGGGTAGAGTGGCCGGTGCCCCGTTGATCGAGCAGCACGACGCGAAATTCTTGCAAGGCGCGCTTGAGCCAGCCGCTCTGATTGGTAGGGCGGGGCGCGCCAAAGCCGGGTCCCCCTTGCAGGTAGAGCAGCCAGGGCAAGTCGGCATCCAGCTTGTCCTTGCGACAGAGAGTGCGGGCAAACAGAGTGAGCTCAGGGCCGTCCTCATGCTGATGGTCGAGTGGCACTGTGAACAGGCGAGGCTCACACTGGATGCCATCCAGCACATAACTCAAGGGGCGATTCATCTGGTGTACTCCCGAAACGAGGCAACTGGGGGACCCACATCATAACCATGGCCCAGGAGCCGGTCACGCCGGTTTTGGCTGCATCCGCAA
The DNA here is from genome assembly GCF_024807335.1 of Aeromonas sp. BIGb0405. Taxonomy (NCBI): domain Bacteria; kingdom Pseudomonadati; phylum Pseudomonadota; class Gammaproteobacteria; order Aeromonadales; family Aeromonadaceae; genus Aeromonas; species Aeromonas sp. BIGb0405. The sequence goes on from NZ_JANUEP010000016.1 coordinate 42,410, forward strand.
GTTTGGTGATTTGTCCCGTCCCGCTCGGGATCCAGAGCGAGAAGTCGGGTTGACGACGTCTCCCTTACCCGCCCTGTGGTGGCCGCGCGCCAAGCTGGGCGTGCCGCCACGCAGATGCAAAAAGCCCGCTCATTGAGCGGGCTTTTTGCAAAAATTTGGCTCCTCCTGCTGGACTTGAACCAGCGACATACGGATTAACAGTCCGCCGTTCTACCGACTGAACTAAGGAGGAATTGTTGGTGCCCAGAGACGGAATCGAACCGCCGACACGGGGATTTTCAATCCCCTGCTCTACCGACTGAGCTATCTGGGCAACGGCGCGCATTAAACCCTTTTGAGATGGCACTGTCAACCTGAGGGCCGGATAAATTCGCCGTTCGCTCGACATCTGTGCAATCCGCTGTTTTCCTGGCCAGTGACTGGCCGGTCCATCGGGAGGCGCTGGCCGAACGCGGGACTGGGGGCAGCAAAAAGGCCCCCGCAGGGGCCTCGACTGACATCAATGTTACTGCTTGCTGACGATGATCCTGCCGGTGCTCATGTCCCTGGCCTGACCGGTGACCGCTATCTTGAGGCCAAGCTGGGGCAGGCGCTTGCCGGCATCCGGGATGGCATCCTGCTGATAGCTGTTGCCATCCTTGAAGATGCGTTTGGGCGCTATCCACAGATCCTGCAGGAAGGAGCCGCTCGGGTGGTTGAGGATGAGCGGTTTGGCTATCCCCAGGCTGAAGGTCGCATCATGGATCTGGTAGCGGGTGCTGGCCACGGCGCCATCGCTCCATGTGAGCGGGCGCTGATCCGCATCCACCACGCCGAGGAAACCCTCCCCCGGGTGTTGTCCGACCCAGTTGTTGCTCTGGCTGTTATCCACGTACCAGAGCAGCAGGCCCGGCTCGTAGCGCATCAGCTGGTCGCTCACGTTGATGTGGGCCAACCCCTTGTCGACGCCCGCGTGGTTGCGCCACTCGGCCAGGTAGTAGTGATCCTTGGCCTCGTTGCCATTGCTCTTCACGAAGCCGGCCAGGCTGAAGGCTGAGGCAGCCTCGGCACCGTCGCTGACCAGAGTCTCGCCGTCGGCGACTATCTGGATCTCGTCCACGAACAGACCCTGCTCGGCCACGCCACCATCGCTCAGGTACTGCAGGCTGAGCTGGATCTGCTGACCGGCCCAGGGGCTCAAGTCAAAGTCGGCATCGACCCAGCCCCCCGAATGGCCCGTGATGCCGATACCAAAACCGATGCCGTTCGGATCGTCCGAGGTGGTCAGGTTGCCCGCAATGGGCTGGCCGTTGACCAGCACCCGCGCATAGTCGAAGCCATCTTCTATCTGGTACCAGGCCTTGAAGCCAAAGGTCGCACTCTGTTTGCCGGTCAAGTCCAGGTTGAGGACCATGCGGTTGTCCAGATCATTGCCGTTACCACCATGGTATTCAAACTGGCCGGCGTAGGGGGGATTGAGGGGCACCTGTTTCGGGGGCAGATTGATGCGCACCACATCATCGTTGCGTCCCTTGTCGTTGGCCTGATCCAGCATATAGACGTTGCCGCGTCGGCTAAGATCGTCGACATGCACATTGCTGCCGTGCAGCCAGTTGCCGCCGAGGGAGGCTTGCAGGAACTCCTTGGCCCAGGCGGAGAAGCCGGTCGGCTCGGTGCCGCCAATCACCCCCGCCCAGGAGCCGGAAGACATCACGGACCAGGTGGCGACGGGTTCGCCCTTGCCGGTGTACTTGGTGTCGTATTCATCCGGCAGGCCGAGATCGTGGCCATATTCATGGGCGCAGACCCCGGCCGCCGCATCGATGGGCTGTATGGTGTAGTCGTAGGCGGCATACTGGCCGTTGAAGTTACCGGCCGGGCTGCTGGTGCCGGGAATGGGGTAGGGGTTGCCCAGGTTCCAGCGATGGGCCCAGATGGCATCTTCACCCAGATCGCCGCCACCGGCCTCTTCCCCCACGCTGGCGTGGAAGATCATCAGGTGGTCGATCAGGCCATCGGGTTCGTTGCGATTGCCGTTGCCGTTCAAGTCGTAGCGATCCTCCTGATCAAACTCGGCGAGATCGATGCTGGGGTCATTGGCAACCTGGATCAGCGCCTCCTTCACCAGCTCCCGCACCGCCGTTTCGTTCTGGTTATTGCCATAGTCGGCGGCAGGCTTGCTGGCCGTGTACCAGCCAGCCACCTGACCGCCCACGCTGTAACTCTGGCCGGATTGCTGCTCGTAGAACTGGCGCATCGAGATGAAGGTCTCGCCATTGGGGCCCTGGTAACCCTTAGGGGAGAACAGCAGGTCGTTGTAGTGCGCCGGGGTGTAGTCCGGGTAATACATCTTGGTCAGCTCGGGGCGGACACTGTTTTTCGGGTAGTCGGGGAAGTCGACCAGAATGGCGAGGATCTTGTCCTGCCGCTTGGCGCCCCGATAGTGCTCTTTCTCGATAGACTTGAGCAGCAGGGTGGGGATGCGATCGCCGGGACGGGCCGTGCCGTTCAAGCGGATCTTCTTGAGGATGCGCTCGCGCACCTTGCCCTCCTGCACCGCCAGGGCACCATGGCCCTGGTGGGCACGCGCCTTCTGGCGGTAGAAGCTGGCCAGGGCGGCCTGCTCCATCTCGGGCGAGGCCAAGGTGGCAATCTTGCCACTCTTCTTGAGCATCTCCAGCACCTTGGCCTCATCGGCCAGGGGGGCATCGAAGGGGCCATGCACCGGGGCGGCGCTGACCTGGTTTCCAATCATAAGGGTCGAGCCAATCAGCAGGCTCAGTATGGTTTTTTTAGTCATTATTAACGTGCTCCATCACGTGAAAAAAAGGAGCCAGCAGGGGCTCCTCTCTCGTCGGCAAGCTCGGCTTGCAGACCCTTGATAACCCGATGCGTACCCTTTGTCATCGCGGCTTCATTGCATTCTTGTTCTGGAGAAGAGGCTATTGGTGACTCATTTGTTCTGGTTTGGATGCGCTTGTCTGCTGGATGTGCGGCCCATCAGGTGATGTATGGCAGATAGTGCGGATTGGCCCCCAAAATGGGCATGTCCCCATTTGGGGGAGAGGGAGCGCGCCTGAACAAAGGGCAGATGGACACCGACACTCGTTGAGCGGGGCGCGCCGGACAGGTATGCTTTGCGCAACCATACCGCCTGGGAGGCAACATGAGTCTGGATATGCAAGAGTGGCGCGACGAAACGACCGCCATAGTGACCGAACTGCTGGCCGACGGCAGCAACCCTGAGCTCGACTACGAGATAGAGCACCACTTCGCCTGCCAGGATTTCGATCTGCTGGAGAAGGCGGCGGTGGACTTGTTCAAGGCGGGCTTCGAAGTGACCGATGCCGAAGAGATGGAGCTGGATGACGGCGCCACTATCTTCTGTTTCGATGCCACTGCCGAATGCGCCTTGAATGTGGAGCGCATTCTCGCCGACATCGAGAAGATGCGTCCCATCCTCGAGAAATACGGGGTGGATTACGATGGCTGGGGCACTTACTTCCAGGAGTAATATCCAGGGGTGAGGCCGTATCTCCCGGGCCCGGCGCCGCCAGATGGGTGGTGAGGGAAGGCCAAACCGCCGCCATGGAGGGCGCCGGGAGTACAGCAGCTAAAAAAGCGGTCACCCCAGGGTGACCGCTTTTTTAGCTGTGACACCGCAGGCGGGCGATGAGATGCGGGATGGAGCCCCAGGGCTCAGGTATCGCTCAGGCCGTAACTGCGACCGAACTCCTGAGGGGGCAGGGGGCGGCTGAACAGGTAGCCCTGCAGCCTGTCACAGCCTGCCTCGGTCAACCAGCGGCGCTGCTCCTGGGTCTCGACCCCTTCGGCGGTGATCTGGATACCGAGTTCATGGCCCAGGCCGATGACGGAACGCACTATGGCCGTGGTGGCGGCATTGCTCACCAGATCCCGGGTGAAGCTGCGATCCAGCTTGAGGGTGGCGACTTCGAGGCGCGGCAGATAGGCGAGGGAGCAGTAGCCGGTGCCAAAGTCATCGATGGCAAGCTGGAAGCCAGCCTGGATCAGGCTGGAGAGGTTCTGCTCTATCTCGTCGGCATTCTCCATCAATACCCCTTCGGTAATTTCCAGCTCCAGGGTCGCGGGGGCTATGCCATGGCGCAGGGCGCAGGCCTGGATGCGCTGGCCCAGCTCGGGGTCGCGGAACTGCAGTGGCGAGAGGTTGACCGACAGCATGAGAGCTGGCCACACCTGTTGCCAGCGCGCGAGCTGGGCACAGCCTTGCTCGAGCATCAGTTCGCCGAGTCGCCCGATGAGCCCCAGCTCTTCGGCCAGGGGGATAAACTCGTCCGGCGCCACCATGCCAAGGGTTGGGTGGGGCCATCGGCAGAGCAGTTCGGCGCCATGCAGCTTGTCTTGCCTGGCGCAGATGATGGGCTGGTAGACGGCGGTGAGCTCGGCCGAGCGGATCGCCTGGGGCAAGTCGGCGCTGAGCTGCTTGCGGCGTTGCAACTGCTGGTAGAGCTCGGGATCGAACAGGGTGCAGTGCTGCTGCAGGCGCTTGCCTTCGGCCAGGGCGGCCTCGGCATGGCCCAGCAGGCGCTCGGCGTCATTGGCTCGTCCCTGGGCGATGCCAAGGAAGCAGGTGATCTGGATGCGATGCTCTTCGACCTGATAGGGTGCCATCAGCTCCCCTTGCAGGCGCTGGCTCCATTCGGCCAGGGGTTTGTCCAGCTCGGGCAGTAACAGGGCGAAGTCATCGGCGGCGACCCGGCACAGCAAGGCATTGGCCGGAGCCAGGCGTTGCAGGCGCTGAGCGACCTGGTTGAGCAGGCGATCGGCGATGCGGATGCCGAACCTGTCGTTGATCTCGCGAAAATGTTGCAGATCGATGAGCAGCAGACTGGCTGGGCGCCCGCCGAGATGGCGGCTGGTCTGCAAGAAATGGGAGAGTTTGAGCAAGCCGGTGAGGCTGTCGTAATGCTGCTCCTGCTGCAACTGGGCCTGGGTGGTACGCAGCCCGGTGATGTCGCGACTCAGCGTGAGTATCCCGAGGGAGAGGCCGTTGTCGTCTGGCACCTCAACTCTGATGATCTCCAGATGGCGACCCTGCCCCTTGGCATCGAGCAGGCAATATTCACCACGGCCCATGGGCATCTGGGGGGGCAGGTGCTGACGGACGTTCTGGCCCAGCACCTCGCTGGCCTGCAACCCCATGAAATCGAGGAAAGCCTGGTTGCAGTCGAGCACCCGGCCGTCGTGATCCTCGAACCGGATAGGATCCGGTATGGCGTCGAGCAAGCGGCGTTGTAACAGCTGCTGCTGCTTGAAGGTCTGCTCCAGCTCCTTGTGTTGCCCTATCTCGCTCACGACGCCAAACAGCGCGAGAGGGGCTCCCTCCTCGTCGTAGATAGGAACCTTGTGGGTCTCTATCCAGAACTCGTTATCGTCACGCAGGCAGAGCTGTTGCTGGTGCAGCAAGGGCTCACCCCGTGCCAGGATCTGGCTGTCCTCCTCGTGAAATACGTCTCCCCAGGGGAGCTGCGCATCCCTCTTGCCAATGAGCTCGCCCGGATGCGTGGCGCCAGCGTGCAGGGCAAAATGGCGATTGACCAGCAGGTAGCGGCCATCTGCACCCCGGCAGAAAATGCTGATGGGGAGTTGATCTATGATGGCTTGCAACTGATCTGGGGTGAACAAGGTGTGAAGGTGGGCTCAAAGGGCAAGTTTCGAGCAAATCTATGATAGGACACTCTTTTTGTAAAGCCCGCTCGGACCTCGATCATTTCTTTATTGTCCTGCTGACAGCCGTTGACGCTGGCGCCATAATAGCCGCCGGTTGGCCTATGGCCTCATGATGAGACGAGAAGAGACAGATGAAAAAGATAATGGGGAGCGCCCTGGCGCTGCTGCTGGCAGGCTGTGCAGCGGACAACAATGGTGGTGAGCAGTACCGTTATAACCCGCCGATCGCCAAGGCGACCAATAACACCCAGGAGATGCAGATCCCGGTCGATCTGGTCTGGGCTCGCGCCGAGAAGTGGTTTGCCGACCACGGCCTCAAGATCGAGACCAGCCAGCGTGCCACCGGTCTGATGACGGCCAATGTCGAGAATGCGGCCGATGGTCTGGAGTGGCTCGATTGCGGCACCATGGGATCCAAAGTCGCACTGGGTAACCCCAACTTGCAGATCAACCTGATCGTCACCCAGAGCGGTACCAACAGCGTTGCTACCGTCAACGTCAAGGGCAATACCGAACTGTTCTTCGTCGAAGGTTCTGGTGAGCGGGTTGCCGCGCCTTCCATTACACCCGTCTGCGTCTCGCGCGGTACCCTGGAGCAGGGACTGTTCGCCACCCTGGGTAATTAAGAGAGGGTCTGAACGACCTGGCCCTTGCGTGGCTGCCTGGCCGAGTCATCAAACAGGCAGGGATGAAAAACGCAGCAATAAAAAACCGGGCCAAGGCCCGGTTTTTTTATTGTCGCCACGCTCACTCTTCGTCGCGGAAGATGGTGATGGCGGAGAAACCCAGCTCCTTGAAGTGGTTCTCCTGATAATCTTTCACGCTCTTCTTGTCACGGCGGCACACCTGAGCCAACTGGGCCTCCATGGCGTGGAATGCCTTGAGGTCGAGCCCCTCGGCGGCCGCGATGGCATCATAGATGCTGCGGAATTTGTCGTTGGAATAGCCGATTTCCTTGGCCTGACTCTTGTATGTGTAGGTAATTTTAAACGCCATGGGGGCCTTCCTTCTTTTTGGACTGCTTGCGCTGGACGTACAGATAGAGGCTCTCGACCTTCTCCCGGGCCCAGGGGGTCTTGCGCAAAAACTTCAGGCTGGACTTGATGCTGGGATCGTCGGTAAAGCAGCGGATATTGATCTGCTGCCCGAGGGCCTCCCAGCCGTAGTGCGCCACCAGTTCGGTCAGGATCGCCTCCAGGGTCAAGCCATGGAGTGGATTCCTGGGCTGGGCCTTGTCGGCCGCAACCGGGTCGGACTGGGGGTTATCGGTCGGTTCGCTCATGCATCGCTCGCCAGGGTGGCAAAGGGCTGACCCATGCGGGTAGTGACGCCGGGCGCCAGCGGCGCATCGAAGCTGGCCAGCATACCCGGGCCAAACAGACAGACCACTGTGCTGCCGAGTTTGAACAGCCCCATTTCAGCCCCTTTTTGCAGGGTGATGGCCTCATCGCCGCTGTAGTCCCAACGCACCACTTCTTTCTGTTTGGTCGGTCCTTTCTGCTTAGCTGGCGCAATGTTGCCAGCCCAGATGGTCTCGATGCTGGCGACGATAGTGGCGCCGACCAGCACCAGGGCCATGGGGCCATGGGTGGTGCGGAAGGTGGCGACCACCCGTTCATTGCGGGCAAACAGATTCGGCACGTTTTCGGCGGTCAGCGGGTTGACCGAGAAGAGGTCGCCGGGCACGAACACCATGCTCTCCAATACGCCATCCAGGGGCATGTGAATGCGGTGATAGTCCTTGGGGGCCAGATAAATGGTGGCAAAGTCACCATCCTTGAAGGGGGCAACCAGATCCTCATCACCACCCAGCAGCTCGCGGGCACTGTAGTCGTGGCCCTTGGCCTGGATGATGCGGCCTTGGTTAATGGGGCCGAGCTGGCTGACGGTACCATCTACCGGCAGGGCCAGGGTCATGGGATCGTCAACCAGGGGACGGATCCCCGGCTTGAGCTCGCGGGTAAAGAAGTGGTTGAAGCTCTTGTAGAATGCGGGGTCTTCATGGAGCGCTTCGCTCATGTCGACCTGGTACTGCTTGATAAAGGCCTCGATCACCTTGGTGGTGAGGTTGCCCGCCTCGGCGGCAGCCAGCTTGCCGAGCAAGCGAGAGAGGGCATGCTTGGGCAGACAGTATTGACCGGCAATCTTCAGGTTGTCAGTAATGCTCATGATGTTCATCTGCTCTTTTAATAGAAAGAGGGGTTTAGTGGGTCACAGCCGGGCTTGTTGCCGGCCGTGGCGGGCTTCCTGCATGGTTTCCAGGATGCGGTGATAGTTGTAGAAGCGATCCGCGCTGATGTCGCCCCGCTCGACCGCGGTGCGCAGGGCGCAACCGGGATCCTCCTTGTGGGTGCAGTCGCGAAACTTGCAGCCCCCCAGGTAGTCGCGGAACTCGACGAAGCACCAGGTGATGCGATCGGCTTCCAGGTGCCAGAGGGCGAACTCACGGATCCCCGGGGAGTCGATGAGATCGCCGCCACTCGGGAAGTGATAGAGTCGCGCCGTGGTGGTGGTGTGCTGGCCGAGCCCCGAGTTTTCGGAGATCTCGCCGGTCAAGACACCCAGGCCGGGCATCAGGGCATTGGCCAGGGAGGATTTACCCACCCCGGACTGGCCGACGAAGATGCTGATCTTGCCGTTGAACTGGGCCTTGAGCTCCTCGAGCCCCTCACCGCTCTCGCAACTGACCAGGATCACCTGATAGCCGAGTTTGCGGTAGGCACTCAGTTGGCCATCGATGCGCACGCGAGCGGCGTCATCGAGCATGTCGACCTTGTTCAGCACGATGAGCGGCTGGATCTCGACATCTTCGGCGGCTACCAGATAACGGTCGACGATGTTGGTCGAGAACTCGGGCATCACCGCCGAGACGATGATGATCTGGTCTATGTTGGCGGCGATGGGTTTGACGCCGTCATAGAAGTCGGGGCGGGTCAGCACCGAGTGGCGGGGATGTACCGCCTCTATCACGCCCGGAGTCGCCTCGTTGAGGCCCGGACGCCATACCACACGATCGCCGCATACCAGGCTGGTGATGCTGCTGCGGCGCAGGTTGCTGCGGTGGATGCTGCCATCACTCGCTTCCACGTCTGCATGCTGGCCGAAACGGCTGATCACCATGCCTTCGATAGCCGGGCCGAACAGGGTGTCATCGACCTGGTTGTTGTGCTCTTTTTGCAGCCGCTTGTCGCGGTTGACCTGGACGCGCCTTTGTTGACCCAGATTGAGTTTTGCTTTCTTTGCCACTCGATTCGCCAGTTTATGAACAGATCCAAAGCCAGTATGATACATGCAAATTGGCAAAGTTCCGCCATTCCTCCCAATAGAGAGAGAACAAGCATGAGTGTCAGCGCGCAGAACCTGGTATGGATCGACATGGAGATGACGGGGCTGGACCCGGAACTGAATGTGGTTATCGAGATAGCCACCATCATCACCGACAAGGATCTGAATGTGCTGGCCGAGGGCCCGGTGCTCGCCATTCATCAGAGCGAGGCGGAGTTGGCCAAGATGGATGAGTGGAACGTGCGCACACATACCGGCTCCGGCCTGGTGGCTCGGGTACAGGCGAGCGAGTATGACGAAGCCCGCGCCGTGAAGGAGACCCTCGACTTCATCCGGCAGTGGGTGCCGGAGCGCACCAGCCCGCTGTGCGGCAACAGCATCGGTCAGGATCGCCGCTTCATGGTCAAACACATGGGCGAGCTGGAGGCCTTCTTCCACTATCGCAACATCGATGTCAGCACCATCAAGGAGCTGGTACGCCGCTGGCAGCCCGAGTTGCTGGATCAGTTCACCAAGAGCGGTTCTCACCAGGCGCTGGACGACATTCGCGAGTCCATTGCCGAGCTGCAGTTCTACCGCGGCCACGTCTTCAAGATTTAAGGGGCCGCCAGCTGTACCAAGCGGCCAGCGTGGCCGAAGGGGAGTGACAAGGGCGCAGCTCTTGTCAGCGTCAGCGGCGGTTATCCCTCTGCGTGGGGCTGTTTCGATGGCAAGGCAGAGGGGGAGTGGCATCATTGGTTGGGAAAATCGACAGTTCGACCAGCTTTTGAGCGAACGGACTCTGCCCGACAAAAAAGCCCTTGCAATTGATCACTCTGCTCTTATAATTCGGCTCCCGTGTAGTAGCGCAAGCAACCAAATGCTGCACGATTTTTTTATTGATGATTGTGCGGGAATAGCTCAGTTGGTAGAGCACGACCTTGCCAAGGTCGGGGTCGCGAGTTCGAGTCTCGTTTCCCGCTCCAACATCGATTCAAAAAGCAATAGATATGCAGCTGCATCGGTTTCACACCGAGATGATGCGGGAATAGCTCAGTTGGTAGAGCACGACCTTGCCAAGGTCGGGGTCGCGAGTTCGAGTCTCGTTTCCCGCTCCAAGCAGTTGCAGATCGCCAGCAGTACCCGGTGCGGGAATAGCTCAGTTGGTAGAGCACGACCTTGCCAAGGTCGGGGTCGCGAGTTCGAGTCTCGTTTCCCGCTCCAATCGAAGAAAGCCGTGTT
>NZ_JANUEP010000017.1:0-41606 GCF_024807335.1 Aeromonas sp. BIGb0405
CCTCTTGCATGCCATGCAAGCGCTCTCCCAGCTGAGCTATAACCCCGAAATCTTTACTCTTTAGACAATCGGTTCTGGTGTCCGTTTGCCTTACTGCGAAATAGTGGTGGAGCTACGCGGGATCGAACCGCGGACCTCTTGCATGCCATGCAAGCGCTCTCCCAGCTGAGCTATAACCCCACAAAGGTCGGCCTGGGTGATACACACCGCACTGCCCTGGGTATTCGTCAATCAAGAATCTGGTGGAGCTACGCGGGATCGAACCGCGGACCTCTTGCATGCCATGCAAGCGCTCTCCCAGCTGAGCTATAACCCCTTAGATTCCAGATTGTTCGAGGAGAATTTGGTGGAGCTACGCGGGATCGAACCGCGGACCTCTTGCATGCCATGCAAGCGCTCTCCCAGCTGAGCTATAACCCCAACTCACCTCGGCGCTACCAAAGTTATCTCCGGCAACGGAGGCGCATGATAGGCATCGACCGCTTTGCTGTCAACCCAAAAATACCCCTCGTCGATGCGTTTAGTCAAAATTCAGGCAGTTAGCTGTTTTTACCGGCAACCCTGTCGCTATCTTGCTGTTTTTGGTCACAAATCACTCTTGGATACAAACAACAAGGGCCCCCGAACGGGAGCCCTTTTTCTATGGCAATGAATCGACTTATTCGGCGGCCATCCGCGCTGCGATGTAGGCCAGCGCGAGGTCGATGCGAGCTAGCACCCGCTCCTTGCCGACCTGGGCCATCACGGCGTCGATACCCGGGGAGAGATTATCCCAGACCGGTGACGGCAATGTCCGACGGCAAGCTTACTCGGCGGCCATACGCGCTTCGATATACGCCAGGGCGCGATCGATGCGAGCAAGTACCCGCTCCTTGCCAACCAGTGCCATCACGGCGTCGATACCCGGGGAGAGATTATCCCAGACCGGTGACGGCAATGTCCGACGGCAAGCTTACTCGGCGGCCATCCGCGCTGCGATGTAGGCCAGGGCGCGGTCGATGCGAGCCAGTACCCGCTCCTTGCCGACCAAGGCCATCACGGCGTCGATGCCGGGGGACTGGCCCAGCCCGGTCACGGCGACGCGCAGCGGCATGCCGACTTTGCCCATGCCCTGACCCAGTTCGGCGGCGGTGGCTTCAATCAGCTCGTGCAGCGCCTCCGTGGTCCAGGTCTCCAGGGCCGCCAGCTTGGCCCTGGCCAGGGTCAGCGGCTCGGCCGCGACGCCGCGCAGGTGCTTCTTGGCAGCCGCTTCGTCCAGCGCTTCATACTCTTCGAACAGGTAGCGGCTCTGGGCGGCCATCTCCACCAGGGTGTTGCAGCGCTCGGCCAGCAGGGTCACCACCTCAGGCAAGGTCGGCCCCTTGCTGGTATCAATGTTCTGCTCCGCCATGTGCCATGCCAGATGCTTGGCGACATAGGCCGGATCCAGGCTGCGCATGTAGTGGTTGTTGAGCCACAACAGCTTGTCGGTGTTGAAGGCGGATGCCGACTTGGAGATGGCATCCAGGCTGAACAGCTTGATCATCTCGTCCAGGGTGAAGATCTCCTGATCGCCGTGGGACCAGCCCAGACGCACCAGGTAGTTCAGCAGGGCTTCCGGCAGGTAGCCGTCGTCGCGGTACTGCATCACGGACACGGCGCCGTGACGCTTGGAGAGCTTGGCGCCGTCGTCGCCCAGGATCATGGATACGTGGGCAAACTCAGGCACAGGTGCGTTCAGGGCCTTATAGATGTTGATCTGGCGCGGGGTGTTGTTGATGTGGTCTTCGCCACGCACCACGTGGGTGATCTCCATGTCCCAGTCATCGACCACCACGCAGAAGTTATAGGTGGGGGCGCCGTCGGTGCGGCGAATGATGAGATCGTCCAGCTCGCTGTTGGCGAACTCGATGCGGCCACGGACGTGATCATCGAACACCACTGAGCCTTCGGTCGGGTTGCGGAAGCGAATGACGTGGGGCGCATCGGCCGGGTGATCGTGAGCGGCATCCCGGCACTTGCCGTCATAGCGCGGCTTCTCGCCGCTGGCCATCTGACCTTCACGCAGCGCGTCCAACCGCTCCCGCGAGCAGAAGCACTTGTAGGCGCGGCTGTCGGCCAGCATCTCGTCGATCAGGGCGTTGTAGCGATCGAAACGCTTGGTCTGGTAATAGGGACCCTCATCCCAGTTCAGCTCCAGCCATTCCATGCCCTCGATGATGGCGTCGATCGCCTCCTGGGTGGAACGTTCCAGATCGGTATCCTCGATACGCAACACGAACTCACCGCCCTGGCTTTTCGCATAGAGCCAGGAGTAGAGCGCGGTACGGGCACCGCCGACATGCAGGAAACCGGTCGGGCTGGGCGCAAAACGGGTTTTGACTTTCATCTTTAAGCCTTGTGTAGAGGGCCTTGGGCCAATGCGTTAGAAAAACCGCCGCATTTTAGCACTCCCGCCCCCGGATGGGAAAACTGGACATTGATCACCCCCTTCAAGATGAGCAACCCGGATATGCAACAGGCTCTCCCCCGGGAGAATCGAACCTAAACCCCAGCAACGGGGCCGAACAACAGGACGGTAACGCTCAGCGCTCCCAATGGGGAAATCTGGGCCTGCGCAGGGTGCAGGGTGCAGGGTGCAGGGTGCAGGGTGCAGGGTGCAGGGTGCAGGGCAAGCATGAATCCCTTTCTCCCCGGACATGAGGAGGATCGCAAAACATCTCGCTATTTTCGGCTCTACTGCTAACAAAAGCTGGAGCTTTCAGCTAATCCGCCGATATTTCAGCCAACTTCACCCTACAACAAGGAACGCATGATGCAGTTTCGTTCTATTTCACACCGCATACTGGTGATGGCCGGGATCGCCATGACCCTCGCACTGGTGATCCTCATCTTGCAGACCCAATATTCGGGCCGCCAGACTCAGCAACTGACCGTCAGTTCCAGCCGTGAAGCCCTGCAAGAAGAGGCATGGCAGAAAGTCAGTGCCGAGGCCCGCGCCGAGGCGGCCGCCATCACACAACTGCTGCAAAAGGGGCTCTCTTATACCCAGCAGATGGCCAGTGTACTGACCCTGCAACAGGAGGGGCTGCTCAGCCTCAGCCGTCCACAGGTCAATGATCTGCTCAAGGCCCAGCTCGCCCTCGAGCCACAGCTCTATGGTGCCTTCGCCGGTTTCGAGCCCAATGGCTTTGCTGGCGATGATGCCCTCTTCGCCGGTCAGACTGAACTGGGCAGTGACCCCCAAGGCCGCTTCGTGCCCTACTTCTATCGTGATGGCACCAAGATAGGCTCGGATCTGCTGCTCTCCATCGAGAAAAGCGACACAGACAGCTTCGGCAACCCGGCCAACGACTACTATGCCTGCCCGAAACAGCAAGGCCAGGCCTGCCTCATCGACCCTTTCAAGGTCGACATCAACGGTCAGCAGGTGTTGGTGAGCACCATCACCAGCCCCATCATGGTCAAGGGTCAGTTCAAGGGGATAGCGGCGCTGGATCTGACGGTAGACTCCATCAATCAGCAGGCCAGGCACCTCAACAGCAACATCTATGACGGCAAGGGTGAGACATTGATCGTCAGCGCCGCCGGGGTGATCACCGGCACCAGTGGCGATGCGGCCCTGCTCGGTGGCCCGGCCGCACAACGGCTCGGTCAGGAGTGGCGTCAATACCTCAAGCCAGAGGTGCAGCGCCAGGAACTCAACGAGGCATTTCGGATCTCTGTGCCCATTCAGGTACCTGGCATGCACCGCAACTGGGCCATCATCGTCACCCTGCCCTATCAGGTGGTGCTGGCCCGTGCCGATCAGCTCGAAGCTCAGCTCAACGAGCTGAACCGTGCCGCCATGAGCCAGCAGCTGATAGGCGCCCTGCTGGTGCTGGGCTTGGCCCTGGCCGCCATGCTGTTTATTGCGCGCAGCATCACGGGTCCTATCCGGCAGATGGTCAGCCTGGTGGATGACATCGCCGATGGCGAAGGAGACTTGACCAAGCGACTCCAGGCTCACTCAGTCGACGAACTGGGGGATCTGGCCAAAGGCATCAACCGCTTCATCGACAAGCTACAGGGGTTGCTCGGCGATGTACTCGGTACCGCCAGCGAGGTGAACCGTCACGCCGGTGATACCGATCGCATCGCGGGTCAGACGGATCGCAACCTGCAATCTCATCAGGCGGAGATGGAGCAGATGCTGACCGCGGTCCAGGAGATGTCGTATGTCAGTCAGGAGGTAGCGACCCATGCCAACAACACCGCCGACTCCGCCAAGCAGGCCCAGAGCGCGGCCGATGAGGGCAAGGTACGCTTCCAGCAGGTGATCCAGTCGATGCACAAGGTCGCGACGGAGGCTGGCCGGGGGGCCGAGGTGGTCGAAGGGCTGGCCCGGGACAGCGCGCAGATCACCAGCATTCTCACCGTCATTCAGAATATTGCCGATCAGACCAACTTGCTGGCACTCAATGCCGCCATCGAAGCGGCCCGGGCCGGGGATCAGGGCCGTGGCTTTGCCGTGGTGGCCGATGAGGTGCGCCAGCTGGCCCGCAACACTCAGCAGGCGGTACAGAACACTCAGGAGCTGCTCGAGAAGATACGTCACAGCTCGACCAATGCCGTCTGTGCCATCAGTCTCAGCCAGCAATTGACGCAACAGGCCGTGACAGAGGCGGATCTGGCAGAGGCCGCCCTTGGCAGCATCTATCAGGCAATCGCCACCATCAATGACATGACCTACCAGATAGCCTCCGCCGCCGAGGAGCAAAGCTCTGTCTCCGAGACGGTCTCTGGCAATCTGGCCCAGACCAACGTCCTGGCAAATGACATCGCCCAGGATGCAGCCGAGACCGCCAACGCCAGTCAGGCGCTGCGTCAGGCGGCGGAACGATTACAGCAATTACTGGGACAATTCCGACTACGCTGATAATTTTCCTGTCACGGGCTCTCCCCCTCGGGGGCGAGTCCGTTTACCATAGGCGCCTGATTTGCCTGATGGCAGGCAATTGTAGTGAGAGGTAACTGCCGTGCCCACCCCGGATCGTCGCCCCCGTGGCCATAACAGACGAGCACAGCGTCATAAAGACGAGTCTCAAGGATCCCTGCTTGAACGTATCAACGCCGCCAGCCTGCCCCTGCGCCAGCAACTTGGCCAGACTCTGGGACAGCTGAGAAACCGGGATGCCAGCCGGCCCAAGACGGATCAGGGCCGCAAGTGGCAAACCCCTCTGCCCCGCAAGCACTGCATCGCACTGCTGATCCTGGTGCCAGTCTGGTTGATCCTGCTGGCCTGGGAACCTGCGCCCAGCGCGCCGCAAGCAGCCCCCTCCGGCGTGCTCAGCGTGCCCGTCGCCATCCCGGTCCAAGCCCAGAACGCGCTGCGACAGCCGCAAAATCAGGCAAAGGTTGCCGTCGAACCCGAACCGGTCAATGGCAAGTGGCTGCGGCACAAGGTGGCAGCGGGCGAAACCCTGTTCTCCCTGTTCCGCCAGTTTCAGTTACCCGGGGTCGAGTTGAGCCGCCTCATTGCCATTGAGGGGCCGGACAGACCGCTGACCCGGATGCAAACCGGCAAGTCACTCAACATCCTGGTCGGAGACGATCAACGGATCCAGCGTGTCGAGATCCGGGACGACTTCCAGGTACTCTATCGTTACGATCGCCAGGGTGAGGGTTTTGCGCTCAAGGAGTAAGGCATTCAAGGCGCCGAACAGAAAAAGGAGGCTTGATGCCTCCTTTTTCATGCTCAATCCCTGCCGACAACGGCTTGATTGACCAATAGTTTTACCTTGCTCAAAAAATGAATCCTCGAAAATTGACAAGGATCCGCGCTCACGTACAATCGTTTTTGCTTTAAACAGGGACTGTTGAGCACGACTGAGACGGTTAAACAGGTCAGTCATGCCCTCCCCCTGTCTTCTAGGCAAACCCTGCCTGTACCAGGCGTTAGTTTCATTTTGTTATAGATAGGACTTACACATGTCTGACATTCGCACCGGCCAAGTCAAATGGTTCAACGAGACCAAGGGTTTCGGCTTCATCGAGCAATCCCAGGGCCCGGACGTTTTCGTTCACTTCTCCTCCATCCAGAGCACTGGTTTCAAGACCCTGGCCGAAGGCCAGAAGGTTCAGTTCACCGTGACTCAGGGTCAGAAAGGTCCGCAGGCTGAGAACGTTACCCTTCTCTAAGCTGCCGCCTTGCTAGGAGGAGATCTCTCCTCCTATTTTGCTTCTATTGCCTTCCTATATTGCCTTCCGACTCCCCTCTTCTACCTGATGCTGTTCCTTGCCATGCAAGGCTCAAGTCACTGCTGCTCGCTCTCTCTTCCTGCTTGGCACCATGAAAAACGGTGGCCTGAGCCACCGTCTTGATACTTGCGGGTCCAGCACAGCCTTATTTATCGATCTCCAGCATATGGTTGTTCAACATGAAGTCGATCACCTGGGTCGAGGTCGCGCCCGCATTGCCCGTCAGGGTATCGAAGCTGTGATTCATCAGCACTATCTCCTGAGTCACCGGCGCCGCGCTGCTCTCCTTCACCTGCAGGTGCACCCCTTCGCTGTCCTGGAACACAGAGAGCAGGCTCTTCAGGGAGCTCTGGTTCTTGCTGCCATCGCTGTCGAGCAGATCGCTCAGGTCCAGCTTGTCCCCTTCGGACTTGGAGAAGTCGAGCACATAGTCCTTGGCGACCGAGCCTGCGACCGTATCCCCCTTCAGCCAGGTGAAGGCATCTGATCCCGCATCCCCCTTCAGAATGTCGTTGCCGAGGCCCCCAGTCAGGATGTCATTGCCCAAGCCACCGCTCAGGGTGTCGTTACCGGTACCGCCATAGAGGGCATCGTTGCCAGCGTCACCGGAGAGTTCGTCGTTACCTCCCTGGCCGAAGAGGATGTCGTCTCCCAGGCCGCCATACAGCTTGTCGTGCCCGCCACGAGTATCACCTGCGACATCAAATGACTTGGCATTGCCCTTGATATATTCGTACAGCTCTACGGTGCTGGGGGCATAGCCGTTCTTCAAGGTCAGGAACTGGGTCAAGCCATCCAGTCCCTTGCCATTGACCCAGTCCGTCGGCTTGGCCGGATTGCCCGCCGCGCCCCAGGGCAGATAATCGGTGTTAATGGCATCGCCAAACAGGATGTCGCTGCCTGCACCGCCCTTGACCGTATCCGAACCAACCTCTGCGGGAGTATTCGTCACCGAGCCACCCACAAGCACGGCCTGGAGATCCTCGGCCTTGGTGATAATGTCGGGTTGACCGATCGGCGGATAGTCCGTCACCTTGGCGAGGTTATCTATCACCAGCGTGGCCGACGTGTTATCCCAACCCCGACTCCAACTCCAACCGTCATCTATATCATTCAATGTAAAGACATAGCGATAATCGGCAGCGACTAAAGGACCACTGTCTATCATTCCGGTCGTATTTAAAGCACTACCGACATTGACCCAGCTCGAGCCATTCCAGCGCTGTAATTGCACCGAGAAACTGTCACCGGAAGAAAAATCGCTATCTGTAGACAAATCAAAGCGGATGCCATTACCCGCCGCCACCGCCAGTGTTGCACTGGTAAAGATCGACGCACCGGAAGAGGCTTTATCAGTCAACTCAATCTTGTCGTTGTCTCTCACAACGGTGCCGGAGCTATCACCAGCTTTACCCCAACTGCTCGCTCTCCACACACCACTATTACTCGAGAAGTCATTCAGTATTTGCGACTGGCCATATTGACTGCTCGCACCGGTCACCTGGGTATTGTCGAAATACTTCAGGTTACCCTCCGTCACACCGGTACCTATGCCAATCGCCTTGACCTCGCTCAATCCCGACAGAGACGTAAAGACATCGATGGCCTTCTGCATGTCGGCATCATTCGTGGTACCACCGGACGATGATTTGTCACCGTTGTACGTCGTGGGATCACCGTCGGTCAGGAAGTAGGTCAGGTTTTCGAATTTCAGGTCTGTCCCGCTCCCCGGCTTGGTATTGAACCACTCGGTCGCCTTGATGAAGGCATCCTCGTAGTTGGTGCCACCATCAGCAGACAAGGCCGTGATCTTGTTGATCAGCGTCTGCAGGTTTGCCGAGTTGAGATCTTCGATCTTCAACATATTGCTGGCCGACCCGGCGAAACCGATCAGCGTCACGTTGACCACGCCATCGTGGCTGGCCAGCTGGTTGGCCAACACTTTCAGTGCATTGATCGTCAATGTCATTCGATCCTGACCTCGGCTGGGCTCCTTATTCCCATCCAGGCCATATGCCATGCTGCCTGAGGTGTCCACAATCAGCGCGACATTGTAATTCTTGCCAGGCTCGACCGACGTCTTGATGCCACCTATATCCCCCAGCAGCACATCATCACCACCGCCGCCATCAAGGGTGTTGTCACCATTCGGATTGGCCGGTTTGATCATGAAGCCGGCGTCTGCCTCGGTAAATTTCACTTCACCCGAGATAGGTTGACCATTCATATCGTACTCTTGCGAGCCCGCCACAACGGTAACCTTGATATTCTGGCTACCGACCGGCAGTTCAATCTGCAGCGACAATTTGCCATCCTGATCCAGCATGCTGGCTGGCACCTTCCAACTGCCGTCAGCCTGCAGAGTACCGCCGGAGACCTCAGCCCCCTGCGGCAGTCCCTTGATGGTCAGCTCGGTAAAGCGCTCGCTACCGTCTGTGTCTATCAAGTCAGCATCAATCTTCAGGGTTGCAAGGTCGGCAACCTTGCTCAGCTGGCCACCCTCAAACTGGTACTTGCCATCTTGCAGATAGAGGGTTTCGACACTGTAGAAGTCATGGTTGGTCACCGCCCCAGTGACAGGGTCCGTATAGACAAGCCGGTAGTCGCAGCTGTTGGGCAAACCGGTCGTGACCAGTTTCAGCGCCTTCATCGAGCCGGGCATGTAGGCAACGTCCTGGCCGTCACCACCGTAATAGGAAGTGGTTGCCTTCAGACTTTGAGAGATAAGCGTATCGTTGCCCCCATCCCCCTGCAGCTTGACCGAGGACGTTGCATTCTTGCCACCGATCAGAATGTCATCTCCGTCACCGCCAATCAGGACCTCATTGACGCTGGCCCCACCGATCAGGGTGTCGTTGCCAGCCCCACCGATCGCCTGGAAGCTTGTACCGCTGCCGAACTTGATCGTGTCGTTGCCAGCCCCGCCATCTACCCAGCTGCCATTGCTGGACACCAGATAATCATTCCCTCCGGTCGGGTTCGATGATGGATTTTTGCCTTGCAAGGAGTCCAGGATCTCTTCCACCTTCGCCGCACCCTGAGTCAAACCGCCACTCACCAGCTCAACCTTGAGGGTCACGCCATCAACCACTGGCTTGATATCAATAACGAACTTGGCGTTGTCACTGGCATTGACACCATCGCTGACCAGGTAATCAAAGGCGGCATAATCGCCAAGCTTGTTGCCCGGAGTGCCGCCATTGTTGCCCGCAGCCGAGCTCGACTCATGAAGGTCAGGCAAGAACTGCAGCTTGCCTGCATCAATATCCCCCTTGCTGAATGTCAACCCGCTATTCACCAGAGCCTGTGTCACTGTCTGCCATTTACCCTCAGCATCCTTGTACTGGAGCAAGCCATCGGCTGGCAGTGAAGTGACCCTGATCGACAGCTGAGCATCTGGTGTATCGGCATCGCTGGCCTTGAAATCGCTCCACTTCAGGGAAAGCGGGGTGTCTTCGGCGCCACTGGCGTAGCCGCCGGAAGTGACGGGAACGGCCAATACCAGCGCAGTATCGCTGCCCGGCAGGGAGGTGTTGCCCGCCTGGTCGGTCTGGGTCGCGGTCACCGTCAACGATGTTCCATTGCCCGGCGTCGCTTCAGTCCAGCTGATAACGCCGTTCTGATAGCCATAGCTCTTGCCATTGTTCGATTGCAGCGTGCCATCGGCTTTCAACGTCAGCTCAACCGTACTGCTGACGGCACCATTGTTGATGGTCAGCGTCACCTTGCCGCCCGCAACCAAATCAGCATGGCTGACCCCGGCACGCACCTGGATCTGATCGTTGCCGATCTCGGCCTTGGTCAGCATCTGGTCGTTGTTCACGTCGTCCACGATAACTACCGTCGGCGCGCCGGTGGCGGTGGTATCGCCCATAGTCGCGCTGTCGCTACCCGGCAGGGATTCGTTGCCCGCCCCGTCGACGATGGTGGCGGTCACGGTGAGCTTCACCCCGTCCGCCGGACGGTCAAACTCGTAAGCCACCTTGCCCGCCGTGATGTCGGTATCGCTCAGCACCCGGTCGGCCTGGCCGCTCACCTTGAGGGTGTCGCCGGCCTTGGCTTCCGCTGGCAGACCCACCTCGACGTTTACGGGGCCTGAAATCTCGCTGTTGCTGATGGTGCCGTCGTTGTTGGCATCTTCGGTGATAACCACGGTCGGCGCGCCAGTGGCGGTGGTGTCGCCCATGGTGGCGCTGTCTTTACCTTCTGCCGAGACGTTACCGGCGGCATCGACGATGGTGGCAGTGACGGTAATCTTCTGGCCATCAGCCGGACGGTCAAACTCGTAAGCAACCTTGCCCGCCGTGATGTCGGCATCGGTCAGCACCCGGTCGGCCTGGCCGCTCACCTTGAGGGTGTCGCCGGCCTTGGCCTCGGCCGGCAGGCCGACCTCGACATTCACTTTGCCGTTGATTTCGGTGCGGTCGATGGTGCCGTCGTTGTTGGCATCTTCGGTGATGACCACGGTCGGCGCGCCGGTGGCGGTGGTATCGCCCATGGTCGCGCTGTCGCTACCCGGCAGGGATTCGTTGCCCGCCCCGTCGACGATGGTGGCGGTCACGGTGAGCTTCACCCCGTCCGCCGGACGGTCAAACTCGTAAGCCACCTTGCCCGCCGTGATGTCGGCATCGCTCAGCACCCGGTCGACCTGGCCACTCACCTTGAGGGTGTCGCCGGCCTTGGCATCGGTCGGCAGGCCGACGTTCACGTCTACCTTGCCGCTGATTTCGGTGCGGTCGATGGTGCCGTCGTTGTTGGTATCTTCGGTGATAACTACCGTCGGCGCGCCAGTGGCGGTGGTGTCGCCCATGGTGGCACTGTCGCTGCCCGGCAGGGATTCGTTGCCCGCACCGTCGACGAGGGTGGCGGTGACAGTCAGTTTCACGCCATCAGCCGGGCGGTCAAATTCGTAAGCCACCTTGCCCGCCGTGATGTCGGCATCGCTCAGCACCCGGTCAGCCTGGCCGCTCACCTTGAGGGTGTCGCCCGCCTTGGCTTCCGCCGGCAGACTCACCTCGACGTTGATTGCACCATTTATCTCGCTGTTGCTGATGGTGCCGTCGTTGTTGGCATCTTCGGTGATGGTCACGGTCGGCGCACCGGTGGCGGTGGTGTCGCCCATGGTGGCACTGTCGCTGCCTGGCAGGGATTCGTTGCCCGCCCCATCCACAATGGTGGCGGTGACAGTCAGACCGGCGCCGTCGGCCGGGCGGTCAAACTCGTAGCCCACCTTGCCCGCCGTGATGTCGGCATCGCTCAGCACCCGGTCGGCCTGGCCGCTCACCTTGAGGGTGTCACCCGCCTTGGCTTCCGCTGGCAGGCCTACCTCGACGTTGATTGCCCCATTTATCTCGCTGTTGCTGATGGTGCCGTCGTTGTTGGTATCTTCGGTGATGACCACAGTCGGCGCGCCGGTCGCGGTGGTGTCGCCCATGACCGCGCTGTCTTTACCTTCTGCCGAAACGTTACCGGCGGCATCGACGATGGTGGCGGTGACGGTGAGCTTCACCCCGTCCGCCGGACGGTCAAACTCGTAGCCCACCTTGCCTGCGCTGATGTCGGCATCGGTCAATACCCGGTCTGCCTGGCCGCTCACCTTGAGGGTGTCACCGGCCTTGGCATCCGCTGGCAGACCCACTTCCACGTTCACCTTGCCGCTGATCTCGGTGTTGCTGATGGTGCCGTCGTTGTTGGTATCCTCGGTGATGACTACCGTCGGCGCGCCAGTGGCGGTGGTGTCGCCCATGGTGGCACTGTCGCTGCCTTCGGCCGAAACGTTGCCGGCGGCATCGACGAGGGTGGCGGTGACGGTGAGCTTCACCCCGTCCGCCGGACGGTCAAACTCGTAGCCCACCTTGCCTGCGCTGATGTCGGCATCGCTCAGCACCCGATCGGCCTGGCCGCTCACCTTGAGGGTGTCGCCCGCCTTGGCATCGGTCGGCAGGCCGACGTTCACGTCTACCTTGCCGCTGATTTCGGTGCGGTCGATGGTGCCGTCGTTATCGATGTCCTCGGTAATGACCACGGTCGGCGCACCGGTCGCGGTGGTGTCACCCATGGTGGCACTGTCGCTGCCTGGCAGGGATTCGTTGCCCGCACCGTCGACGATGGTGGCGGTCACGGTCAGCGTCACGCCATCGGCCGGGCGGTCAAACTCGTAAGCCACCTTGCCCGCCGTGATGTCGGCATCGCTCAGCACCCGGTCGGCCTGGCCGCTCACCTTGAGGGTGTCGCCGGCCTTGGCTTCCGCTGGCAGACCCACTTCGACGTTGATTGCACCATTTATCTCGCTGTTGCTGATGGTGCCGTCGTTGTTGGCATCCTCGGTGATGACCACGGTCGGCGCACCGGTGGCAGTGGTGTCGCCCATCACTGCGCTGTCTTTACCTTCAGCCGAGACGTTGCCCGCCCCATCCACCAGGGTGGCGGTGACGGTCAGCTTCACGCCGTCCGCCGGGCGGTCAAACTCGTAAGCCACCTTGCCCGCCGTGATATCGGCATCGCTCAGCACCCGGTCTGCCTGGCCGCTCACCTTGAGGGTGTCACCGGCCTTGGCTTCCGCCGGCAGACCCACCTCGACGTTGATTGCACCATTTATCTCGCTGTTGCTGATAGTGCCGTCGTTGTTGGCATCTTCGGTGATGACCACGGTCGGCGCACCGGTGGCGGTGGTGTCGCCCATGGTGGCACTGTCGCTGCCTGGCAGGGATTCATTGCCCGCCCCATCCACAATGGTGGCGGTGACGGTCAGTTTCACGCCGTCGGCCGGACGGTCAAACTCGTAAGCCACCTTGCCGGCGCTGATGTCGGCATCGCTCAGCACCCGGTCGGCCTGGCCGCTCACCTTGAGGGTGTCGCCGGCCTTGGCTTCCGCTGGCAGGCCGACGTTAACGTCTACCTTGCCGCTAATCTCGCTGTTGCTAATGATGCCGTCATTGTTGGCATCTTCGGTGATGACCACGGTCGGCGCGCCAGTGGCGGTGGTGTCACCCATGACTGCGCTGTCGCTGCCTTCAGCCGAGACGTTACCCGCCCCATCCACAATGGTGGCGGTGACGGTGATCTTCTGGCCGTCGGCCGGGCGGTCAAACTCGTAAGCCACCTTGCCGGCGCTGATGTCGGCATCGCTCAGCACCCGGTCAGCCTGGCCGCTCACCTTGAGGGTGTCCCCGGCCTTGGCATCGGTCGGCAGGCCCACTTCGACATTCACTTTGCCGTTGATTTCGGTGCGGTCGATGGTGCCGTCGTTGTCGGCATCTTCGGTGATGACCACGGTCGGCGCGCCGGTGGCGGTGGTGTCACCCATGGTGGCACTGTCTTTGCCTTCAGCCGAGACGTTACCGGCGGCATCGACGATGGTGGCGGTGACGGTCAGCGTCACGCCATCGGCCGGGCGGTCAAACTCGTAAGCCACCTTGCCCGCCGTGATGTCGGCATCGCTCAGCACCCGGTCAGCCTGGCCGCTCACCTTGAGGGTGTCGCCGGCCTTGGCTTCCGCTGGCAGACTCACCTCGACGTTGACTGCACCATTTATCTCGCTGTTGCTGATGGTGCCGTCGTTGTTGGCATCTTCGGTGATGACCACGGTCGGCGCACCGGTGGCGGTGGTGTCACCCATGGTGGCACTGTCGCGGCCTTCAGCCGAGACGTTACCGGCGGCATCGACGATGGTGGCAGTGACGGTCAGCTTCACCCCGTCCGCCGGGCGGTCAAACTCGTAAGCCACCTTGCCCGCCGTGATGTCGGCATCGCTCAGCACCCGGTCGACCTGGCCACTCACCTTGAGGGTGTCGCCCGCCTTGGCATCGGTCGGCAGGCTGACGTTAACGTCTACCTTGCCGTTGATTTCGCTGTTGCTGATGGTGCCGTCGTTGTTGGCATCTTCGGTGATGACCACGCTCGGCGCACCGGTGGCGGTGGTGTCGCCCATGGTGGCACTGTCGCTGCCTGGCAGGGATTCATTGCCCGCCCCATCCACAATGGTGGCGGTGACGGTCAGTTTCACGCCGTCGGCCGGACGGTCAAACTCGTAGCCCACCTTGCCAGCGCTGATGTCGGCATCGCTCAGCACCCGGTCTGCCTGGCCGCTCACCTTGAGGGTGTCGCCGGCCTTGGCATCGGTCGGCAGGCCCACTTCGACATTCACTTTGCCGTTGATTTCGGTGCGGTCGATGGTGCCGTCGTTGTTGGCATCCTCGGTGATGACCACCGTCGGCGCACCAGTGGCGGTGGTGTCGCCCATCACCGCGCTGTCGCTGCCTTCTGCCGAAACGTTGCCGGCGGCATCGACGAGGGTGGCGGTGACGGTGAGCTTCACCCCGTCCGCCGGACGGTCAAACTCGTAGCCCACCTTGCCTGCGCTGATGTCGGCATCGCTCAGCACCCGGTCAGCCTGGCCGCTCACCTTGAGGGTGTCGCCGGCCTTGGCCTCGGCCGGCAGGCCGACGTTCACGTCTACCTTGCCGCTGATTTCGGTGCGGTCGATGGTGCCGTCGTTATCTGTGTCTTCGGTGATGACCACGGTCGGCGCGCCAGTGGCGGTGGTGTCGCCCATCACTGCGCTGTCTTTACCTTCTGCCGAGACGTTGCCGGCCCCATCCACAATGCTGGCGGTGACGGTGATCTTCTGGCCATCAGCCGGACGGTCAAACTCGTAGCCCACCTTGCCGGCGCTGATGTCGGTATCGCTCAGCACCCGGTCAGCCTGGCCGCTCACCTTGAGGGTGTCACCCGCCTTGGCTTCCGCCGGCAGACTCACCTCGACGTTGATTGCACCATTTATCTCGCTGTTGCTGATGGTGCCGTCGTTGTTGGCATCTTCGGTGATGACCACGGTCGGCGCACCGGTCGCGGTGGTGTCACCCATCACCGCACTGTCGCTGCCTTCTGCCGAGACGTTACCGGCGGCATCGACGATGCTGGCGGTGACAGTCAGCTTCACGCCATCGGCCGGACGGTCAAACTCGTAAGCCACCTTGCCGGCAGTGATGTCGGCATCGGTCAGCACACGGTCAGCCTGGCCGCTCACCTTGAGGGTGTCACCCGCCTTGGCATCGGTCGGCAGGCCGACGTTAACGTCTACCTTGCCGCTGATTTCGGTGCGGTCGATGGTGCCGTCGTTGTTGGTATCTTCGGTGATGACCACGGTCGGCGCACCGGTCGCGGTGGTGTCACCCATGGTGGCACTGTCTTTGCCTTCAGCCGAGACGTTACCCGCCCCATCCACAATGGTGGCGGTGACGGTGATCTTCTGACCATCAGCCGGGCGGTCAAACTCGTAAGCCACCTTGCCGGCGCTGATGTCGGCATCGCTCAGCACCCGGTCAGCCTGGCCGCTCACCTTGAGGGTGTCACCGGCCTTGGCTTCCGCCGGCAGACCCACCTCGACGTTGATTGCACCATTTATCTCGCTGTTGCTGATAGTGCCGTCGTTGTTGGCATCTTCGGTGATGACCACGGTCGGCGCACCGGTGGCGGTGGTGTCGCCCATGGTGGCACTGTCGCTGCCTGGCAGGGATTCGTTGCCCGCACCGTCGACGATGCTGGCGGTGACGGTCAGCGTCACGCCATCGGCCGGGCGGTCAAACTCGTAAGCCACCTTGCCCGCCGTGATGTCGGCATCGGTCAGCACCCGGTCTGCCTGGCCGCTCACCTTGAGGGTGTCGCCCGCCTTGGCTTCCGCCGGCAGACCCACCTCGACGTTTACGGGGCCTGAAATCTCGCTGTTGCTGATAGTGCCGTCGTTGTTGGCATCTTCGGTGATGACCACAGTCGGCGCGCCAGTGGCGGTGGTGTCGCCCATGGTGGCTCTGTCGCTGCCCGGCAGGGATACGTTGCCCGCCCCATCCACCAGGGTGGCGGTAACAGTCAGCGTCACGCCGTCGGCCGGACGGTCAAACTCGTAAGCCACCTTGCCCGCCGTGATGTCGGTATCGGTCAGCACCCGGTCGGCCTGGCCGCTCACCTTGAGGGTGTCGCCCGCCTTGGCTTCCGCCGGCAGACCCACCTCGACGTTGATTGCACCATTTATCTCGCTGTTGCTGATGGTGCCGTCGTTATCTGTGTCTTCGGTGATGACCACGGTCGGCGCACCAGTAGCGGTGGTGTCACCCATGACTGCACTGTCGCTGCCTTCGGCCGAGACGTTGCCCGCCCCATCCACCAGGGTGGCGGTGACGGTCAGCTTCACGCCGTCCGCCGGACGGTCAAACTCGTAAGCCACCTTGCCCGCCGTGATGTCGGCATCGCTCAGCACCCGGTCGGCCTGGCCGCTCACCTTGAGGGTGTCGCCGGCCTTGGCTTCCGCCGGCAGACCCACCTCGACGTTTACGGGGCCTGAAATCTCGCTGTTGCTGATGGTGCCGTCGTTGTTGGCATCTTCGGTGATGACCACGGTCGGCGCGCCGGTCGCGGTGGTGTCGCCCATGACCGCGCTGTCTTTGCCTTCTGCCGAGACGTTGCCCGCCCCATCCACGAGGGTGGCGGTGACGGTCAGCGTCACGCCGTCCGCCGGACGGTCAAACTCGTAAGCCACCTTGCCCGCCGTGATGTCGGCATCGCTCAGCACCCGGTCGGCCTGGCCGCTCACCTTGAGGGTGTCACCCGCCTTGGCATCGGTCGGCAGGCCGACGTTAACGTCTACCTTGCCGCTAATCTCGGTGCGGTCGATGGTGCCGTCGTTGTTGGCATCTTCGGTGATGGTCACGGTCGGCGCGCCGGTCGCGGTGGTGTCGCCCATGACCGCGCTGTCTTTGCCTTCTGCCGAGACGTTGCCCGCCCCATCCACGAGGGTGGCGGTGACGGTCAGCGTCACGCCGTCCGCCGGACGGTCAAACTCGTAAGCCACCTTGCCCGCCGTGATGTCGGCATCGCTCAGCACCCGGTCAGCCTGGCCGCTCACCTTGAGGGTGTCCCCGGCCTTGGCTTCCGCTGGCAGGCCGACGTTAACGTCTACCTTGCCGCTGATTTCGGTGCGGTCGATGGTGCCGTCGTTGTTGGCATCTTCGGTGATACCTACCGTCGGCGCGCCAGTGGCGGTGGTGTCGCCCATGGTGGCACTGTCGCTGCCCGGCAGGGATTCGTTGCCCGCACCGTCGACGAGGGTGGCGGTGACGGTGATCTTCTGGCCATCAGCCGGACGGTCAAACTCGTAGCCCACCTTGCCAGCGCTGATGTCGGCATCGCTCAGCACCCGGTCAGCCTGGCCGCTCACCTTGAGGGTGTCCCCGGCCTTTGCTTCCGCTGGCAGGCCGACGTTAACGTCTACCTTGCCGCTGATTTCGGTGCGGTCGATGGTGCCGTCGTTATCGGTATCTTCGGTGATAACTACCGTCGGCGCGCCAGTGGCGGTGGTGTCGCCCATGGTGGCACTGTCGCTGCCCGGCAGGGATTCGTTGCCCGCACCGTCGACGAGGGTGGCGGTGACGGTGATCTTCTGGCCATCAGCCGGACGGTCAAACTCGTAAGCCACCTTGCCCGCCGTGATGTCGGCATCGCTCAGCACCCGGTCGGCCTGGCCGCTCACCTTGAGGGTGTCGCCCGCCTTGGCATCGGTCGGCAGGCCGACGTTAACGTCTACCTTGCCGCTGATTTCGGTGCGGTCGATGGTGCCGTCGTTGTCGGTATCTTCGGTAATGACTACCGTCGGCGCGCCGGTGCCGGTGGTGTCGCCCATGGTGGCGCTGTCGCTGCCTTCTGCCGAGACGTTACCGGCGGCATCGACGATGGTGGCAGTGACGGTCAGTTTCACGCCATCAGCCGGACGGTCAAACTCGTAGCCCACCTTGCCCGCCGTGACATCGGCATCGCTCAGCACCCGGTCGGCCTGGCCGCTCACCTTGAGGGTGTCGCCGGCCTTGGCTTCCGCCGGCAGACCCACCTCGACGTTTACGGGGCCTGAAATCTCGCTGTTGCTGATGGTGCCGTCGTTGTTGGCATCTTCGGTGATGACCACGGTCGGCGCGCCGGTCGCGGTGGTGTCGCCCATGACCGCGCTGTCTTTGCCTTCTGCCGAGACGTTGCCCGCCCCATCCACGAGGGTGGCGGTGACGGTCAGCGTCACGCCGTCAGTCGGGCGGTCAAACTCGTAGCCCACCTTGCCTGCGCTGATGTCGGTATCGGTCAGCACCCGATCGGCCTGGCCGCTCACCTTGAGGGTGTCGCCGGCCTTGGCATCGGTCGGCAGGCCGACGTTGACGTCTACCTTGCCGCTGATTTCGGTGCGGTCGATGGTGCCGTCGTTATCGATGTCCTCGGTAATGACTACCGTCGGCGCGCCAGTGGCCTGGGTGTCGATGGCCGCGCTGTCGCTGCCGCCGCTTCCTTGGTTGCCGGCCAGATCGGTGTAGCTCTCCGGCTTGACGGTGACGGAGGCGGTGCCTTCAAAGTTGGCATCCGGGGTGAAGGTCCCGCTCCACGTCTTGCCGCCGTCGGAAGTAGTCAGCCCGGTCACGGTGCCGCCGACCACGGTCAGGTCACTCGGATCGAACCCGGTCACCTGCTCGCTGAAGGTGAAGGTGACGTCACTGGTCTCGCCCACGGTCAGCTGGGTGTCGACGATGTCGACCAGCACGCTCGGGCCCTGGGTGTCCACGCTGTAGCCTTCGCTGCCAGTTGCTGTGGTGCTGTTGCCCGCCGCATCTGTGGTGGTCACTCTGGCGTCGATCAGCTTGTCGCCATCCGTCACCAAATCCGCACCCGGCACCTTGATGTTGAAGGTCTTGTCAGCCAGCACCAGGCCGGTAAACGTCTTGCCGTTCACCGTCAGGATGACGGTGTCGCCCACCCTGACGTCACCACCCACAGTGCCGGTGATCGCGATGTTCTGGTTCGCTTCCGCCGCGTTGATGATGTCATCCGGCGTGATGTCGGCATCCAGGGTGATACGAGCATCCGGCGCCGTGGTGTCGAGCGAGGTGGTGTCATCACGGGCGTCAGCACGGTTGCCCGCCGCATCTGTGGCACTGGCCACGACGGTCAGATTGCCATCCGCCAGCCCGCTCAGATCCGCGGTGGTGCTGTAGTTGCCATTGCCATCGATGACGGCTGTGACAGTCACCTTGTCACCGTTGGCATCAGTGATCACCAGGGTCACGGTGCGACCCGGGCCGACATCGGAGGTGCCAGTGATGGGCGCGTTGCCCACATTGTCGCCGTTCACGTCATCCAGGCTCACCGTGATGTTGGCGGTGGTGTCCACGCTGCCATCATCGGCGGCAGTGCCGGTGTTGCCGGCGGGATCGGTCACGCTGGCAGTCACCTCATAGCCGCCATCCGGCAGAGGGGTGACCACATTCGAGCTGTAAGTCCCATCCGGCTGAACTGTGGCCGTCAGGGTCTGTTGGTTGCCATTGGCATCGGTCACCACCAGGGTCACTGTGCTGCCAGGGGCCGCATTGGTGGTCCCAGTGATGGTCGGGGTGCTGTCGTTGGTGTTATCCGGCGCAGTCACAGTGACGGAAGGCGCCGTGCTGTCCACGCTGCCATCGTCGGCGGCAGTGCCGGTGTTGCCGGCAGGATCGGTCACGGAAGCCGTCACCCTGTAATCGCCATCAGCCAGGGGCGTCGCCACATCCACACTGAAACTGCCATCCGGATTGACCGTGGCGATCAGGACCTGCTGATTGCCATTGGCATCGGTCACCACCAGGGTCACTGTGCTGCCGGGGGCGGCATCCGTGATGCCGGTGAGGGTCGGGGTAGCGTCCTTGATATTGTCGGGAGCCGAGACCGAGATCTGCGGTGCTGTCGCATCCAGCAGCAGTTCATCTGCTGCGGCAGGAAGATCCTCTCGCCGCACAATGGCGCTGGCTGGTTCGTCCGTATCGAAACCACCCTGAGCCAGGGTCGAATCGGCGCTGCGATCAACCACGATAAAGCCCCCGTTGCCGCTTCCTCCCGCCACACCGCCACCCGCCGCCGGGGCCCCCCCCGCTGCTGACGCTTCGAATGCCTTGGTCGGATCCACGCCGTCAAGAATGGCAGCCTGCAAGGCTGCAATGTCATCGCTGACAGCCCCCGTGGCCGAGGGTTCACCCTCTCCCTGGTTGAGGGCCAACAGTACACCGTCACCTGCGGGATCCAGCTCATCAGGATGGAGGTCGGCCACTGGCAGCGAGATCTGCAATGTACCGGCACCAAGGGTGCCTCCCTCAGGCGAGAGCAACTGTGCGCCTTTGGCGACGGCATCCCCTTCGGCCAACTGACGCAGGCTGCCATCCTCACCGACCAGGTATACCGGCTGGGTCAAATGGGTCACGACTATGTCCTGTTCCAAGGTGATGGTATTGGCGCTCATGCTCTCTCCTGATGAGTAATTCCCGATGACGGGCATACAATTTTCCAGCATCCACTTTATTCGAATGAGTCACTAGCAACCAGTGAGAAATTTAGAACGAATGAGGGCTTTTTGAGAGGGAACAGGCTTAGAAACCGGAGGGTTGGCATCTGTTATGCCTACTGATAAAAAACTATTTATTTCAATTGGTTGAAATGGGTCAGTTGGCATCATGCCGTGATGCCAACTGATACGTCAGATGCCGGCCCAGAGCAGTATGGCCAACAGTTGCGGCGAGATGATGCGCAGGAACATCACCAGGGGATAAACCGTCGCGTAGGCAAGCGCACTGGCACCGCTGTTGCTGTGCATGGCGTTGGCAAAAGCCAGGGCCGGAGGATCCGTCATCGAACCCGCCAGTAAACCGCACAGGGTCAGGTAGTTGAGCTTGCCGTAGTGACGCGCCAGTACGCCAACGACCAGCAGAGGGATCAGGGTCAGCGCCATGCCATAGAGCACCCAGGCAGGGCCATCACCGTGAAGCAGGGTATCAACAAAACCCGCACCGGATTTGAACCCGACCACGGCCAGAAACAGCACTATGCCTATCTCTCGCAGGGCAAGGTTGGCGCTGGGAGGCATAAACCAATAGAGCTTACCTATGCTGCCGATCCGGGCGAGGATCAGAGCCACCACCAGAGGGCCACCAGCCAGGCCCAACTTGAGCGCCGCCGGGAAACCGGGCAGATAGAAGGGAATTGAACCAAGCAACACCCCGAGCCCGATGCCGATGAATACCGGCAGCATCTGCACCTGTTGCAGTTTTTGCTGCACGTTGCCCACGACGCAGGTCACGGCTTCTATGGCGTCTAGCCGGCCGACCAGGTTAAGGATGTCACCAAATTGCAGGCTGGTCTGGCTGGTGGGAACCAGCTCGATCCCGGCCCGGTTGAGGCGCGAGATGACCACATCGTATTTCTGCTTGATGTCGAGATCGCGGATCTTCTTGCCGAGCACCTGCTCGTTGGTCACCACCACACGCTCGACCCGTAATTCGGTCCCCCGGGTCGAGAGGGAGGTATCGACCTCCTCCCCCAACACCAGCAATACCTTGCGCAGGGCATGGCGCTCTCCGACCAGATGCAGCAGATCCCCGGTCTGGATGCGGGTATCCGGGCGCGGCACCATCAGCTCATCGCCCCGCTTCAGACGTGAGCAGATCACATCCGTCTCATCCAGACTGGGGATCTCCTTGAGCATGAGTCCGTGCATGTTGGGGTTGCGTACCGCGATATTGATGGTCTGTAGACTCTCGCGGACTGTGCCGGATTCTTGCTCGAAACGAACGGCTTCATCCTCGATCTTGATGTGAAAAAATACGCGCACCAACCACATGGTCAGCAGTATGCCGCAGATCCCGAATGGGTAGGCCACCGCATAGCCCATCCCCATCAGCGCCGTGGAGCCGGGAGCGGCGCCCAGCTCGGCCAGGATCTGCTGACCCGCCCCCAGGGAAGGGGTATTGGTCACGGCCCCGGAGAAGACCCCGAGGATCACCGGCAGCGGCACGTCAAACAGCTTGTGAAGTCCCAGCGCCACCACGCAGCCGAGCACCACCAGCAGAGCGGCAAAACCATTGAGCTTGAGCCCGGAACTGCGCAGGGAGGAGAAGAACCCGGGACCGACCTGGATGCCGATGGTGTAGACAAACAGGATCAGTCCGAACTCCTGGATGAAATGCAGGGTGTGGTCATCGAAGCTCACCTGCAAAATACCGGCGAAGTGGCCGACCAGTATGCCGCCAAACAGCACCCCCCCTATCCCTAATCCCACCCCGTGGATCTTCCAGTTGCCCAGCCAGAGCCCGAGCACCGCCACCAGGGATAGCATGCTGATAGAAAGCGCGATCTCACTCATTTTCCGCCATCCTTGTTCCGAATTTGACTCGGCCTAGCTTGTCAGCAAAGGAGGGGGATGACTGTGTGGCGGCGCACGATTCTGGCGTAACTAGGAGCAAAAATTACCAATTAAGGGTTAGATTTAATGCCCCTGATATGGGGGCTCGCGCTATCGCCTCAGGGTAGAGAGGCCACGTAGCCATAAATGGCCCCGAAGTGGCACAGGCTCCCCCCCAGTACAAACAGGTGCCAGATGGCATGGTTGTAGGGGATCCGCTTGTTGGCGTAGAAGATGACGCCCAGACTGTAGATGAGGCCACCCAGCGCCAGCAATGCCAAGCCGCCAACGGCCAGATTGAGGTAGAGCTGGTAGACCACCAGCAGAGAGAACCAGCCCAGGATCAGATAGGTGACAAGGGACAGTCGTTTGAAACGATTGATGAAAATAAGTTTGAACACCACCCCGAACAGAGCCAGCAGCCAGATCACCGCCATCAGCCAATCGGCGAGAGGGCTATCGAGCGCGACCAGCAGGAAGGGGGTATAGGTGCCGGCGATCAGCAGATAGATGGCGCAGTGATCGAAGATCTTGCACCAACGCCGCCAGGGCCCCTCCCCCATGCTGTGATAGAGGGTGGAGGCGAGGAATAGCAATATCAGGCTGGCGCTGTAGAGGCCATAACTGAGCCGGGCCAGGGGCCCTTGATCCCACCCCTTGAGCAACAGGCAGATCCCGCCCACTATCCCCAGCCCCAATCCCAGGCCATGACTCCAGCGATTCGCCCACTCTTCACGGGGGGAATAGTCCATCGCACCCACTCTCGATACCAATGATTAGAGGCTTCACTCTAGCTCAAGAGGATTTAAGAGTACAAGTGTTAGCTGAAAAAAGGGAGTGGCTGCCAGCCGCGCCCCTTTGGTGTATCCTCTGCCGCCAGCCCATTGCCCCTGAGTGGTTCTGGTGATGACCCGTATTGATGCCGCCGCGACCCCTTGGCCCATGCGCCCGGATGGCGTGGTCCGCCGGCCTGGTCTGGAGACCCCGATGACGTTGACCGAACTCTTTGCCAAACCGGACCCGGCCTTGGCCGCTGCCGTGACCCGCCTGCTGGAGCGCTTTCACCGCGCCGATGACAGCGAGGCGCCCTATAGGCATGAGCAGTTTTGCCAGCAACTCGATGATGCCACTGTGCCCGGCGAGGGCATGGATACCCAGGCCTATCTGGCGCGGCTCGAACAACTGGTGCCTGGCGCTTCCCATCTCGCCTCCCGTCACTACATGGGCCACATGACGGCCCCTCTGCCCGCCTTCACCGGCGAGCTGGCCCGGCTGCTGGTGATGCTCAACCAGAATCCGATGAAGATGGAGTCCTCCCGCCTGCTGAGTTTCCTCGAGCGGGAAGTCCTGGCCAAGCTGCACCGCCTCGTCTACCGGGATGAGGATGCGTTTTATCGCAGCCAGATGCATGCCAAAGACGCAGCCCTCGGTGTCATGACCAGCGGCGGCACCATCGCCAACGTCACCGCCCTCTGGCTGGCCCGCAACCATGCAGTGGGCGATAACCTCTTCAATCTGGTCGAGCAGGGTTACCGCGGTGCCGTCATCCTCGGCTCACGCCTGATGCACTACTCCTTCGACAAGGGGATGGACTTGCTGGGGCTGGGTGCGGCCAGTGTGCATCGCCTGGACACGGATGCCGACAATCGCCTCAGCCTGCCCGCCCTGGAGGCCGCCTTGCTCGCGTGCAAGGCCCAGCGCCTCAAGGTGCTCGCCATCATAGGGGTGGCGGGCAGTACCGACTTTGGCTCCGTCGACCCCCTGGTTGAACTCGCCGCCATCGCCCGCCGGGAAGGGGTGCATTTCCACGTGGATGCCGCCTGGGGCGGTCCGACGCTCTTCTCTCCCCGCTATCGGTCGCTACTGGCGGGCATAGAGGCCGCCGATACCGTCACCCTGGATGGCCACAAGCAGCTGCTGATCCCCCTTGGTACCGGCATGCTGCTCTGCAAGCGACCGGATCTGGTGATGGCGGTCAAGCGCGAAGCCCCCTACGCCATTCGTGCCAGCTCCTTCGATCAGGGCCGCTTCACCCTGGAAGGCACCCGTCCCGCCAATGCCCTCTATCTGGATGCCGCCTTTCAACTGCTCGGTGAGGCGGGCTATCGCACCCTCATCGAAGCAAACTATGACAAGGCGCGCTGCATGGCGGCGCTGATAGACGCGGATCCTGCCTTCGAGTTGATGTCTGCGCCGGTGATGAACCTGCTCTCCTATCGCTGCATCCCGCCCCACCTGCAGGGTCAGCCCCTGGACGAGGCGGCCAACGACCAGATCAATGCCTTCAACATTGCGCTGCAAAAAGCCCAGCGCGCCGAGGGGCACAGCTTCGTCTCCCGCACCCAGCGCGCACTGAGCCGCTACGACGATCAACCCCTGGTACTGCTGCGCGCCGTGCTGCTCAATCCTCAGATTGAGGAGTCTGACATCCGCGACTTGCTGGCAGATCAGACCCGATTAGGGTTGAGGGTCGCCGCCGAGCTGTTCGTCGATGCATAAGCAAGGGAACTCAGGCCCCCGGGGCGGGTCTTATTCATTTGCCGTTGTCTGTCGGACAGGTAGACTGGATGAAATTTCGAGGTGAATGAGCCAGCATGAAGCAATTTTTTGAATTTATTCCGCTTATCGTTTTCTTTGCCGTCTACAAGATGGTGGACATCTATGCCGCAACCGGCGCCCTGGTGGTGGTCACGGGTCTGCAGCTGCTCTATAGCTGGCTTCGCTATCGCAAGGTCGAGAAGATGCAGCTGTTCACCTTTATCCTGGTCGGTTTCTTCGGCGGTCTGACCGTCTTCTTCCATGATGACTCCTTCATCAAGTGGAAGGTGACCGTCATCAATGCCCTGTTTGCCCTCGCCCTGCTCATCGCGCGCTACGGCTTTGGCAAGAACCTGATCAAGCAGATGCTGGGCAAGGAGTTGCAGGCACCGGATCCCATCTGGGACAGGGTCAACCTGGCCTGGGCCGGTTTCTTCGCCCTCTGCGGCCTGCTCAATCTCTATGTCGCCTTCAATCTGCCTCAAGAGGTCTGGGTCAACTTCAAGGTGTTCGGCCTGCTCGGCCTGACCCTGGTCTTCACCCTGCTCTCCGGCGTCTATCTCTACCGCCATATGCCGGCGGAGCAGAAAGAGGCCCAAAAACTCGAACAGAAAAAATAACCGCAACCCGAAAAGGATCCTCTCATGTGGTATCTGATCTACTCCGAAGACGTGGCCGCCAGCCTGGCCCTGCGCAAACAGGCTCGCCCCGCCCACCTCGCCCGGCTGCAGGCGCTGCAGGATGAAGGGCGCCTGCTGACTGCGGGGCCCAATCCCGCCATCGATGCCGAGGATCCGGCCGATGCGGGCTTCAGCGGCTCGACCGTCATCGCCGAGTTCAACAGCCTGACCGATGCCCGGGCATGGGCAGATGCTGACCCCTATGTCGCCGCCGGCGTCTATGACAAGGTCACCATCAAGCCATTCAAGAAGGTGTTCTAAGGGAACACGGGCAGCTCAGCACCAACCAACAGGCCGGACATTGTCCGGCCTGTTTTTTTGAGGGAAGGCTGGCAGCCATCCCCCGCCCATTCACTGCTTGCCAGAACGGTGCCTCAGGCTCGCGCCACAAACCAGGGATTGAGGATATCCGGCTTGTTGTATACGAGGGGGGTGCCATCGAGCTGGGTGACACTGCCCCCCGCCCCTTCCAGGACCGCCTGCGCGGCGCCGGTGTCCCATTCGCAGGTCGGCGCCAGTCTGGGGTAGAGCTCGGCTCCGCCCTCGGCGATGACGCAAAACTTGAGGGAGCTGCCCATGGAAACCAGCGCGATCTCCCCAAGGGGGGCCAGAAAATCGAGGGTCTCCTGAGAGAGGTGATTGCGACTGCCCACCACACGCCAGGGGGTTCCCTCCTGGTGAGGCCGGGTCTGGATAGAGCGACTGACGCCCCCCTCGCGGCAACATGCCCCCAGCCCCTTGCCGCCATACCACAGCTTGTTCAGCACGGGAGCATAGACCATGCCCCAGACCGGACGGCCCTCTTCGACAAGCGCTATGTTGACGGTAAATTCACCGTTGCGGGAGACAAACTCCTTGGTGCCATCCAGGGGATCCACCAGCCAATAGCGTTGCCAACCTAGCCTGGCCTGCAACACCTCCTCCCCGGACTCCTCGGACAACACGGGGATATGGGGGGTCAGACGCGCCAAACCGGCCACTATCACGTCATGGGCCCCCCTGTCTGCCGCCGTCAGCGGGCTCTCGTCGGCTTTGTACTCCACGGTGAAGGCTTGCTGGTAGATGGCCAGTATGGCATCGCCTGCGGCCCGGGCGATGGCTTCGAGTGCGGCAATTGGGGGAAAGGACATAAAATAGCTTCCAAGTCAAAAAGATAGCTCAGTCTACCCGAATCAGAACCGCCAGCTTATAGCCGTTTATCATGAGTTATTCCCTGTCAGAAATGGCAGCCCTCCCCTGTCATTTCTGACAGACAGAAACGGCCACCGCTGAGCTAAACATCAAGACGGCGCAACCCGCGTCCTTGCTCAAGGAAGAGAGTCGATGAAACGTCTCACACTCACCTGTGCCGTGCTATTGGCAACCCTGCCGTTACTCGGCCAACCCGCACTGGCGGCAGAGAAAACCGCAACCCAAGCCGTCACCAGCAACGCCGCCAACCAGGCGGGCAAGATCAACCTCAATACGGCCAGCCTGGACGAGCTGACCGCCCTCAAGGGCATTGGCGACAAGAAGGCGCAATCCATCATCGACTACCGCGAGAAGCAGGGGAAATTCAACTCTGTGGATCAGCTGGCCGACGTGAGTGGCATTGGCCCGGCGACGCTGGAGGCCAATCGGGATCTGATCATCGTCAAGTAAGACAGGAGCGGACTCATGTCCCGGGGCAGCCAGTGGCTGCCCCATTTTTCTTCGGGTATCATGTGCCCACTTTGTCTCACCGGATATATCTCCATGAAAAAGACACCGCTCGTTGTTCGCAAGGCCGTGCTACCCGTTGCTGGCCTGGGTACCCGCATGTTGCCCGCCACCAAGGCCATCCCGAAAGAGATGTTGCCAGTGGTCGACAAACCCCTGATCCAGTATGTGGTGCGTGAAGCCATCGCCGCCGGGATCAAGGAGATCATCCTGGTCACCCACTCCAGCAAGAACTCTATCGAGAACCATTTCGACAAGAGTTTCGAGCTGGAAGCGACCCTGGAGAAGCGGGTCAAGCGCCAACTGCTGGAAGAGGTGCAGCAAATCTGTCCCAAGGACGTGACCATCATGCATGTCCGCCAGGGAGAAGCCAAAGGGCTGGGCCATGCGGTGCTCTGCGCCCGTCCGCTGATCGGCGACAACCCCTTTGCCGTGCTGCTGCCGGACGTACTGATCGACGAGATGGCCAGCGATCTCAAGCAAGATAACCTGGCCGAGATGGTGCATCTGTTTGAGGCAGACCAGATCAGCCAGATCATGGTCGAGACCGTGCCCCAGAGCGAGGTCGACAAATACGGCATCGCCGACGTCAAAGGGGAGGAGCTGACCGCTGGCATGTCCCTGCCGATGCAGGCCATCGTCGAGAAGCCGCCCCGGGATGAGGCCCCCTCCAACCTGGCGGTGGTGGGTCGTTATGTGCTGTCGGCCAACATCTGGCCGCTGCTGGAGAAGACGCCCGCCGGTGCCGGCGACGAGATCCAGCTGACCGACGCCATCGCCATGCTGATGGAGCGCGAGCAGGTCAACGCTTACTCCATGAAGGGCAGAAGCCATGATTGCGGCAGCAAGCTCGGTTATATGAAAGCCAATGTCGAGTACGCGGCCCGCCATGGCGAGCTCGGCGCAGAATTCAGACAGTGGCTGGCTCAGTTTGCCAAACAGTTGTAAACGCTGAATTTTTCGCCATTAAACAGAATATTAAACGGG
Organism: Aeromonas sp. BIGb0405; assembly: GCF_024807335.1. Classification (NCBI taxonomy): domain Bacteria; kingdom Pseudomonadati; phylum Pseudomonadota; class Gammaproteobacteria; order Aeromonadales; family Aeromonadaceae; genus Aeromonas; species Aeromonas sp. BIGb0405. The sequence continues at coordinate 28,354 of NZ_JANUEP010000017.1, forward strand.
GCATCATTTGATGCCCCGTTTTCATTTTATCAACAAATATTCAGCTTTGAGCAAACAATTAACTACCAAATCATGACCTTGTAATTCAATCACGCTTGTTTTATAAGGTTTAAGGCTTGTTCCGAGCCCTTGCATAAAATTCCTAAAAAAATAAAAGATACAGGTGGAAGTTCCATGAATAATCCGTCAAAAGGGACCTTTTTAGGTCACCCTAAAGGGCTCTTTTTGCTCTTTAGTACCGAACTGTGGGAGCGGTTCTCCTACTACGGCATGCGTGCTGTACTGGTGCTCTATCTGACCGACCTGACCGCCAACGGCGGCATGGGCTGGAGTCAGGCCGATGCCCTCAAGCTCTACGGCATCTACACGGGTCTGGTCTATATCACGCCGCTCATCGGTGGCTGGCTGGCCGACACTGTACTCGGACAACGCCGCTCCATCCTGATCGGTGCCATCCTGATGGCCGCGGGGCAATTCACCCTGGCCCTGCCCCATGCCATGTTCCCGGACATGGTCAATAGCGTCTTCTACGCGGGCCTCGCCCTGCTGATCGTGGGCAATGGCCTGTTCAAACCGAACATCTCCACCATGGTGGGCGATCTCTATCAGGAAGGGGATCACCGTCGTGACGGTGCCTTCACCATCTTCTACATGGGTATCAACCTGGGCTCCCTGCTGGCCGGGGTGATCTGTGGGGCTGCTGCCACCGCCTATGGCTGGCAGGCCGCCTTCGTCGGCGCCGGCATCGGCATGCTGCTCTCCCTGGTGCTGCAAGCGACCATGGCGCAGAACTTCCTCGGCGACATTGGCCGGGTTCCTGCGGCCAAGCTGGCTGCCGCCAAGCGCTCCAAAAACCAGAAGGCTCCCCTGACCAAGCAGGAAGTGGATCGTATCAAGGTCATCCTCATTCTGGGTCTGTTCACCATCATCTTCTGGGCTGGCTTCGAACAAGCTGGCGGTCTGATGAACCTCTACACCCAGGAGTATACCGACCGCATGATCGGCAGCTTCGAGGTGCCGACTGCCTGGTTCCAATCCCTGAACCCCTTCTTCATCATCACCCTGGCCCCCCTGGTTGCCGCCATCTGGATCAAGCTTGGCAAGAAAGAGCCAAACTCCCCGGTGAAGTTCGCTATGGGCCTGCTGTTCCTGGCCATAGGTTTCCTGTTCATGATCGGTGCCGTGCTGGAGCAAGGTGGCGATCAGAGCGTCAAGACCTCCATGTTCTGGCTGGTTGGCGCTTACCTGTTCCACACCCTGGGTGAGCTCTGCCTCTCCCCCATCGGCCTCTCCATGGTGACCAAGCTGGCTCCCCTGCGCCTGGCCTCCCTGATGATGGGTGCCTGGTTCGGCTTTGTTGCCCTGGCCAACTATGCCGCCGGCTTCATTGGCTCCTTCGTGGGCGAGTCCGGTGCCATTGCCATCTTCGGTGGCATCGCCGCTGCCGCCGTGCTCAGTGCTCTGCTGCTGCTGACCATGGCCAACCGCCTGGTCTACTGGATGCACGGGGCCGAAGGCCATACCGAGGCACCTGACGAGCAAGATGACAAGAAACTGCACTCAGCGACCGTCTGATTGCCCATAGCGACCGTCATGACAAAGAGGGCACCCATTGGGTGCCCTCTTTTTATGGATTGGGTGGCGAGAGGCTAGTGGTGGCGCACCTGCATATGCAGGGCACAACCCGTGTCACTGCGGATCTGCAGTTCGAAGGGATCGTGCCAACTCCGTTTATGAAGCCGGTAGTGGCCATCCCGCATCAGACCAAGGGGAAGCCCGCCGCTACGCATCAGCCAATGGGGGGAAGTGATCCCGGCATTGGCAAAGCTGAGGCCCTCTTCTTCGTCAAACAGCAGAGCGGCCATCGAGAAGGAGTGACGCAGGCCAGACTCCATCAACTGCCAATTGAGATAGGCCAGCAATCGGTGGGGCTGAGCCAGTAGCTGGCTCTCCCTCTGTTGATACTCGCGATAGGGGACATTGAGCAGTGAGCGCACCAGGGCGCCGCAGAAGGCGGCATCCGCAGCCAACACCGGCAGCTCCATCACCAGCACCAGAAGGCGGTTGTCCACCCTGAACGTATCCGGGATGAAGAGGTTGCCCATTCCCTCGAACGTGACCTGCCAGGGGCCCCACTCCTGCAAGACCGGGGTCGATAGATTGCCAAGCAAGCGGGTTGCCGCGCCGTCATGGTGGCGAAAGTAATGGAGGTGTTCGACCAATTCCAGCTGCGGGCTGGAGAGATCTGGGGCCGACAGGCACTGATTGATGCTCTGCGCCACCTGGGGCCAGTCACGAATGGGCTTGAGCAGAAAATCCCGGGCGCCACCGCGCAGGGCACGGCCGACCTCTTCCATCCGGTTCTGGCCCGAGATGACGATGATGGGGATCTGGGGGTAACGCGCTACCAGGCAGGCAATCACCTCATGACCATCCAGATTGGGCATGCCCAGATCGCACAGCACTATATCGGGATGATAGAGGGCAGCCCCGGACAATCCCTCGATGCCATCCTCGGCCTGGAACACGCAAGCTCCTTCATTCTCTAGATAATTCACCAACATGTGGCGAAAGACAGCTTCGTCCTCCACCACCAGGATCCTGATTCCGGCTCTTAACATCTTGCTACAACTCTTGTGGTTCATGCCGATTAGAGCCTAATCCTAGACCACAGCCGTCCCCCGCGGACGGGGTGACCCCGCAAAAATACGCATGATTATTAATCCCTGTCTAGAGACGGGTTATTCGCAGCAGCCAATCAGAATGCGCCCAGGATCAGCCCTTAATTGTGCCCAGCCAGCCCATGGGGGATAATGGCGCCATCCTAGCTAGCGAAGAACGCCATGACTCCAGCCGAATACAGCGCCCTCGCCCATCCCAGATTGTCTCATCCGGCTCGCAGCCTCTACAGTCTGCAGTTGCGGCGACTGATCATGGAGAACCAGCCCCCCCGGCTCAGTTATCCTGAACTGGGACGCACCTTGGCGGTGGTCGATCCCATGGATGCCAGCGGCTTCAGTTATCAGGTCAATGCCCGCCAGCTCACCGCCCTGTTTGACGAGCTGATCGAGGCAGGCTTGCTGCATATTGAGAGCCCGGTGGAGAGTGAGCACTATCACCAGTGCACCTTTACTCTGCCCCTGCTGAACCAACGCAGCCGCAGCCCCTTGCCTGAGCGGCCCTTCCAGATGCACCTGCACTGGCGTCCGGACGAGGAGCTGCCCGCGCTGGCGCGCCTCTGTGGCGTCATAGATGCCAGCTACAGCGAGGAGGATCTCGGCGAGTTCATCGCTTACTGGCTGGGGCGTCCCGAGGTTTTTGACTCCCAGCACCAGTGGATGCTCAAATTCATCCGGGCCCTCAAGACCCGTCGCTATGTTCGTCGCTCGCAAACCGAGGTACAAGGCTACCAGCAGGTGAGCGCAGATCCCGTCTCTTCCGGCCCGAGCAAACGCGCCCAGGAGATGATAGAGCAGGCCAAACGGCTGGCCGAGCAGCAAGAGAGCGAGCATGATTGAGCTAGCCCCAACCCGAACAATGATCGCCACCCCGGCACCAGGAGCATATCAAGATGGCAGATGAACAGGATCCCCTGCGCCAGGAGCTGGCCGAGATCGAAGCCAAGCGGCAACGTATCGCCAAGGCCAAACAGGACAACCGAGTCCATGACCCAGAATTGAGCCGTCATGTGGGCGGTCTGCTCGAGCGGATCCGCAAGCTGCAGGCCGAGACCGGCGGCGGCCAGTACGACTACGAAACCCTGCGTAAAGAGTACGACGCCAAGGCCAATGCCGAGGTGCGCCAGCTGCAGAAAACGGCCCGTCAGGAGCGCATTCAGAAACTGATCGCCCAGGCCGACCTCAATCCGGAATGGGTCTTCGAGCGCATGGATAGCGGGGATCCCAGCCTGCAATACCCCATGGAGACCGCACGCTACTTCATCAGCGGCTTCGAGCATTGGGAGAAGAGCGGTGGCGGTTGCATGCTCATCTATGGTGACTATGGCACCGGCAAGTCGACCCTGGCCGGGGCCGTGGCACACGAACTGATCGAGCAGCACCAGAAATCGGTGATCTTCCAGCAGTGGGCCTCGGTGGTGGACAGGCTCTTCTTCAACGTCATCCAGGATCAGGAGGAGCGCAACCAGTATCGCCGTGCCCTGGAAGAAGTTGATCTGCTGATCCTCGACGAGGTGGCCGCCAACAGGGCCAAGATGGCGGAGAGCCAGTCCAGCTTCCTCGGCCACCTGCTGCGCCGGCGCCGCAACCTCTCCAAGAGCGTCATCATCATCACCAACCACAGCCCCCAGAGTCTGCATCAGGCCATTGGCGACTTCAGCTTCGAGGCGATCAAGGCATTCAATCCGGTGGATATTCAGCTCAGTGGTCCGAGCCGTCGCCCCAGTATCGGCCACTACAACGGCTAAACACCCTGCGGGCCCCGGTGGCCCGCTCTGCTACACCCCTCAAATAATAACAGCTCTCATTTACACCTCCATCATGAACCCTTAGGCTAACCTTTTCGCAAACAGGAGAGGGTCATGCCCACCATTCTTATCTTCGGAGCCAGCCGGGGGCTGGGACTTGCCTTCGCAAACGTGGCCAGGGCCCAGGGGCATAAGGTCCATGCCATGGTGCGTTCATCCCAAGCGGCCGAGGCGTTGAATGCGATCGGGGTCGATGTGCTGTTGGGGGATGCGCTCGATAAAGAGGCGGTGAGCCATGCCTGCGCATTGGCGGGGAAGGATAGCTGGGTCGTCTCAACCCTCGGCAGCTTTCGCAGCCCGGAGCCGGTGGATTATGAGGGCAATCGCCATCTGATCGATGGGATGGAAGAGGCTGGGCTCAAGCGTCTGCTGCTGGTCACCTCCCTTGGGTGCGGCGACAGCTGGCAGCATCTCCCCGAGCGCGCCAGGGCGGCCTTCGGCCACGAGGTCCGCCTCAAGAGTCTGGCCGAAAGCTGGTTGCAGACCAGCACCCTGACCTGGACCATATTGCGCCCTGCTGGCTTGCAGGATGGCGAACCAACCGGTCAGGCACGATTGAGTCAAGGTCAGGAGACCCACGGCCTGGTACGACGCCATGATGCTGCCATTCAAGGACTGAGCCTGCTCGCCGACAGCACGGCCGCCGGCCAGATCTACGCCATCAGCGACCCCGGTCTCCAGCGGGGTTGACTGTTCCCACCACTCAACAAGGGTCAGCCTCAGTGCTGGCCCTTGCCGTTCAGGCTCTTGGCCGCTGACGCCGGGCCAGCCAGTAATAGGAGAGTGCGCCATAGAGCGCCGTCAGCCCCCAGAGCTGCCACCACAGTGGCGCCACCTGCACAAAGTCGGCCCCCATCTGGTTGAGTCGCAGGAAACCGGCGATGGCCGGGGTGCTCGGCAGCCACTGGGCCAACCAATTCAGCGGTGCCGGGATCAACTCCACCGGCCAGATGAAGCCCGCCAGAAACACCAGGGGCAGAGATGAGAGCAACACTATCTGGCTCGGCAGATCCCGCCTGGACAACAGGGCTCCCAACAGCACGCCCAGCATGGTGGTCGCCAGCACGAAGGGCAGCACAAATAGCCAGAGCGCCACCGGTGAAGCGCTGCGGGTTATCTGGTAGTGATCCAGACAGAAACCGAAGAAGTAGCTGACAGGGATCAGAAAGAGCCCCCCCATCACCAGAGTCCGCGCCAGTAACAGGGACAGCACCGGCGCCCTTTGCCAATAACCCGCCTCTCCCCGCTCGCTTTGCTGATTCTGGGTGGCCCCCAGGATGCCGGCCCCCATCAGCAACACCTGATGCAGGATCAGCACGAACACCGCTGGCACCACATAGTTCACATACCCCATGGTCGGGTTGAATACGGGTAGCACGTTGAGCCCCACCGCACTCCAGCCCGTGGCCGCCTGGGGCAGTGCCTGCCCCTCGACCAGCAGACGCGCCACCTTGATCTGGGCCGCGAGCGTGCCGCTCGCCTGTGCCAGCCCTTCGGCGATGGTGCCATACACCAGGAAGTAGGAGGCGTCACCGCTATAGCTTAAGGTCACGCTCTTGCCCTGCAACAAGTCCCGATAGAAGTGGCGGGGGATCAGCAGTATGCCGCTGGCCCGACCCTCCATGAGCCACTGACGCGCCTCATCCAGACTGCTCACCCGAGCGACCAGGCGAACCTGGGCCGTCGCATCGGCCATAAACTCAAGCTGGCGCGAGAGCTGGCTGCCATCCTCGTTGATCACCACCACCGGCTCTTCCCGAGGCAGTTGCTGCAAATAGGGTTGGGGATAGAGGAAGGAGTAGAAGAGCACGCCGCCAAACAGGGTCAGCATGATGGCCCGGTCCGATAGCAGGGTACGCAGCTCGAGACGTACCAGATCCCAAAAACCTAACATGGACCAGGCTCCTTCCCATGGGGGGACGGGGAAAGGACGTCGGTCCGATAGCGGCGTGCCACCACCCAGAACAGTGGCATGAACAGGAGCAGCGGCGCCAGTTGGGGCAAGGCTTGAGCCAGAGACTGGCCATAGTTGGCCTGACCCACCTGCAACTCGATATAGTGGGAGACTGGCAGCAGGCTACGCCACCCTTCGGCGAAACTGCCCATGGCGCTGGTCGGAAAGGTGACCCCCATGAAGGCAAAACCGGGGGCCGTCAGGGCCCCCGCCATGGAGAGTGCCCTCGCCGCATCCCTTAGCAGGGCATAGAGCAAGGCGCCCACGCTGAGGCAGGCGGCTGTGGTGAGACCCAATCCAAGAGTCAACACAAGCCAACTGCCCTGCATGGGATAATCCAGCACCTTGAACAGCATCAGGCTCCATCCCAGCCCCCAGCCCCACCCGATGAGCAGATTCGGGGCCAGCTTGCGCCACAGGCCCTGCCAGACCCCTTCAGCGCGCCATCTCTGGCCCAACCTGTCGGCACGGGCCAGGGAGTTCAAACCATAGAGCACCACCAATATCTGCCAGACCGCAGGCAACACGGCGCTGAGCAGGAACTGGGCATAACTGGAGTTGAGGTTATAGAGCGCCGTGATCTGATTGTTGATGGGCAGCGCCTGGCCCATGGCCCCCGGCAGTGCCTGCCCCTCGGCCAGGGCACTCAATACCCCGACCTGGCCATTGAGGGTGCCAACGACCTGGGCCAGTGCCGAATTGACCAGTTTGGCAATCAGGATGAACTGGCCATTGTTGAACACTGTGACCTGGGGCTGAAGACCCTCACGGGCATCCCGATCCAGATGGTGAGGGATCACCACCAGGGCGTAGATATCCCCCCCACGCAGGGCGTGACTGCCCTCGCTGACAGTATCAAACTCGGCCCCCAGCTTGAGACCCGAGGAGCCGTCCAGAGAGAAGGCAAGCTGGCGGGAGAGCTGACTCTTGTCCAGATCCACCAGGCCTATGTTGAGATCCCGTGCCAGACCGGCGGAAAAGATCCAGCACAGCAGCCCCATCAGCAGCAGGGGCAGCCAGCTGGCCAATGCACGGCCGAACGGATCACGCCAGAGCTGGCGCAGCTCCTCTCTCATCAGAGTTGAACCAGGACGCTCATGCCGACTCTCAACCCATCTACGGGCTGCAGCGGCCGGGCTTCGACCTGGAAGCTCTTCATATCAAACCCCTGACGGGTATCAGTCGCACGCCAGGTAGCAAAGTCCCCCATCACGGCGACATGGGTCACCTTGAAGCGCACCGACTGATCGCCCAGACCGGGAATACTGGCATCGAACTCGCTGCCGACCTGGAAGCGGGGCAGCAGATCTTCGCGCACATGGAACTGGGCCCAGGCATCTTGCATATCGAGCAGGGTCACCACGGGGAAGCCCTGAGGAGCCAGCTCGCCGCTTTGCAGCAGCACCTGGGCAACCTCACCGGCATGGGGGCTGGTGATGCGGGTATCGGCCAGATAGGCCTCCACTTCGGCCACGGAGCCCGCCGCCATCTTGACCTTCTCCCGCGCCGCCAGCTTGGTTTCGGCTCGCGCCCCTTCCAGGGCTAGTTGATACTGCTGCCAGGCCATGCCTTCGCTGTACTTGGCCGCCTGCCAGGCAGTCCAGGCCTCATCGCGTTTTTGCAACGGCATGACGCCATCCCTGTGCAAGTTGGCGACCCGCTGATAGGTTGTTCCCCGCAGGGTGGCCGCCACCTTGGCTTGCTGCCATTGATCCTTGGCGGCCGCTATCTGCTGGGCACGAGCGCCATTTTCGGCCTCTTGCGCCAGGGCTCCGGCCGCCGCCTCGCCCGCCTTGGCCTGGCTCAACTTGGCCTCTATTTCAGGGCTAGCCAGGGTGAACACCAGCTGATCCTTGTCCAGCTTATCCCCCTTTTTCACCAGCACCTGATCGATTCGCCCGGCCACCTTGGAGGAGACCGCATACTGCTGCGCTTCTATCTGACCCTGCAACCGCACCGGTTCAGGCTGATACGCCAGCCAGAAGCGCCAGCCAAGCCAGATAACCAGCAATGCCAACGCCAGGAGCAACAACAACGGCCGACCTTGGCGCATCTTCTGCCGTATGGGGGAGTGACTCATGCTGATACCTCGATAACGGGGCCAGTGCGGCCGACACAGAAACAGACAATGGATAAGGCTGGCGCCGTGGCCTCCAGGGAGTGAGGGTGCTCATTGAAACGGCAAGCCGGTGCACCTGCACTGCAAGGCAGGTGCTTCATGAGCGCACCTCGGTGGCCTGGGCATACTGGTATTGATTGAAGCTGTTCATCTGGCCGGAGAGCGCCAACAGCCGCGCCAGCGATACCACGTACTGGTAAGCCGCTGCGGCGCGCTGAGTCTTTACCCCGGCCAGCTGATTGCGGGCATCCACCACATCCAGCGAGGTGGAGAGCCCCTGGGCGAATGCCTTGTCGCGCAGGGAGACATTCTCCTGTGCCAATTGCTGGGTCGAGTCGAGGGCCTGATACTCCTCCATCCCCTGGGCCGCTTCGCGCCAGGTCTTCTCGACCAGCAGCTCCAGATCCTCGCGGGTCTTGGCTTGGAGCAGATTGACCTGCAACTCGGCACTCTTGGCCGCCTGCACGGTGTCGGAGCGGCCATCCCGGCTCACCAACGGCATGCTGACGCCGACCCCGACCAGCCAGTCCGGGGTCAGGCTGGAGGTGATGGAGTCATCTTCATAGAGGTTGTAATTACCAAACAGGAACAGCTCGGGGGCGTACTTGCCCTTCTCCAGCTTGATGAGCCCCTGAGCCTGCTGCTTCTTCGCCGCCAGCAGCTTGAGCCCGGGGTGCACCGTCAGGGTCTCCTGCACCAAGGCATCCATCGGTGGCATCTTGGCATTGATAAACAGGGGGTTGCCGGGCTCGGCACCCTTGAGTTTGAGCATCCGGGCCAGGGCCAGTTCAGCGATCTCCAGGCTACGGCGATACTTCTGGGTATCGATACGCGCCCTGTCATAGGCCGACTGAGCCGAGAGCCGCTCCACCTTGGCTATCTGGCCCTGCGCCTCCAGCTTGCGGGCATGATCGAGGTGATGGGCCAATCCCTGCTCGATCTCCTGCTTGGTCTGCACCACCTGCGCCGCCAGCACCACGCCGAAATAAGTCTGGGAGAGGCTCTCGAAACTGGCCTGCTGTTTGAGCACCAGTTGCTCCTGAGCCTCCAGCACCTGAGCCTGGCGGATATCCTGAGCGGCATCGATGCGCCCACCGACGAACAGCGGCCACAGCATCTTGACCGAGCTGGTCACCACGTTCTGCTTGGTGAGAGGGGTGACAAAATCGCTGGCACCGATCTGCAATGCCTGCATGACGGGCCCCAGGATCTGACCAAACTCGGGATGATTGGCAATGGGATTGAGATCCAGCATGTCCAGCTCGACCGGTTTGTCGAGATGGGTGTAGCTTGCCCCAAGGTCCACCTTGGGCAGATACATGGCCTTGGCCGCTTCCCGTAGCTGCTTGGCACGGTCGACACCGGCTTGCTCTGCGGCCAACCCCTCGTCTTGCTGCAACACCGTGCTCCAGGCCTGGCTAAAGCTGAGTGACTGCGCCTGGGCCGGCGTCAGCATGAGCCATAACAGGCAGGATGCCAGCTGGCAGATAACGCGTGATCTCATACTTCCCCAATCTGTTGGTCGTGCTGTTTATAATAAAAATGTTTGGAGTTTTTACTCAACGCAGGGCAATTATCATAACGCAATGCCCGGGGATCTGGTCACGGGTAATTCGATTGTATCCCTTCACCCAAGCTGACGGCAGCCCCCATCACAATTTGCCCGATTTTCAAGCACTCCTGAATTTGCAAGGGCTCGCTGGCCGTTTTTTTCATAAAAAAATGCCTGACGCTCAAATACTAACCTTTTATCCTGACTAAAAAATGCGTAATATACGCCGCCCTAAGCCGATGGTAACCGTGGAATGCAGATAGGTCCCCACACGCTTGAAACTCCCTTGATTGTGGCCCCCATGGCCGGTGTAACAGACCGACCATTTCGTGAGCTTTGCTTGCGATTGGGAGCTGGCATGGCCGTTTCCGAGATGCTGCTGGCCAATCCGGACGTCTGGGATACCCAGAAGACCAGGATGCGGATGGATCACTCTGCCGAAGCGGGACTGCGATCGGTCCAGATTGCTGGAGCCGACCCGGAGATGATGGCGTTTGCCGCCCGCTACAACGTGGAGCAGGGCGCTCAGATCGTCGACATCAACATGGGGTGTCCAGCAAAAAAAGTGAATAAGAAGTTGGCAGGTTCCGCCCTGCTGCGCCAACCCGATCTGGTCAGAACTATCTGCCGGGCCGTGGTCGATGCAGTGGAGGTGCCTGTCACCTTGAAGATCCGCACAGGATGGGATCCGGATAACCGCAATGGCGAGGAGATCGCCCGAATCGCCGAAGATTGCGGTATCGCGGCCCTTGCCGTGCATGGTCGCACTCGCTCCTGCCTCTACAAGGGCGAAGCCGAGTACGACACTATCAGGGCGATTAAGCAGGCCGTATCGATTCCTGTTGTCGCCAATGGCGACATAGACAGCCCGGAGAAGGCCCGGTATGTCCTCGACTATACCGGCGTCGACGCCGTGATGATCGGCCGTGCAGCGCAAGGACGACCGTGGATTTTCCGGGAAATCCGTCATTTTCTTGAGACAGGAACCAAGCTGCCACCTCCCGGAAGGGATGAGGTTCGCACCCTGATGAACGAGCATGTAACCAATCTGCATCAGTTTTACGGTGCCTTTCTGGGAGCGCGCATTGCCCGTAAACACGTGGGTTGGTATCTGGATGAAGAAGAGACGGGCCGAGAATTCCGTAAGCACTTCAATGCGTTGGATTGTGCAGATGCACAGCTAAGCGCACTTGAAGTGTATTTCGATGGATTAGGTTAACGCATAACTAAAGAGCCGACCGAATATGTTCGAACAAACCCTGACTTCTGATGCATTGGTAACAACTACTCACAATCATGCCGCCGAGCCCACCCAGCGCCCCCTGCGTGACTCTGTGCAACAGGCCCTGCGTAACTACCTGGCCCAGTTGAACGGTCAGGAAGTGATTGATCTGTATGATATGGTCCTCTCCGAAGTCGAAGCTCCCATGCTGGACGTGATCATGCAGTACACCCGTGGTAACCAGACTCGCGCCGCCGTGATGATGGGGATCAACCGCGGTACCCTGCGCAAGAAACTCAAACGTTACGGCATGAACTGATCCTTCGATCATGTCTGTGCAGGACAAGGCGCATTCCAGCGATGGAATGCGCCTTTTCTATTGCACTGCGCTGTGTGATACAGCGTACATGACCGCTCGTTTAACCAAACGACTGTCCCCTTCCATCCCTCCTATTCCGTCGCCAATCGTATCCCCAGCGCGACAAAAAGCCCCCCCATCACCCGATGGAGCCATTGGCTCAACCTGGCAGATAACCTCAGCTTGCTGCTGGCAAATGCGGTCGACAGTGCCAGTAGATGGCACCAGATCATCCCGTTCAGATTGAAGATGCAACCGAGCAAGATGAACGCCAGCGCCTTCTGGGGAGCATCCGGGGCAATGAACTGCGGCACGAACGCCAGAAAGAACAGCGCCACCTTAGGATTGAGAAGATTGGTCAGAAATCCTTGCCAGAAGAGGCGGCCATAAGGCAAAGGAGCCAACTTGAGCGCTCCGTTATCCAAGGGGGCGCCAGGTCGTGCGCACAGCAAGCCAATGCCCAGATAAATGAGGTAGAGCGCCCCCAGCAGCTTGATGACGCTGAACAGGCTGGCAGAGGCACTCAGCAAGGCCGATAGACCTAATGCCGCCGCCAATACGTGCACCATGGTGCCAGTTCCAATTCCAAGCGCCGCCATCGAGCCTGCTCGCCATCCCTGGGAGCCACTGCGCAACATGACCAGCAAGGAGTCAGGTCCCGGCATGATATTGAGCAGCAGGCCAGATACGATAAACAATGCCAAATCATGGATCCCTAACATGAACGCGTCCTCCCGTGGAAAGGGATAGTCTAAGGGGGCCAGAGCGATTGTCATCCCTCACCCAGGCTATAACGACTATCAATGCCGGTGATAACGACCGGATAGGAGGCGAGTCACTGTGCATTACCCCCCTTCTCCACTACATATCTCCCAAAGGAAAATAGAGACGCTCACCCTACCCGATGCTAAACGGTCGTGTTCCTTTGGCATGGGGAATAGAGACTGCGAGAGGGCACCTTGCTGCAATGGCGATTCAGCCAAGCGGCTTGGTTTTCACATCGATATGCTGTTGAAAGAGGGAGTGGTGGAGATGCTGCTGCCGTGTGGCGGGTCAGGGGAATAAGCCGAGCTCCCATCGGTTAGCTCAGCATGGCAGTCTGGCTCGGCAGACCCGCTGGCAAGCACTTGCCAGCCCGTTGAATGGGGGCGCCGATGTGCTGTCACAACACATTTCAGGCATGAAAAAAGCCCGCTCGTGAGAGCGGGCTTCAGGGTCTTGCTACCAGCCAAATGCGTCTGCATTTGTGGCCAATCACATCGCTGTGACCGTAATTAGGAGCCTGGCAGTGTCCTACTCTCGCATGGCGAATGCCACACTACCATCGGCGCTACCGCGTTTCACTTCTGAGTTCGGCATGGGATCAGGTGGTTCCACGGCGCTATGGCCGCCAGGCAAAAAACTTCATCCGGAAAGCTGATGTGAATAACGACTTAGCCTGTTTGCTTCGTCACTATCACTGAATTTGTAAGTAGTCTCGCACTTGCTACAAGTCTCAGAACACTTCTTGGGTGTTGTATGGTTAAGCCTCACGGGTAATTAGTATGGGTTAGCTCAACACG
>NZ_JANUEP010000018.1:0-39582 GCF_024807335.1 Aeromonas sp. BIGb0405
TTGCAACGTTTCGTCGCTGCGGGAGTGGCATTCTACTCAACCGCCTTCTCGAGTCAAGCCTTATTTGGTAAGGCTTTTTTCGAGGCACCGACCGGTTTGTTTGCGTTGCCGCTTGCCCTGTCGATGGAGGCGCATTATAGGGAGTTGAAATGCGCTGGCAAGGGGGTTTCTGTAAAAAAGTATGCTTTTCTAACGATTTCTTGTCGAGTGGCGATTTAACCACCAACTATCGAATAAAAGCCCCGCATCAGCGGGGCCAAGGGCATCAGAAGAGATGTATTAACGTTTTTGCCAGAAATCGCGAGCAAAGACTCGCACCTTGTTCCAATCGGTAAACTCTATGTCTTTGCTGGTATCAGTGCTGCCACCCGTGACCTTCATGATCAGCTGGATGATGCGGGTCTGCCACCAGTTGTACTTGGAATATTGCAATGCCCCGGCAAAAACGCCCAGGTTCTTTGGCTTCCAGGGCGAGCTACGCAGAAACTTCTTCATATAGGCGTTGGTTTGCGGTGTCTGCTTCTCTGGCTTGCGGGCGGTCAGATTGACGCAGAAGAAGGCCGCATTGGCCACTTCCAGCTGTTCATGGTGAGCGTGGATGAAGCTGAGCAGGCTGGGATGAAAATGGCCATAGCGGATCGATGCACCGATCAACACCTTCTTGAACTTGCTGAGGTTGCACATGGGCAAGCTGTGCAGATCATGCGTGACGACCTCACATCCCGGCATCTCCTCCAGCATGACATCAATGATTTTTCGGGTTTGGCCATCCCGTGAGGAATAAAGCACCAAAATCTTATCCATACCTACCTCAACTACGCCAGAATGCAGGGGTTAACAGTACCAGAAGTGTAAAAATTTCCAATCGACCAAACAGCATGGCGATGATCATGATCCATTTTGCAGCATCCGTGGTGTTGGCGAAATGAGGCGCCACCTCTCCCAGGCCAGGGCCCAGGTTATTGAGGGAGGCCACCACGGCGGAGAACGCCGTCAACTCATTCATACCCGTTGCGATCAAGCCCAGCATGCAAAGGATGAAAATCGTGGCATAGGCGGCAAAGAAACCCCAGACCGCCTCTATCACCCGCTCGGACAGCGCCTTGTTACCCAGTTTAATCCGGTAGACGGCGCGCGGGTGGACGAGGCGCTTCAGCTCTCTCATCCCCTGCAGATGCAGCAACATTAACCGTACTACCTTGATGCCACCGCCAGTACTACCCGCGCAGCCACCTACGAAGGAGGCAAGCATCAGCAGGATCGGCAGAAACAGCGGCCACTCAGAGAACCCCGTGGTGCTGTAACCGGCCGTGGTCGCAATGGAGACGGACTGGAATAGCGCATGGTCCAGGGTCTCCCCCCAGCTGTCATAGCTGACATGGCGCATCAACACCAGGAAGCAGATCAGGGTCAGTCCCAGTTGCAAAGCAACAAACACCTTTACCTCGGGATCCTTCAGATAGACATAGAGTCGCATGGGTCTGTGCGCGAAGGCCGCAAAGTGCAAGGTGAAATTCACCCCGGCAACCATGAGAAACAGCACAGTGATGAGATTGATGGCACTGCTATTGAAGTAGCCGATGCTGGCATCATGGGTCGAGAAGCCGCCGATGGCCACGGTGGAGAAGGAGTGGCAGATGGCATCGAACATGGTCATGCCCGCCATCCAATAGGCCAGGGCACAACTGAGGGTAATAAAGAGGTAGATGTACCAGAGCGCCTTGGCGGTCTCGGCGATGCGCGGTGTCACCTTGTTGTCTTTGACCGGCCCCGGGATCTCGGCGCGATAGAGCTGCATGCCGCCTATGCCAAGAATGGGCAATATGGCGACCGCCAGCACTATGATACCCATGCCACCGAGCCATTGCAGCAGTTGGCGATAGAACAGGAAGGCCTTGGGTAACTCATCGAGCCCGGTGAGCACGGTCGCCCCCGTGGTAGTCAGCCCGGAGAAAGATTCGAAGAAGGATTCCGACACGCTCATGTCCGGCACTTCGCCCAGCATGAAGGGCAGAGCCCCCACACTGCCAAGCACAGTCCAGAACAGTACAACGATGAGGAAGCCCTCTTTCGACCTCAGCTCTTTCTTATGATGCCGATTGGGAAACCAGAGCAGCAGGCCAAGCAGCAGGGCGATGAAGAAGGCTCCGACAAATTCGGAGCCGCCCCCATCCCGATAGCCAAAGGCCACCAGAGCGGGCAGCAACATGGTCGAGCTGAACAGCGCCACCAGCAGGCCAACGATGCGGATAATACTCAGAATGTGCATGCAGGCCCCGTCTCGGCAATAAAACAGCGATGGATTCTAGCCATCTATGGGCTGCAGAGATACCCGCCCGTGCGTTCTATCGGTCAGCAGCTGGTTGACCTGCTGCCAATCCGTGCTTGCCCAGTCGACTTCGAGCCGTACCCGCTGGCCGTAATCCGACTGACACACCTGACCATGATGACTCAGCAACAGGGCATCAATTACCCCCATGTCCCCATAGTCACACTCGATGAGCGAGGGGCGCAGGGCTACCTTGTGCCGGGTGGTGAGCGCCTTGAGTGCCATCCCCACCCCACCGCCATAAGCCTGGACCAGGCCCCCGGTACCGAGCAGAACGCCGCCATAGTAGCGCACCCCCACGGCGGCTATCTCGCCGACCCCGGACCCCATCAGTTGCGCCAGCATGGGCTTGCCCGCAGTCCCCGATGGTTCGCCATCGTCGCTGAAACCATACACCTGGCTATCCTTGGGGGCCCCTGCAACGAAGGCCCAGCAGTGGTGGCGGGCCCCCGGGTGGGCTCGGCGTACCGCCTCTATCCAGGCCTTGGCTGCCGCGACCGTCGGAGCATGGGCAAGCAGGGTGATGAAACGGCTCTTCTTGATCTCCTCGCTCACCTCGACCCCTGCCATCGGCACCGGATAACCCGAGTCCATCAGAGCCCGGCCTGCCTGGTGAGATTCTCCACCCCATGGCTGTGCAGCACTATGTTGTCCTCGATGCGGATGCCGCCAAACGGCCGCAGCGCGTCTACCTTCTGCCAATTGACTCGCTTGCCCTGCTCGCTGCCTTGCAGGGGCTCAAGCAAGCTGTCAATGAAGTAGAGACCGGGTTCTATGGTGAATACCTGGCCTGGCTCCATCACCCGGGTGCAACGCAGGTAGGGGAACGGTTCGGGTGCAGAAAGATGGGTGCCACGCTCATCCTGCATGAAGCCACCCGCATCATGGACCTGCAAGCCGAGGAAATGGCCGAGACCATGAGGGAAGAACACATTGGTGACGCCTGTGCCTATCATCTCGTCCACCGACATGTCGACCAGCTCGACCGATTGCAGCAACCGCGCCAGCCTGTGGTGCATCTGCTGATGCAGCTCTGTGTAGCGGCGTCCCGGCTTGATCTCGTCGATGATGGCCTGCTGCTGCTCGTCCATGGCGGTGATCAAGTCGGCAAACTCGCCACGACGCCAGGCCCAGGTGCGGGTGATGTCCGAGGCATAACCGTGGAAATCGACGCCAGCATCGATCAGGAAGGAGTGGCGATCGATATCGGCCACTCGCTGATGGGAGAGCTGGGTATAGTGCAAGATGGCGGCATTGCGGTTGATGGCGACTATGTTGCCGTAGGGCGCCTCATTGGCCCCCTGTCCGACCGCCTTCATATAGGTCAGGTTGATCTCGAATTCGCTCGCCCCCGCCATGAAGGACTCCTTGGCGGCGATGTGACCACGCACCCCGAGCCGGTTCGCCTCGCGCAGACACTCCAGCTCGTAGTCAGTCTTGTAAGCCCGGTGATAATGCAGATAGTTGAGCACGGCCTCTGGATTGGGCTGGGTCAGTCCCAACAGCCCGGCTACCTCGAGATGCCCCCCCAGATAGGCCCATGTCTGCTTGTCGGCGGGCAGATGGTCAGCCACCTGTTCCGGTTTGGTCAGGAAACGAATATCGAAGAAATCGACCCAGAAGGCATTGGGCAAGTCCGCCACCTTGTGCCAGAAATCCACCGGTCGATAGAACAGCAAGACGGGCTTGCTCACCCCATCCACCAGCAGCCAGCAGTGGGGGTTGTCCAGCACCGGCAGCCAGGCCTTGAAGTGGGGATTCACCTTGAAGGGGTAATCCTGATCATCGAGGAAGATGCGATGGGTCTGACCGGCATGTATGGCCAGACCGCTGAGCCCTTGCTGCTGCAATATGTCGCGGGTACGGCGCTGCAAGGTCTCGATGTGCTGGGCGAAAAGTTGGCTGTAACTGCTCATGGCATCCTGCTCCGACATGGTTGTTAACCCAGCATAACATCAAGCGCGAGGAGCCTCGACCCGTCAACCCTTGGCTTCGTGAGGTAAAGCATGAGTGACAGGGCACTTGTTATTAAAAGCAAACTCGCCATTAACAAATAAAAAACAATTCAATACACTGCCGGTAGACATATGCAGTCAGGGACTACTCAATGCACAACCGCCGCCTGTGGCAACCGGACCAGGCCAGGATCAGCCAATCTAACCTTCATCAGTTCATGGGCGAGGTCAATCGCTTCCATGGCCTGCAGCTGCACAGCTACGCCGAGCTCTATCAATGGTCGGTGGAGAAGACCACCCGCTTCTGGCCCCTGGTGTGGCAGCACTGTGGCGTCAAGGGGGAGCTTGGCAACATAGTGGCGGAGAACCGCCAGACCATGCAGCACGCACGCTGGTTTCCGGACAGCCGGCTCAACTTCGCCGAGAACCTGTTGCGTCGCCAGGACGAGAGTCCGGCCATCATCGCCAGCCTGGAAGGCAGCCAGCGCCGCACGCTTAGCTGGCGTGAACTGGGGCAGCAGGTCGCCAGTCTGGCTCAGTGGCTGCGGGGTCAGGGCATTGGCAAGGGCGACGTGGTTGCCGGCTACCTGCCCAATATCCCGGAGGCGCTGGTTGCCATGCTGGCCGCCACCAGTCTGGGGGCTATCTGGACCTCCACCAGCCCGGACTTCGGTGAAGCCAGCGTGGTGGAACGCTTCGGCCAGACTCGGCCAAAGGTGCTGTTTGCAGTCGACGGCTATCGCTATAACGGCAAGGCGGTCGATATCCAGGACAAGGTCACCAAGGTGGCCGGTCAACTCGACAGTCTGGAACATCTCATCCTGATCCCGCTGCTCGGTCTGACGTCGAACCATGCCGGGGCCGACACCCTCCCCCGTCAAGACTGGCATCAGCTACTCGCCAACCAAGAGGGCGCCAGCCTGCGCTTCGAGCCCATGGCCTTCAACGATCCTCTTTATATCCTCTATTCATCCGGCACCACCGGCAAACCCAAGTGCATAGTGCACGGCATAGGTGGCACCCTGCTCCAGCATCTCAAGGAGCACCAGCTGCACTGCGACATCAAGCCGGGGGAGCGGGTGTTCTACTTCACCACCTGCGGCTGGATGATGTGGAACTGGCTGGCGAGTGCGCTGGCTTCCGGCGCCACCCTGGTGCTCTATGATGGCTCCCCCTTCTACCCCGATGGCAATGTGCTGTGGGATCTGGCCCGGGATGAGCAAGTCAGTCTGTTCGGCACCTCGGCGAAATATCTGGATGCCCTGCACAAGCAGGGCTATTCCCCGATCAATACCCATGACTTGCCGCACCTGCGCCTCATCTGCAGCACCGGCTCTGTGTTGTCGCCGGAGGGGTTTGACTATGTCTATCAGGGGATCAAGCAGGATGTGCAACTGAGCTCCATCTCCGGCGGCACCGACATCTGCTCCTGCTTCGTCATCGGCAACCCCATCAGCCCCGTCTATCGGGGTGAGAGCCAGGGACGCGGCCTGGGGCTGGCGGTGCAGGTATTCAACGAGGCGGGCCAGCCGGTGCAGGGGGAGAAGGGGGAACTGGTCTGCACCAAGCCCTTCCCGGCCCAACCTGTCGGTTTCTGGGGTGACGAGAGTGGCGACAAATACCACGCCGCCTATTTCGATCGCTTCGACAACATCTGGTGCCACGGCGACTGGATTGAACTGACCGGCACTGGTGGCATCCTCTTTTATGGTCGCTCCGATGCCACCCTCAACCCCGGTGGCGTGCGGATCGGCACCAGCGAGATCTACCGCTACGTGGAGCAGCTCGACGAGGTGGAGGAGAGCATCGTCATCGGCCAGCAGTGGCAACAGGACGAGCGGGTGGTGCTCTTCATCAAGCTCAAGCCCGGCCTCACGCTGGACGACCCCCTGCGTGAGCGCATTCGCCAGCAGATCCGCAACCACTGTACCGCTCGCCACGTACCCGCCCGCATCCTGCAGGTGGATGCCATTCCCCGTACCAAGTCCGGAAAAATCGTCGAGCTGGCGGTGCGGGAGGTGGTGCACAACAGGCCCGTCAACAACACCCATGCCCTGGCCGATCCCGATGTCCTGGATCAGTATCGCAACCGACCGGAGCTCGCCTGTTAGGGACCCCAGCCCTGGTTGTTCAGCAAGGAGTACTGGGGCCGAATCCATGGCGACCTTGACCTGCTAGCCAAGTCTACCCTTCCTATCCCCCCGTAGCGGCGCCGTCATGGCGCCTCTTTTTTTCCTAATGTAGACCCGGATCACGGCCAAGAGCATTTACTCAAACACTGTTAAACAAATGTTTTAAATAGGTGTTGAAATTGTCACTCTTTGGATCAATAGTGAGCCTCGCCCCCTGCTGGGGAGAAAGGAGCCAAGCCCCCCACCGCGTGGGAACAAGGAGACACTCTCATGATCTACCAAGGCGAAACCCTGTCGGTCAGCTACCTCGAACACGGCATTGCCGAGCTGAGGTTTGATGCCCCGGGTTCAGTCAACAAGCTGGATCGCGCTACCCTGCTCTCGCTGAGCGAAGCGATCGCCGCATTAAAACAAGAACGTGAACTAAAAGGTCTGATCCTCACCTCCGGCAAAGACGCCTTTATCGTCGGCGCCGACATCACCGAATTCCTGGAACTGTTCAGCCTGCCGCAAGAAGACTTGCTCGGCTGGTTGAAAAAGGCCAACGACATCTTCAGCGCCATCGAAGATCTGCCGGTGCCGACCCTGTCCGCCATCAAGGGCCATGCTCTGGGCGGCGGCTGCGAGACCATACTCTCCACCGATTTCCGTCTGGCTGACACCACCGCCAGGATCGGCCTGCCCGAAACCAAACTCGGCATCATGCCGGGCTTTGGCGGCACAGTCCGTCTGCCGCGCCTTATCGGCGCCGACAACGCCCTGGAGTGGATCACCACAGGCAAGGATGTCCGTGCCGATGACGCCCTCAAGGTAGGCGCCATCGATGCCGTGGTCGCCCCCGCTGCGCTGCAGAGCGCTGCGGTGCAGATGATGAGAGACGCCATCGCCGGCAAGCTGGACTGGCAGGGCCGTCGCGCCGCCAAGAAAGCGCCGCTGCACCTCTCCAAGCTGGAAGCCATGATGAGCTTCACCACAGCCGCCGGCATGGTTGCCGCCGTGGCGGGCAAGCACTATCCGGCGCCCATGACCGCAGTGAAGACCGTCGAGGCCGCCGCCGGCATGAGCCGCGACGAGGCGCTCAACGTCGAGGCGCAAGGTTTCATCAAACTGGCCAAGACCGATGTCGCCAAGGCGCTGGTCGGCATCTTCCTCAACGATCAGCACATCAAGGCGCTGGCCAAGAAGGCCGCCAAACAAGCTGCCAAGGCCACCAGCCACGCCGCCGTACTGGGTGCTGGCATCATGGGGGGCGGCATCGCCTACCAGTCCGCCAGCAAGGGCATTCCGGCGGTGATGAAGGACATCAACGAGAAGGCGCTGGCGCTGGGCATGGGCGAAGCCACCAAGCTGCTCAACGGCCAGCTCGAAAAGGGCCGCATCGACGGCATCAAGATGGGCCAGGTGCTCTCCGCCATCACCCCGACCCTCAGCTATGACAGCGTCAAGCACGTGGATCTGGTGGTCGAAGCCGTGGTCGAGAATCCCAAGGTGAAGGCAGCCGTGCTGGGCGAAGTGGAAGCCGTTCTCGGCGACGACGCCGTGCTCGCCAGCAACACCTCCACCATTCCCATCTCCCTGCTGGCCAAGGGGCTGAAGCGCCCCGAGAACTTCTGCGGCATGCACTTCTTCAACCCGGTGCACCGCATGCCCCTGGTGGAGATCATCCGCGGCGAGCAGACCAGCGATGACACCATCAACCGCGTGGTGGCCTACGCCGCCGCCATGGGCAAGTCCCCGGTCGTGGTCAACGACTGCCCGGGCTTCTTCGTCAACCGCGTGCTCTTCCCCTACTTCTTCGGCTTCAACAAGCTGGTCGCCGATGGCGCCGACTTCGCTGCGGTCGACAAGGTGATGGAGAAGGAGTTCGGCTGGCCCATGGGCCCCGCCTACCTGCTGGATGTGGTCGGCATCGACACAGGTCACCATGCCGGTGACGTCATGGCGCAAGGCTTCCCGGCGCGCATGAGCAAGGAAGGTCGTACCGCCATCGATGTGATGTATGACGCCAGCCGCTTCGGTCAGAAGAATGGCAAGGGCTTCTACGCCTACGAGCAGGACAAGAAGGGCAAGCCGAAGAAGGTGGCCGACGCCGCTGCTTACGAGCTGCTGACCCCTATCGCCAAGCCGAAACAGGATTTCGACAAGGAAGCCATCATCGCCCGCATGATGATCCCCATGATCAACGAGGTGATGCTCTGCCTGGAGGAAGGCATAGTCGCCACCCCGGCGGAAGCGGACATCGCGCTGGTCTATGGGCTGGGCTTCCCTCCCTTCCGTGGTGGCGTGTTCCGCTATCTGGACACCATAGGTCTGGACGCTTACGTGGCCCAAGCCGACCAGTATGCCGACCTGGGCCCGCTCTACCGCGTCAGCGACCGCTTGCGTGAGATGGCCGCCCAGGGCAAAACCTTCTACTGATTGCGCAAAGGAGATCCATTCATGAAAGACGTAGTCATTGTCGACTGTATCCGGACCCCCATGGGCCGATCCAAGGGCGGAGCCTTTCGCAACGTGCGGGCAGAAGACTTATCCGCGCACCTGATGAGCTCCATCCTGCTGCGCAACCCCAACCTCGACCCGAACGAGATCGAGGACATCTACTGGGGCTGCGTGCAGCAGACCCTGGAACAGGGCTTCAACATAGCCCGCAACGCCGCCCTGCTGGCCGGTATTCCGAAGCAGGTGGGGGCGGTCACCGTCAACCGCCTGTGTGGCTCCTCCATGCAGGCGCTGCACGATGCCTCCCGCGCCATTCAGGTGGGTGATGGGGATATCTTCATCATCGGCGGCGTCGAGCACATGGGCCATGTGCCCATGAGCCACGGTGTCGACTTCCACCCTGGCATGGCCAAAACGGTGGCCAAGGCCTCCGGCATGATGGGGCTGACCGCCGAGATGTTGGGCAAGCTGCACGGCATCAGCCGAGCGCAGCAGGACGAGTTTGCCGCCCGCTCCCACCGCCGCGCCTATGCCGCGACCGTGGAAGGGCGCTTTGCCAAGGAGATCGTCGGACTGGAAGGCCACGACGCCAGCGGCGCCCGCTTCTTCTATGACTACGACGAAGTGATCCGCCCGGAGACCACGGTCGATGTCCTGAGCCAGTTGCGCCCGGTGTTCGACCCTGTCAACGGTACCGTCACCGCAGGCACCTCCTCGGCCCTGTCCGACGGTGCCTCCGCCATGCTGCTGATGAGCGCGGATCGTGCCAAGGCGCTGGGGCTGACCCCGCGCGCCCGGGTGCGCTCCATGGCCATCGCGGGTTGCGACGCCGCCATCATGGGTTATGGCCCTGTGCCTGCGACCCAGAAGGCGCTCAAACGTGCCGGTCTGACCATGGCTGACATCGATTTGGTCGAGCTGAACGAGGCCTTTGCCGCCCAGTCACTGCCCTGTGCCAAGGATCTGGGTCTGCTCGAGCAGATGGATGAGAAGGTGAACCTGAACGGCGGCGCCATCGCCCTGGGCCACCCGCTGGGCTGCTCCGGCGCACGCATCTCCACGACGCTTATCAATCTGATGGAGGAGAAAGATGCCACCCTGGGTCTGGCGACCATGTGTATCGGTCTGGGCCAGGGCATAGCGACAGTGTTCGAGCGAGTGTGATGTATAGCAGACAGCACGCCCGGGGCCACCCGGGCGCCATGAGTAAGTAGCGTCCGGCGGCGCCATCACACGGGATGGCGTCCAGCAGTCGGAACCATGCGCTTGGCCGCCCCGTTTGGGTCGGCCTTTTTTCGTTTTATGCGACCAAACGGTGGCGATAATGCCCCTAACCTCACATTAGATAGGGGGTTTGCTTGCTTTTTGCCCCCCCGACAGGTTCAATCTGCACAAAAAATGGGTGGATGCACATACATATGTCAACGAGCAAACAACTGCTGATCGTCGATGACGACCAAGAGATCCGTGAACTGCTCAACGAATACCTGACCCGGGCCGGCTTTCAGGTGTTGACGGCGGCGGAGGGCAACGAGATGCGTCAGCAGCTCAGTCGTCATAGCCCGGACCTGATCATACTGGACATCATGATGCCCGGTGATGACGGCTTTACCCTCTGCCAGCAGATCCGCCGCGACTCCCAGGTGCCCATCATCATGCTGACCGCCGCCTCCGATGAGGCGGATCGGGTGATCGGCCTCGAACTCGGTGCCGACGACTACATCGCCAAGCCGTTCAGCCCGCGCGAGCTGCAGGCCCGCATCAAGGCGCTGCTGCGCCGCGCCGAGTTCCGTCAGCCGGCAAAAGAGAAGGAGCCGAGTCGCCGTTTGCAGTTCGCCGAGTGGACCCTGGACACTCTCAGCCACCAGCTGACCCACGAGGATGGCAGCCTGCTGGATCTTTCCGGCAGTGACTTCGTGTTGCTCAACATGTTTTTGCAGCAGCCGGGCCAGGTACTGGACAGAGATACCATCTCCGACGCCACCCGTGGCCGCGAGAGTCTGCCGATGGAACGCGGCATCGACGTGCAGATCAGCCGCCTGCGCCAGAAGCTGGGTGACAACGGCAAGAGCCCGCGCATCATCAAGACCATACGCGGCAGCGGCTACATGCTGATCGCCGAAGTGCACGAGTTGCCATGAGGGGTGCTCTGGCCCCTGCGCCGCGATCCGCCTCCCTGGCGGATCGCGCGTCTCTTGGAATGACGTCATGATGGGTCAACTCTGGCGGGTGCTGGTGCCCCGCTCCCTGCTATCGCGCATGCTGCTATTGCTGCTGCTCGCCATCCTGCTCTCCCAGACCATACTCACCGGCATCTGGATGCAGCAGATCCAGAAGCGGGAGCTGGAAGGCATGCTCAGCACCACTCGCAACCTGGCCCTGTCGGCGGCCTCGACCGTCAACTTCTTCAAGTCCCTGCCCCTGCAATATCGCCATATTGCCCTGGATCAGCTGCGCAACATGGGGGGCAGCCGCTTCTTCGTCTCATTGAACGAAGAGGAGATAAAGATCAGCGCCATCCCGGACAGCGAGCGCAAGACGCTGGTGCTCAGCGAGGTGCAGGGGGTGCTCAATCGCAAGCTCTCCGATGCCATGGTGATCAAGGTGGATTTCTCCCGCCCCGATGACCTCCATGTGTTCAACAACGACACCCTGCTGGCGGATTTGCCCTCCTCCTGGGCCCGCTACACCCTCTCCCTGGAACCCATCAACCCGCCGGTGCTGGTGACCCAGATCGAGATAGAGCCGGGTGAGTGGCTCTATCTGGCGGCGCTGTTGCCCGCCCCCTACATGACCCTCGACGATACGGTGATGCCGAGCAACCAGGTGCGCTTCATCGCCCTGATGACGGTGTTTCTCTGCTTCTTCACCTTCTTGCTGGTGCGCTGGCAGACCCGGCCCCTGCGCCGTCTCGCCAAGGCGGCAGTCAACCTCGGCAAGGACATCGATCAGCCCCAGCTCAAGGAGGAGGGGGCCTCCGAGATAGTGGCGGCCACCCGCGCCTTCAACATCATGCAGCATCGCATCCGTCGCTATATCGATGACAGGGAGCGGCTGTTCAGCTCCATCTCCCACGATCTCAAGACCCCCATCACCCGGTTGCGGCTGCGGGTCGAACTGCTCGATGACGAGACCCAGATCGCCAAGTTCAACAAGGATCTGGACGAGCTGGAGTTGATGGTGAAGGGGGCGCTGCAGACCGTCAAAGAGACCGACATCCACGAGAACATCGAGCTCATCGACGTCAACGCCATGCTGGAGCAGATGGCCGAGGCCATGAACCTGCACGAGGAGCGCCTCATCATAGAGGGCCAGTGCAAGTGGCCTTATCGCGGCAAGTCGCTGGCCCTCAAGCGCTGCATCGGCAATCTGGTGGACAACGGCATCAGATACGGCCAACAGGTACGCATCATCGTCATGGATGACGAGGAGATGCTGATCCTGTTCATCCTGGACCAGGGTCCCGGCCTACCGGAAGATCAGTTTGAGCGCATCTTCGAACCCTATGTCCGGCTCAGCCAGGATCAGGCTGGTACTGGCTTGGGGCTGGGTATTGCCCGCAACATAGCCCACGCCCATGGCGGCGATCTGGTGCTGGAAAATCGTCCCCAGGGCGGCTTGCAAGCCACCCTCTCCCTACCAAGGCAATGATCCCATGAAGTGGCTTTCTCTCTCTCTGTTCACTCTGATCTCCCTGCCAGCACTCGCCTCCCAGGTCGAGGTCCTGCACTGGTGGACCTCCGGCGGCGAGGCCAAGGCGGTGACCGAACTCAAATCCGAGTGGGCGGCCCTTGGCAATCAATGGAATGACTTCGCCGTCCAGGGTGGCGGCGGCAAGAGCGCCATGACGGTATTAAAGAGCAGAGCCCTGGCCGCCAACCCGCCAGAGGCGGCGCACCTCAAGGGTTATGAACTCAAGGAGTGGGCCGGGCTCGGCTTTTTGCGCGACCTCAGCCCCATGGCCGAACACCTCGGCTGGTACCCGCAGTTGCCTCCCATGGTGCGCGAAACCCTGAGCCAGAACGGCGCCTTGATGGCGGTGCCAACCGGCATCCATCGCGTCAACTGGCTGTGGCTCAACCGCAAGGTGTTCGAACGCCTCGATCTGACCCCACCGACCGACTGGAGCCAGTTCATGGCAGTGGCCGAGCAGCTCAAGGCGCAGGGCATCACCCCGCTCGCCATAGGCAATGAGCCCTGGCAGCTGGCGGTGTTGTTTGAGGCGGTGGCGCTGGGCGAGGGCGGAGTAGACTTCTATCGCAACGCCTTCCTCAAACAGGATGAGGCGACCCTGACCGGCCCTGACATGGTGAGGGTGCTGTCACGCTTCCACCAGCTGCGCGCCTATGTGCCGCAACGCTTTACCGGCCTGAAATGGCACCTGGCCACCGGCCAGCTGGAGACCGGCGAGGCCGCCATGCAGATCATGGGGGACTGGGTGAAGGGGGAGCTGAGTGCCGGCAACTACAGACCGGGGGAAGATATCGAGTGTCTGCCGAGCCCCGGCAGCCAGGGGCTGTTCAGTTACAACCTGGACTCCATCGCCATGTTCAAGCAGCGGGATCCTGCCCAGACCCAGGCCCAGGGGGAGCTCGCCAGGTTGCTGATGACGCCCCACTTCCAACAGACTTTCAACCGGATAAAGGGCTCTATCCCGGCCCTGATCCAGCCGGACATGAGCCAGTTCGATCGCTGCGCCATCAAGGCGTACCGGGATTTCAAGATTGCGGAACAGAATGGCACCCTGCTACCCAGCATGGCGGAAGGCATGGCCACCCCGACCAACATGCGTCAGGCCATCATGGATGTGCTGAGCAACTACTTCAACGATGGCCGGGCCAATGCCGAGCAGACGGCCCTGCACCTGGCCCGGGCGATCCGCTCGGCACGCTAGATACCAGCAGACATAAACAAGGCGAGCCATGCTCGCCTTGTTTGATATGCCCTGTCAGGAAGCGAGTCAGAGGTCCTCTTCGTCATCCTCGTAGTAATCGCTCAGCTCAATCCAGAGCCCCAGCCCGATCATCACCATGGCGCCAAACCAGGTGCCGGTATTTCCTATCGGGCTGCCCAGCACTATCATGGAAAACGCCAGGAACCCCATGGCCGCATAGGCCTGCAATCTGCCTTGTGACTGGATCATATTCATACCTCCTTGTTGAATATGGTGCATTTTTTATATTACTCGTCAGGCCACCACAGCATAGAGTCAGGATGAACTTTGGTATCATCCACTGACATTAGTGCTGCAGGTTTGATTATTTTTTAGCCTTGGGTATCATTGGCAGCGAATTAGGTTGAAGGTTGACTATAGATGAGTGATTTATTCTGCGATGCAAACCATGAACTGGATGCAATCGGGCTTCGTTGCCCTGAACCCGTGATGATGGTGCGCAAGCGCGTCCGGACGATGGCCCAGGGTGAGACCCTGCTGGTCAGCGCCGACGATCCCTCCACCACCCGTGACATTCCCAGCTTCTGCCGCTTCATGGATCACACCCTGATCGCCAGCGAGACAGAACAACTGCCCTATCGCTATCTGATCCGCAAGGGCTCATAAGCCCCTCTTTTCTCCAGGAGCACTCCATGACGATTACCCGTATCGGCACCACGGCCCGCTGGTCTGATGTTGTCATCCACAACGGCACCCTCTACGTGGTGGAGGTGCCCACCAGCGTCGACGCCGACATCCACACCCAGACTCGCGAAGTGCTGGCCAGCCTCACTCAGTTGCTGGAAGCCAACGGCTCCGGGGTCGACAAGATCCTGATGGCCAACATCTACCTCAAGGACATTGCCGACATTGCCGCCTTCAACGAGCAGTGGGATGCCTGGCTGCCCGCTGGCACAGCGCCGGTACGGGCCTGTGTCCAGGTCGAGCTGGCCAAGCCCGGCTACCGCGTCGAACTGCAACTGGTCGCCGCCGTATAAATCCGGGGGATGCCTGGCTTGCTTGCGTAGGCACAGCGCCGGTACGGGCCTGTGTCCAGGTCGAGTTGGCCAAGCCCGGCTACCGCGTCGAACTGCAACTGGTCGCCGCCGTATAAATCCGGGGGATGCCTGGCTTGCTTGCGTAGGCACAGCGCCGGTGCGGGCCTGTGTCCAGGTCGAGCTGGCCAAGCCCGGCTACCGCGTCGAACTGCAACTGGTCGCCGCCGTATAAATCCGGGGTTGGCCATCGCCACCCAAGGCCTCATCGGTCGCCAAAAAGCACAAGGCCCCGCCAGATTGGCGGGGCCTTGTTTTTGCACGCGATGTTTGCACTCTTCAACGGGCGCAAACCGGTGGCGGCAACCCTATCAGGCGGTCGGTGTCAGGGTGATAGTCACACGACGGTTCTGGGCCTTGCCGGCGGCGGTGCTGTTGGTGGCAACCGGCTGATCCGGGCCCACGCCCTGGGTCGCGATACGGCTGCCAGTCACACCCTGACCGATCAGCTGGGCGGCAACGGCGTCGGCACGCTGAGCGGAGAGCTTCATGTTCAGCTCGCGGGAGCCGGTGCTGTCGGTGTGGCCGACCACGTTCAGGCGGGTCTTGTCGAACTCGGCAACCACCATGGCGACACCGGACAGGGTATTGGCACCGGCCGCTTTCAGTTGGGCGCTGGAGCTATCGAAGGTGACGTTGTTCGGCATATTGAGGATCAACTCATCACCGTTGCGGGTCACGCTGACACCTGTGCCTTGCAGCTTCTCGCGCAGCTTGGCTTCCTGCACGTCCATGTAGTAACCGATACCGCCACCCAGGGCGGCGCCGGCGGCCACGCCGGTCAGAATACCCTTCTTGCGATCACCTTTGCTGGATGACAAGGCGCCCACGGCGGCACCGGTGGCGGCACCGGCCAGTGCACCCCAGGCCCCTTTGGAGGTCTGGGATTCACCGGTATAGGGATTGGTAGTACAACCAGAGATGGCAACAGTCAGCGCCAAGGCCGAGACAAGCTTCTTGCAATGCATGAAAAAACCTCTGAAAAAACGGTTCTAGCCAAATGGTTGCGCATTCTATCAAACAGAGGCGCCAGAGTGTGACGCGCGCGCATTCTGAATATGAACAAGGAGGCCTGAGCCTCCTTGTATCGAGGTAGCGACCCGCTCAGCCCCACCGGATTGATGGTCGGCGCTGGATCAGTACTTGATGTCACGAGCCTCGTCGCGCCCTTCCTGCTTGTTGTCGCGGTGCTCCTGACGGCAATCGGCATTGCCGACCAAGCCCTCACGACACTCCTGCTTTTCATCGCGGGACTCCTGGCGGGTATCCTGGCGGGTGTCGCGCGCCTCACGCCGCTCCTGAGCCTGCTTGGTGGCCTGGGCGGGCAGGGCCGTCAACAAGGCAGTGGCGGCAAGCAGCATGAATACGGACTTCTTCATGGTAACTCCTTAGATAGCTGGAACGCACCGGCTGGGCGCTCCTCAATTATACGCCGAGCCCGGCAGGAAGGCGTTCTCGATTGCCCCCCCTGGCATCAGGCAAGGGAATGGGTTTCAGTGCTTGATGTCGCGGGCCTTCTCGCGAACGTCCTGCTTCACTTCACGCTTGTCCTGACGACACTCGTAGTTATCTTTCTGATCGTTCTCTCGGCAGTCCTGCTTGGCGTCGCGCACCTCGGGGCGAACCTCCTGACGCAGATCACGGGAGTCCTGACGATCGGCCGCCTCGGCGGGCAGGGTCGCCATCAGGGCGCACGCAGCCAGGATGAAGCTGCCAAGGGTTCGGGGGCGAAATGAGTTCAGTGACATGGGGGTATCCTAGTGATGATTACCCCGATGTTGAGCTGGCATCACTGTATCCGGACTGTACAGATAGGTGAAATGCGGCGCACTACCCCTGTTGACACTCACCATGGCAGGGACAGCTGACCAGATGATCGTTCACCATGCCTACCGCCTGCATGAAGGCATAGCAGATGGTGCTGCCGACGAAGTTGAAGCCAAGCTTCTTGAGCGCCTTGGCCATGGCATCCGACTCTGGTGAGGTGGCCGGGATATCGCCATTGCCCTGCCGTTGATTGACCATGGGGGCGCCACCGACAAAGGCCCACAGGTAATCGGCGAAGTCGATGCCCTGCGCCTCCAACGCCAGATAGGCCTTGGCATTTCTGATGATCGACTGCACCTTGAGGCGGTTGCGGATGATGCCGGTGTCTTGCATCAGTCGCTCCACATCCTGCTCGTCGAACCGGGCGATCAGCACCGGATCGAAGTCGGCATAGGCGCGGTAGTAGCTGTCGGTGCGCTTGAGAATGGTGATCCAGGAGAGCCCGGCCTGCTGGCCATCGAGGCAGAGCTTGGCAAACAGCTCGCGCGGGTCACGGACCGGCCGCCCCCATTGTTTGTCATGGTATTCAATATATTCCGGATCCTTGGTCACCCAGGCGCAGCGCAGTTCCATCCCTCAATCCCCTGTGAGTTGTCTCTTACTCCGACCATGCTCTACCAGTTACGCCATCGAGTAAAGATCCCGCCCCCACCAGGCCCGGCGCAGCGCCACCCCATGAATCCACTGCAATTTCGCCTATTATCCGACCATGCCAGACGGTATACTCCTTCGGTTAATATTCAGCAAATCTTGCTCTGATCTCATTTCGCGCGAAGAACATTATGCAAAAATTCGATGTCAAAACCTTTCAGGGCCTGATCCTGCAGCTGCAGGACTATTGGGCTCGCCAGGGCTGCACCATTATCCAACCGCTGGACATGGAAGTGGGTGCCGGTACCTCGCACCCCATGACCTGCCTGCGCGCCTTAGGGCCCGAGCCAATCGCCTGCGCCTACGTGCAACCGTCCCGCCGTCCCACCGACGGCCGCTACGGTGAAAACCCGAACCGCCTGCAGCACTACTACCAGTTCCAGGTGATCATCAAGCCTTCCCCCGACAACATCCAGGAACTCTACCTCGGCTCCCTCAAAGAGCTGGGCATGGATCCACAAATCCACGACATCCGCTTCGTGGAAGACAACTGGGAAAACCCGACGCTGGGCGCCTGGGGTCTGGGCTGGGAAGTGTGGCTCAACGGCATGGAAGTGACTCAGTTCACCTACTTCCAGCAGGTTGGCGGTCTGGAGTGCAAGCCGGTGACCGGCGAGATCACCTACGGTCTCGAGCGTCTGGCCATGTACATTCAGGGCGTGGACAGCGTCTATGACCTGGTCTGGTCCGATGGCCCCCTGGGCAAGACCACCTATGGCGATGTGTTCCACCAGAACGAAGTGGAGCAATCCACTTACAACTTCGAACACGCCGATGTGGACTTCCTGTTCCACTGCTTCGAGCAGTACGAGAAGGAAGCCCAGCACCTGCTGGCACTGGAAAAACCGCTGCCCCTGCCCGCCTACGAGCGCATCCTCAAGGCCGCGCACTCCTTCAACCTGCTGGATGCCCGCAAGGCCATCTCGGTCACCGAGCGTCAGCGCTACATACTGCGCATTCGCACCCTGACCAAGGCCGTGGCCGAGGCTTACTACGCCTCCCGCGAGGCGCTGGGTTTCCCCATGTGCAAGCGCACTGAGAACAAGCAAGGTTAAGGAACGGACATGGCACAACATACATTTCTGGTAGAGATCGGCACAGCTGAGCTGCCACCCAAGGCCCTTCGCTCCCTGGCCGAAGCCTTTGCCGACAACTTCAAAGCTGAGCTGACCAAGGCCGATCTGGCCTTCGGCGACGTCGAGTGGTTCGCCTCACCGCGCCGTCTGGCCCTCAAGGTGAGCAACCTGGCCAGCGAGCAGCCGAGCAAGAGCGTCGAGAAGCGCGGCCCGGCCGTCTCCCAGGCGTTCGATGCCGATGGCAAGCCGACCAAGGCTGCCGAAGGCTGGGCCCGTGGCAACGGCATCACGGTTGAACAGGCCGAGCGTCTGGTCACCGACAAGGGTGAGTGGCTGGTTCACACCGCCAAGGTCGAAGGCCGTCCGGCCAAAGATCTGCTGGGCGAACTGGTTAGCCAAGCACTGGCCAAGCTGCCCATCCCGAAAATGATGCGCTGGGGCGACAAGACCATCCAGTTCGTGCGTCCGGTGTTCACCGTGACCCTGCTGCTGGATGGAGATCTGGTGCCCGCTCACATTCTGGGTATCGACTCCGCCCGCACCATTCGCGGTCACCGCTTTATGGGCGAAAGTGAATTCACCATCGACAACGCCGGCCAGTACCCGCAGATCCTGCTGGAACGCGGCATGGTGATGGCCGACTTTATGGCCCGCAAGGCCAAGATCAAGGCTGACGTCGAAGCGGCTGCCGCCGCCTTCGGTGGCGTCGCCGATCTGGACGACGCCCTGCTGGAAGAAGTCACCGCCCTGGTCGAATGGCCTGTGGTGCTGACCGCCAACTTCGAAGAGAAGTTCCTGGCGGTGCCGGCCGAGGCGCTGGTGCACACCATGAAGGGTGACCAGAAGTACTTCCCGGTCTACGACAAGAGCGGCAAGCTGCTGCCCAAATTCATCTTCGTCACCAACATCGAGTCCAAGGACCCGAACCAGATCATCAGCGGCAACGAGAAGGTGGTGCGCCCCCGTCTGTCTGACGCCGAGTTCTTCTTCAAGACCGATCTGAAGCAGAGCCTGGCCTCCCGCCTGCCGCGCCTCGAGACCGTGCTGTTCCAGCAACAGCTGGGCACAGTCAAGGCCAAGGTCGAGCGCATCGAGACCGTCGCCGGCTTCATCGCCGAGCGCATCGGCGCCAACGTGGCTCAGGCCAAGCGCGCCGGCCTGCTCTCCAAGTGTGATCTCATGACCAACATGGTCGGCGAGTTCGCCAGCACCCAGGGTGTCATGGGGATGCACTACGCCCGTCACGACGGCGAAGACGACGTGGTGGCCGTGGCCCTGAATGAGCAATACATGCCGCGCTTCGCCGGTGATGCCCTGCCGTCCGCGCTGGAAGCCTGCGCCGTGGCGCTGGCCGACAAGCTCGACACCCTGGCCGGTATCTTCGGCATCGGCATGCTGCCCAAAGGTGACAAGGATCCCTTCGCCCTGCGCCGCGCCGCCATCGGTGCCCTGCGCATCATGACCGAGAAGCAGCTGGATCTGGATCTGGTTGAACTGGTGGAAGAAGCGGTACGCGTCTACGGCGACAAGCTGACCAACAACACCGTCGTTACCGACGTGGTCGACTTTATGCTGGGCCGCTTCCGCGCCGCCTATCAGGACGAAGGCATAGGTGCCGATGTTGTGCTGGCCGTACTGGCCCGCCGCCCGACCCGCCCGCTGGACTTCGATCGCCGGGTCAAGGCCGTCAGCCACTTCCGCAGCCTGGATGCCGCCCTGGCCCTGGCCGCCGCCAACAAGCGCGTGAGCAACATTCTGGCCAAGGTGGAAGGCGAGTTGCCGACCGTCGTCAAGCCGGAACTGCTGGTCGATGCCGCCGAGAAGGCGCTGGCCACCCAGGTTGCAGCACTGCAATCCGAACTGGCCCCGCTGTTTGCCGCCGGTGACTATCAGGCTGCCCTCACCCGTCTGGCCGCCCTGCGCGAGCCGGTCGACACCTTCTTCAACGAGGTGATGGTGATGGCAGAAGACGAGGCCCTCAAGGCCAACCGTCTGGCGCTGCTGAACAACCTGCGCAACCTGTTCCTTCAAGTGGCGGATATCTCGCTGCTGCAGTGATGTTGGTTCAGTAAGTGATATAAAAAACGGCGCCGCGAGGCGCCGTTTTTATAAAAACATAAAATCTAAATAGAAGATGAATAATCTTTGAAATTATTACCTACGAGGACATTCTCTAATACACTAAAGTCAACATGATCATTAATGAATGGAGCGTTGAGTAATCCAATTACATTTAACCAACAAATTAACGCTGAATACTTGCTTTCATAAAATTCAACAAGCTCATGATCCCCATTATTATTTTTATATATAGATAACAAATGGCCATAAGCATTTAACTCAATGTTTATTAATGAGGCACTTTGTTGTAAAAGGCTAGATATAAAACCATCTGGTATATTTGAGTCAGAGACATTAAGATTTTTGTTATACTTCTTGCTCAGTGAGAACGTACCCAACGCTGCCAATATGCTAATAAAGCTACCGTCTATATAAGCTTTCATTTTGGGGTCAAGCTCATTTAATTCTATATATTGATGAGGGTACAACTGCGGACTAGTATAAATTAACACATCTAATCGTTCAGAAATCCTAGAAAGCAAACTATGAATTTCCTCTAATTTCATTGTGGCTTTTTGTACATCTAATTGCTTCTTTTGATAGTAAACTGCAAACGCGGCTCCAAGGAATGTCAAAAAAGAAAAAATAGTTCCTATTGTGCCACCAATAAAACTACCAAAATTCGACCACGCTTGATCAGATGTAGAGAATGAATAGTGTGATATTGGTGCAAATATATAGATATAGAGAAATAATGGAGCACTAACCAAAATCAACACACTAAATATAATAATAATGAAATTTCGCTTTCCCATAGACTTCACTCCATACCTTAGCATTACTAATAATAAAGCCACAGACTCAATTAGCGAAGAATTATCAGGGCCGTAGGTTCGATTAGCGAAGCGTAATCGAACAATTGGCAAAAGCTGGGACACCCACCTAATCCCAAACGAAAAGCTAGGACACCCACCTAGCCTCAGCTTTGACAACTCACTCCCACTCCACTTTCCTTAAATTGTCAGACCCAAGGAGAGCGAAAAACTGGGACACCCACCCAATCCCTGCTTTGACGGGGAAAAGCTGAGACACCCACCTAATCCCTGCGTTGACAACTCACTCCCCCTCCACTTTCCTTAAACCGTGAGACCCGAGGAGAGAGCCGCCATGACCATAGCCCGTTCACGCCAGATCAGCCTCGCCGATACGCCTTACTACCACGTGGTCAGCCGCTGTGTCCGGCGCGCCTTTCTTTGCGGCCAGGATGATCACTCAGGCCAAAGCTACGAGCACAGACGCCAATGGGTTGCCGACAAGCTGGGCCAGCTGTCGCAGGTCTTTGCCATCGGCATCTGCGCCTATGCCGTGATGAGCAATCACTATCATCTGGTACTCAAGGTGCAGGCCAACATGGCTAATGAGTGGAGTGAGCGGGAGGTGGCGGAGCGCTGGTCCCGTCTGTTTCAGTGGCCCATGCTGGTACGTCGCTGGTATCAGGGGGAGGAACTGATAGCACCCGAGCTGGAGGTAGTGCATCAGCTGATAACCCAGTGGCGGGATCGTCTCTATTCCATCAGCTGGCTGGCGCGCTTGCTAAACGAGTCGCTGGCCCGCCAGGCCAATCAGGAAGATGGCTGCAAGGGTCACTTCTGGGAAGGACGCTTCAAGAGTCAGGCCCTGCTCACCGAGTCGGCGCTGCTGGCCTGCATGACCTATGTTGACCTCAATCCCATACGGGCAGGTATCGCCGCCACACCGGAAGAGAGCGATTTCACCAGCATCCAGCAACGCATCGAGCAAACAGCTGATCTAGCCACACAGACCCCCTTGCTGCTGCCTTTTGCAAGAGAAGGAAAGCCTGAGACACTCCCCTGCAGTTTTGCTGATTACCTGGCTTTCGTAGATTGGACAGGACGAGCCATTCGCCTGGATAAGCGTGGCCATATCCCGCATCATCTCGTACCTGTACTCCAGCGCCTGGGCATGAACGAGGAACAGTGGCTGGGGCACGTCACCCTGTTTCGGCGCCAGGGTATCCGGGCGATTGGCGACAAGGTTTGTTGCCAGCGCTACGCCGCCCACTGTGGCCAGACGCGATGTCACCAACCTCATCTTTAATACCTGTGGGTCTGCGCTAGCGTGCCACAGTCCTTTTTGATTAGAGGAACAGGCTCTTACGTGTCATAAATACTGACCGCTAGGTTGAAGCACCCTCATCTATAGCCACCTGACCCTCACCATGGCCCATGGCGGGATCCCACTATGCTGCTGCATGCGTTTCAGACCCTGAATACGCCAAAGTGTGAATGGTCCCTTCCGTGCTATGTGTACTCCTCAATCAAAGGTGGGTGTCCTGATTAAAACGTCCGTGTTATGTGTACTCCTCAAAGGTGGGTGTCCTGATTGAAACGCCAGACGATGGCACTTCAGCATAAAAACGGCGCCCCAAGGCGCCGTTTTACTGCATCCCAACCGATGACGTCGGAACTGATCGAGTCAGCCGGTATAGACCGGCAGCAATCCCGCCATGTTGAGCAGGTGGAACAGCGCGGTCAACACACCGAACAGGAAGACCCCCGCTATCACCGGCAAGCCACCCGGCACCCGAAAACCGTCGCTCTTGCCACTCTTGCGCACCTTCCAGGCCAGCAGCGCCGGAATGATGCAGGTCCAGAGGGTCGCCACGGCACCGGCATAGCCGATGGCCATCAGGAAGCCGAACGGGAACAGCAGGGAGAGCAGCAGCGGCGGCAGGAAGGTCACACCCCAGGACTTGGCACGGCCCTGACGACTGTTGTCGAACTTGAACAGATCCGCCAGATAGTCAAACACCCCCAGGCCCACTCCGATGAAGGAGGAGAGGATGGCGGCCATGGAGAAGAGGTTGAGGGCGTTGGCCACCGCCTCAGACTCGATGACCGAGGCCAACGCCTTGAGCAGCACATCGACGTTGCCCCCTTGTGCCACCACGGGGCCGAACTCGCTGCGCGGCAGGTTACCGAACACGCTCACCAGCCAGACCAGGTAGAACAGCAGCGCGATGGCGGTGCCACCGAGGATGGCGTAACGGGCGCGGCGCTCCTCACCGTAGTAGGCGCGCATGGAGGAGACCGAATGGTGATAACCGAACGAGGTCAGTGCCACCGGCAGCATGGCCAGCGCATAGGGTGCATAGCTGGCGTGCTGGCTCAGGGTATCGAACAGCAGGGTCGGCTTGATGTTGAGGGACAGACCCGAAATGCCGAACACGAAGCTCAGCCCCATGGAGATGACCAGCACCACTGAGATGCGATCCACCGCCCGGGTCGAATGCCACACCAGCAGCGAGAAGCAGAGGGTGAACAGTATGGAGGCCCACTGGCTGCCGATGCCGGTCATGCCGTCGATGATGAGCCCCGCCGAGGTGATGTAGGCGTAAAGCAATATGCCGCCGACGAAGTAAACGGTGAGGTTGTTCAAGGCATTGACCTTGTCCCCCAGCAACTCTCGGGTCACGGTATCGAAGGAGACGCGCAGCGGATAGCCCTGATAGGATTCGAGCAGCAGCCAGCCGGAGATGGTCATCACCACCATGGTCAGGGCAATGGCCAGGATGGACCAGATGGTCCAGGCGCCCGCCCCGGCACTCGGCAGCCCCAGCATGCCAGCTCCCACACAGACGCCGGCAATGATACATGCCCCGCCCACCAAAGATGGTTTCTGTCCCATTTACTTCTCCAAAGACGATTGTTGATCTGATCGCGACCGCGGACCGTTGCATTTGCTACGCCGGTTGTCATGGTAGATCGCGCTCATCTATGCTGCCGGCGCCCGGCGCTTGCTGCTTCGAAAGCGAAGCAAGGCGCGACCAGGGCTAGCTACCGGCCCGACATGGCAGCAGGGCCATCATGTCGGGGAAGGGACTTTACCTTGCTACCCCTCAGGTATCAAATGCGGGTGCATCCTCCGGCAATCAGGCTCTCCGCACAGGGCGGTTAGCTGCGACTGGCCCATCGACGCTCAATGGACCAGTTGTGGCAGCATTTGCAGCAACTCGTAGCGGTCGGCGAGCGGCGTCTGGCTGACCCAGAACTCCAGCAGGCCGTAAGCGAGCAGCGGCAACACCAGCAGCAACAGGCAGAGCAGACCCAGCAGCCACTGGGGCTCCAGCCTGCGTGCCTTGCTGCCCAGGTACAGTGCATCGGCGCTTTTGGGGCAGGCGGCGACGCAGCTCAGGCAGCTGCTGCACTCGAGGCTCTGCACCGCGATCAGCTGGTGCACCTGGATGCGGGACGGGCAGGCCCGGCTGCACCTGTCGCAGTCATGGCCAGCACTTCGCAGGCAGCGGGCCGGGTCACGGCGAATGCGCAGCGGTGTCAGCAGACCGAGTAAAGAGAGCCAGGCGCCGTAGGGGCAGAGGTAGCGACAGAATCCCTGTCGGAAGGCAACAGTGAGCAGCAGCACCCAGCCGAGGCAGAGGCCCGAAATCAGGGTCAGGTTGAAGAAGAAGGCCCCCATCTTCATGTCAGCGGCCTGATGGTAGGGGCTGGCGAGGTAGCCGGGCAGGGCGGCGGCGGGTACCGCCAGCAATATGATGAAGAGCAGGAAACCGAGCACCAGAAACTTCTGGGCCCGCAGCAGCCAATCCAGCCAGCGGGGCGGCACCCACTCCCCCGGCAACAGGCGAGTACGCAGTGGGTGCAGCCACTCACCCACCAGCCCTAGCGGGCAGAACCAGGCGCAGAACGCCCGTCCCAGCAGCAGGGCCGACAGGCAGAGCACCAGCACGGTGACGGTGGCCGCCGGATGGTGGGGATCCACCAGCCCCTGCCCGAGCCAGGCCCGCAGCCCCAGCCCGCCTGCGATGGGCAGGAAGCCGTCCACCACATCCGGACGCACCAGCCAGGGGGGGATCCCCTGCCCCAGCTGCCAGATATGGACGCCGTACTGCACAGTCACCAGCCCCCAGCAGAGCAGCAGCAGATGGCGGGCCTGGGCCCGCAGCGACTGGCTGTTGATCTCGCCGAGTGCTGGCAGCGACCTGTATCTGTGCCACAGGGCGAGGGGAACGACCACCAGCCCCAGCGCGAGCCAGAGCAGGCAGTCCGCCGCCAGCAACCAGACAAGGGCAAGCAGGCCGAGGGCAAGACGCCACTGCCAGCCCGATCGCGCCTGCCACGCCAGCAGCACCAGATAGACCAGGCCAGCCACCATGGTCATCGCTTCAATCAGGCTCATGCATCTCCCTCACAGCACTCATTCGGATAAGGGGGCAGGATAACTAACACCTGAGTTGATTATTTTGATCTGCATGGGCAGAGGGAGGCATTCATCAGGATGGCTCCCACCGACGCTCACCCCTTGCGGCTGTTGAACCTTATTATTTTCGGCTGTTGAACAGGGGCTGATCCGACAAACCCTGCTCGGCCCAGAAGTGGATATTGAAGCGGGCATCTTCCGACAGCTCGACCCTGTGCCAGTACTGGGGCGGGCTGGTGGCAAACTCCCCGGCCCGGATCACCAGGCTCAGCTCCGGCTCTTCGGCCTGTTCGTCGGCAAAGCCGTGATAGGTGACTGTGCCCTCCATCACGCAGAGCTGGCCGAACACCCCGGCCGCCGTGTTGTGGTGGCTGAGCAGGGCCTGAGGCACGTTGGCGCGGGTGAAGAAAGGAGTGGAGCGACGAACGACCCAATGGGTGGGAATAAGCTGCATGGACATGGTAATTCTCCTCGAATGGCCGGTCTGCCCGGCCTTGAATAGTTGACGGATCAGCGGGGCAGCTGGCGCAGCAGCGGGAAGGCGGCGCTCATCTGATCGCCCCCCACCACGAAGCCGCACAGCTCGCCATCGGCACCGTGGGCCTCGGCTACCATACCCTGGCGGTTCCAGCGGCATTGCCAGGCGAGATCCTCGCCCTGGGTGCGGCCTGCCAGTTGCAGCGGGTAGAGCGGCGTCTTCACCTTCACCAGCATGGGGGGCAGGGTCAGCGCGGTCGGCGTGCCGAGCAGGGTCTTGGCCAGGGCGTTGGCCCCCAGCACGATGGGTTGCAGGAAGGGAAGCAGCTGACCCCGCCACTGCACGCAATCCCCCAGCGCGAAGATATGGGGGTCGCTGGTGCATAGCAGGTCATCGACCCGGATGCCGCGCTCGACCGCGAGCCCGGCGGCTTGGGCCAGGGCCAGATTCGGCTTCAGGCCAATGGCGGCGATCACCAGATCCTGCTCGCTGGTGCGGCCATCGGTCAGGGTGACGCGCCAGCCGTCACCGGGCTGGGCGTCCACTCTGGCAATACCTGTCCCGAATTGCAGGCTGACCCCCTGGCAGCGCAGCGCCTGTTGCAACGGCTGGGTCAGGGTGGCGGGCAGCAGGCTGCCGAGGGGGCTGTCGGCCAGATCCACCAGAG
This sequence comes from Aeromonas sp. BIGb0405, assembly GCF_024807335.1. Lineage (NCBI taxonomy): Bacteria > Pseudomonadati > Pseudomonadota > Gammaproteobacteria > Aeromonadales > Aeromonadaceae > Aeromonas > Aeromonas sp. BIGb0405. The sequence continues at coordinate 26,842 of NZ_JANUEP010000018.1, forward strand.
TGACCTCGCGACCATCGCTCGCCATGTCCATCGCCAGCTCGCAGCCAATCAGTCCTGCCCCCAGCACCATGATGCGGCGGGCCTGCTGGATTGACCCCTCGGCAGCGGCGTACTCCTGCTGGCTGTTGAGGGTCACCAGCTGCTCACTGCCAGGCAGGTCGGGGCGGGCCGCACTGGCGCCGGTGGCCAGCACCAGCTGACCATAGGCAAACTCCCCCTGCCCGGTCATCACAATACGACGAGCGGGATCGATGCCAAGCACGGGACAATGGGGCACCAACGCGATGCGCTGCTGCTCGGCAAAGTCGCTGCCGCTCAGCCGGGTCATGGCCGCGGCGGTACAACCTCGGCTCACCACGTGGCTGAGATCCGGCTTGTTGTACTCGTCGCCGCTGTCGGCTGTGATGAGACGAATGGGCTGCTCGGCATCCAGCTTGCGCAGGCTTTTGACCAGTTGCTGGGCAGCGAAGCCGCTGCCGATCACCAATATCTCCCGGCTGACACCGGCCTCACTCAGAGTCGCAGCCTTCATACACAGGCCTCCACCGCGCAGGGCTCGAATACCTCCTTGCCGATGCCGCAGCCGGGGCAGAGGAAGCTGTCTGGGACTCGGGCCCAGGGGGTGCCCGGCGCCACCAGCTGATCCGGCTCACCGAGGGCCGGGTCATAGATCCACTGGCAGACGGTGCAGAGCATGGGTTGGTCATCGTCCTGCTCGCAGGTGATCGGGGCCACGCCGCGAGATACCGGGAGCTCCATCGCACCAGAAAAAGCGGGGACACCCACCTCAACCACACCAGCAGAAGCTGGGACACTCATCTCAACCACAACTCCTACCTCAACTACCGGAGCCGCTGCGGCGCTAGTTGTGATGATCGGACGGGGCGCTTCCAGCGGATGCAGCGCCCACTGGCGGGCGAGCTGGCGACCGTGCTCGCGGCACAGGGCCAGCGCCGAGCCATCCGGCCGCCACTTGGCCTTGAGGGAGAGGCTGATGTCGAAGCCCGCATCCATCAGCCGGGTCTGGATCCGGTCCACGGCGCCGCCGGTCCAGCCGTAGCTGCCGAAAGCCGAGGCGCGCTTGTTTCTGAAGCGCAGGCCGGTGATCTCTTCGAGCATGCCCGCCACCTTGGGCATCATGACGTTGTTCATGGTGGAAGAGCCCACCAGCACTCCCTTGGAGCGGAACACCTGGGTCAGGATCTCGTTCTTGTCGTGGCGCGCCACGTTGTAGATCTTCACCGCCACCCCTGGGTCCACCTCGTGGATGCCCTGGGCGATGGCGTCGGCCATCATGCGGGTGTTGTTGGACATGGAGTCGTAGAACAGGGTGATGCGATCCTCCTGGTAGTGATCCGCCCACTCCAGGTATTTGAGGATGATCTGGGTGGGATCCTCGCGCCAGACGATGCCGTGGGAGGTGGCCACCATGCTCACCGGCAGGTTGAAGCCCAGCACCTCCTTGATCTTGGCGGTCACCAGCGGGCTGAAGGGGGTGAGGATGTTGGCGTAGTAGCGCTGGCACTGCTCCATCAGCTCGGTCTGATCCACCTCGTCGTTGAACAGGTGCTCGTCGCAGTAGTGCTGGCCGAAGGCGTCGTTGGAGAACAACACTGCATCCTCCGTCATATAGGTCATCATGCTGTCGGGCCAGTGCAGCATGGGGGTCTCGATAAACACCAGCTGCTTGCCGTTGCCTATGTCTAGGCTGTCGCCGGTCTTGACCGGCTGGAAGTTCCACTCAGGATGGTGGTGGTGACCGGTGATCGAGTCGATGGCGTTGTGGGTGCAGTAGATGGGGGTACCCGGGATGCGGGCCATCAGCTCGGTCAGGGCGCCGGCGTGATCCTCCTCGGCGTGGTTGATCACCACATAGTCGATACTGGCGAGATCGATCTCCGCCGCCAGGTTCTGCACGAACTCGCGGCTGAACTTGTGATCGACGGTGTCGATCAGCACGTTCTTCCCTTCGCGGATGAGGTAGCTGTTGTAGCTGGTGCCCTTGTGGGTCTTGTACTCGGTGCCGTGAAAGTCGCGCACCTCCCAGTCCCGTTGGCCGACCCAGTGGATGTTGTTTTTGACGTGAATGCTCATGCGGTGGTTCCTCAGAATGCCATAGCGAATGTTCGACTGAACTCGCTATTGCAGTTGACGTGCCAACTCATAACTCATTGTTTTTAATGGCTACTAATAACAGTCATTGTCATTAAGACAGCCAGCGAATATAGTCAAAATCACAACACCACTGTCATTTGGACAATACCTCGTGATCTCGACCGACAGCCTGGCGCGCATCGCCCTCGATCTGCAACTCGGCATCTCCCACCAGGACCGCTTTCACCGCCTGATCCAGAGCGTGCGCAGCCTGCTGCACTCCGATGCCTCGGCCCTGCTGCGCTACGAGGGGGGGCAGTTCATCCCGCTGGCCATCGACGGCCTGATGCAGGACGTGCTGGGCCGCCGCTTCGCGCTCAAGGATCACCCGCGCATGGAGGCCATAGCCCGCGCTGGCGACGTGGTGCGCTTCCCCGCCGACAGCCAGCTGCCCGACCCCTATGACGGCCTGATCCCGGATCACGACGACTTCAGGGTGCACGCCTGCGTCGGCCTGCCGCTGTTTTCAGATCAGGCGCTGATCGGCGCCCTGACCATAGACGGCATGAACCCGGCCCAGTTCGACGGCATCAGCGACGAGGAGCTGCGGCTGGTGGGGGCCCTGGCCGCCGCCGCCCTCAGCAATGCCCTGCTGCTGGAGCGGCTCGCCCGCCAGAGCAGCGAGCCGCTGACCCCCTCCCCCCATACCAGCCAGGGGCAGCCGGAGATGATCGGTCACTCCCCCGCCATGGCCCGGCTGCGCCACGAGATCGATGTGGTGGCGAACTCGGAGCTGAACGTGTTGATCCTGGGGGAGACGGGGGTCGGCAAGGAGCTGATCGCCAAGGCGGTGCATCAGGGCTCCCTGCGCGCCAAGGCGCCGCTGGTCTACCTCAACTGCGCCGCCCTGCCGGAATCGGTGGCGGAGAGCGAGCTGTTCGGCCACGTGAAGGGGGCCTTCACCGGCGCCATTCACCACAGGGCGGGCAAGTTCGAACTGGCCGACCGAGGCACCCTGTTTCTCGACGAGATCGGCGAGCTCTCCCTGTCGCTGCAGGCCAAGCTGCTGCGGGTGCTGCAATACGGCGATCTGCAGCGGATCGGTGACGACACCCCGCTCAAGGTCAATGTGCGCATCCTGGCCGCCACCAATAGGGATCTGAAGCAGGCGGTGGTGGAGGGGCTGTTCAGGGCCGATCTCTATCACCGGCTGAGCGTGTTCCCGATCCACGCCCCGGCGCTGCGCGAACGCCCCGGCGACATTCCGCTGCTGGCCGGTTATTTTTGCGAACGCTGCCGGGTCAGCCTGGGGCTGGAGCGGCTGCGCATCCAGCCCCAGACGCTGCAACTGCTCGATCGCCACGACTGGCCGGGCAACGTGCGGGAGCTGGAACACGCCATCCACCGCGCCGCCGTGCTGGCCCGCGCCGAGCAGGGCAGCCAGACGCCGACCCTCGCCAACCACCACTTCAACCTGATCGGAGCCGGTTCGTCCCCGGCCCAGATCGAGATGGCCGAGGCGCCGGCCCTGCCGCAACCGGCCGGCCTGGGGCTGCGCGCCGCCACCGACGCCTTCCAGCTCAGGCTGCTCGAGCAGACCCTGGCGGCCCAGGACGGCAACTGGGCCGCCACCGCCCGCGCGCTGGAGATGGACGGCGGCAACCTGCACCGGCTCGCCAGACGGCTCGGCCTCAAGCCCTGAGAGTTGCCCATAACCCCCCTCGCCGCCGGGGAAGTGTGGGATAAGGACATGCTCGCAGGCCAACCCGGCGCAGCGAGTCGCAAGATGCAGATATAACAACGGCTCCCGAGGGAGCCGTTGTTGCAAGCCGCAAGCCGCCATCAGCGCCGGGCATCTTCCTTCAGCCATTGGGCAACCCGCTTGGCGAAGTAGGTGAGAATGCCATCAGCACCGGCCCGCTTGAAGCAGAGCAGGGACTCCATGACGGTCTCCCGCTCCTTGAGCCAGCCGTTCTGGATGGCGGCCATGTGCATGGCATACTCGCCACTCACCTGATAGGCGTAAGTCGGCACGCCGAACTGATCCTTGACCCGGCGGATCACGTCCAGATAGGGCATGCCGGGTTTGACCATGACGCTGTCTGCCCCCTCCTGGATGTCCAGGGCCACCTCGTGCAGGGCCTCGTCACCGTTGGCCGGATCCATCTGATAGCTGGCCTTGTTGCTCTTGCCCAGATTGCTGGCCGAGCCAACCGCATCCCGGAAGGGGCCATAGTAGCTGGAGGCGTACTTGGCGGAGTACGCCATGATCTGGGTGTGCACGAAGCCGTGCTCCTCCAGTGCCGCACGAATGGCGCCAATGCGGCCATCCATCATGTCGGACGGCGCCACCATGTCGGCCCCCGCCTGCGCATGGGAGAGCGCCTGCTTGACCAGGATCTCGGTGGTGATGTCGTTCATCACATAGCCGTCGCCATCAATGATGCCATCCTGACCATGGGTGGTGAAGGGATCCAGCGCCACATCCGTGATGACCCCAAGCTCGGGGAAAGCCGCCTTGAGGGCGCGAGTAGCGCGCTGGGCCAGGGCATCCGGGTTGTACGCTTCCTCGGCCAGCAGGCTCTTCTTGCCAAGCGGCGTCACCGGGAACAGGGCGATGGCGGGCACCCCCAGGGCAACCAGCTCGGCGGCCTCAATCAGCAGCAGATCGATGGAGAGGCGATCCACCCCCGGCATGGAAACCACGGCTTCACGTTGGCCCTCACCTTCCAGCACGAACACCGGATAGATGAGATCATCGACCGTGAGGTGATTCTCACGCATCAGACGGCGGCTGAAATCCTGCTTGCGCGCCCGGCGCAGGCGGCGGCCCGGGAAGGCACCTGGAAGAGTTGTGGCCATGAGTCACTCCTGGATTGGCAGTTGGAAAAACGCGGCAGAAGTGGCCCGGGTATGGGCCAGCAAGGCCTCGGGCGCTTCCGCGCGGCAAGCCGCCACCACCTTGGCGATGTGCGGCAAAAAAGCGGGTTCGTTGCGTTTGGGACGCGGCTTGAGATCCCGGGGCACCAGATAGGGGGCATCCGTCTCTATCATCAGCCGGCCCGCCGGAATGCGAGCCACCTGCTCGCGCAGCAAGAGACCCCGTCGCTCGTCGCAGATCCAGCCGGTGACGCCGATGTGCAGCCCCAGGGCCAGGCACTCATCGAGCTCCGCATCGGAGCCGGTGAAACAGTGCAGCACGGCCCCCGGCAGCTTGGGGAGCCAGGGACTCAAGATCTCGATGAAACGGGCGTGGGCATCGCGGCAGTGCAGGAACACCGGCATGTGCAGCTCGGCGGCCAGGGCAAGCTGGGCCTCGAACACGGCATCTTGCACGGGGCGCGGCGAGAAGTCGCGATTGTAGTCCAGGCCGCACTCACCGATGGCAACCACCTGAGGCAGGGCCGCCAGCTCACGCAAGGCGGCCAGGGTCTGCTCGTCCACCGACTTGGCATCATGGGGATGCACCCCCGCGGTCGAGAAACAGTAGCCGGGCCAGCGGCTGGCCAAGGTGGCGCTCTCCTGGCTGCCCGCCAGGTCGGTACCGGTCAGGATCAGTGCGCTGAGTCCGGCGGCGCGGGCGCGCTCGACCAGCTCGTCCTGCTCCCCCGCAAACTGGGGGCTGGTGAGGTTAATGCCTATGTCTATCATGGAGTCTTCAAAAATGCAGATGAAAGCCATCAAGGGCCACTACCATACTCCCCGCGACCGACCATGAAAAGGGCCGATGCCCCAACGGGCATTCAGCCTGTACCCTCCCTTCTGGCAAGCCACCGCCCCGGCTTGCGCTGGCAAGGCGCAAAAAGAGAGGGGGGCTCAGCCCCCCTCTTCGGTCTCCTCGTCGGCCAGTGGCTCCTTGCGGGTATAGAAACGCGCGAAGAAGACCCCGACCTCGAACAGCATCCACATGGGAATGGCGAGCAGTGTCTGGGAGAAGACATCCGGCGGCGTCAGCAACATGCCGATGACGAACACTGTCACCACCACATAGGGACGCTTGGCCTTGAGGCTCTCCGGGGTGGTGACCCCGGTCCAGCACAGCAATATGGTCGCAACCGGGATCTCGAACGCCACCCCGAACGCGAAGAACAGCGTCAGCACGAAATCCAGGTAGTTGGCGATGTCGGTGGCAATGGTCACCCCGGCCGGCGCCGTGCTGGTGAAAAAGCCAAACACCAGCGGGAACACCACGTAGTAGGCGAACGCCATGCCCGAGTAGAACAGCAGGGCGCTGGAGCAGACCAGTGGCATGATGAGCCGCCGCTCATGCTTGTACAGGCCCGGGGCGATGAAGGCCCAGGCCTGGTAGAGCAGATAGGGGATGGTGATGAAGAAGGCGACCACTATGGTCAGCTTGATGGGCGTCAGGAAGGGGGTCGCCACATCGGTCGCTATCATGCTGGTGCCCGCAGGCAGCTGGCTTATCAGTGGCTCAGAGACGAACTTGTAGATATCGTTCGAAAAATAGACCAGGCAGACAAACACCAGCAGTATGGCGCCAAGGGCATGGAGCAAGCGGGTCCTCAGCTCCACCAGGTGGGCGATCAACGGCTGTTCGGTCTGGCTCATGGCTTGGCCTCCCCATTGAGATCCGGCGATGCAGCCTTGGCCGGTGCGGCCACAGGTTGCTGCGGCTCGGCAGCCTGTGCGTTGACGGGCTGCGCTCTGGCGGCGCCATCGGGCAAGATGCGGTTTTCCGGCTCGGGCTGCGCCTCAGGCTCATCGATAGCTGCCTCCGAAGGCGCCGCCTTGGCGTAGGGATGAGTGACCGACTCGGCCGCCTCCTTCAGCTTGTCGATGGACTCTTGCAGTTCCGGGCTCAGATTGCGCATCTGCAGTTGCTCGGCCTTCTTGAGATCGTTATGCAGCTCTTGCAGCTTGAGCTCTTGCGCCAACTCGGACTTGACCGCATTGGCCGTGCTGCGCACCGCCCGGATCCAGCCGCTGACGGTACGGATGGCCACCGGTAGCCGCTCAGGGCCCAGCACCAGCAGGCCGACGATGCCGACCACGACCAGTTCCCAAAAACCGATATCGAACATGGCTTAGGCCTGATCTTTGTCTTTCTGCTTCGCGCTCTCATCCTGCTTGGCCGATTCATTCAGCTGCTTGGGATCGAAGTCCGCATCTTTTTGCACCGGTTTGGCATCGGGTTCGTCAGAGATGGCTTTCTTGAAGCCCTTGACCGCAGCGCCCAGATCGCCGCCAATGCCGCGCAACTTCTTGGTACCAAACAACAACACCACGATGGCCGCGATGATCAACAACTGCCAAATACTGATTCCACCCATGATTTTCTCTCCGAAATTGGCGCCGTCAGGCGCGCATTGTGATTAGTGTGAGCGGGCCTTGAGCCAACCGAGCAGCCAGCATACGCCACTGGCACCCAAAGAGACTTGACCCCATTCAATATGTTGTTCGGTAATCAGGAATACACCGGCCAACAGCAGCGCCGCGCCGGTACCAAGCAGATAGCGAGCCTGACCCTGACGACGACTATGACTGCGAAATTCGACAAACAGATGATCAAACTGACGTTGTTGGCTGCGGGCCTGACGCAGGGTCTCGTAAACCAGCTCGGGCAGCTCGGGCAACTTCTCGGCCCAGAAGGGTGCCTTGTCGCGGATCGCGTTCCAGACCGCCTTGGGGCCGACCTGTTCGCGCATCCAGTTTTCCAGGAAAGGCTTGGCGGTCTGCCACAAGTCGAGCTGGGGATAGAGCTGGCGCCCCAAGCCCTCGATATAGAGCAGGGTTTTCTGCAGCAACACCAGCTGGGGCTGCACCTGCATGTTGAAACGCCGGGCGGTGTTGAACAGATTGAGCAGCACATGGCCGAACGAGATCTCGGACAGGGGCTTCTCGAAGATGGGTTCCAGCACGGTGCGGATGGCAAACTCGAACTCGTCGACCTTGGTGTCGGCAGGCACCCAGCCTGACTCCACGTGCAACTCGGCCACCTTGCGGTAATCCCGGTTGAAGAAGGCGAGGAAGTTCTCGGCCAGATAGCGTTTGTCCTCCTTGTTCAGGGTGCCGACTATGCCGCAATCTATGCCGATCCAGAGCGGGTTTTCAGGGTGCTCGCGAGCCACGAAGATGTTGCCGGGGTGCATGTCCGCGTGGAAGAAGCTGTCCCGAAACACCTGGGTGAAGAAGACCTCGACACCGCGCTCGGCCAGCAGCTTCATGTTGGTGCCGTTCGCTTCCAGGGCGGCAATGTCGGAAACCGGTATGCCGTAGATGCGCTCCATTACCAACACCTGCTCACGGCAGTGCTCGGAGTAAACCTCGGGCACATAGAGGGCGTCCGAGCCGAGGAAGTTGCGGCGCAGCTGGATGGCGTTGGCGGCCTCGCGCATCAGATTGAGCTCGTCGAGTATGGTCTTGCGATACTCGGCAACCACCTCGACCGGCCGCAACCGGGCGCTGGAGGGGGCAAAGCGGGACACCAGCCGGGCCAGGGCAGTCATCAGCCGCAGATCGGCCTCGATGGTCTGCTCTATGTCGGGGCGGATCACCTTGATGACGATCTCGCGGCCATTCTCCTTGAGACGGGCCGTGTGCACCTGGGCGATGGAGGCGGAGGCCAGTGGCGTCTCGTCGAAATCATCGAACAGCGCCTCGATGGGCACTCCCAGACTCTGCTCTATCTGGCTACGGGCCAGCTGGCCGCAGAAGGGGGGCACCCTGTCTTGCAGCAGCGCCAGCTCCTCGGCGATGTCGGGGGGCAGCAGATCGCGCCGGGTCGACAACATCTGGCCAAACTTGATGAAGATGGGACCGAGCGCCTCGAAGGCGAGGCGGATGCGCATGCCGCGACTCTCGCCCTGCTGCCGATTCTTGAGCCAGAACAGGCTGCGGCGGGCCAGGCGGCCAGGCCAGGGTTGATACTTGGCCGGCACCAGCTCGTCTATTCCCTGCTCAAGCAGGATGGCGACGATGCGATAGAGACGTTTGAACTCCTTGGGGGTCATCAGGGGATCCGTTGCTCGAGGCGGGCGAGACGCAGTTCGGTGGCCTTGAGGCGCTGGGCCAGGGCATCGACGTCATCGGAGAAACTGGCCACTTCCAGCGGGCCCGGGGCGAGGCGAACCTCTTCGGTGAGATATTCTGCCAGCTGGCGTTGAGTGCGGCACAGCTCGGTCCCTATCGCCTTGCGCGCCTGATGGGCACCGCGAAACAGACTGTGCGCCAGCACGTCCCCGGTGTAGCGAGAGAGCTGTTCTTCCCAATCGATATCGAGTTCGCCAAGCAGAGTACTGAAGGCCTGCACCAGCTGGGGATCCCCATGCAAGTCCAGCTTCTCCTCGCGAATATAGCGGGTCAGGGCGGAGGGGTCTTTGAGCAGACCCAGGGCGCTCAGGGAAAGGCTCAGCACGGCACCCGCCTCCCCTTCATGCTGAGCCAGCACATCGAGACGGCGCTCCGAGAAGATAAACCAGAGTGGCTTGAGCTCGCGCAGATCCAGCTTGAGCACTTTGCCATTCAGTTTGCGCAACCGCTCCGGGCTCTGATCATCGAGGCGCAGCAGCTGGTTGAGACTGGTTTCGATCACGGCCGTGACCATGGCATCCATTGGCATACTCGGCCCTTAGAACTTGTAACCACGGTGCAGGGCGACAACGCCCTGGGTGAGGTTGTAGTAATCCACCTGATCGAAGCCCGCCTCCAGCATCATTGCCTTGAGGGTCTCCTGATCCGGGTGCATGCGGATGGATTCCGCCAGGTATTTGTAGCTTTCGCCGTCGTTCGCAACCAGCTCACCCATTTTCGGCAGCAGTTTGAAGGAGTAGAGATCATAGAGCTTGGCGATCACTTCACTCTCCGGTTTGGAGAACTCCAGTACCAGCAGGCGACCGCCCGGCTTGAGCACCCGGAACATGGAGGCCAGCGCCTTCTGCTTGTCGGTGACATTACGCAGGCCGAAGCCGATGGTGATGACATCGAAATGGTTGTCCGGGAAGGGCAGGGCCTCGGCATTGGCTTGCACGAAGGAGACATTGTTGGCGACCCCCAGATTGCGCAGCTTGTCGCGACCGACTTTCAGCATGGAATCGTTGATATCCGCCAGCACCACCTGCCCGGTCTCACCGACGATGCGGGAGAACTTGGCAGTGAGATCGCCGGTGCCACCGGCCAGATCCAGCACCTTCTGGCCACGGCGCACGCCGGAGCAATCAATGGTGAAGCGCTTCCACAGGCGGTGAATGCCGAACGACATCAGATCGTTCATCACATCATACTTGGCTGCCACCGAATGGAAGACCCCGGCCACGAGCGTCTCTTTCTCATTGGCCTCGACGGTTTTAAAGCCAAAATGCGTAGTTGTAGTCGGTTCCGACATCCCTCAAACACCCATAGAACAAACAATGGCCGCCAGTTTACCAGAGCCGCCAGCGTCCGGACACCTTAAACCCGGCTCCCGACCAACTGCATGCCCAGCACCACCATGGCCAGACAGAGGAAGAGGTTGAGCCCCATGTTGAGCACCGCCTTGAGCCAGGCACCTTGCTGGGCCAGCAGCACAGTGTCCAGCGCAAAGGAGGAGAAGGTGGTCAAGGCGCCCAGTATGCCAACCATCAGCAACGGCTTCATAGGGTGTTCCAGCACGTGACCATTGCTGATGAGGGCAAAGGCAATGCCCATGATGAAGGAGCCGAGCACATTGACGGTCAGGGTGCCGTAGGGAAAATGGCGGCCCAGTAGCAGGGCCATCAACTCCGTCATACCAAAGCGCAGACAGGCGCCGATGGCGCCACCACAGGCCACAAATAACCAGGTTTGCATGGTAAATCTCCAAGGGTTTCAGCCGACATTATGCAAAATATCCCCTGTGGTTGACAGGGTCATGGTCGGCCTAATGTTCCCTCAACTCAGCGGCGAAAATCGATGAATTCGCGTTGCGTCAGATGAATGTGAGTCCTGGCAGGCGTCGTTTCGGCAATCAGCTTGCCATGACGAATGGAGTAGCGTACCGGCACCTGACGGCGCACCGCATCGAAGCCGTTCTCGGCGGGCAGGATCAGCAGGTTGGCCGGCTTACCGACCTCGATACCGTAGCGATCCTCTACCTGCAGGGTACGGGCGCTATGGTTGCTGATCAACTTCAAGCCATCGTTGATCTGCTCATACCCCATCAATTGGCAGACATGCAGCCCCATGTGCAGCACCTGCAGCATGTTGGCCGTGCCCATGGGGTACCAGGGATCGAATACATCGTCGTGGCCGAAGCAGACATTGATATTTGCCTCCAGCATCTCCTTGACCCGAGTGATACCACGCCGCTTGGGGTAAGTGTCGAAGCGCCCTTGCAGGTGGATATTGACCAGGGGATTGGCGACGAAGTTGATATCTGCCATGCGTAGCAGGCGGAACAGCCGGGAGGCATAAGCACCGTTATAAGAGTGCATGGCAGTAGTATGGCTGGCGGTGACGCGTTTCCCCCAACCGCGTTCCAGCGCCAGGGTCGCCAGGGTTTCGATGAAACGTGACTGTTCATCGTCGATCTCGTCGCAATGTACATCGATCAGGGCGTTATATCGCTCCGCCAGCTCGAATGCATAATGCAGACTCTCGATACCGTACTCCCGGGTAAATTCGAAATGGGGAATGGCGCCCACCACATCGGCACCGAGGGCCATCGCCTCTTCCATCAGCCCCTTGCCGTTGGGATAGGAGAGGATCCCCTCCTGGGGAAAGGCCACAAGCTGCAACTCGACCCAGGGTTTCATCTCTTCGCGCAGCTCCAGCATGGCCTTGAGGGCGATCAGCTCAGGATCCGACACGTCCACATGGCTGCGCACGAACTGTATCCCATTCGCTATCTGCCATTTGAGCGTCTGCCTGGCCCGGGTTTTGACATCCTCATGGGTGAGCAGGGCCTTGCGCTCAGCCCAGCGCTCTATGCCCTCGAACAGGGTACCGGACTGGTTCCAGCTCGGCTCACCCGCGGTCTGGGTAGTATCCAGATGGATGTGTGGCTCGATAAAGGGGGCCATGGCCAACCCCCCCTCGCCATCCAGACAGTCATCATCCGTCCTGATCCCATTCATGGGGGTCACACTCTCGATCAATCCATTCTGGCAGTGGATCTGCCACAGACCCTGCTGCCCCGCCAGCCTCACATTGGTGATCAACATCCTGCCTCTCCCTATTCTCTGAATGCTATCGGCTTTATTTCACAACAAGTTAACTTGGATCAACGAATGAGAGAAGCCATTAGGCGTGGTTCATACGAGAACCATTAACATGACTGAGATGGGGATCCCCAGAAGCCGGACGGAACAATATGAAAGAGAAAATGATAGAGATAGGCAGCATTGGCCTGTTTAACGAATATTTGCAGGGTCTGGGGATCCGCAAGCCGCCACTCGATGCCATAGAGAGCCACTGGGAATACCGGCGGGAAGACAAGTTGACTGCCATGGTCACCAAAACACCTTCTGGCGAGGTCAGGTGCTACCTGGATGCCAGGGCGATCTCGTTGAATTGATGGTCCGGTCATCAAAATCGTCAATGCAAAAAGGCCTTCCCGATTGGGAAGGCCTTTCAATTTACTGGTGCTGATACCCAGAGTCGAACTGGGGACCTCATCCTTACCAAGGATGCGCTCTACCAACTGAGCCATATCAGCACACTAACCGGTAAAGA
>NZ_JANUEP010000019.1:0-37739 GCF_024807335.1 Aeromonas sp. BIGb0405
CCGAACTCAGAAGTGAAACGCGGTAGCGCCGATGGTAGTGTGGCATTCGCCATGCGAGAGTAGGACACTGCCAGGCTCCTAATTACGGTCACAGCAATGTGATTGGTCGTGTAACAACGTCAGGTTGTTGCGGACAACAGATTGAGATAACGCACACAGTGTGTTCTTTACCGGTTAGTGTGCTGATATGGCTCAGTTGGTAGAGCGCATCCTTGGTAAGGATGAGGTCCCCAGTTCGACTCTGGGTATCAGCACCAGTTTTAAGTTAGTGATACAGCTTTTGCCTGACGGCAATAGCGCCGTGGACCCACCTGATCCCATGCCGAACTCAGAAGTGAAACGCGGTAGCGCCGATGGTAGTGTGGCATTCGCCATGCGAGAGTAGGACACTGTCAGGCACCTATTTAGAAGAGGCCTCCCATGCGGGAGGCCTTTTTGCTTTCTGCACATGAATCGCCTCACCTTGTTTCGTCTCTTTCTCATCCCCCTCCATCCGGTTAAGCTGATCCCCCTGTCACCGAGGCTCTGAGCCCCGGTTCTCTGACCTCATTTCGGATGAGGTGACTCTGATGGAGGTTGTCTGTGCGTCTGGATCCCTTTACATGTCTGCTCATCCTGGTGGTGAGTCTGGCCTCTTTCTTCCCCTGTGAAGGTCAGCTGGCCCTCTGGTTTGCCACCCTCACCAAGCTGGCGGTGGCGCTGTTGTTCTTCATGCATGGCGCCAAGTTGTCACGGCAGAACCTCATCGCCGGGCTGGGTCACTGGCGGTTGCATCTGGTGGTGATGGCCAGTACCTTCCTGCTGTTTCCGCTACTGGGGCTGTTGCTTACCCCCCTGGTCCCCCAGTGGCTGAGCCCGGCCATCTACCTCGGTTTTCTTTATCTCTGTGCGCTGCCAGCAACGGTGCAATCGGCGATTGCCTTCACCTCGATGGCGGGGGGCAATGTCTCGGCCGCTGTGTGCAGTGCCTCGGCGTCCAGCATACTTGGCATCTTTCTCTCCCCAATTTTGGTGGGCCTGATGATCGATGTGCAAGGCGCGGAGGTGGACACCTGGCACTCCATCCAGTCCATCATGGTGCAGTTGATGTTACCGTTCGTGGTAGGTCATCTCTCTCGACCACTGATCGCTTCTTGGATCGACTCCCACCGACCACTGATCGGCAAGCTGGATCAAAGTTCCATCCTCCTGGTGGTCTATACGGCCTTCAGCGAGGCTGTGGTGCAGGGTATCTGGCATCAGGTAGGTTGGTATGACCTGGGCAGCATAGTGCTGCTGAGCTGCCTCTTGCTGGCCCTGATACTGGCCTGGAACGTCTGGATCAGTCGTCGGCTTGGTTTTTGCCGAGCTGATGAGATCACCATTGTGTTTTGCGGTTCCAAAAAGAGTCTGGCAAACGGCGTGCCCATGGCCAATGTGCTGTTCCCAGCCGCCAGTGTCGGAGTCATGGTGTTGCCACTGATGATCTTCCACCAGATCCAGCTGATGGTGTGCGCCGTGCTGGCGCGTCGCTACCGAGAGGGTAGTGGTGCTCATGCCGCACTGGCCGATGGCCGCGAGTGACTAGAAAGCAAGCCCCGCTCGAGCGGGGCTTTTGTTATCCGGATGTGAGCTAAGGGGGGATCAGCGCTTGCGCCAGATGGTGAGCTGGGCAAGGGTGTGCTGATGTTTGCGGGCCGTCTCGCGAATGACGAAGGGAATATCGCGTGGTTCGCATAGCTCTTCAAACTCCGCGGCCAGCAAGCGTTGCAGTGCTTGATGGGTGCTGAGTGCTTCACCATTCTCACGCACACCACCTAGCCAGTTGGCCTTGGGGGTGTACTCCTCGAGCCAGGTGTAAGGGCTGGTGAGCATCAGCAGACCGCCGGAACGCAATCTGGGTGAGATGTCGCGCAGGAAGCGGGCAGGCTCACGCAGCCGATCGATAAGGTTGGAGGCGAGCACCAGATCGTAGTGATCGTATTTTGGTTTGAGGTTGCAGGCATCCCCCTGGCTGAAGTGGATGCGCGCGGCCTGGGCGGGGCCGAGATCATGTTCGGTGAGACGCGCCTCGCAATATTGCACCAGATCTCCCTCCTGGGACAGGGCGTAACGAAAGCTGTCCTGCCTGGCAAGGGAGAGGGCGACATCGATGAAGCGGGCCGAGTAATCCACTCCATCCACATGTTGGAAGTGGCGGGCCAGCTCGAAACTGGCGCGGCCGGTGGCGCAGCCTATGTCGAGCGCCCTCTGGCGGTTGTTGCACAGTTCGCTGGCGATATCGGCCAGGGTCTTGGCGTAGTTGGCCACGCCAAAATGGCTGGGACCGTACTGGAAATCCAGATATTGGGCCACTAGGGCATCGGTTTCGTAAGGGTTCACTATGACGGGTTCCTGATAGCGGGAGACCAGATAGCGGAAACCCGCATGCTGGAAGAAGTGGCGACGAAAGGCATAGCGAGCCGATTTGAGCGCCTCGTTGCCGGTAGAGATCCAGCTTCCCCCCTTGATCAGCGTGTGCTTGCCGTCGAAGGTGGGGGTGGAGAAATCATCGTAGAGAGGGTGAACCTGGAATCCCTCGAAGCCGTCGATGGCGGTACCTGTCCACTGCCAGACGTTGCCGACCAGATCGCAGAACTCACCCTGGGGGAACATATCGACCGGACAGGGGGAGGCGAAACCGGCCAGATTGATATTGCCAGGGGCCCGATGCCAATCGGGTTGATCCCCAGCCAGTTGCTCCCGGAGCCGTGCCCATTGCGCCTCGCTCGGCAGCTGGATGGGCAGCCCGGTCTTGGCCGATTTCCAGCGACAGAAGGCGGCAGCCTCCAGCTGGTTGACCTCTACCGGCCAGTCCCAGGGCATGGCAACCACTTCGGTCATCAGCCGCAGTTGCAGCTGATCGGGGCTTGCCAGTTCGCCGAGCCAGAAGCTGGGCATCTGGGCCCCGGCGTATTGGCGCCAGCCCCAACCCTCCTGATCCCACCAGGTTTGCGTCTGATAACCGCCATCCTGCACGAAGGCAAGGTATTCGCCATTGCTCACCAGCAGGCGGCTGGCCTGGAAGGCCTCGATGTCGAGGCTGCGAGTGCCATATTCGTTGTCCCAGCCATAGGTATCATCGCGCTTGCCTAGCGTTATCTGGCCCCCGGTTATCGGCAACAAGCTGTTGTCTGGCACCTCGCTCAGGCGGTGGCGCGCTCGTTGGCAAGTGGGCCAATAGGGCTGGCTGCGTACCCAGTCCAGTGGCAGCTGGCGGATCAATACGCTCGAGGTTTCGAGGTGGATGCGCTCATGCTCTATGCCCATGAGGATCACCCAGGCCGGGCTCTGCCAGTCGATGGGCAGAGTGATGGGCATCTGATTGATGAAGTCGATGACCCGGGCGCGCACCTTGCCGCGATAGCTGCGCAGCGCCTCCACCCTGGGCCAGTCATAGTGAGTCTCGTCAAGATCGTCCCAGCTCATTTCGTCGACGCCGATGGCGACCATGGCCTCTATGTCGGCGTCGATACGCCTCTCGATGAGGCGGGCGGCCAGCAGCTTGTTGATGAAGAAGGCGGCCGTGTGGCCGTAATAGAAGATCAGCGGATGGCGCAGGGAGATGGCCTTGCTGAACCAGGCACGGGGGTCGGCCAGGCAATCGAACAGGCTGTCATAGAGATCGAAGGTCTGACAAAAATAAGTGAGAATTTCACGGCGTTTGACCTCCGGATCCTGACCGGTCAGCAACAGGGTGCGGGTCGGCTCGGGCAGCTCCGTGGTGGTCACGCTAAGAGTGGCTGGGATCACGCTCTGACTCCTTGTCTGAATTCTGGTTATCGAAAGAGAGCTATATACGCATCAGATGTCAGTTATGGGTCAATAGACCCGACTAACGGCGAAAAACGTGCATTTGGCCCTTGAGCATAGCCAATGACGAGGCGGGCTTGCTGCTTGGCAATATGGGATTGGGGCTGGTCCCAGCGGCCCTTAACCCCTTGGGCCCGCTTGACTTGGCTCAATTGAGTTCGGTGGGATCTATGTCCAGGCTCCAGCGCACCTTCTTGGTTTCGGTCCAGCCATCCAGCTCCTTCACCGCCCAATCCAGCAGCTGGGCCAGCGGGGCCCGGTTCGGCCCCTGCACCAGCAGCTGCATGCGGAACTTGCCCGCCTTGCGCTCCATGAAGCCGCTGATGGGGCCCAGCACCTGCACATGGGGATAGCGGGCACTGCGCAGGGTATCGGCGAGGCGAGCGAGGAACAGCTGCACCTCGTCCCGGCCGGTGGCCTCGGCCCGGAACAGCCCCTGATAGCTGAACGGCGGCAACCCCAGCAGGCGGCGCTCCTTGAGCGCCGTGTCGGCGAAGTGGCCGTAACCGTTCTGGGTCAAGTCCTGCAGCAGGGCGTGCTCGGGATGGTGGCTCTGCAGCACCACCAACCCTGGCTTGCTGGCGCGCCCGGCGCGGCCCGCCACCTGGGTGTAGAGCTGGGCCAGCTTCTCGGCGGCGCGAAAATCGGCGCTGAACAGGGCACCATCCACATCCAGCAGGCCGACCAGAGTCACATCCGGGAAGTGGTGGCCCTTGGCCAGCATCTGGGTGCCGATCAGGATCTTGTACTTGCCCGCCTTGATGTCGCCGAGATGGGTCTCCAGCTCGCCTTTACGGCGGGTGTTGTCCCGGTCGATACGGACCACAGGGTACTGGGGGAAAACGGTGGTGAGCAGCTGCTCAAGCTGTTCTGTGCCGACTCCGGAACCGATCAGCTCGTTGCTGCCGCACTCCGGGCAGTGGTGGGGCAGCGGGCGTATGCTGTCGCAGTGGTGGCAGTGCAGCCGGCGCCCGGCCTGATGCCAGGTGTACCAGGCGTCGCAGCGCTCGCAGGCGGCGCTCCAGCCGCACTGGTGGCAGATCAGCGACGGGGCATAGCCGCGGCGGTTGAGGAACAGCATCACCTGGTTGCCGGCCGCCAGGTGCGACCCCATCAGCTGCTCCAGCTGGGGGGAGAGGCCGGCCTGCAGCCGCACGCTCTTGATGTCCAGGATCACCTGACGGGCGGTCTGGGCGTTGCCGGCGCGCCGCGTCAGGCTGAGGTGGTGATACTTGCCGGTGCGGGCGTTGTGCAGCGTCTCCAGCGAGGGGGTGGCCGAGCCGAGCAGGATTGGGATGCCGGCGCGATGGGCGCGCATCACCGCCAGATCCCGGGCGTGGTAGCGGAAACCGTCCTGCTGCTTGAAGGAGCCGTCGTGCTCCTCGTCGATGATGATGATGCCGAGATCCTTGAACGGGGTGAAGACCGCGGAGCGGGTGCCGATCAGGATGGCGGCGCCGCCATCGCGGCAGGCGAGCCAGGCGTCGAGCCGCTCCCTGTCGTTCATGGCGGAGTTCATCGCCACCACCGGCACCTGGAAGCGGCGCCGGAAGCGATTGATGGTCTGGGGGGTGAGGCCGATTTCGGGCACCATCACCAGCGCCTGTTTGCCCGCCTTGAGCAGGGGCTCGAGGATGCTCAGGTAAACCTCGGTCTTGCCGGATCCCGTGATGCCATCGAGCAGGAAGGCGCCGAACTGATCGCTCTGACTGGTGATGGCCGAGACCGCCAGCGCCTGCTCGCCGTTGAGGCGCAGCCCCTCCCCCGCCTCGAAGCGACTCGCCCAGTCCCCCTCATGGCTCGGCTCCAGGCTGCGTCTCTCCAGCAAGCCCTTCTTCTCCAGGGCGGTGAGCGCCGCACTCTGGATCTCTTCGAGTTTGAGGGCGGAGGGGGTCTGGGGACCCTTGCGCAACAGGGCCAGGGCTTGCTGCTGCTTAGGCGCGCGCTTGAGCTCGTTGAGATCGACTGCCATCCCGGCTTCGGTGGCAAACCAGAACTCCAGCTCGCGGTAGGCGGCGGGTTCCCCCTTGCGCACCAGCACCGGCAAGGCGTGGGGCAGCACCTCGCCCAGGGGATGCTGGTAGTAGTTGGCACTCCAGGCCATCAGCGCCAGTATGTCCGGGCCCAGCACCGGCTCGCTGTCCAGCACCCGTTTTATCGGTTTGAGCTTGGCGCGGGGCACCTGACTCTCGGTCGGGTGATCCACCACCAGGCCGACCAGGGTCTGGGGGCCGAAGGGGATCTCGACCCGGCAACCGGGCGCAGGCAGGGGCAGGGGGGAGAGATAGTCGAAATGACGGCGAAGAGGAACCGGCACTGCGACACGAACCAGATCAAGCGTTTGCGATGAATCCACCAAGGGTTGCCTATTTTTTCTGCGAAGCCACTTGCCTGATATCAGGCATTTCCTATATTATTCGCAGCCTTTGAAACTGTGTTCAACAATCGTGTGGTGTCCGACAAGAGATCGGATGGCGACACGGCCTGATAATTGAGGTTGTCCATGAAAGCTAATATCCATCCTGAGTACGTCGCCATCACCTGCAAATGTTCTTGCGGTAACGTCATCAACACCTTCTCTACTCTGGGCAAAGATCTGAGCCTGGACGTATGTTCCGCCTGCCACCCGTTCTATACCGGCAAGCAGAAAGAAGTTTCTAGCGGCGGCCGCGTAGACAAGTTCAACAAGCGTTTCGGTGGTCTGACTGCCAAGAAGTAATCTTACTTCTGAAGAATCCTGAAAAGGGCGCCCATCGGGCGCCTTTTTTGTTGCCCGGCGTTCTGTATTGGCCCGGATTGCCCTATGGTGAGGGGCGGATCATGGCAAGGGCCATGACGGGGCGGGTTGAGATCTAAGGAGCGTCGGGATGAGAAGTTGTCTGGTGATGGGGGCGGCCGGTTATATCGGATCTCATTTAGTGCCCTATTTGCAGGAGGCGGGGCACAGGGTGATCGCCGGGGCCCGTCGCCCCTGTCGCCTGCCTGCCGGGGTTGAGTTCCGCCTGGCCGATGTGCTCAAGCCTGATAGCCTGCCTGAGGCTCTGGCCGGGGTGGATACCGTCTTCTATCTGGTGCATGCCATGGGGGCAGGTGCCAACTTCCATCGCCTCGAGCAGCAGGGGGTGAAGAATTTCGCCGCCGCCGCCCATGCCGCCGGGGTGCGCCGCATCATCTATCTGGGCGCCATCCAGCCCGAACAGTGCAACAGTCGCCACCTCAACTCCCGCCGCCACTGCGGCGAGCTGTTTCGTGCCTCCGGGGTACCGACGGTGGAGCTGCGTTCCGGCATCATCATAGGGCCCGGTTCGGCGGCGTTCGAGGTGATGCGGGATCTGGTGTTCAACCTGCCGCTCATGGTCACGCCGAAGTGGGTGCGCTCCCGCACCCCGCCTATCGCCCTCTCCAACCTGCTCCACTACCTCGGCGGTCTGGTGGAGGCAGAGGGGGTTGATGGCGAGGTGCTCAACGCCGTGGGCCCGGAGCTGCTCAGCTACCAGCAGCAGTTGCAGCGCTTCGCCGCCCATATCGGCAAACGCTGCCCCATCATTCCCATTCCCTTGCTGACCCCGCGGCTCTCCGCCTGGTGGCTGCAGTTTGCCACCTCGGTGCCCCAACCGGTGGCCAAGGCCCTGGTCGGTGGCCTCAAGCACGACATCCCGGCCGATGATGGCCCCCTGCGAGCCCTGCTGCCCCAGACCCTGCTCAGCTTCGACGAGGCGCTGACCGAGAGTCTGGCGCTGGAGCAGAGGCTGGGTGCCGAGCAACAAGGGGAAGAGACGCCCCTGGGACTGCGCTGGCGCCATCCCGAGTACGGCTTCTATGACAGGGTGGCCAGCGGCACCGCCCTCTCTCTGGCACCTCCTGAGGCGCTCTGGCAGGTGCTGCAAGGGCTGGGAGGAGAGCAGCGTTACTTCTACATGAATAGCCTCTGGGCCATTCGGGAGTGGATGGATGCGGCCATCGGCGGCCCGGCCCTGACCCGTGGGCGCACCAACCCGGACCGTTTCGTGAAGGGAGACATGCTCGACTCCTGGCAGATCATCGGCGTGGAAGAGGGGCGCAGGCTGGCGTTGCTGTTCAACATGAAAGCGCCCGGGGTGGGGCGGCTCGAATTTTCTATCACCCCCGAACCCTCCGGCTTGACCCGGCTGACGGTTGCGGCTCACTGGCACCCGCAGGGGGCATGGGGGCTGGCTTACTGGCTCGCCATGCTGCCCTTCCATCTGTTTATTTTCCAGGGGATGACGGAGGCGCTGGCGCGCCAGGCAGAAGAGTTGGTCGGCATTCCCGTGATGGACTGAAACCACATCTACGACTAAATGGGTAGTTATGGCCAGCATGGATTGCTGTTGAGTATGGGCTTAACAGCAATCTGGCGATATTTTCTGCTGGGAAAGCCCCGCTCTTTTCTTTATGATCCCAGCCCCTCGCCCAGGGCGAGTCACGCTTTCTCCCTTAATTCATCCATTGCCTCGGGGTTCCCATGTCCGATCTGCGTCAGCAAGCGCTCGATTATCACGCACAACCAGTTCCCGGCAAGATTGCCATCGCCCTCACCAAACCGGCCGAGACGGCGCGGGATCTGGCGCTGGCCTACAGCCCTGGCGTGGCCGAGCCGGTGCGCGAGATAGCCGCTAACCCGGATGATGCCTATCGTTACACCGGCAAGGGCAACCTGGTTGCCGTCATCTCCAACGGCACCGCCATCCTGGGGTTGGGCAATCTGGGGCCGCTGGCCTCCAAGCCGGTGATGGAGGGCAAGGCCTTGCTGTTCAAGCGCTTCGCCGGCATCGACGCCATCGACATCGAGGTCAAGCACGAGACCAGCGCGCAGTTCATCGACACTGTGGCGGCCATCGCCGACACCTTCGGTGGCATCAATCTGGAAGACATCAAGGCCCCCGAGTGCTTCGAGATAGAGCAAGCGCTGATCGCCCGTTGCGACATCCCTGTGTTCCACGATGACCAGCATGGCACCGCCATCGTCACCGCTGCCGGCCTGCTCAACGCCCTGGACATTCAGGGCAAGAGCCTGCCTGAGAGCCGCATCGTCTGCATGGGTGCGGGCGCGGCAGCCACCGCCTGCATGGACTTGCTGATCACCTGCGGCGCCCAGCCACAGAACATCTTCATGCTCGACCGCCAGGGGGTGATCCACGCAGGTCGCACCGATCTCAACCAGTACAAGCAGCGCTTCGCCAACGACACGCCGCTGCGCACCCTGATGGAGGCGATCGAGGGGGCAGATGTGTTCGTCGGCGTCTCCGGCCCGGATGTGCTGCCGGCCGAGGCGGTTGCCCTGATGGCACCGCGCCCGGTGATCTTCGCCTGCTCCAACCCGGATCCCGAGATCAAGCCCGCCCTGGCCCACGGGGTGCGCGATGACCTCATCATGGGCACGGGCCGTTCCGACTATCCGAACCAGATCAACAATGTGCTCTGTTTCCCCTTCATCTTCCGCGGTGCCCTGGACGTGCGTGCCAGCCGCATCAACGATGCCATGAAGGTGGCTGCGGTAGAGGCGCTCCGCGCCCTGGCCAAGGAGCCGGTACCGGCCGAGGTGCTGACCGCCGCCGGGGTGAGTGCGCTCAGCTTTGGCAAGGATTACGTCATTCCCAAGCCGATGGATGCCCGCCTGCTGCCCAAGGTGGCCCGTGCCGTGGCCCTGGCCGCGGTAGCCTCCGGGGTAGCCCGCATTGCGCTGCCGGTTGACTACATGCTGGATTGAGCCCAGGTTGTCAGGTTGGAAATAACAGAAGGGGCCCCGTGATGGGGCCCCTTCTCGCTTAAGGTGACGCCGAACCGTGGCGATCAGGCCTTGGGTGCCGCCGCAGCGGGTTTGACCTTGGCAGGGGCGACGGCGGTGTGAGCCGCCTTGTGATGCTTTTTCACCACCTTGGTCTGGGTCGCGTGAGGGGCGGCGGCCTTGGTCGGGGTGGCAGCCATGGTGAAGCCGGAGGTCAGGGCGAAGAGAGCAGCCAGGCTCAGGGGGATCAGCTTTTTCATATTCCAGTTCCTCGTTCGGGTTGATGACATGGAGCGTTTCTCCATGACGTCATCCTAAGGCTGTTGCCGATCCGCTTCAGTGAGTGGCTGGTGACGGTTTGTATCCAAATGTACCGGCAGCCTGAGGCAGAAGCGGGCCCCCGTCTCGGCGGGCAGCAACTGCACCTCGCCGCCATGGTGGCGGGCGATGCTGCGCACTATGGCGAGCCCTAAGCCCGCGCCGCCGGTGCGCCTGTCCCGGCTGCGATCCAGCCGCACGAACGGCTCGAAGATCTGGGGCGCCAGCGCCGGGTCTATGCCGGGGCCGTCGTCGCTCACCTCCAGCAGATAGTGATCCTGCTGCCGTTCCATGCCCAGGGTCACCCGGCTGGTGGCATGGCGCAGGGCGTTGCCGATGAGGTTCTCCAGCGCTCTGTCCAACAGGCGGATGTCGCCGCGCCAGGGCAGAGGATGGGCGGGACGCTGGAGGGCGAGTCGTCTGTCCGGGCGCAGGGCTTGCCAGTCAACGAGGCGGCTCTGTGCCCAGTCGTCCAGTTCGACCTCGCTGCATTGCAGGGGCAGCTCGGGCCTATCGAGCCGCGCATAGGTGAGCATCTCCTCGATGAGGGCATCCAGCGCGCCGAGGTCGCGCTCCAGCCCCTGCTGCTCTGCGTCATCCGGTTGTGGATCCAGCATGGCGAGCCGGTAACGGAGCCTGACCAGCGGGGTGCGCAGCTCATGGGCGATGGCATCGGTCAGTTGTTTGCGACTGGCCAGCATGGCTTGCAGCTGTTCGGCCATGTTATCGAAGGTCCGACCGACCTGGCCCAGGCTGCTGCCGGGGGCCAAGCCGGTGCGGCTGGAGAGATCCCCGGCGCCCACCCGGCGTGCGCTCTCTTCCAGACGTTGCAGGCCGCGCCAGTGGGGACGCAGCCAGAGCAGGATCGGCAGGCCGAGGGAGAGGCCGATGAGCAGCAACAGGCCGATGTCGACCCAGTGCAGTTCGTGCAGGTAGGAGAGGTAGGGCACCGGGCCGACGATCAGAGCCTGGTCGGTACCGGGGATGCGTTGCAAGAAGGTGTCATCCTCCTCGACGATGACAATGTTGCCTGCTGCCAGGAAGGCTTGATCCTCGTTGGCGAGCGGCTGCCTGGTGAGGGCGCCTGTCTGCAACGGCAGGGCGAGCTGACGGCTCTGCTCCGTCATGCGGGCGGGCCAGTGCTCTGGAGGCAAGCGAGCCAGTTCACCGGTGAGCAGACCGAGGCTGCCTTGCATCATCCGCTCCAGATAGCGGTCACCGGCCCGCTCGGCACTGACCTGATAGACCAGGCCGATCAGCAGGATGGCCAGGGTGAAACAGCCGATCAGCAGCAGGTAGAACTGGATAAACAGGCGGCGCATGGGGGCTCTCCTCTTGCCTGGATTGCGTCTGGGCGCCCCCCTCATCCCCAACCCTTCTCCCGCAAGGGGAGAAGGGAGCAGAGAGCATCAAGGTCATTCGGTAACTGCTTATTCCCAGGCCTGGGGGACTAGCAGATAGCCCTTCTGGCGTACCGTCTTGATCCGGGTCGGATTGTGAGGGTCATCCCCCAGCTTGCGACGCAGGCGCGAGATGGCGACATCCATGCTGCGGTCCTGGCCGTCATAGTCGCGACTGCGCAGGTTGCGAAACAGCGCCTCCCGCCCCAGGATTTGGCCCGCATGGCAGGCCAGCTCCCACAAGAGATCGAAGTCGCTGGTGGAGAGCGGGATGCTGTTGCCATCGAGGCGCACGTCCCGCCCCGGGCCGTCGATGCGCAGGCGACCGAATTGCAGGCGCTGGGGCGGCGTGATGAGGGCGGCCGATTGCGGCACCTGCCCCTGCTGGCGGAACTGGACCCGCAGCCGGGCCAGCAGCACGGGGGGCGGCGTGGTCTTGAGGATGTAGTCGTTGGCCCCGAGCTCCAGACTGAGGATCTGGTTCATGTCGCTGTCCAGCGAAGTGAGCATGACGATGGGGCCAGGGAAGCGTGGCCGCAGATCCCGGCACAGGGAGAGACCATCCAACCCTGGCAGCATGATGTCGAGCAGCACCAGATCCGGCCGCTCGGCCAGGGCTCTGGCCAGCGCCAGATCACCCCGGGTTTCCAGCAGGACGTCGATATCGTGGCGGCCGAGCCAGCTGCTGATGAGCTGGCCTATCTCGGGATCATCTTCAACAAACAGAACGCGTGGCATGGCGGCGTGGTCCCCGGCTATGGCGCGAATGCGCTTGTCGCCAGCATAACGGCTGCGCCAGCGCTCTGCACCGGGATAACTAATCAAAACAGGGCCCGCGGGCCCTGTTGTCATTCTGCCTGTCGAGGGGGATCGATGTGGGCATCAGCCCGCCTTGCGACGCAGGTAGATGCCCGCTTCCATATGATGGGTCCAGGGGAACTGATCAAACAGGGCGAGCCGGGCCACCTCGTGGGTCTCTCCCAGGGCTTGCATATTGTCGATCAGGGTATCCGGATTGCACGAGATGTAGAGGATGTTGTCGTACTCCTGCACCAGCTTGACCGTGGCCTCATCCAGCCCGGCGCGGGGGGGATCGACGAAGATGGTATTGCACTGGTAGGCGGCGAGATCTATGCCCTCCAGGCGATTGAACGTCCGTTCGCCACGCATCGCCATGGTGAACTCTTCGGCGGACATGCGCAGTATGATCAGGTTGTCCACGCCGTTGGCGGCGATGTTGAACTGGGCAGAGGCCACGCTCGGTTTGGCGATCTCGGTGGCCAGCACCTTGCGGAAGTTCTGGGCCAGGGCGATGGAGAAGTTGCCGTTGCCGCAATAGAGCTCCAGCAAGTCCCCCTCGCTGCCCCGGGTCACGTCCTGGGCCCAGCCCAGCATCAGCTGGTTAATCTCGGCGTTGGGCTGGGTGAAGCTGTTTTCCACCTGCTGGTAGATGAACTCCCGACCCTGCACCTTCAGGGTCTCGACCACGAACTCTTCCCCCAGGCAGATCTTCTGCTTGTGGGCCCGACCTATGATGCGTACGTCAAAGCCCTGCTCCTGCAAGCTGGCACGCAGCACCTCGGCGGCGACCTGCCACTGGTCGTCGAGGCGACGATGATAGAGCAAGCTGATGCAGAGCTGGCCGGAGAGGGTGGAGAGGTAGTCTATCTGGAACAGCTTGAAACGCAGCGCCTTGACCGGGCGCAGGCCCTCGAGCAGGGGTTGCATCACCTGGTTGATCAGGGCGCTGGCGGCCGGGAACTGATCGACCCGGATGCGCTCGCGACTCTCCTGATTGAACATCACATGGTAGAGGTCATCCTCTTCATGCCAGAGGCGAAACTCGGCTCGCATCCGATAGTGCTCGGCCGGGGAGGCGTAGACCTCGAGGGCAGGAGGATTGAAGCCGGCAAACAGGGCCTGCAGGCGCTGGGCCTTGGCCGCTAACTGGGCCTGATAAGCAGCCGGGGTTCGCTCGGATTGGGTCATGACATACCTCGAGATGCGGCCGATGGGGCCGGGCAGAAAGCGGTGGGCGGCACAGGGCCACCCAAAGGGGCATGATTTTAAAAGTCAGCCGCAGATTGTCCAGTTTTTTTATGGTCAATAAGTAGCCGGTCAGTTTATTCCGCAGGATGAAGGTGGGGAGCGCTGCGGGGAGTGCGACCTTATGGTCGCTAAATCACCCCTTTGCCTGCTCGATGGCAGGAGGGATCCGCAGAGGAGGGCGAGATCATTTTTGTGGTCAAGAAGCGGTCGTCCTGGCCGATAAGCTGCTAACGGGGATTGTATGAGGAAGTCATGATGCAGATGGATGGCATGGGGGCGGGTCAGCCCAGACGGATGAGTGGCGAGGTGCGCACCGATGAGGCGCGCCATGGCAAGGCTGGCGAGACACCGGGCAAGGCGTTGGCCAATGCTCCTGCGAGCGACGCCAGCAGCAGGCTCAGTGATGACGAGGTGATCCTGAACCGGGCACCGCGCTGGGCGCAGGGACTGGTACAGCAGGCGTTGCAGTTCCATCTTCAGGTCAACGGCAAGGGCTATCAGGCGCCCAGGGTCGAGCCAGTCGCCGAGATCGCCCCGGAGACCCTGTTCGACTTCCAGGCGGTGGCCGACAACGTGCTGCAATTCGTGACCGGCCGACTCGGCGCGGCGCGGGCCGATGGCAAGTCCGACGAGGCCCTTGCGGACATGATGGCCCAGGCCCGCAAGGGGGTGAACATGGGCTTTGCCGATGCTCGCCAGCAGCTGGGTGACAAGGCGACCGACAACGAAGATATCAAGACAGGCATCGATCAGAGCTACAAGCTGATCCAGGACGGGCTGGATCAGTTCGAGCAAGCGTTCTTCGGGGAAGTGTCAAATGTCGATCTGAAGGCGGCCGAGATGGCCGATCGCCAGCAGGGCACCCTGGAGATAGAGACCCGGGATGGGGACAGGGTGATGCTGCGCTTCAACGACAGCTGGCAGCTCAAGTCCCAGGATCGGGGCAATGCCAGCCAGTTCAGCCTCAAGTTGAGTCAGAACTTCAGCTTCTCCCTCGAAGGGGATCTGGGGGATGCCGAGCTTGCCGCCATCGGCGATCTGGTCAAGGGACTCGACTCCCTGGCGGACCATTTCTTCAACGGCAAGCTGGGTCAGAGTCTGGATCCGGCCCAGCTGCCCGGGCTGGATGACGGCCAGCTGGTGGCCTACTCCCTGCGTCTCAAGCAGTCGAGCCGCCTCAGCCAGAGTTATCAGGGCAGCAGTGCCCTGCAGCAGAGTCTGGCTCCCCTGGCGGACTATCTGCCCAGGCTGGCGGGCTGGCAGCAACAGGCCGATGCCCTGTTGCCGGAGAGTCAGCAGCAGGCGCTGACGCCGACCGTGCTGGCGGCGCGCGGGGACGATGCCAGCCAGGAGGCCAGCTTCATCGACACCAACCAGCGTCTGCTCGGCGCCTATCGACTATTAAGCACCACCTGAGGCTTTGATGAGGGCGTTAGAGGCGGCCAGCTTCATGACCGCTAATCAGCGTCTGCTCAGCGCCTATCGACTCTTAGGCACCGCCTGAGGCTGTCTGGGGGGCCAGCTTCATGGCCGCTAACCAGCGTCTGCTCAACGCCTATCGACTATTGGGCACCGCCTGAGGTTTTGATGAGAGAGCCGGGCGCGCCGGTTTGCCTGGGGCGCGCCGGGCTGGCACACTGCGACTTTTCCCGTGAGTGAGAATGTCATGGACCAGCAGTCAGAATCTAACCCGGCCCAGGATGAGCCGGGTGCGGCCCCTTCAGAGCGACAACCTGTGCAACAATCCGCGCGCCAACGCAGCCACAAGCGCCCGAAAGACATCCGCGAGCTCTGCTACCCCTTCATCTACGAGACCCAGTTCCAGTGCGACTACGAGATAGCGACCGATGAACTCTGCTGTCAGGTCGGGGGGGTCATGGCCATGCTGCCCGGGGAGCGCAACGAGGGAGAGGCCGCCGTGTTTGCGGATCTCGACCAGCTGCAGCGGCTTATCTACAACCTCAACGGCTCGGTACGCGGTCGGCTCGGCATCTTCGAGGAGGACATGGCCTGGCTCAAGGCGCGTTACGATTTCTACAACGAGGCCAGCCGTGGCCGGGTGATCGGCTTCGTGCTGCCCCGCGGCCCCCAGCCGATCCCGGCCCTGCATCTGTGCCGCTGTGCCAGCAAGAAGGTGGTGCGCCTGCTGGTGCGCCTCGAAGAGAGCGGTGTCTCGTACGATCCCATCTTGCCGCGCTTCGCCAACCTGCTCGCCAACTTCTTCTTCGTGCTGACCGTCTTCCTCAAGCAGGAGTGGCAGGTCCCCGAGGTGAGCTACGTCAGCATCAACTACTGAGCCCCATGTCACCCCACAAAAAAAACCGGAGCCCAGGCTCCGGTTTTTGTATGGTCCATGTCCGGGCCTGGCCCCGTCGAACTGACTAGCTGGAGAGCAGCACCCGGGCAGAATTGGCCGGTATGGTCAGGTGCAGCTGGCCCTGTATCACCTCGAACTTGTCGCCGTTGAAGGCGTCGGTGAAGCGGCTGGCGGGGCTGGCTGTCTGCCACAGGGGCAGGCGGATGGTACGCGGCTCGCTCGGGTGGCGGTTGCAGGCCACCACCACCTGATCGCTTTGCAGGGTGCGGGCGAACACATAGCTGTGGGCGCCCGCATACAGGGTCTGGATGTCGCCCCGACGCAGGGAGGGACGCTGACGGCGGATCTGGGTCAGGCGGCGGTAGTGCTCATGCAGCACATGATCCCAGGTCGTGCTGTCCCAGGGGAAGCAGCGGCGGCAGTCGGGGTCATTGCCGCCGGAGAGGCCCACTTCGTCGCCGTAGTAGATGCTGGGCGTGCCAATGTAGGTGAGCAATAAGGTGGCGGCCAGCATCATCCGTGCTCTGTCTTCACCGAGCAGGTAGAGGAAGCGGGCGGTGTCATGGCTGTCCAGCAGGTTGAACTGGGCGAGCTGGTTCTTGAAGGGGACATGGGCCCGGGCCAGTTTGAGCCAGGTGTCCAGCTCGGCGGCGCTGATCTTGATGGGGTGATAGGCGATATCCTGCCCGGCCAGGAAGGCGCGGATCGGGTGGGCGAAGCCGTAGTAGTTCATGGCGCCGTCCTCCTGATCCCCCTGCAGCCACTGGCTCGCCTCGAAGAAGTGCTCGCCAAGCACATAGGCGTCGGGATTCTCCTGCTTGAGGGTATGGCGGATGGCGCGGACATGACCGGGGTTGCCCTCGGCGGAGCCGCGCTCCCCCAGCATGTGGATGACGTCGAAGCGCCAGCCATCTATCTGGTAGGGCGGCCGCATCCAATGGCGCAAGATGGCGTCTTCGGCGCGATAGACGGCGTCCTGCACCTGCTCGCTGGCAAAATCCAGCTTGGGCAGGCTGCGGATCCCCTTCCAGCTCACATAGTCCCCCTCCTGATCGAAGGTATAGAACTTGCGAAACGCCGAGTCCGGATTGCCCATGGCCCCCTGAGGCGGGCAGAACCAGGGGTGCTGGGTCGAGGTGTGGTTGACCACGGCGTCCAGGATGATGCGCATGCCGCGCTGGCGCAGGTTGCGGGTCAGCTCGGCCAACCGCTCGTTGCTGCCCAGATGGGGGTCGACCCTGTAGTAGTCCTGGGTATCGTACTTGTGGTTGCTCGGCGAGGCGAAAATGGGGTTGAGATAGAGCGCGGTCACCCCGAGGGAGTGCAGGTAGTGCAGCTTGGCGTCTATCCCCGCCAGGTCGCCGCCATAGAACTCGCAGCTGGCGGTGCCTTCACCCTGCTGGCTGACCGGCTCGCCCCAGGCCTTGCTGATCACCGCCTTGCCGCCGTACTCATACTCGTGATGACGCACGCTCAAGGCGGGATCGCCGTTGCAGAACCGGTCGGGGAAGATCTGGTAGAACACCTGATCCTGCACCCAGGTTGGCGGCTGGTGGCGGCTGTTGTAGCGAAAATGCTGCTCGCGGGGCGGCACCGAAGGGCTTGTCCCGGCGCCGTGCAGCCACCACTGGCCCTCGTCGGTCAGGCACTTGAAGCAGTAGAGCTGCAGATCCTGCCCCTGCGCCAGAGGCAGTCTGACCTGCCATATTTTCAACCTGTCCCGGCTCGCAACCTGAGCCATGGGCAGCAGGTACTCCTCGTTATCCGGCTCGTGGCGCAGCCAGACCTCGCGAATGGGGGCGGTTTGCTCGCAGAACAGGGTCAGCAGCAGGGAATCGGGCCCTTCCTGAAACCAGGGGGCCGCCTGAGGGTGAAACAGAAACGGGATGTCTTGGGTCATAGGCTCACTGGGTCAGGAGTTCGGCGAGGGCGTTGCCCTGCTCATGGAGCGTCTCAAGCTGCGCCGCCAACTGGCTGATATCCAGCCCCAGGGGCTTGGCCAGCGGGGTCGGGAAGCGGGCAATGATGGCCTGGGCCGGGACGCCGGCATGCCAGGCGAAGGAGACGAATACCGCCAGCCGGATCAGCAGGGCATCGCGGCTGACCGGTTGATGGGCAAGGGGGTCGAGTTGCTGGTCGATGGCGACCACGAAGGCGGGCGCCAGCTGCCAGCGCCGGGCCAGCTCGGCGCCGAGCTGGGCATAGTCGTAACCCAGCATCTCGCGCTGGGCTTCGACCCGGCTGCTGCCCTGCTGCACCGCCAGATGGATAAGCTCCGCCTCTTCGGGCAGGGCACTCTGGATCAGCAGCTCCCCAATGTTGTGGATGAGGGCGCAGGTGAAGGCGGTTTCGGGATCCATCTCCTTGGCTTGCTGGGCCAGGATGCGGGCTATGGTGGCGACCTGAAAGGTCTCGGTCCAGAAGCGGTGCTTGTCGAAGCTGGGGGGGGCCTTGAAGCTGCCAATGATGCTGGACGCCACGACCAGGGAGCGCAAGCGGTTGAAGCCGAGCCGGATCACGGCCTGCTCGATGGAGGTGACCTCTTTGCCCCGGCACAGGGCGGCGGAGTTGGCGAGGCGAAGTACCTTGACGCTGATCACCTGGTCCATGGCGATCTTGGCGGCTATCTTGTCGATCTGGGCATTTTCATCCCCGAAGCTCTGCATCAGTTCGTGAAGCAGCTGGGGTATGGTGGGCAGTTGTTTAATCTTGTCAAACAGGTGATCCATCGACATGGGGGCCGCCTCCGTTGCGTGCACTGCCCATATTGTGCCACATACAGCGGCCTTGTTCCTGATGCGCTGTCCATTATTGCGCGACAGAGCGGCCGTGGCCGTGCTCCTGTTTGTGGTGGCCTTGGGTCGAGGAGTCGGGGTTTAGTAGTCCCAGTCGCGCAACGTGTATTCCAGACGATGTCGTTTTCCCTGCAGGATCAACCGCTGGGTGTCACCTTCCAGCGTGGAGGAGCCCGGGTTTAGTAGACCCAGTCGCGCAACGTGTATTCCAAACGATGCTGTTTCCCCTGCAGGATCAGCCGCTGGGTGTCGCCCTCCAGGGTCGCGCCCTGTTGCAGGGTGTCGAGCACGGCCTGCTCTATGGTGTCGAGGGGGGCCAGGCAGGCCATGCTGGTGCTGCCGAGGTTGGTGACTTTCAGCCGATCGCCCTTGAGGCGACCCTGACCGAAGTAGCGGTTGCAACCGGCGATGCCGTTGACGGTGAAGTGTTCGCCTATCTCGAGATCCGGCCTGTTGCGGGAAGGCACTGTGATGGGTTGATCATCCAGCTTGTCCAGCACCCAGTGGTGGTGCATGAGATCCTGGCGGCTCAGTTGGGGGGCCGAGCTGCAACCGCCGAGCAGGAGCAGGGCGAGCACCAGCAGCAAAAATCTGTACATGGGAGGGCTCCGCTAATAAGTGCCCTAAGGATAGCGTCAGGGAGAGGGTGGGGGCAGGGGCGCAGGGTGCTCCCCCGACCGCTTCTGTCGCCCCGAGACGACCTGGGAGCCTCCCATGACGGGATGGGTGCCGATAGTGGCCAAGCCAGACGCCACTGCCCGGAAATAGATGCGGCGACCCTGAGGTCGCCGCTTTTTTTGCCGCTATGGGCCTGAACTCCAGCTGGGTCAAGAGCCAAACAGCCGCTCGGCGTAACGGGCCAGGCCGGAGGCGACCGAGCCGAAGTCATCGCCGCCATCTACCGGGATAGCGGGCAGCTTGGCATTGATGTAGGTCTTGATGAGGGGGGAGCGGGCGCTGCCGCCGGTGACGAAGACGCGATCCGGCATGACCCCGGCGGCGGCAATGGCTTCGTCCATCAACTCCCCTATCTTCTCCAGCAAGGGGGCGGCCGCCGCGGCCAGCTGATCCCGGGTCAGTTCGGCGTGCAAATCCCGCTCCAGCTCGGTGAGTGGCTGCTGGCAGTGTGTCTGATCCGAGAGGCTGATTTTGCCCTGCTCGGCGCGCCAGACCAGCTGGTGGCTGAGTTTGTGGGCCCGCAGTCGCGTGAGGCGTCCCAGCTTGCTATCCGGCTGGCTGTCGAGTTGCAGCTCTTGCAGGGAGCGCGCCGTCTCCAGGCTGTAGAAGCGGCTCTGGGCGCTGACGTCATTGATGGCGGCGGCATCCCAGAACAGCGGATGGGGCAGCGGCTTGCCGGTCTTGAGGGTCTCATGCATGCCGAGCAGGGGCATCATGCCCTCGACGGTGAGGCGGATATCGAAGTCGTTGCCGCCGATGCGCTGACCGCTGTGACCGAGCAGATCGCCGCTGCGATCGAGCCGATCGCCGCTGCGATCGAGCCGATCGCGGTGGCTGGGGCCCATGCGCAGCATGGAGCAGTCTGTGGTGCCGCCGCCTATGTCCACCACCAGCACCACGGCATCCTCGCTGAGGCGAGCCTCGAACTCGAAGCCGGCGGCCACGGGTTCATAGAGGAATTCCACCTGCTCGAAGCCCGCCAGTCTGGCGGCCTCGCTGAGGATGGCGATGGCCTGGCGGTTGCTCTCCTCCCCTGCCAGTCCCTGGAAGTTGACCGGGCGACCGATCACGGCGCTGCGCACCGGCTGGCCGAGCTGCTGCTCCGCCTCTTGGCGCACGTGCAGCATCATGGCGCAGACGATGTCTTCAAACAGCGCTATCTGTGGCGGTTTGAGGCCGTAGGCGCCGAGGAAGGACTTGGGCGACTTGATGTAGTAGCCCTCATCCGGGGCTTCCAGATAGCGCTCCAGGGCTGCGCCACCGAAGCTGAGTTCGTCGATCAGTCCCTCGTCCCGCATCTGGCGGCGTACCGACTGGGCACGCTGCACCACAGGGCCACGCAGCTTGAGGTAGCTTTGTTGCTGCGTCGGAGAGAGCCCTTCGGCGAGCAGACCGGCGATGGCATCCCGGTGCGGGGCGTGCAGGGTAGAGGGCAGGTAGTGGGAGGCGCCGAGGGACAACAGTCTGGGGCTGCCTTGCTCCATCACGGCGACGGCGCAGTTGGATGTGCCGTAATCGAATCCGATAATCATGGGCGGCGGGCTCCTGTCTAAAAAGGGGCCGGACAGCCTAACGAATTGCGCCGACTCTCACAAGTCGGCGCTGGATATTAGAAAGAGTGGTGCTCGCCTGCCAGAGGCGATCCGGGCTCAGGCATCGACCTCGTTGTCGCTGCGTCCATCCTGACGGATAGCCTGGATGTTGCCGAGGGTGGTGTCGGCCCTGAGGGACGTGCCGGGGCGGCCTGCCTCAGGACTCGACCTCGTTGGGGCAGCTCCCGCTCTGTGCTATGGCCTGGATGTTGCTGAGGGTGGTGTCGGCCCTGAGGGACGTGCCGGGGCTGCTTGCCTCAGGCATCGACCTCGTTGGGGCAGCTCCCGCTCTGTGCTATGGCCTGGATGTTGCCGAGAGTGGTGTCGGCGATGGCGTGCAGGGCTTCGCGGGTCAGGAAGGCCTGGTGGCCGGTAAACAGCACGTTGTGGCAGGCGGAGAGGCGGCGGAACACGTCATCGGTGATCACCTCGTTGGACTTGTCTTCGAAGAAGAGATCCTCTTCCTCCTCATAGACGTCCAGCCCCAGGGCGCCGATGCGGGAGGTCTTGAGGGCCTCGATGGCGGCATTGGAGTCGAGCAGGCCGCCCCGGCTGGTGTTGATGATCATCACCCCATCCTTCATCTTGGCGAAGGCCTCCTTGTTCAGCAGGTGGTAGTTCTCCTTGAACAGCGGGCAGTGCAGGCTGATGACGTCGGACTGGCGCAGCAGGGTATCGACATCCACGTACTCGGCGCCCAGGTCGATGGCGGCCTGATTGGGATAGGGATCGCTGACCAGCAGACGCATGCCGAAGCCCTTGAGGATGCGCAGGGTGGCGATGCCGATCTTGCCGGTGCCTATGATGCCGGCGGTGCGGCCGTGCATGTTGAAGCCGACCAGGCCTTCCAGGGAGAAGTTGGCGTCGCGGGTGCGCTGGTAGGCCTTATGGATGCGGCGGTTGAGGGTCATCATCAGGCCGACGGCGTGTTCGGCGACGGCTTCGGGGGAGTAGGCGGGCACCCGCACTACTTTCAGACCCAGCTCCTTGGCGGCGACCAGATCCACGTTGTTGTAACCGGCGCAGCGCAGGGCGATCACCTTGGTGCCGTTGGCGGCCAACTCGGTCAGCACCTCCCGGTCGGCGTCGTCATTGACGAACAGGCAGACCACGGGGAAACCATGGGCAAGGCGCGCCGTCTTGGTTTCCAGCCGCACATCGAAGAACTCCAGCTCGAAGCCATACTGGCTGTTGGCCTGGTGGAAGTGTTCCTTGTCGTAACTCTTGGTACTGAACAGGGCGACGCGCATCGTTGAATCTCCAACTTGGGTTATGTGGTTAATTTACAACAAGGAGGCGAGCGCGGCACCTGAAACCGCTGCCGACTCACCATGGTGACGAGAGTTTGGGGTTGTCTTGATGAAAACCAACCAGACTGTTGGGGTCGCGCCGCCTCGGAAATCGGCCACGCTGATTTACTCCAGCTCCACCTGTGGGCGGAAGGTCATCTCGTGCATCACCACATCGTCTGGCAGTGAGAGCAGTTGCACCAGGGTGCGTGCCACACTGGCGGGCTGCATGTATTGCGGCCTGGCCTGGGCACGAAAGCTGGTATCTGTGCCCCCCGGGTAGAGGGTGGTGACCTTGATGCCATGGGGCTGGGCCTCCTTCATCATCACCTGACTCAAGCCAGCGAAGCCTTGCTTCATGGCGGTGTAGACCCCCATGGTTTCACTGCTGCGCTTGGCGACCGTGCTCACCACGTTGATGAGATAACCCTGGCCGCGGGGCTGCATCGACTTGAGCGCCTCCCGTGCCAGCAGATACGGGGCGCGCAGGTTGATGGCGTATTGCTGGTCGAACTCCTCCAGGGTGGTGTCCACCAGGGGGGCCTTGCGGCTATTCATGCCGGCGTTGTTGATCAGCACGTCTATGGGGCCAAGGGCCTGCTCGGCGCTGGCGTAGAGGGCGAGCAGGGCGACCGGATCGGCGAGATCCGCCGTCTCCCCCAGGCAGCCGGTCTCCTGCTTGAGGCGGGTCAGGGCCTCCTGGTTGCGTCCGGTGGCAAAGACCCGGTAACCCTGCCGGGTCAACTCTTCCACCAGGGCATAGCCTATGCCGCTGGTGGCGCCTGTTACCAATACGGTCTGGTACATCTGCAACTCCACATTCTGTGTAACGATCGGGTTTGGCGCCCGGGGATCACCCGGGCAGCGGCACGCTATCCCCAGGGCATGATGGGCACGGCGCTGACCGCGCTCTTGTAGGAGCCGTCAATCAGCTTGGTGCTGTAGGTGAGATAGACCAGGCTGCCCCGCTTCTTGTCGAAGAAGCGCACCACTTTCTGCTCCTTGAACACCAGCGAGGTGTTGACGTCGAACACCTCCTCCCCCTGTTTCAGCTGGTCCGGTACGGCAATGGGGCCGGTCTGATGGCAAGAGAGGGAGGCGTGGGAGGGATCCTCGGCCAGACCCAGTCCGCCCTTGACGCCCCCCGTCTTGGGACGAGCCAGATAGCAGGTGACGCCGGCAATGTCCGGGTCATCGAAGGCCTCGATCACTATCTTGTGATTGGGTCCGAGCAGCTTGAAGGCGGTGCTCACCTCGCCGACCGTATCGGCCTTGCCATGGGCCAGGGCGGGGAGCAGCAAGACGGCGGTGAGCAGAGTATTCAGGAAACGCATGGGTCTCTCCATATCGGCATCAATAACGGATGGGCAGCGGTCGTTACTGACCCTGGCTGGGGGGATAGTCCCAATACTGGGCCGGAATAGTGCGCAGCAAGGGGGTCATGTCCGGGTTGGCCAGCTTGATGGTGGTGCGACCGGCCAGATTGGCGCTGGCCAGGGCGGTGCGAATGGCTGGGTTCTCCCGGAAAAAGCGCATGAAGCTGCCATCGGCGTAGGCGGATTCCAGCCCCCGGGTGAGGGCCTTGGCCAGTTTGGGGTATTGAGGACTGACGAAGAAGAACTCGGCGAAGGGGTAGCGGATCAGCAGGTGCTGCTCTACTACCAGATTTGGATATTGGCTCGCCAATTCCCGCTGTTCGGCGAAGATCTCCACAATATTGCGCGGGAAGAAGTCGAGTCGGCCGCCGTCATTCATCAGGCGGAATAGATTGGTGAAGCGGGTCATGTAGGTGGGGATGCCTGCCGCCTGATAGATCTTGTTGTCGGACCAGCCGATGCCTTGGGCGGCTCTCATCTTCTTGAGCTGCTCCAACGTCTCTATCTGGCTGAACTTCTCCTGATCCTTCTCATGGATGAAGGAGAGTCTCAGCCCCTCCAGGCCGCGAAACAGCGGCACAGGCACCGGCAACAGGGCAGACTCCAGGGCGCTGGAGGTGCCCATCCAGAACAGATTGATGGTTTTGCCGGTTTTGAGCTGCTGCTGCAGGGTGAACTGGTTCAAGTCGACATCGACCTGCTCTATCTTGAATGCTTGCCCCGAGTGGCGCAGGGCCAGATCCAGCAGCTTGAGCTGATAGTCACTGTCCAGGTGGTTGACGGGACGCTTGGGGATCTTGACCACGAGATCTTGCGCCTGAGCCAGCAAGGGCAGGCACAGACACAGGGTGATGAGCCATTTCACTGTCTGCTCTCCTGAAGAGTCTGGGAAACTGTCCGGAGTCTAACAGAATAAAGTGCTATCGCCTCGTGTGGAGCGCTCGCTCGCAGGTTGGTGACGGGTGACGGGTGACGGGTGACGGATGGCAAGGAGAGGAAACAACCCGGCCCCGGTGCATGACCTGGGCCGGGCATATATCAAGCGACGCGGCGGAATACGTGAGTGTCGTTGAATTCCTTGGTGCTCTGGCATTCGACGCAGTAACGGGATTCCGGGCGGGCCTGCAGGCGCTTGAGAGAGATCTCGTCGCCGCAGGACTCGCAGTAGCCGAAGTCGCCCTCGTTGATGCGACGGATGGCTGCCCTCAGCTTGCGCAGGTGCAACTTGTCGTGCTCGATACGGTTGAGCTCCAGGCGGCGGGCCTCTTCGATGCTGGCCCGGTCAATTTCATCAGCCATCTCGTTGGTATCGGTGGCGATGGCCTGGCTGGCCTGGGAGTTGAGGCGCTCTTCGAGTTCTGCAATTTGCGCCTCCATCTGTCCCTTGTAGTAGGCCAGTTGGTCTTTTGTCATGAAATCACACATAAGGTTTACCAGTCAGTTACTAACCCAATTTTCCGTAGTTATGGGGGCGGTCTGCGCGCAGTCCAAGCCCTGTGTCCTCGATTTACCACTGATCCTGATGAAAAGCGTGCAAATCAGGGCGGGCCTTGTACCAAAAAAACGGCAGCAAGCAAAGCTTGGTGAGCGAAGAGTGTGCGCCTTTGCAAATAATCGGTGGGGAGAAGACGGGTTCTGACTGAGCACGAGTCGCTACGACGATCCTTGTCGGCACGGGGTGGCGCCTGAGGTTTTCTTCCTGTGAGTGTTTAGTATTTCGCATCGAACTGGTCATTATCCAGACGGTTATTTATTGTTTTTTAAACAGACCTGCTTGACAGACGCCATAACGGCGGGCTTTTATGGAGTCGGAGATTACATATCTGCAACAGGGGTGTTCCATATATTAGACACCCCTGCCAATGACAACCGTCAAGTCGGGGTTTAACATGGACAGTATCAAGGGTTGGATGGATGCCAACCGAATCACGGAAGTGGAATGCCTGATACCGGATTTCACCGGCAACGCCCGGGGAAAGATCATTCCGGCCAGCAAGTTTCTGCGTGAGGGTGGCATGCGCCTGCCCGAAGTTATTTTCATCCAGACAGTGACCGGGGATTACCCGGATGACGACAGCATGATAGACCCGCTGGAGCGGGACATGCACCTCTTCCCCGATCCCAACACCATACGTTTCGTGCCCTGGGCGCTGGAACCCACCGCCCAGGTGATCCACGACTGTTTCGACACCAGCGGCAACCTGATCGACATAGCGCCACGCTCCGTATTGCGCCGGGTGCTCTCCTGCTTCGACAAGCAGGGCTGGAAACCCGTGGTCGCGCCCGAACTGGAGTTCTATCTGGTCAAGCGCAACGAAGATCCTGACTACCCCCTGGTGCCGCCCATCGGCCGCAATGGCCGCCCGGAGACGGCTCGCCAGTCATTCAGTATCGATGCGGTCAACGAGTTCGATCCCATCTTCGAGGACATGTACGACTACTGCGAGGCCCAGAATCTGGAGGTCGATACCCTGGTCCACGAGTCCGGTGCCGCCCAGATGGAGATCAACTTCCTCCATGGGGATGCCATCGAGCTGGCCGATCAGGTGTTCCTGTTCAAGCGCACCATGCGTGAGGCCGCGCACCGTCACGGCATCTACGCCACCTTCATGGCCAAGCCGATGAGCGACGAACCGGGGTCGGCCATGCACATCCACCAGAGCCTGGTCGATAGCGAAGGGCGCAACCTGTTTGGCACTGAGAATGGCGGCAACACCGAGTTGTTCCTGCACTTCATCGCCGGCTTGCAGAAATACACGCCGGCAGTAACGGCGCTGCTGGCACCGAACGTCAACTCCTACCGCCGTCTGACGTTCGGTGAGAGTGCGCCACGCAACGTGCAGTGGGGGGTGGAGAACCGCACCTGCGGCCTGCGCGTGCCTTATTCCGAGACCAGTGGCCGTCGGGTTGAGAACCGTTTCGCCGGCGCTGACGCCAACCCTTATCTGGCGCTGGCCGCGACCCTGGCCTGTGGCTATCTCGGCATGCAGGAGAAGCTCATGCCCCTGCCCGAGATGAAGAGCAGCGCCTACGACCTGCCCTATAGCCTGCCACGTACTCTGGAGGAGGCTCTGAGCCACCTGGAACAGTGTGAACCCATCAAGGAGATGCTGGGTGAGCGCTTTGTTGAGGCCTTCGTGGCGGTCAAGCGCAAGGAGTACGAGACCTACTTCGGGGTGATCAGTCGTTGGGAGCGTGAGTTCCTGCTGCTGAACGTCTAGCCCCACATCAGGGGAGGCCGACAGGGTCTCCCCCGCTCATATCGAAGGAACCGAGGAGCAATTCATGTCGAATACCAAAGCGTGGCAGCAACAAGACGCCAGCCACCATCTGCATCCCTTTACCCATTTCCAGGCCCTGAACCAGAAGGGCAGCCGCATCATCACCGGGGCGCAAGGGGTCTATCTCGAAGACTCTGAGGGGCACAAGATCCTCGATGGCATGGCGGGTCTCTGGTGCGTCAACATGGGCTATGGCCGTCAGGAGCTGGTGGACGCGGCCACCCGGCAGATGCAGCAGTTGCCTTATTACAACCTCTTCTTCCAGACCAGCCACCCACCAGCGGTGCAGCTTGCCACCCTGTTGGCCGAGGTGACGCCGGCCCACCTCAATCGTGTCTTCTTCACCGGCTCAGGTTCTGAGTGCAACGACACCGTGCTGCGCATGGTGCGCCACTATTGGGCGAGCCTGGGGCAACCGGACAAGCAGGTGATCATCAGCCGTCATAACGCCTATCACGGCTCCACCGTGGCCGGTGCCAGCCTGGGCGGCATGTCGGGCATGCATGCCCAGGGCGGTTTGCCGATCCCGGGCATAGTGCATATCGATCAGCCCTATCACTTCGGTGAGGGCCAGGGCATGACGCCCCATGAATTCGGCCTGGCCCGGGCCCGCCAGCTGGAAGAGAAGATCCTGGCGCTGGGGGTGGAGAAGGTGGCGGCCTTCATCGGCGAACCCATTCAGGGCGCTGGTGGCGTCATCATTCCCCCTGACAGCTACTGGCCCGAGATCCAGCGCATCTGCGACAAGTACGGCATCTTGCTCATCGCCGACGAGGTGATCTGCGGCTTCGGTCGGACCGGACACTGGTTTGCCAGTGAGGACTTTGGCATCAAACCCGATCTCATGTGTCTGGCCAAGGGCATCACCTCCGGCTATCTGCCCATGGGGGCCGTCATGGTCGGCGACAGGGTCGCCAAGGTATTGATCGAGCAGGGCGGTGAGTTCAATCATGGCTTCACCTACTCGGGCCATCCGGTCGCCTGCGCCGTGGCCATTGCCAACATCCAGCTTATGCAAAGTGAAAGCATAGTTAAGCGGGTACATGATAATATCGGCCCCTATTTGCAGCGTCGCTGGCGCGAACTGGCCGATCATCCCATCGTCGGGGAAACCCGGGGCAAGGGCTTGGTGGCTGCGCTGGAAATAGTGCAGGACAAGGGGACAAATGCCCGCTTCCCGGCCTCGGCCAATGCGGGCATGACGTGCCGGGAGTTCTGCTTTAACAATGGCTTGGTGATGAGGGCTGTCGGCGATACCATGATCATATCGCCCCCCTTGGTGATCACCGAGGAACAGGTTGATGAATTGGTCAATTTGGCCAGGCGCAGTTTAGATCTGACGGCAGAGAGGCTGGCAGGTTAATCGAGCCCTGGCCCGATTGCCGTGCGCATACATTTGCTTAGGAGACAAGGATGATGTCTTTCAAAACAGGAATGCTGGCCGCCTCCATGGCGC
The DNA here is from genome assembly GCF_024807335.1 of Aeromonas sp. BIGb0405. Taxonomy (NCBI): domain Bacteria; kingdom Pseudomonadati; phylum Pseudomonadota; class Gammaproteobacteria; order Aeromonadales; family Aeromonadaceae; genus Aeromonas; species Aeromonas sp. BIGb0405. The sequence continues at coordinate 28,129 of NZ_JANUEP010000019.1, forward strand.
TGGGTCTGTTCAGTGCCGGTGCCATGGCCGATGACAAGGTGCTGCATGTCTATAACTGGAGCGACTACATAGGGCCCACCACCCTGGAAGACTTCCAGAAAGAGACGGGCATCAAGGTCGTCTATGACGTGTTTGACAGTAATGAAGTGCTGGAAGCCAAGCTGCTGGCAGGGAGCTCCGGCTACGACGTGGTCGTGCCGTCCAACCCTTTCCTGGCCAAGCAGATCAAGGCGGGCGTATTCCAGAAGCTGGATAAGACCAAGTTGCCGAACTGGCAGAATCTGGACACCTCCTTGCTCAAGGCGCTGGAGCCGAGCGACCCGGGTAATCTGTACTCGATCCCCTATCTGTGGGGCACCATCGGTTACGCCTACAACATCGACAAGGTGAAGGCGGCCCTGGGGACGGATGCGCCAGTCGATTCCTGGGATCTGGTGTTCAAGCCAGAGAACATGGCCAAGCTGAAAGAGTGTGGCGTCTCCTTCCTGGATTCACCGACCGAGATGCTGCCGGCTGCCCTGAAATACCTGGGCTTCAAGCCAGACAGCCAGGATCCGAAAGAGCTGAAGAAGGCCGAGGAGCTGTTCCTCTCCATTCGCCCTTATACCGCCTATTTCCACTCCTCCAAGTACATCTCGGATCTGGCCAACGGCAATATCTGTGTGGCCGTCGGCTACTCGGGTGACCTGCAGCAATCCAAGTCCCGGGCGATCGAAGCCAAGAATGGCGTCAATCTGACCTATGTCATCCCGAAAGAGGGGGCAGGCAGCTTCTTTGACATGCTGGCCATCCCGGCCGATGCCAAGAACGTCGAGTCCGCCCATGTGTTCCTCAACTACCTGATGAAGCCCGAGGTGATCGCCAAGATCTCCGACGCGGTCAGCTATCCGAGCGGCAACAAGGCCTCAGTGCCGCTGGTGTCCGCCGAGATCCGCAACGATCCGGGTATCTATCCGAGCGACGAGACCCTGGCGAAGATCTACACCTTCCCGGATCTTCCCGCCAAGGTGCAGCGTGTCATGACCCGCAGCTGGACCAAGATAAAGTCCGGCAAATAACCGCAATACCCCTCCCGGTCTGCCGTTTGGCCGGGAGGGTTCCCACGCAAGGTGGGCAGACGACCGTATGGATGCGGAACCTCTCTTCCAAGGACATAAAGGAGTTAAGACGTGCACATTTCCAAGATAATGACGATGACCCTGACACTGGGGTTGGCAAACGCAGCACTGGCGCAGCCGGTGGTGCATTTTTACAACTGGTCTGACTATATCGGTGAGACCACCCTCAGTGATTTCCAGAAGGCGACAGGCATCGAGACCGTCTATGACGTGTTTGATTCCAACGAAACCCTGGAAGGCAAACTGCTGACAGGGCGCACCGGTTACGATCTGGTGGTGCCGTCCAACAATTTCCTCGCCAAACAGATAAAGGCTGGTGCTTTCCAGAAACTGGACAAGTCCCTGCTGCCCAATATGGTCAATCTGGAACCGACTCTGATGCATCAGCTTGAGAAGGCGGATCCGGGTCACCTCTATGCGATCCCTTATCTGTGGGGCACCAATGGCATTGGTTATAACGTTGACAAGGTGAAGCAGGCGCTGGGGGTCGACAAGATAGACTCCTGGGGGATGCTCTTCGAGCCGGAAAACCTCAAGAAGCTGACCCATTGCGGGGTGGCTTTCCTCGATTCTGCCGATGAGATGATCCCGGCCGTGCTCAATTACCTTGGCAAGGATCCCAACAGTCACGATCCCGCCGACATCAAGCTGGCGGAACAGAAGCTGCTGGCGGTACGCCCCTACGTCACCTACTTCCACTCTTCCAAGTACATCTCCGATCTCGCCAACGGCAACATCTGTGTCGCCGCCGGTTTCTCGGGGGATGTGTTGCAGGCGGCCGCGCGGGCCGAGGAAGCAGGCAAGGGCATCAATATCGCCTACAGCATTCCCAAGGAGGGCGGCAACCTCTGGTTCGACATGCTGGCGATCCCCACCGATGCCAGCAATGTGAAAGAGGCCCATGCCCTGATCAATTATCTGCTTACCCCGGAGGCGATAGCCAAGGTGAGCGATTATGTGGGCTACGCCAACCCCAATGCCAAGGCGGGACCCTTCATGGATGAGATCGTCCGTGACAACCCGTCTGTGTACCCCCCCCAGGATGTGCTGAAGCGGCTCTATGTGCAGGAGGCACATCCCCGCACAGTACAGCGCCTGATGACCCGGAGTTGGACCAAAATCAAGTCCGGGACCTAACCTTGGCGCCCGCTTGGGCGCCAGTTGTTTTTATGGATTGACCCTCCGGTCACTATTTCAAGTCGGGAGTGAGTGGTAATGGCAATAGCCTCCAGCGCCTATAAGAAAGCCCTCGAGGGCAGCCAGCAACCCAAAGAGGTGCTGGTAAAAATAGACAGGATCAGCAAGCAGTTCGATGAGACCCTGGCGGTCGACAACGTCTCGCTGACCATCAACAAGGGCGAGATATTTGCCCTGCTTGGCGGCTCCGGCTCGGGGAAATCCACCCTGTTGCGGATGCTGGCAGGCTTCGAGCGTCCGAGTGAGGGACGGCTCTTCCTCGATGGGGTCGACATCACCGACATGCCGCCCTATGAGCGTCCGATCAACATGATGTTCCAGTCCTATGCCCTGTTCCCGCACATGTCGGTGGCCCAGAACATCGCCTTCGGCCTCAAACAGGACGGTCTGGCCAAGGCCGAGATCGACGCCCGGGTGGAGGAGATGCTCAAGCTGGTGCAGATGAGTCAGTATGCCAAGCGCAAACCCCATCAGCTCTCAGGTGGTCAGCGCCAGCGGGTTGCCCTGGCCCGTTCCCTGGCCAAGCGCCCCAAGCTGTTGCTGCTCGATGAGCCCATGGGGGCACTGGACAAGAAGTTGCGTTCGCAGATGCAGCTCGAGCTGGTGGAGATCATCGAGCGGGTCGGGGTGACCTGCGTCATGGTGACCCATGATCAGGAAGAGGCCATGACCATGGCCGAGCGTATCGCCATCATGCACCTGGGCTGCATCGAGCAGATTGGCAGCCCGAAAGACATCTACGAGACCCCGGTCAGTCGGCAGGTGTGCGAGTTCATCGGCAACGTCAATCTGTTCGATGGCTTGCTGGTGGCGGATGAGCAGGACCACGCCATCATCGCCTGTGCGGATCTGGAGCAGCCCATCTATGTGGGGCACGGCATCAGCTCCCGCGCCGAGAACAAGAAGGTCTCCTACGCCTTGCGTCCGGAGAAGCTGCTGATGAGCACTCAGAAACCGAGTGAGCTGGAGCATCCCGACTTCAACTGGACCACAGGACAGGTGTACGACATCGCCTATCTGGGCGGCCACTCCGTTTATCACATCCAGCTGCCCTCGGGCAAAATTGTGCAGGCCTTCATCGCCAATGCCGAACGTCACGGCAAGCGGCCGACCTGGGATGACCAGGTGTTCCTCTACTGGGAAGATGACAGCGGCGTGGTATTGCAATCATGACCCCACTGAGACGACTCAAGCGGTTGGGGGGCCGCCAGCTGGTGATCGGCATCCCCTTCTTCTGGCTGTTCCTCTTCTTCCTGCTGCCCTTCATCATTGTGGTGAAGATAAGCTTCGCCGAAGCGGACGTGGCCATTCCTCCCTACACAGACGTGGTGAGCTGGGCCGATGATCAGCTGACCATATTGCTGAATCTGGGCAACTATGTGCTGCTCGGCGATGATGATCTCTATCTGGCGGCCTATCTGGGCTCCCTCAAGATGGCGTTCTTCAGCACCCTGATCTGCCTGCTGATCGGCTACCCCATGGCCTATGCCATCGCCCGGGCCAGCAAGGAGAATCAGACGGTACTGCTGCTGCTGATCATGATGCCGACCTGGACGGCCATCCTGATCCGGGTGTATGCCTGGATGGGCATTCTCAGCAACAATGGCCTGCTCAATGGCTTCTTGCTGAACATGGGGCTCATCAGTGAGCCTATCCAGATCCTCAATACCAACCTGGCGGTCTATATAGGCGTGGTTTACTCCTATCTGCCGTTCATGATTTTGCCGCTCTATGCCAACCTGGTGAAGCATGACATGAGCCTGCTGGAAGCCGCGGCCGATCTGGGGTCGAGCGACACCAACAGCTTCTGGAAGATCACGGTACCGCTCTCCAAGAACGGCATCATCGCTGGCTGCATGCTGGTGTTCATTCCGGTGGTGGGTGAGTTCGTCATCCCCGAACTGCTCGGCGGTCCCGAGACCCTGATGATAGGCAAGGTGATGTGGCAGGAGTTCTTCAACAACCGCGACTGGCCCGTCGCCTCGGCCCTGGCTGTGGTCATGCTGGTGGTGTTGATCATCCCCATCATTTTGTTCAACCGTAACCAGGCCAAAGAGCTGGAGGGCAAGGCATGAAGCGCATCAATTTTCCCAGCCTGATGCTGGTACTCGGCTTGCTGTTTATCTACCTGCCCATGGTCATCATGGTGATCTACTCCTTCAACGCCTCCAAGTTGGTGACGGTCTGGGGGGGCTGGTCCCTGAAGTGGTATTTTGGGCTGCTCGAAAATACCCAGCTGATGACGGCCGTGATGCGTTCTCTCGAGATCGCCTTCTACACTGCCATCGCCGCGGTAGCATTGGGCACCCTGGCAGCCTTCGTGCTGACCCGGATCGCCAATTTCAAGGGACGCACCCTGTTTGGCGGCATGGTCACGGCACCCCTGGTCATGCCTGAAGTGATCACGGGCCTGTCATTGCTGTTGCTGTTCGTGGCCATGGCGCAGCTGGTGGGCTGGCCCGCCGAGCGGGGCATGGTGACTATCTGGATCGCCCACACCACCTTCTGTACCGCCTATGTGGCCGTGGTGGTGTCGGCACGGTTGAGAGAGCTGGATCTCTCCATCGAGGAGGCGGCCATGGATCTGGGGGCCAAGCCCTGGAAGGTGTTCTTCCTGATCACCATCCCCATGATCGCCCCCTCGCTGGCCGCCGGTGGCATGATGTCATTCGCCCTGTCGCTGGATGACCTGGTGCTCGCCAGCTTCGTCTCCGGGCCTGGCTCAACTACCCTGCCGATGGAGGTATTCTCCGCGGTGCGTCTGGGGGTCAAGCCGGAGATCAACGCGGTGGCGAGCCTGATATTGCTCTCCGTTTCCATCTTCACCTTCGCCAGCTGGTTCCTGATGGCCCGTGCCGAGAAGCGGCGCCGGGCGGAAATCTCCCAGATGCTGCAGATGCAGTCGGTAACCTGAGTCTGATAACATCCGCATTCTCTCGTCAATCAGGAGGATGAGAATGCGGATTTCCCTCTTCACTGGATCTGGTGCCGAACTGGCCCCCGGTCTGGTCAGCGCCATTCACAAGTCAGTCGTCACTGATGCCATCTTCTGCTCCTTTCAGGGGCTGAGCGGAGACGAGCAGACCGAGACTCGCCATCATGGCGGCATAGAGCGCGCCCTGCACTACTACCCCGCGGAACATTATGCCTGGTGGCAGACCTGGCAACAGGCCATGGCACTGCCCGAGCCCGGGACTCCCTGGCAGCCGGCGGCCTTTGGTGAAAACCTCTCCGGGCTCGGCCTGACCGAAACCGCTGCTTGCATCGGTGATGTTTATCGGCTCGGTGAGGCACTCATCCAGATCAGCCAGCCGCGCTCCCCCTGCTTCAAGCTCAATCTGCGCTTTGGTTATGCCCAGGTCTCCCAGGTAATGCAGCTCAGTGGCCGCTGTGGCTGGCTGCTGCGGGTGTTGGAGGAGGGGGTGATAGCGCCGGATGCCGAGCTGATCCTGGTGGATAGCCCCTATCCTGCCTTAAGCGTGAAACGTTGTGCCGACATCCTCTTCAATCAGGTGCGCAATGAAGATGATCTGCTGCTGCTCACCGAGACCCCGGCCCTGTCGCCGGGTTGGCGGCAGCATGCGGCGCACTGGTTGGAACACGGCACTGTCGCGGACTGGAGCCGTCGTCTGATGGGGCCGGCAGCTTTTCGCCCGGTGGTATGAAGATGGGCAAAGGCGATGGCTCAGGTGACTGGGCTGTCCCGACTGGGCGGGATTTTCGACGCTTGGCGCCGATCGCCCAAGAGTTGAACTAACCACGGCTTTTTTAGGCGTTAACTGAAAAAAGACTTGTGCCTTGTGCGGGCATTAGGTAAATTCTCGCCCCGCAGACATCGGTGTGTAGCGCAGCTTGGTAGCGCACTTCGTTCGGGACGAAGGGGTCGGAGGTTCGAATCCTCTCACACCGACCATTTTTAGAAAAGGCCGCTCAATAGAGCGGCCTTTTCGCATTCTGACATCCAGCAGTTTTCCGTTCGGGTCATGGCATTGCGCCAGTTGCCCCACTGAGAGTGGTGCTGCATTCAGCCGTGGGTGGCGCGCACAAAAAGTCGGGCCACCGCTTGGTGGCCCTGGGTGAGACCTGTGGTAGATCCCGTGATCTTTCAGATTTTCACTAGTTCGCTATGGGTCTTGTCTATGGTGCCCTCCTTGCGCGCCAGGCGCTCACTCAGATATGCCAGTGGCTGTGCTGCAACGCCTTGAAGCTGTGTTGTGGTTGCAGAGCCGCGTGTTTGGGATACTCGCTGATGAAGTGTTCAATGCCTTCCATCAGCCTCATCCGCAACGAAGAAACGGGCTCATGCCAGGCTTGCAGACAGAGGTGACCAGGGATCAGCAAGGCTTGGTATTGCTCCTTGAGATCGACGGGCCAAGGCTTTATACCGGAACTGGGATGCAGTAAATACTGAGCGGCAGGGGCGCGGGCATAAATGAACTGAACGTTGGCCAAATCGCGTTGGCAAAGCGTTTGACTGCCGATATGGCAAGTCAGATAGCGTCCTGTGTTCAGATCCAGAAAGTGACCACGTTGCCGACAGGGGACTATGCGGTACCAGGGCAGTTGAGCATCCGGGGCATAGCCCTGAAGCTCCTGTTCCAGCCAGTGGCGACACTCGGGTGTCTGCACCTCATTGCACATGGATTCAAGTTGCTGCAACAAGACACTGGGTGATGCAACTGCCAGACTCGCACTCATCTCCTTCTCCCTTCTGCATGACAATCCCGACTTCCAGTATGGACCCGATGACGATGAGGGGGAGGGGAATCTAATGATTAAAAATGGATTAGCATCGCTGTTTTTATGCAATCGAGGCGTTTAACCAACCAGATAGGTACCGGTGCCGAAGGCGATATGAGTCCCCTCTTCGTTGTGCAGCTCCATGCGGGCAACCGCCACCTTGCTGCCGGATCGGATGATGTGGGCGGTGGCAATGAACTCGGTGCCCCGGCCAGGGCGCAGGTAGTCGACTCGCAGGTCTATGGTGCCGAGACGGGAGAAGCGCTCCTTGAGATAGTTAGGGGAGAAATCCTCCAGCTCGTCGAGGCAGGAGGCGGCCACTATCATGCCCCCCGCCACATCGAGCAGGCTGGCGGTGACACCCCCGTGCAATATGTTGTGGAAGGGGTTGCCGACCAGTTTCCCCTCCATGCCTATCCGCAGCTCGACCCGCTCGAAGTCATAGTGGGTCACCCGGATGCCCAGCAGCTGGTTGAATGGCATCTGCTCGGCGAACAGTGTGGCAATGCCACTTAGCGCCATCTTCTTCATCATCTCTTTCATCTATCCATCCCTGCACAAGCCGAGTAAAAACTCCAGCCAGTCTGCAACAAGACATTAACATCCGCAATGGCAGGTTTATTGTGGGGGCCCGCTGCTTTAGAATGGCGCCCCCAGAGGAGAGACCATGACCGCCATCGCCGATACCCTGCCCGATTCTCCGCCAGAGACTCCCCTCAGCCTGTTGCAGGCGGTATTCGGCTACCAGCAGTTTCGGCCGGGCCAGCAGGAGATCATCGAACAGATCATCGCGGGGCGTGACGGTCTGGTGCTCAAGCCCACCGGCGGTGGAAAATCCCTCTGTTACCAGATCCCGGCGCTGCTGCGACCCGGGCTGGGGGTGGTCGTCTCTCCCCTCATCTCCCTGATGAAGGATCAGGTCGATAGCCTGAGAGCGAACGGGGTGGCGGCTGCCTACATCAACTCGGCGCTGAGCCGGGAAGAGCTGATCCAGCACTTTGCCGCCATGCGCCGGGGCGAGATCAAGATTGTCTATGTCTCCCCCGAGCGGTTGCTGCAGCACGAATTCATGGACCGTCTGGCCGAGCAACCCCTGGGCCTGTTCGCCATCGACGAGGCCCACTGCGTCTCCCAGTGGGGGCATGATTTTCGCCCGGAGTACGCAGCCCTTGGCCGGCTCAAGCAGTGGTTCCCCCATGTCCCCGTCGTGGCGCTCACCGCCACCGCCGATGAGGCGACCCGGCGCGACATACTGCATCGCCTCGAGTTGCAGGATCCCTTCGTTCATACTGCCAGCTTTGATAGACCCAACATCCGCTACAGCCTGGTGGAGAAGTTCAAGGCGGCGGAGCAGCTACTGCGTTACGTCCAGGGCCAGAAGGGCAACTGCGGCATTGTGTACTGCTCCAGCCGCAACCGGGTGGAGGAGGTGGCCGAGCGCCTGGTGCGTCACGGCAGCAAGGCGGCCCCCTATCATGCCGGCTTGCCCCTGGAACAGCGCCAGCGCACCCAGGAAGACTTCCTCAAGGATGACGTCGAGATAGTGGTGGCGACGGTGGCATTCGGCATGGGTATCGACAAGCCCAATGTGCGTTTCGTGGTGCACTACGACGTGCCCAAGAACATCGAATCTTATTATCAGGAGACGGGCCGGGCCGGGCGCGATGGCACGCCAGCCGAGGCGCTGCTGCTCTATGATCCCGCCGACATTGGCCGGGTACGGCGCCTGCTCGACAACATCGAGAATCCCCAGCAGTTGCAGGTGGAGCAGTACAAGCTCAACGTGATGGCCGCCTTTGCCGAGGCCCAGACTTGCCGCCGTCAGGTGCTGCTCAACTATTTCAGCGAGTACAACGACAAGCCGTGTGGCAACTGCGACATCTGCCTGGATCCTCCCCAGAGCTACGATGGCAGCGAGGATGCCCAGAAGGCGCTCTCCTGCGTCTGGCGAGTGGGTCAGGCCTTCGGGGTAGGCTATGTGGTGGAGGTGCTCAGAGGGTCGCTCAACCAGCGCATCAAGGATCATGGTCATGACAAGCTGTCGACCTATGGCATCGGCAAAGATCAGAGCCACGAATACTGGATGAGCGTCATTCGCCAGCTGATCCACAAGGGGCTGCTGACTCAGAACATCACCCGCAACCTGGTGTTGCAGCTGACCGAGGCGGCTCGCCCCGTACTGCGCGGCGAGGTCAAGCTGGCGCTGGCGGTGCCCCGCTTGCAGCCCATCTCCAGCCGCAAGGAGAAGCGCAATGGCCTGCTCGACAGCGCTAACTACGACAAGCGGCTCTTCAAGGAGCTGCGTGGCCTGCGCAAGCAGATCGCCGAACAGGAGGAGGTGCCGCCCTACGTGGTGTTCAACGATGCCACCTTGGTAGAGATGGCCCAGCTCATGCCGATGACCGAGATGGAGCTGCTGGCGGTCAATGGGGTCGGTCAGCGCAAGCTGGAACGCTTCGGTGAGGCCTTCATGGATCTGATCATCGACTACTGCCGTCGCTAGGCTCGACCTTGGTGGAGATTGGGTCAGCGGCGATGCCGATGACCGAGATGGAG
>NZ_JANUEP010000020.1:0-17533 GCF_024807335.1 Aeromonas sp. BIGb0405
TCAGACCAAGGCGGTCACCGACAGTGCCAGCAAGGCCATCAGCGCTCAGAGCAAAGCCGTGACCGACAGCGCCAACAAGGCCATCAGTGATCAGACCAAAGCCGTCACCGACAGCGCCAGCAAGGCCGTCAGCGATCAGAGCAACGCCGTCACCGGCAGTGCCAGCAAGGCCGTCAGCGGTGCGCTGCCGACTCAGGATCCCCAGGCTGCTGCCCGCGCGGCCGCCGAAGCCGAGCTGGAAAACCTGTTGAAATGATGCTGCCTGGCACTCACCCCCAGAGCACAGCGCCCGGATCTACACTCTTCGTCAAGGAACTGGCGCGGGGATGACGCTCATGATGCAACTGTTTGCCTCACTCGGGCTGCTGGCCGCCTTGGCTGGCACGCCAGCCGCGGCGCTGACTTACTATTCCGAGCAGAATCTGCCCTTCAATGGCGTCGATGAACAGGGCCGCAGTAGCGGTTTCAGCATAGAGTTATTGCGCTTGATGTGGCAGGAGCTGGGGCAAGAGGAAGCGCCCATCCAGTTCTTGCCCTGGTCCAAGGCCTGGTATCTGCTGACCCAGCAGCCCGATGCCGTCCTGCTCACCACGGCCCATACCTTGCCCCGCTCCCATCACCTGCAATGGGTCTGCCCCATCAGCCGCTCGCGCATCGTGTTGATGGCCAGGGCCGATCACCTGCCCCGGATCCGCCACAGGGCCGACCTGCTCACCCTGAAGATAGGAGCCATGCAGGCCGATGTGGGCGAGCAGTTACTGCTCAACCGCGGCATGCCACCGGCCCAGCTGATGACGGTGCCGCGCATGGATCTGGTGGTACGCCAGTTGTTGCTTGCCCGCACCGATCTGGTCGCAGGTAACGAGACCATGTTGCGCTATCAGATCCGCCAGCTTGGCTATGACCCACGGCAGTTCGTCACAGTGGCCGTATTGGCCGAGCAGGATAACTGCTTCGCCTTCAATCCCGCCGTGGATCCGGCCGAAGTGGCACTGTTGCAACAAGCCCTCGACCGGGTGCGCCAGGGTCCGGCTTTTCAAGCCCTGCAGGCCCGCTACGAAGATATGCTGAACCCGAGCACCCATGAACGACTGCCGGAAATAGAGTGAGGTACGCTCAATCCGGCCGCCAACCCACCATAAGCGAAGAGGCCACCCCAGGGTGGCCTCTTCGTTGCACCGACCAGGGTTATTTGTAGAGGTTGTCCTGCTCGTTATCCTTGTTGGCCGCAGCTCCGCTGTGCTCGATGGCGGTACGGATCAGATCCACCCCGGCGCGGATGATGAGCACCCCCATGTTGACCAGCTTGACGCAGACCCACATGAAGGTGATCAGCAGTATCAGCTTGAGCACCGTCTGGAATGCCTCCAGGAAGTTCTGCTCCAGCTGGCCGGTCAAGCCATTGGCACTGCTCATCAGCCAGGTGTAGACCTCGCGCACGAAGGGGATACGACTTGGCATCTCTAGTACATCCAGCGCCGCTGGCAGAGCCTGGCAGATGACGATACTGCCGAACAGTACCAGGATGACGCCGAGGCCGATGCCGAGATAGAAGCCGAACTGTTTCATATGAGATCCCAAGAGTTGCTGCATGGAGAGTGAGGATAGCTGCCAATAGTAGGCACAGCCGCGCCCCAGAGCAATCTCGGCGGGAGAAGCCCCAAGGATCCCAGGCCTGTTTCGCAACGGAAATCGTTGCCCAAGCCACTGATTTCTGTGACGCTTCTCATACCGCCCCTGGAAACGGACTCCCATGCTCAGATACCCTTGTTGCCTGCTGCTCGCCCTCATGCTCGCGACGCCCCTTTGGGCCGCCCAATCCAAAGCACGGGGAGCCGTGTGCGTCATCAAACAACAGGAGAGGGTGCTGCTGGTGCAAGACAGGGTCTCGTCCCGCTACAGCCTGACGGGCGGCTATATCGATCCCGGCGAGACGCCGCCTCAGGCGGCCCTGCGCGAGCTGTTCGAGGAGACAGGCCTGGCGGGGCGCATCATCGCCCCCCTTGGTCGCTGGCAATCGGCAGACATCTTTGCCTGCCAGACCCTGACCCCCATAGTGGCGCAGCAAGGTTCGGGGGCCGTCTCCCTGCTGCATGCCCCCAATCGGGATGGGGAGGTGCTCAGCGCCCTGCTGATCCCCCCCAGTGCCCTGCCCCATGAACTGAGGCGCTTTCCGGCCCAGCTCGACTGGTTGATCCCGCAACTCCCCCGGATCCCTGATAGCGAGGTGAGTTGGCGAACCGATTTCAGTGCTGAGGCCAATGCGCTGCACCGTCAGGAACTGCCGCTGATCCGCCAGCTGCAAGCGCTGCTTGGCCCACACAACCTCTGGCTCCAGCTCGCCAACCTCGCCGGATCTGCGCCCTTCATGCTGTTACTGGTGCCTCTGCTGCTGCCCCTGCTCGGCTGGCACAGAGCCCTGCAGTTGCTGTTTGTCATGCTGTGGCTGAGTCTGCTGGTGCAACTCACCAAGATGGGCATCGGCTGGCCACGCCCCTTCAACTTCCAGCCCGAACTCGCCCTGCGCGCCGTGTCCGGTTTTGGCATGCCGAGCGGCCACTCGGCCACGGCCATGCTCGGCTGGGGCCTGTTGCTAGGCTGGGCTTGGCCGGGACGGCGCTGGCTGGCAATATGCCTGGCCCTGCTGCTGGCAAGCGCCACCGGCCTTGCCCGCGTCTGGCTCGGAGTGCATTTTATCTCGGACGTGGTGGCCGGCATGCTGCTTGGCCTCGGCCTGCTGCTGTTGTTCCCCTGGTTGCAGCCCCTTGCCTCGCGCCAGCTCCCCTGGCTGCTACTCGCCAGCCTGGCCGGTGTCGCCGCTGCCGTGCTGCAATCCCCCGCCCTCGCCGCCATCGGCATTCTCAGCCTGACACTGCTGCTCGGCAGTCGATACGGGGTCGAACGGAGCAGGCGCCGCCCCTGGCTGACCGGCTTTGTCGCCCTGGCGGGTTGCCTGCTGCTGGGACTACTCAGCGCAAGCTTGCCACTGTTGATCACCAGTTCCCTGTTGATCCTGACCGGACAAGGGATACTCTATGGACTCTTGGGACTCTGGTTGAGCTCGGGCCTCTGGTGGCTGATCTCCCTGACCGACGACCACAATCGGGGTGCAACCCCACGCAAGGAATACAATGATTATTAAGAAACCGGATCTGGCCAAGCTCACCCTAGGAGTCTTGTTTCTCAGCATCTTGATCGCGTCCTGCTTCCTGGTGCTACGCCCCTTCCTGCCTGCCTTGGTGTGGGCCACCATGATCACCATAGCCACCTGGCCGCTGATGCTGATGATGCAGCGCCTGCTGTGGGGGAAACGGACCCTGGCGGCCTTCGTCATGACCCTGATACTGCTGCTGATCTTCGTGATCCCGCTGTTCATGACCCTGGCCAATGTGGCGGAGAAGGCCCCCATGCTGATCGATCTGGCCACCACCATCAGCAAATCCCCACCCCCCGAGCTGCTCTGGCTCCAGCAGATACCGCTGGCAGGGGACAAACTCTTTGAGCTGTGGCAGCAGATCCTGGCCAGCGGTGGTCAGGTACTGTTCGCCAAATTGGCACCCTATTTCGGCCAGACCGCCCGCTGGCTCGCCTCCCAAGCCGGTAACCTGGGGCTCTTGTTCGTCCACTTCCTGCTGACCGTGGGGATCTGCGGCCTGCTCTATCACTCGGGGGAAACTGTCGCTGTCGGCATACGTCGCTTCGCCCACAGGCTGGCCGGTGAGCGGGGAGACAACGCCACTGTGCTGGCCTCCCAGGCCATCCGCGCCGTGGCCATGGGGGTGGTGGTAACCGCCCTGGTACAATCCTCGGTGGCCGGGATAGGCCTGCTGATTGCCGGCATTCCCTACGTCATGATCCTGGTGGTGTTGATGTTCCTGCTGATCGTCGCCCAGATCGGCCCCTTCCCGGTGCTGCTGGCCAGCGTCGGTTACCTCTACTGGAGCGGGGATACCACCTGGGGCACCTTCCTGCTGGTCTGGTCCCTGCTGGCGGGTACCATGGACAACTTCCTGCGCCCCTTCCTCATCAAGCGCGGAGCCGACCTGCCGCTGATCCTGATCCTGGTTGGCGTCATCGGCGGCCTGCTGGCGCTCGGCATCATAGGGCTCTTTATCGGCCCAGTGGTGCTGGCGGTGGGCTACACCCTGCTGGATGCCTGGATCAAGGAAGGCGATCTCCAGCCAGAGATGACCGCCGTTGTTGCGCCGCCCAAGGCTGAGTGACGATTCAGTAACAAGACGATTCAGCCATCCATCGCTGATACAAAGAGCCGCCCATCAGGCGGCTCTGTTATTTGTGGTGATTGCGATTATGGCGATCGTGTCAGGCTGGCTGATCCGCGCCAACCTGCATTCACCGCATATTAGCGTCCCATGTAGGTTCGATTAGCGAAGCGTAATCGGACGAACGAGATGCCGCTGTCTCGGTTTTATCCGTGAGTCAGCGGCATCTGCCAGAGGGGAAATTCGAGTAGCCGTTATAGCGGGGGAATTGATTTACGCGAACGTCCGATTACGCCTTGCGGCTAATCGAACCTACGGGCTGCATCTTCTACCTCTTGCAGTCTCGAATACCACTCCCACAACTCCGGAAAATCCGCCTCTTTTGGTAGGGGGTTATTTTCAATGAACTTAGCCTCAATGAACTGATTCCAATAGGCCTCTCCAGTCCGGCGGGGGTGATTCGCAATCCACGAATCGTAGAAATTAGATTCCACCCGGTAGTGGTGGGTGTGAATGAAAGGCGACCACGTGCGCCTTAGGTCATCCTCTTGCCGAACATCGATTATTTCGAACTCCTCCAGACTGCGATCATTTATGTCGCCCCAAGCAGTCTTCAACAGCTCAATTGCGCTTGCATCTGATGTGGGCGCACCATACCCAAAGATCGTCACCATGAAGGCATGCTTTAGAACATCTGCGACCGTAGCCCACTGGCGCGATATGAACTCGTCCACGTGATAGTTCTTCTCGCTAACCGGGTAGAGCAATTTTGTAGGTGTAAGCAGGCAGCCGCAGTGACTACAGGCGGCGCCGTTGTTCCCCATCATGTGCCCATCGGTGCAGTACGCGACCTCTACATTGCCATGGAGGAACAAGACCCGGGGCAGCTTAAACCTGCTCCCATTTCTCCTTATCGCCTGAACTAGAAAGGGATCCCAATTGAAGGTTGCGATGAAGTCTTTGTTTCTCAGCGACAAGACCAAGTGATCGTAGATAGTGGGATGATCTGGCAACTCCATTTCGCCGAAATAGCGATACACTTCTGCCTCTAGCTCTTCCCGTATGTCTATCAAGCTCGATTCCTTGTAGATCGACGCATAGATGTCTTCGAAATTTGAGGAAGCGAAACGAAGCCCGGTTCTGGCAATCAAATCCTGGAGACCAAGCGTCTCAATGAAATTATTCATTAACGGGAGCTTTCGCCCGTGCTTGTCGCCACCAGGGAACGCCGCATAACTAGCGCCTGCGCCAAGTATTACGACGTGGGGCTTTCCCACAATGATCTGGTTAATCTCTTCTTCAGCCGATACTTCCATGACCCACCCTTAGCACATAACAGTGATTAGATGGAAGGCGGTACTAATCCGTTAATAGAGCCTTCCATATAACTCCGGTTCTCCCTGTTTGTGGCCACGAAAATACATTTTAAATCACAACATTACCGACCAATCTCTGGCGCTGAACGCATTCGCCAAGCATCTTCCTTTGGCTCCATTTTTGGCCATCGGGCAAAAATACACCCAAGGAGCAGCAATGGAAAGCAACACCCAGTCTCAGCTTCTTGAACAAGTCAGGAGTGTGATCGAAGTGACACCCCATATGGCGTAGTGGCCAAGATACAGGGCTGCGGTGAGGCAGGGGCTAGTGGTCAACGGAAATGGGCGTGGAGCAATAACCCGGGGCGTGGCAACGCCCCGGGTTATCAGTGTGTCGATGAGGGTCAGGCGGGTTGGTGGAGGGTGATGCAGTGAATGCCACCGCCACCGGCGGCCACCGGATCGATGTTGACCGCCACCACCTTGCGCCCCGGGTAGAGGCGGGCCAGCAGATCCTGGCAATAGCGGTCCGCCGCCTTGTCGCCAAACTCGGGGACTATGACGGCCCCGTTGATCGGCAGGTAGTTGATGTAACCGGCGGCAAAGTCCCGGCTGCGGCTGAATTTATTGTCTCGCCCACCCAGCGGGGGCGGCAGTGGATGCAGCTCCAGCTTGTTGCCATCGGCGTCGGTGGCCTGCTGCAGTATGGCCAGGTGCTGGCGGGTCACCTTGTAGTCGTAGGAATCAGGATCGTTGTCCATGTTGATCACCACCACCCCGGGGCGCACGAAGCGGGCGTAGAAGTCGACGTGGGCATCGGTGATATCCTTGCCCTTGATGCCCGGCAGCCAGATGATCTTGCGCAGCCCCAGGTTGACCTTGAGCTCCGCCTCCAGTTGCGCCTTGGTCAGGCCCGGATTGCGGTTGCTGTTGATCCAGCTACTCTCGGTCATGATGGCGGTGCCGTTGCCATCCACCTCTATGCCCCCGCCTTCGCCAATCAGCTTGCTCTGCAGATAGTGGGCATCCGCCTGCCGACTCACCAGGGAGGCGACCCTGGCATCATAGTCATGCTCCTGTTTGTCACCCCAACCGTTGAAGTTGAAGTCCACCAGCGCGAGCTCCCCCTGCTCGTCCTGCACGAAGACACCGCCGGTATCCCGCAGCCAGATGTCATCCAGCTCGGCTGGGATGAAGTGGGTGTTGTGCTCGCCACAGAGCTGACGGGCCAGGCCCTCTTCCTCCTCATGGCAGAGCACGTTCACCTCGGTATGGGGAGTCATGGCCTTGACCAGCCGGCCTATGGTGGCCTGCACATCCTGGTAGTTATGGCCCCAGATCTCGCGATTGGCACCGAAGGCGACCCAGACCCGAGTCTGGGC
This sequence comes from Aeromonas sp. BIGb0405, assembly GCF_024807335.1. NCBI lineage: Bacteria > Pseudomonadati > Pseudomonadota > Gammaproteobacteria > Aeromonadales > Aeromonadaceae > Aeromonas > Aeromonas sp. BIGb0405. The sequence goes on from NZ_JANUEP010000020.1 coordinate 6,922, forward strand.
TGCAGCCTCGTCCGGCATCTGGTAGTGACCGGCGGCGCTGACCGACGAGGTCCCGGTGGCGGCAGCCTGGGCCCGTGGCAGGCCAGTCAGTCCGGCTAACGCCCCTATGGCGACCAGCTGTTTCAATACTTGGCGTCGGGATGGCATCTCTTTACTCCTTCAGATTCAGAGGCTGCTCTTGAAGCGGGTCCAGGCTCGCATCCGGGCTCGCATCTGGGATTGTGCAATGTCCTGGCCTGGAATGAGTCGCCCGTAGCTGGCCTCATCCAGATAAATATCCGGGTTGGCTGTCATGGTGGCATCCACCATGGATCTTGCCTTGGCACTGGCGGTTGGATAACCGGTGCTGTTGGTGATAGCGGCCATGTTGGCCGGGCGCATCACGAAATTGATAAAGGCATAGGCATACTCAGGATGGGGGGCATCCACCGGGATCGCCATGGTATCCATCCAAACGGTGCTCCCCTCCTTCGGCAGCCGGTATTCAAAGTCGCTGCGCTTGCCCGCCTCGACGACGGCCCGTCTGGCTTGCGTCATGTCGCCGCTGTAGCCCAGCGACAGGCAGATGTCACCATTCACCAGCTGGGTCACCGGCTGGGACTGAAACTTGCGCACATAGGGTTTGAGCCCCTTGAGCAGCGCCAGTGCGGCAGCCAGATCCTCGGCCTTGCCGCTGTGGGGATCCCGCCCCAGATAGTGCAGCACCACCGCCAGCACCTCGTCGGGGGAGTCGATGATGGAGATGCCGCAGTCGGCAAATTTTGCCGCCAGTTCGGGCTTGAACAGCAGGTCGAGACTGCCCACCGGGGCATCCGCCATCCGCTGCCTGATGAGGTCCGCATTGTAGGTGAGCCCTATGGTGCCCCAGGTGTAGGGCACCACCGCCTCCCTGGAATGGGGATAAGCCTGCTGCAGCCGCCGCAAACCGGGCTCGATATCAGCCAAATGCTGCAGCCTGCTTTTGTCGAGCGGTTGCAGGCTGCCCGCCCGCATCAGCCGCTCCGCCACCGTATCGCCGGGAAAGATCAGATCATAACCGCTGCGACCGGCCATCAGCTTGGCCTCCAGGGTCTCGCTACTGTCCATGACGTCATAGATGACCCGGATCCCTGTCTCCTTGGTAAAGGCGCTGAGGGTATCGGGGGCGAAGTAGTCGGCCCAGTTGTAGAGCCGCAGCACCTTCTCCTCCCCTGTTGCTGCATCGGCCTCCCCGGCCTCGGCCGCAAGACTCAGCAGCAGGGCCAGGCAGCCCATCCACCCGAGTGTCTTCCTGATCATGATGTGGTTACTCCCCTGTGATTGGCCGCCGCCGTGCAACGCTCAGCCCAACAGCGGCCAGGCGGGCTGCTGCTGGGTGATGCAGTGGATGCCGCCGCCGCCGTGGGCCAGCCGGTTGATCGAGACCGGCACCACTTCCCTGTGCGGGAAGGCGCCTTGCAGCACAGCCGCCGCCTCCCGGTCGCTCGCCACCCCGTAGGCGGGCATGATGACGGCGCCGTTGGCGAGATAGAAGTTGGTGTAGGAGGCGCAGAACACCTCTGCCTCCGTGTCTATGGCCTCGCTCGCGTCGTACAGATCCTGCAGCTCGAAGCCGCGCCCCCTGGCATCCGTGGCCAGGGCCAGGGCGCGGCGATTCTCCCGCACCACAAGGCCGTAGGTCGAGGCGGCATCCCGGGTGGCATCCACCAGCAGCTGGCCGGGGCGACTGAAGGCGCAGACCCCGTCCACATGGCCATCGGTCATGTCGCCGGTGACGTGGTCGGGATCCCCCGGCAGCCAGATGGTCTTCTCGATGCCGAGCAGGCGACCGAAGATCTGCTCGATCTCACCCTTGCTGATGCCCGGGTTGCGGTTGCTGTTGAGCAGCACGGACTCAGTGGTGATCAGGGTGCCTTCGCCGTCCACATGGATGGCGCCCCCCTCGTTGGCCAGAAAGCTGCCGATACACTCCAGCTCCAGGCTGTTGAGGATGCGGCGAGCCAGCCCCTCGTCCAGCTGATGGACCGACTTGCCACCCCAGGCGTTGAAGCGCCAGCTCACCCCGGCACTGCCCAGTTCGGGGTGGCAGATAAAGGTGGGGCCGGAGTCGCGGCACCAGCTGTCATCCACCGGGAGGGGGATCAGGGTCACCCTGTCGTCACAGAGGGCGCGCGCCTCGGCCAGCGCGCAAGGATCGACCACCAGCCTGACCGGCTCGAACCGGACAATGGCGTTGACCACCCGGGCGAAGTCCTGCTGCACCTCGGCCAGGGTGACGCCCCAGCCGGATTCCCACAGCGCCTTGTTGTGGGGCCAGACCATCCAGGTCGCGGCGTGCTGGCACCATTCGGCGGGCATAAACCAGCCCTTTGCCACTATTCCCTGTTCCCGCATATTCCCTCTCTGATTAGGTACTATTAAGGTTGCTGACGATGGGAATAGACTATTCCCATATAACACGGCGAACAAACGATCGATTTTCAGTGCAAGTGATAAGTGGAGCTAATCAATGATGTTCAAACACTGGCCCCCGCTCAACGTGCTGCGGGGCTTCGAGGCGGCGGCTCGCCTCGGCAGTTTTCATCAGGCGGCCCAGGAGCTGCACCTCACCCAGTCCGCCATCAGCCAGCAGATCCGCTCCCTGGAGGAGCTGCTCGGCCAGCCGCTGTTTCACCGGCAGGGGCGCTCGGTCGCCCTGACCGATGCGGGACAGGATCTGCTGGAGACCACCCAGAGCGTGCTGCTGCAACTGGCGGTGGGGATCCAGCGCCTCGAGCAGTACCGCAAGCCGAACCAGCTGGTGCTCAACACCAGCACCGCCATCGCCCGCCACTGGCTGCTGCCCCGACTGGGGGCGTTTCATCGCCAGCACCCCGACATCGATCTCTGGCTCTTCACCAGCGACGAGGTGCCCGATCTGGCCGAACAGACCATAGATCTCGCCCTGCGCTGGGATCTCGCGCCGCAGGCCCTGTGTCGCCATCAGCCACTGCTGGCGGACAGGTTGCTGCCGGTGGCCGCGCCTACGGTGCTGGCCCAACCGGCGGCACAGCGCACCACCCTCCATGGGGAGCGAGAGCTGGACTGGCACCACTGGACGCTCAAAGGGGGGGAGGATCTGCAACTGCAGACCCGGGGACTCAACTTCTCCGACCCCGGCCTGCTGCTGGAGGCGGCAAGCGCCGGGCTCGGGGTGGCGCTGGTGAGCGAACGGCTCTCCCAACCGGCCAGGGTGCAGGGGCAGTTGCTGCCGCTCTCCACTTGCAGGGTCAAGGGGCCCCAGTGGAGCCTGCTTATCCACCAGGAGAGCGAAGGGATGCCGGAGTGCCGCGCCTTCTGTCACTGGCTCGGCCAGCAATTTGCCGAGGGGGCGGAAATGAGGATGCCATTGCCGCCCTCTGAGGCAGGTCACTGAATCTGGCGGACGGGCATGGTTAAATGGTCGGCCTCTCTCTATGCCGGATATTGCATGTGACCCTGCCATCTGACCGCCCGCCACCCCAGCCCTGGCCTGACTATGGGTATGCCCTCTGGCTACACGCTTGCCGGACAGGACAGTGACAATGCCATCTGACCGCCTGCCACCCCAGCCCTGCCCTGACTATCTGCAGGCCTCCTGGCTGCGCTGCGCCCACCAGACCAGCGCCACCCTCTGGCATCCGCCCCACAGTGCCAAGGGGCAGACCTTGCAGAGTCTGCGCCAGCGCAAGCGGGACCTGCTCACCACAGGCGAGATGGCCCTCGAGGATCTCTACGAATTCATGGAGGGGCGCCCCTGCGCCCTGCTGCTCACCGACGAGAGCGGCTGTGTGCTGGCCCAGACAGGCCATCCCGACACCCTGCGCGAGCTGGCTGCGCTGGGGTTTGGCCCCGGCGCTTTTTTTAGCGAGGGGCGCATCGGCACCAATGCCATCAATCTGGCGGCGCTGGAGGGAGTGCCGCTCTGCGTCAGCGGCCCCCAGCATTTCAACCAGACCCTGCACCCCTGGCACAGCTGCGCCAGCCCGGTCTACAACAGCAACGGCCGTCAGGTCGCCATCATGGCCCTGGTTTGCCGGTTGGAGGAGGCAACGGTCGGGGATCTGGCGCTCACCGTCAGCGCCGGTCGCGAGCTGGCCCACCTGCTGCAGATGGAGCGCCTGATGCAGGAGTCCCAGCACCATCTGAGCGAACTCTACGCTTTGCTCGATGGCATGGATGACGGCGTGCTGGCCTGGGATCCGCAAGGCAGGCTGCGCTACCTCAACGCACTAGCGGCACATAGACTGCGGCTCGATCCGGATCGCTGTCTAGGCCAGCCCCTGGAGCAACACCTGCTGCTGCCCCAGCGGTTGCAGCTGGCCATCAAGGGACAGACGCCACTCAGTCATGTGGAGGTGACCCTGGAGCGGCTCGGGGTACATTCCGGGGAGTTCATCAATGCGCTGATAAGCCTCAAGCCGCTGCCGGGGCCGGAGGGGGTCAGCTTTATCGCCCTGCTCCATCCGGTCGATCGGCTGCGGGCCATTCACCAGCTGCGCCAGACGGTGCCCGAGCTGTCGGCCCTGGTGGGGGAATCGAGCGCCATGCGCAAGCTGCTGCGCCACGCCAGACAGGCTGCCCAGAGTCAGGGGCCGATCCTGCTGCGCGGAGAAGAGGAGGTGGGCAAGGCCCAGCTGGCGGAGGCCATCCACTTTGGCAGCGAACGGGCCGCCGGGCCCCTCATTACTCTCAACTGTCAGGCGCTGCCGAGTGAGCGGATGGCGCTTGAGCTGATGGGCTCCGACGAGGCGGGGCAGGAGCGGGCGGGCAAGTTCGAGCTGGCCCATGGCGGCACGCTAGTGCTGGAGCAGGTAGAGTGCCTCTCGGCCCCCATGCAGGCGGCGCTGCTGCAACTGCTCAAGACAGGCCGCATCCAGCGCTTCGATTCGGCCCGCGTGCTACCGCTCAAGGTGCGGATCATAGCGACCAGTTGCGCCCCGCTGGAGCAACGGGTGCAGGAGGGGCAGTTCGGTCGCCAGTTGCTCTATGCCTTGCAAGCCTGCGAGCTCTGGCTGCCGGGGCTGCGGGAGCGCGCTGCCGATCTGCCGGGCCTTATCAGCCAGCAACTAGGGGCGCAGGGGCGCGAGCCGGTGCGCCAGTTCAGCCCGGCGGCCCTCGACTGTCTGCTCGCCTACCCCTGGCCCGGCAATCTGGGGGAGCTGCGCAGCGCCGTCGAGCATGCGCTGCTGCATGGTGGTCAGGGGCCGATCCCGCCGGAGGCGCTACCCGCCGCCATTCGTCACGGCCATCAGCTGGTGGCGGATGAGGTGGTGGGGCAACCGCTGCTCACCTTGGCGGAGCTGGAGCGCCAAGCCATCTTGCGCAGCGCCCACGCCTGCAAGGGACAGGTGAGCCTGATGGCCCGGCAACTGGGCATCAGCCGCACCACCCTGTGGCGGAGGCTGAAGCTGCTCGGAATGGATCCCGCCGACTACCACGGATAGCTAAACGACAAGGCCCCGCACTGGCGGGGCCTTGATACAGCAATATGAGCCTCAGTCGCCGAAGCGTTCCGCTGCCAGCTGCTGGAAGCAGCTCAAAGCCGCATCGGCATCCTCCCCGCGCGCCAGCAGGGTGAGCCTGTCGCCCTGGCGCACGTTGAGCATGGCGAGCCGGGTCAGGCTGCGGGGGTTGGCCTCTTTATCCCCCTTTTGCAACTTGAGTTCAGCGGCAAAGGGCTTGAGGGCGGCCACCAGTCGGGCGGCGGGGCGCACATGCAGGCCGTGGGGGTTATCCACCACCACCTCGCATCGCAGCCAGCCGTCGTCGGCTGCCGGTGCCGTCTCAGTGGCGGCCTGCGCCGCGCTGGCGGGCAGCATCGCCTGTTTCGGGCCCAGCGCGCCGAGCGCCTCGGCGGCCACCTCATCCAGCGTCAGGCCGGAACCGGCCGCCACCACGGCGGCCAGGGTGCCTTCGACCAGCGGAGCGGGGCAGAGCCGCACCCGGGCGCTCAACTCGGCAGGCAACAGCTCGAGGGCGGTCTCGGCGCTCAAGAGAGCGCTGCCGAGATCCATCAGCACCAGCACGCCGCTGCCGTCATCCGCTTCTTCGATCGCACTCATCACCGCGATGGCATCTGTGCCTATGGGGTGGTCGGGATCATCGACCCCGGCCGCCAGCAGCAATCTGGCTGGGCTACCCAACTGGTCGGCCAGCGCTTTCAATCCGGCCGCAAGCTGGGCGCTGTGAGAGACAACGACGATGCCTATCATGTTACAACCTCGCTCTGTCACGCAGGGCGGTCAGCAGCAGCAGGGTCGAGGTGGCCCCGGCATCCTGATGGCCTATGCTGCGCTCGCCGAGATAGCTGGCGCGCCCCTTGCGGGCCTGCATCTGTATGGTGGCCTCGGTGCCGGCGGCGGCAGCCGCGACTGCCTTGTCCAGCGCATCATTGAGCGACAGCGCTTGCTGCTGTGCCTGTTGCAGGGCGGCCAGCGCCGGCCACCAGGCATCGCACATTGTCTTGTCCCCCGGCTCGGCACGGCCGCGGGAGACTATCCCCTCCACCCCGTCACTCAGCATTTTGCACAGCTGGCTGAGGCTGAGGCTCTGACAGGCGTCGGTACTGGCCGCCGCCCGGATGAAGAAGGTGCCGTAGAGGGGGCCGCTGGCGCCGCCGACCGAGGAGAGCAATGTCATGCCGGTGGTCTTCAATACCTGGCCGATATCCTTGTCCGCCACCGCGGGCAGCTTCTCGGCCACCTTGGCGAAGCCGCGCTGCATGTTGAGGCCGTGGTCGCCATCACCGATGTCGGTATCCAGCGCGGTGAGATGCTCCCTCGCATTGGTAAACAGAGGCTCGCAGTCGAGCAGCCAGTTGACGATTTGATGCTTGCTTAACATGGGTTTTCCTTAGCAGCCGCGACGCAGGGCGGGGGTATTGACGGGGGCATCCCACAGGCTCATCAGCTCGTCATCCACCTTGAGCAGGGTGATGGAGATGCCGGTCATGTCGAGGGCGGTACAGTAGGGGCCAATCAGGTTGCGCACCAGATGGATGCCCGCCTCTTCACAGCGGCTGGCGAGACGCCCATAGACGCCGTACAACTCGGAGAGAGGGGTGCCTCCCAGGCTGTTGACCAGGGCGATGACCCGATCGCCCGCATTCAGCGGCTCGATGAAGCTGTGCTCTTCCTGCCAGTTGCCGGAGGCTCTGTCCCAGTGGCGCAGGGTACGGCCATAGGGGCTGTTGTCAGAGAGCTCTTCGAACATGTCGTCCACCAGGGTATTGAGGTCGGTGAAGGGGCGGCGCGCTATGCCCGGTTCGCCGTGGATACCCACGCCGAACTCCATCTCGTTGTCCGCCAGGGTGAAGGAGGGCTTGCCAGCGGCAGGCACTGTGCAGGCGTGCATGGCAACGCCTATGGTGCGGCTCTGGTTGTTGATGCGACGGGCCAGCGCTTCGCAACGGGTCAAGTCATAGCCCGCCTCGGCAGCGGCCCCCACCAGTTTTTCGCACAGCACCGTGGTGGCAACGCCACGACGACCGGCGGTATAGAGGCTGTCTTTCACCGCCACATCATCATCGATCAGCGAGAAGCCGACTTTGACCCCGTCACCGTGCAGCAGCTCGACCGCGGTTTCGAAGTTGAGCACATCGCCGGTGTAGTTCTTCACCAGGAACAGCACGCCCGCGCCGCCATCAACGGCCTGACCGCACTCGTACATCTGATCCGGGGTCGGGGAGGTAAAGATCTCGCCGGGACAGGCACCGTCCAGCATCCCCTTGCCCACCAGACCGCCGTGCATCGGCTCGTGACCGCTGCCGCCGCCGGAGACCAGCGCTACCTTGCCCATCACGGGGGAGTCGGCGCGGGTGATGTAGTGGGGTTCGATACGTACCTTGAGCTCGGGGTGGGCGGCTGCCATCCCCATCAGTTGTTCACGGACCACGGCATCGACGGCATTGATCAGCTTCTTCATGGCTCACTCCTTGGCTTGCCACCGCACGGGTAGGCAGATGGTTGATGAAGCCAGTCTAACGGGATATATCGGGAGAAAAATGACGGCCTGTTCGGTTCGGATTTGAAACAGCAGAAGGGGGCTTGGCGTTTCAACCTGAAACGGCGCGGGGCAAACGGGCGGGAAACTGTTAACGGCCTCACAACCATGAAAAGGGCCCCGCAGGGCCCTTCGCTATCACCGGAAGCCTTAGATGGCCCAGCCACCGGCATAGAAGATCACCAGCGCCACGGCGATGATGACGGTGCCGACGTTGAGTTTCTTCCACTCGGCAGCAAACAGACGACCCACGACCAGCGCCACGAAGCCCAGCATGATGCCGGTGACTATGTTGCAGGTCAGCACGATAAAGACGGCGCACAGCATGCCGGCGAGAGCATCGACCGAATCGCTGAAGTCCAGCTTGGTGACGTTGCCCAGCATCAGCAGACCGACGTACATCAGCGCCGGTGCTGTGGCGTAAGCCGGCACCAGATAGCTGAGCGGCGAGAGGAAGATCATCAGCAGGAACAGCAGGCCGACCAGGGCTGCGGTCAGACCCGTCTTGCCACCGGCTGCGGTACCTGCGGCGGATTCGATGTAGACGGCGGCCGGAGCACCACCCACGACGCCAGCGACCATGCTGCTGACGGAGTCGGCAGTCAGCGCCTTGCCGCCGCTGATGATGTGGCCACGCTCGTTGATGAGGCCCGCCTGACCGGCCACGGCACGTATTGTGCCGGTCGCGTCAAACACGGCGGTCATCACCAGTGCCAGTACGGTGGGAATGACCACCGGGTTGAGGGCGCCCAGCAGATCCATGCTGCCTACCAGAGAGCCCTTCTCGCCGGTCAGGCTCGGCATGGCGAAGAAGCCCTGCCAGGTCACTTTCGGGTCGAAGATGAGGCCGAGAATGGAGATGGCGATGATCACCATCAGGATGCCGCCCGGCACCTTGCGACGCTCCAGACCGAAGATGGCGGCCAGACCCAGCACCGTCATGATGACCGGGAAGGAGGTCACTTCACCGAGTTGCACCGGCAGACCAGCTCCTTCGTTCTTGATCACCATGCCGACGCCGTTAGTGGCGATCAGCAGCAGGAACAAACCTATACCTATGCCGGTGCCGTGGGCGATGCCGGAGGGGAGGTTGTCCAGGATCCACTGGCGCACGCCGGTGACGCTGATCAGGGTAAACAGCACACCCATCAGGAAGATGGCGCCGAGGGCGACCGGAATGCTCAGTCCCTGACCCAGTACCAGACTGAAGGCGGTAAAGGCGGTGAGGGAGATGGCGCAACCTATGGCCATCGGCAGCTTGGCCCACAGGCCCATCAGCAGGGAGCCGAAGGCGGCGATCAAACAGGTCGCCACGAAGACGGGGCCCTGCTCAAAACCGGCGGCACCCAGCATGTTCGGCACCACTATGACGCTGTACACCATGGCGAGGAAGGTGGTCATCCCGGCCAACAGCTCCTGGCGCACACTACTGCCACGCTCGGAGATGGAGAAGTAGGAGTCGAGAAATCCGCTCTTGCCGGTGCGGGCCGTCATTTCTTGCGTTGCCATAACTCATCCTGAAAAGTGTGAAGGAAATCGTTTGCGTAGATGGCGCGCAAAATAGCAAGAATTTAGCGAAATTGCAGCGTGTAAGGTCGTATTTCCCCGATTTTTTCGATCAAAGGTCTCATTGAGAGCCACATTTGACGAGTCGCACGACGTCGCCAGCTTCTACACTTCGAGGGAACCCACTTCAGCCGGAGACAGGCTCATGCACACAGGAAACCTGCTTGCTCACATTCCCTCTCCCTTGCCCACAGAGCTGTTCAGCGACTTGGTCAGTACCAATCACTTCCGTATCGAGCGCATTGTCTCCCTGGGGCAGCACACCCCACCCGGTGAATGGTTCGATCAGGATGAGCATGAATGGGTACTGGTGGTGCAGGGGGAAGCTATCTTGCTCTTTCTCGAACCGGAAGCTGGGGCCCAGGAGCGCGTCCATCTGGGACCTGGGGACTACATCAACATCCCGGCGCACCTTCAGCACAGGGTGGAGTGGACTCATCCTACCGAGACCACCGTCTGGCTCTGCATCTACTACTAGAGGAATCTCCACGCCGCTGTGACAAAGCACAACGAAGAAGCCCAATCGACAGATTGGGCTTCTTGGACTCAGATGCTGAATTTGCATAGCAAAAGGGCCTTCCCGTGAGGGAAGGCCCTTTCTATTTATTGGCGGAGCGGACGGGGAGACGGACACGGTCCGGCTCAAGCACAAGGTGCCACAGGCAGGGACCGAGTTGCCAGTGGCAAGTCGCAGCCCTGTCTGTGGTCCCTTGTTTCCTTACTCCCGTTCGCGAATATCCAAAAGCAAAAAGGCCTTCCCGATTGGGAAGGCCTTCTCTATTTATTGGCGGAGCGGACGGGACTCGAACCCGCGACCCCCGGCGTGACAGGCCGGTATTCTAACCAACTGAACTACCGCTCCGCAATTTGGCTAGCGCTTTGCTAAATCTTCTGCCGTTTCAGCGAGGTGTCATCCTCTCGGCCAACATCGTACTGCGTACAATGTCGTCTAATTAGGAGCCTGGCAGTGTCCTACTCTCGCATGGCGAATGCCACACTACCATCGGCGCTACCGCGTTTCACTTCTGAGTTCGGCATGGGATCA
>NZ_JANUEP010000021.1:0-2990 GCF_024807335.1 Aeromonas sp. BIGb0405
GTCGATAAAACCGTGATGGAACATGGAGTCAATCTGCTGGCGCGTGTTATCCAGCACAAGCTGGCTATCTCTTGATTCATGGGGGAACCGTCCTCGGTGCCCTCCATCCATCGTTCAACGTTCAACGTTCAACGTTCAACGTTCAACGTCGATAAAACCGTGATGGAGTCAGGGGTCAATCTGCTGGCGCGTGTTATCCAGCACAGGCTGGCCCTGGCTGATGAATAGGGGCAGGATCCCGCAATGACATAACAAAACAGGCAGCCAAGAGGCTGCCTGTTTTGTCGAGCGAGACATCGCTGTTTTATCCCAGCATTATTACCGCCGTTATCCCAGGACTATCTCGGCCAGATGGCTGAAGTGGCGGATCTCGTGGGTTGGGGCACAGTCCCCCGCCTGACCCTGGGGGTTATACCAGCAGGTGGCCAGCCCCATGGCCGCCGCGCCGGCGATGTCCGTCTTGGGATTGTCTCCCACCATCAGCACCCGGGCCGGATCCGGTCTCCCCATCAGCGCCAGACTCTGCTCGAAGATGGCCGCCGCCGGTTTGGTGACTCGCACCTCGTCCGAGATGATCAGCGGTGCGAACCAGTCGTGCCAGCCAAGTTTGGCCAGACGGCCGCGCTGGGGCAGGCTGAAACCGTTGGTGATGATGCCCATGCTCACCCGCTCTTTCAGTTGCAGCAAGGTTTCCAGTACGCCATCCAGTGGCTGACTCAGGGCAATGATCTGCTGCAAAAAAGTATTATTCATGGCGAGGGGGTCGAGCCCTGCTGGGACGAAGGGGGAGAAACGGGTCTGTTGCAGATGCTGGGCATCTATTTCACCACTGTTGTACTGACCCCACAGTCGATGATTGAGCTCACGATACTCACTCATCCGCGCCTCGTTCGCGACGATACCGTGCAGCTGCAAGGTCTGCTCCAAGGCGAGATCCACCGGGAAATCCAGCAGGGTTTCATCGAGATCAAAGAGTACCCAGTCATAAGATGGCGTCTTCATATCAATCCTTTACTACATGGAAAATGAACGCTGGCGCTGACCCGGCCAAACGGGCTCAACAGTGGTCAACCCTTGGCAATGAGTGGCCTTTCGAGGCCAAAGCCACTCATCTTTGACGAGCGGGCCGACAAGCAGGGCGCCATTATCAGCCAGGGCGCGGGCGGGATCCAGTCAGGATCCCAGCTTGCCAGCCTGCCAGTCGGCCAGCAGTGCCAGGGTAAACCGTACCCCAAAGCCCGTTACCTCGCTGCCCACCACCCCATTGCCCCCCTTGTTGCGGTAGCCGGACAAGTCCAGATGTAACCAGGGGGTGTTGGCTGGCACGAAACGGCTGAGAAAACGGGTCGCATCGATATGATCCGGCGAGGCACCGGGGGCGCACTGCAACAGATCCGCCCATTCGCTCTCCAGCACCTCATCATAATCACTGTCGAGCGGGAAGGGCCACACCCGCTCCCCGCTCTCTTGCCCAAGCGCAATGAGGCAGGTCAGCCACTCGGCCTGGTTGGTGAAGGCACCGCTGTAACGGCTGCCCAGCGCCCGCTTGCAGGCGCCGGTCAGGGTGGCGTAGTCGATGATAAGATCCGGCTCGTCTCGCGCCGCCAGCGCCAGGGCATCGGCCAGCACCATGCGCCCCTCGGCATCGGTGTCCACCACCTCGATGGTGGTGCCATTGCAGGCGGTCACCACCTCACCAGGGCGATAAGCCGCCGGGCCTATGTGGTTTTCGGCGATGGCCAGCCAACAGTGCACCCTCACCGGCAGCCTGGCCCGGCTAATGGCGAGCAGGGTTCCCAGCGCCACGGCGCTGCCACCCATATCCAGGTGCATGCCATACATGGAGCCCCCCACTTTCAGGTTGTAGCCGCCCGAGTCGTGACAGATCCCCTTGCCCACCAGGGCCAGCTGCCGGGTGGCCCCTGCGGGTTCATAACTGAGCTTCACGATGGCGCCCTGGCCATCCTGAGAGCCGCGGCTCACGGCGAGAAAAGCCCCCGCCCCCAGTGCCTTCAAGGCTGCCTCATCATATTCCTGACACTGCCACCCCTCGACACCGGCCATCTCTTTCACCCGTTGCCGGTAGCCGGGCGCATCGAGCACGGAGGCGGGCAGCACACCAAGATGGCGGGCCAGGGCATTGCCTTCGGCCTCGGCACACAAACGCGCCACATCCAGGGGAAATGCGGGGGAGCTGGCGAGCAGGCGATAAGGGATCCTGGCCTTGGCCTCGCGCTTCTGGCTCGGCAGCGTCACGTTGGCGGCCAGCAGGGAGGCAAGCAGTACCTCTCCGAGTCGGGCCCTCTCGGCGGGTTCGAACCCTTCCAGATGCAGACTCAGCTGCTCGGTCTGGTATTGGGCAAGGGGGGCTATCCATTGCCGGATCTGTTTGAAGCGCTCATGGCCTGTTCCCAGCGCCGGGCTGAAGATCAGGATAAGCAGCCCTTGCGGATCAGAAGAGTCGATGATCGGGCACAGATAAGGCCCCTCCTGCCCCAGGGCCGCTTGCAGGCTGGCCGCAACCAGCTCGGGGCGCGCAAGCAGCGTATCTTTCAGACTCTGATGGCAGATCAATAACTTGAGGGAGGAACTCAGTTCCATAAACTGATCGAGATCCCGAGGATCGTTGTCTATCTTGGGTGCCTGATAGGAAAAATCGAGCATATGGTGCAGCCTCATCCATGAAAAAACAGAAGAGCGCCGATGATACCTGAGTGAAGGCAAAGATCGCCATGCTGCTAGCTCATTGAGCGGAGTGCTGATGGGATACAGACAATGAAAAAGGGCATAGATCAGTGACAGGCAGCACGCGGTCGTTCAACGAGCAGGCAACCCCGATGAGGGAGTCTAGCCAGCTAAAAGGGGGAGCAATGGAGAGAGACGAACAGAATAAAATGGTTGCGGGGGCTGGATTTGAACCAACGACCTTCGGGTTATGAGCCCGACGAGCTACCGAGCTGCTCCACCCCGCGTCCGAATTGTCCCAAGTT
>NZ_JANUEP010000023.1:0-1574 GCF_024807335.1 Aeromonas sp. BIGb0405
AAGCTGGGTATCGTTAAGTGAATACATAGCTTAACGAGGCGAACCGGGAGAACTGAAACATCTAAGTACCCCGAGGAAAAGAAATCAACCGAGATTCCCTTAGTAGCGGCGAGCGAACGGGGATTAGCCCTTAAGCAACTTGGAAGTTAGTGGAATGGTCCTGGAAAGGCCAGCGATACAGGGTGATAGCCCCGTACATGAAAACGACCTTGTTGTGAAATCGAGTAGGGCGGGACACGTGACATCCTGTCTGAATATGGGGGGACCATCCTCCAAGGCTAAATACTCCTGACTGACCGATAGTGAACCAGTACCGTGAGGGAAAGGCGAAAAGAACCCCTGTGAGGGGAGTGAAATAGAACCTGAAACCGTGTACGTACAAGCAGTGGGAGCCCTTCGGGGTGACTGCGTACCTTTTGTATAATGGGTCAGCGACTTACATTTTGTAGCGAGGTTAACCGTATAGGGGAGCCGTAGGGAAACCGAGTCTTAACTGGGCGTCTAGTTGCAAGGTGTAGACCCGAAACCGGGTGATCTAGCCATGGGCAGGTTGAAGGTTGAGTAACATCAACTGGAGGACCGAACCCACTAACGTTGCAAAGTTAGGGGATGACCTGTGGCTGGGGGTGAAAGGCCAATCAAACTCGGAGATAGCTGGTTCTCCCCGAAAGCTATTTAGGTAGCGCCTCGGACGAATACTACTGGGGGTAGAGCACTGTTTGGACTAGGGGGTCATCCCGACTTACCAACTCCATGCAAACTCCGAATACCAGTAAGTAATATCCGGGAGACACACGGCGGGTGCTAACGTCCGTCGTGAAGAGGGAAACAACCCAGACCGCCGGCTAAGGTCCCAAAGTTCTGGTTAAGTGGGAAACGATGTGGGAAGGCTCAGACAGCTAGGATGTTGGCTTAGAAGCAGCCATCATTTAAAGAAAGCGTAATAGCTCACTAGTCGAGTCGGCCTGCGCGGAAGATGTAACGGGGCTCAAACCAGGCACCGAAGCCGCGGATTCACACTTATGTGTGAGTGGTAGGGGAGCGTTCTGTAAGTCTGCGAAGGTGTATCGAGAGGTATGCTGGAGATATCAGAAGTGCGAATGCTGACGTAAGTAACGATAAAGGGGGTGAAAAGCCTCCTCGCCGGAAGACCAAGGGTTCCTGTCCAACGTTAATCGGGGCAGGGTGAGTCGACCCCTAAGGTGAGGCCGAAAGGCGTAATCGATGGGAAGCAGGTTAATATTCCTGCACGACTTGTAATTGCGATGGGGGGACGGAGAAGGCTAGGTGGGCCAGGCGACGGTTGTCCTGGTGAAAGTGCGTAGGCGGTATCTCTAGGCAAATCCGGAGATGCAACGCTGAGACACGAGACGAAGCCACTACGGTGGTGAAGCCATTGATGCCATGCTTCCAGGAAAAGCCTCTAAGCTTCAGATTACAAGTCATCGTACCCCAAACCGACACAGGTGGTCGGGTAGAGAATACCAAGGCGCTTGAGAGAACTCGGGTGAAGGAACTAGGCAAAATAGAACCGTAACTTCGGGAGAAGGTTCGCTCTTGACAGTGAAGTCCCT